>CAYQZB010000006.1:0-116754 GCA_964421915.1 uncultured Lachnospiraceae bacterium
ATTTCTCTTTGAAATTTTCAGGGTCGCATTACTGTTTATTTGTCAAGGTGCATACACGCTTTATTTCTATGGAATAAAGCTTTTTTGTCGCTATCTTTCAATGTGCGACTTACATATGTTATCACTATTAAATACCAATGTCAACATTAATTTTTCATTTTTTTTAAATTTTTTTTAATTTTCAGATATTGCGAATTATTTTACGTATATTGCTGTATATTTTGTAAATATTTCCCTCTTGTCACCCTATTATTTTTCTTTTATAATAAAAACAATATAAATATAATGATAACAATAACTTAATTTGTCTATGATTCGGCAGATAAGTCGTTTCAACCACTGTAAAAAAGGAAGTTTCCATATGCAACCACAAAACCAAAAAATCCCTGCTCATTATGAACAGCCCGTGCAGTGCTCAGGGGAAAGAAGGCTTGACGGGACACTGGAATATGTGGAGTTTATTCCGGAATCACATATCAGGATTTATTATAATAACAAGACCGAAGGGTATGCGACTCATCATCACGATGCCATGGAAATCATTATCTGCGTGGAAAATAAGTATACCGTTGTTGCCAATAATAAGACCTATGAACTAAACGCAGGGGATATTCTGATCCTCCCTCCGCATATGCTTCATGAGATCATATGCGATTCCCCCGGTGTTCGTTTTATTTTTCTTATCGATATTGAGTTATTCAATTACTTTCAGGAGTTCAAGGCTCCGGATATTGATTTTTCGGAGCCTTATCTGTGCAACGCAACCCTGCACTCTGAAATTCACCAACAGGTATATTCTTATTTTATGCAGATGACAGATATCTACTTTTCCAATAACATTTTCTGGGAAGCTTCTATTTATGCGCTGTTATTACAGACCATGATTATGTTAGCGCGCGACCACTTTTATAAAAATGCGGAACGCGCGGAAAGAATATCTGCAGACATGCAAAGGGAACACTACGAAAAATTCTCCAATCTCCTTAAGTATATTGACGCCAACTATGCGGAGGATCTTACTCTGGAACAGGCGGCAAATTATATCGGTTTTTCCAAATATCATTTTTCGCGTTTATTTAAGCAGCACACCCGCACCACCTTTTATAACTATCTGTGCCGCAAAAGGATACAGACCGCTCAATCTATGCTTGCTCTGGACACGCCCATTACTGACATTGCATTTCAGACCGGTTTTAACAATCTGACAACTTTCTGCAGATGCTTTAAAAAATATACAGACTGTTCTCCTACAGAATATCGCAATAAATTCTGCCGCAAAACAATCCACTGAAATATAAGTTTGACTGTTTATATGATACAATGGTATAATTATGTCATTATGATAATTTTTGATTATTAAGGAGGCCTGGTATGTTAAGAAAATTTTTCTCTCCGGATTCCTTTGCAATGAGATTTCTTACTTTGTTATGTGACCTCATGTATTTGAATTTGTTATTTTTATTATTCTCCATACCGTTATTTACAATGGGCGCTTCTCTCACCGCCATGTATAGTGTGATGTTCAAGATGCTTCATGGCGACGATCCTTTTATAGGTAAATCCTTTGTAAAGGCCTTTAAAAACAACTTCAAACAATCAACATTAATGTGGATACCACTAATCATATATGTATTACTATTAATCTCGGGAACATATGTTACCCTCGTATATTTGGATCCTGTATATCAGCCCTTACAATATCCATTAACAATTGCTCTTTTCATTATAATATGTATATCCAATTACACTTTTCCGCAGATTGCACTTTTTGATCAGAAGAATATTGTAACAATAAAAAACGCAGTGTTGCTTGCTATCTCTAACTTTCCCACCACGATATTTATGATTGCCATACCTGTTATTCTCTATATATATGGAGATTATTCACCCAAGAATACTATTATGGTATTTAGTATTTTATTATTTATAGGCATCGCTGCCATCACATATTACAACGCCGCTTTACTCAGAAGAATATTTAATAAGATAATGGATGAGGAAGATGCCGTCTAATACTGAAGCATCAACCACTTAAGCAGCTCAATGGATTCTGCTATTTTCACTTCATCTGAAAAGTTACATATGGCAATCACTGGTACTTCATCTTCATCAAATGTACCAAGCTTTTCATTATCTTCAAGGTAAAATCCAACCGGTTTTTCCAGGCCATCTTTTCCTTGGGCAAAGAAAAGCCTTTCTTTATGCCTTTCTATAAATTCCGGCTCTAAATAATCTGTAAGGATAATAAAATCGTCACCGAGAGCAAAGTCACGAATGGCATAATCTGTCGCAATCATAACATTTATTTTGCCGGACAGGAACATGGCCTGAAGCTTCTGAATATTGCTGACAAGCGCTGTATCTCTGGCCATCTCTTCATTCATTACCCTGGGGTAAGTAATATTCGCTGTTATCTTTACAGGAAGCTCGCCTTCTTCATACCCTCTGTATACCGGATAATTCTGACCTATCTCCACAAAGGGAACGGATATATCAGAAGTATTAACAAGAACCACATCAAGAAGCCTGGGTTTGTTTTCACTTATATAATCATTCAGGAATGCCAGGGCAATTACAATACAGATGCCCGGGATTATCACAAGCCATTTATAATAATCCCAGAAGTATATGATTTTTTTTACAATGGGCTTCTCTTTAAACTTTTTCATTGCTATTTCCTATTATTTCTAAGGAGCGCTAATGCTCCCCTTTTTATTCTCACACTGACAGTTTATCACAATTCGCCACAGATTTCCAGCAAAATATCACAACGGTTTGCTATAAGGTTTATCGCGTTTATAAATCTATTTTGCACAATCCCAGTAAAGCACACGTGTGCATAAAAAAAATGCCTCGAACTTACTCGAGGCATTTTTTTATTTAATCAACCCTTAACAGAACCAAGTGCTACACCTGCGATAATATATCTGGAAAGAATTAAATATACAACAATAAGCGGTAAGACTGTAAGTGTCAACCCAAGATATATTGAACCAAGCTCCGTCTTATAGATATCACCCCTAAGAAGTGTAACCATGATAGGCATTGTATATTTCTTAGGCTGCGTCAACAGGACAAGCGGTGTAAACAGGTTGTTCCAGTTACCCACGAATGAGAAAATTGCCTGTGTAGCAAGAGCCGGCTTCATAATAGGAAGAACTATCCTGTTAAATATAAAGAATTCCTTCGCGCCATCTATCCGTGCCGAATGGACAATTTCCATGGATAATGCCGGTTGCAGATACTGCCTCATAAAGAATACCATGGATGGCGCTGCAATGGCCGGAAGGATGAGAAGCAGCCTATTATTAGTCAGCCCAAAACGGAAACACATCTGATAGAAACCAATCATGGTAACCTGTCCGGGAACCATCATGACAGCCATGATGAAGCTGAAAAATGCATTCTTTAATTTCCACTCATAAGCAATCTGAGCATAGGCCGTAAGTGATGAGAAGTAAAGTGCAAGCACTGTGGAGCCGGCAGCTATGGTTAATGAATTAATAAAACCTACACCGGGATTGAAGTCCTTACCATTAAACACCTTCCAGTTAAATGAAAGATAATGGGACGGAATCAATGAAAGCGAGTTGGCCTGAATCTGGATCGTATTTCTCGTGGCATTAACAATCATCAACCAAAAAGGAAGAATGCTAAGAATAGCCAGGAAAATACATACTATATATATGATTATATGCTTGATGAGAACATAGTTCGATTTCTTTTCAACTATATCAACTGCCATTTTATTATTCGTTGCCATGGATTAAACCCCCTTCCCAGTTGTAAGCTGTTGAGCCTTAAATTTCTTACGCGCTTCTTTCTCTATTTTCCGAAGCTTCGCGGCTTCCTTATCTCTCATAAGATAGAACGTAATAGCGGAAAGGATACAAATAATAACAAACATAATAATCGATGCAGCAGCAGCCCTGGCATACATATATGCCCCGGCAAACGCCTGATTATAGATGAATACGGCCGCTGTCAATGTTGCATTATCCGGACCGCCTGCCAGATATGAATAAGGAATATCAAACATATTCAAACCACCGATCAAAGATGTTATCAATGTAAACAGCATGATGGTCTTAATATTGGGAATCGTGATATACCAAAATGTCTGCCACTGGTTGGCTCCATCAACTTCGGCTGCCTCGAATAATTCCGGGCTGATACCAAGTATGCCTGACATAAGTACGATGGCTGTCTGTCCATACCACATCCACGTCTGTATGAAGATAACAATGTTCTGTGCAGCAGTCTTCTTGAGTGCAAAGTTGATTAAGTGATCTTTATCAACGGCGCCGATCATAAGCAGGAAATCATTAACCGGTCCCTTTGGATAACCAAATAATGAATTAAATAAAATTGCAACAGTAGCAGCAGTGATAATATTAGGCATATAGAACACAACCTTGAAAAATCCCTGCCCTTTTATCTTACTTCTTCTATCAGTAAACCATGATGCAATAAGCAAAGCTAATAACATCTGTGGTATGAAGTTCAAAATCCATATTTTTAAAGTATTGAGGATAGCTGTTTTAAAAGTTGCAAGACCCAGGATAGTCTTGAAATTTTTAAACAAATCATCCCAAAGAATGTTATATTCACGGGTTGTAAGACCCTTTAAATCTGAAAAAGCTACGGAAAAAGTGTAAAGAATTGGATATAATGAGAAAATAATGTATCCGATAACGAATGGAATACTAAAGAAATATCCAAATCTAGCATAGTTATAAGCCTTCTTAGAATTATTCATAGGAAACCTCCAAAAGACATTTAATAGTTTTCATAAAATACAGGGATAGACAGAGTGCCTACCCCTGCATAATATTTAAGCATCATGTATTATAATCAATGAATGATTACTCTACGTCAACGCCTAACTGCTCGCTTACATTTGTCTTGAAGTCAGCGATTGCATCCTCTCTAGACTTCTCGCCATGTGCATAAAGTGAGCACTGATCTGTCCAAAGACCATTGATC
Source organism: uncultured Lachnospiraceae bacterium (assembly GCA_964421915.1). Lineage (GTDB taxonomy): Bacteria > Bacillota > Clostridia > Lachnospirales > Lachnospiraceae > NK4A136. The sequence continues at coordinate 4,987 of CAYQZB010000006.1, forward strand.
TTCTCATCATACTGTGACTGGTTATCACCACGAGCATAGGTATTAGCCGGAACAAATACATCGAATGCATTCTGTCCTCCTAAGAAATCCATCTCACCGTTAGAGTTGGACATAACTACGTTAGAAGCAACGGAATCCTTTGTACCATTGTCGTTGAGCATACCATTAGCCCACTGATACTGAAGACCTTCTTCAGTTGTATCAAGTGTGATATATCTAATGATTTCACCAACTGCTGCAGCCTTTTCCGGATCCTCAGCAGCCTTCTTAGAACCAAGTACCCAAGTACCACCCCAGAAGAAGCCTACAGGAGAAGGACAAACTGCCCAATCACCATAAGTACCTTCACCAACTGCTGAACCACCACAGTTAGGACCAAGTGTGTAGTTGATCAACCAAGCCGGACCAAAGAAGCAGAATACTTCCTTGTCGCCTGTGCCTGCCATATCAGCAAACCATGCATCCTGCCATGCAGTTGTATCATTTTCGTATCCGCCTTCATAAAGCTGCTTGCTGATATCCATGAACTCTTCTCTAGCAGGGTCGATGTTAAGCTTGCCATCAACGATCCAAGGTGTAGCTGCTGACTTTTCAACAACATTCCAAAGGTCACCCTGTCCGGAAACCATTACATATCCCTGTGCCTTAACTTCATCAGCTGCAGACCAGAATGCATCCCAGTTGCCTGAACCAGAGCCAACCTTCGTAGCGATTGTATCCGGATCATCTGTTCCAAATACAGCATTAGCGATTGAACGTCTGTAGATCATGCATCCACCTGTTGACTGATAGCCAAGGGCAACCAGCTCGCCTGCCGGATTGGATCCAAGGTCAACCGTATATGGAGCGATTTCAGCTGCTGCTAATTCCTTATCAACATCGATGCCGAATGATGAATACGGAGCCGCAAAATCAGCCATGTCACCCTGTGAATACTTAAGAATGAAAGCAGCCTCTGCAGCATAGATATCAGGAGCTGTCTCACCGCCGGCTGAAAGAGCGTTAGCCATATATGTATCATATGCGCCACCGTCTGTAGCCTTTACCGTAATATCCACGTTGTACTTGAAATCCGGATGATTGTCAACATATGCCTGAATCATCCCCGGAACCTCGTCTGTGAATGAACAAACATAAATCGTACCAACTGCACCGTCCACAGCAATATTAGTCTGTGTCTGACCATCATCTGTACCTGCATCTGTACCTGCATCTGTGCCTGCGTTTGTGCCAGCATCTGTGCCAGGCGCTGGTGTGTCACCACCACTGCAACCTACAAGCATAGAACCAAGCATGCAGGCGCATAATAAACTAGCTACTAACTTTTTCATTTTTTTCCTCCTTTTTATTTAATTAGTAGTAAATTTGAACTGCTATCCACAAAAAAACAGCTTTTGCGAGGTAGCATAATTTAAGTATACTTCAAATCACATTTTATTCATTACATTTCTTGCTCTCATTTCAACATATATTGCTAAATTCAGAAAACAGACTAATCAGACTAACAATTCAGAATGTATTTTAGTATAATTTGACTAAAATTTTCACTTATATTTTACAAAATTGCCCTATAGCAAGCTAAGGGGTAATAAAGTCTTTAAGTAATTTTATTACCGCAGCACGATCGTCTGGATCCGATCCGGAAGCACCAGCACATACTTTAATACAGAATTGGTGGGAATCATCAGAAGCACCGATTCCTCAAAGTCGCCCTGATACTTTATATTCCCATTTACATTATAAATAATGCAGGAAGCCGCATTATAGATCACAACATAATCATCATTAAAAAAGATCTCCTGATATTCCATATCAATAGGAAGGGTATTTTTCAGATCGCCGGAAGTATTATAGATATCGAGCAGATACCTTGATTCGGCAGTCGGATTGATATATGTAAGACCGATATATTTATCCCCATAATATACGGAACGTATCTCTTCTTTTAAAAAGATATCTCTCTGGTTGGTTGGTCTTTGTGAACCCTTATAAAACATCAGCTTGTCATTTGCCACAGCAAATGCCGTGGAATCATTCATAAAGCCCACCAGCGGAACCATCTCATTCTGATAGTCATATCCTCCGACAAGATTATCCGTCTTATTCTGCCCAACCTCGCCGAAATTATAAAATGCGACTTTGGAGGTCAGAACGCCATTGTCAAGATACAGATAAGACACCGCCACTAACGTACCGTCCTCGGACATCCCTATATCCAGCGGATATCCGCTTTTTGACATCGTTGTGCGGAAAAATCCGATCTCACTCCCGTCATAATAATATAAACTGATAGAGGTAACATCGCCATTGTCCAACACGGCAGCAACTACACCATTTCCAGCCACCTCAATATCTCTGATGGGAAGATTCGTCTGGATTGTGCCAAGCTCACCCACCCCGTTAAATATATAGATCATCCTTCCCACATAATCCGCGACGGCAACATAACCGCCATTGATCTCAACCATCGGATTCTGCATTTCAAACGGACAGCTCCATATATCGTTGCCTTTTTCGTCTGTACATCGGATGCCATCCACGCTGTAAGACAAAAAATATGTCCCAAAGCTTAAAATATGTGAATTGTCTGTCTGTACCTTCTCTACCGAAGATATCACTTCATAGCCGGTATAAGCATAATTGATATAGCTGGTATAACAAACCATAATGATTACAGCAATGACTACAACAGAAGCAATCACCGCAATAAATTTCCTCATGCGGAGTATCATGATCCTCTTCGTTACGGAAGGTCTGTCATTTTGTCTGGTATCCTCTTTTTTTCTGATGCCGCTTGCCATATAAGCTTCTCCCTACGGCAGCACAATCGTCTGTCCGTAAAATATACTGTCTTGATCTTCTATCTGATTGTACTCGCATATCATCGAGACTTTTCCGATCGTCCCATAATAACGTCTGCTGATCTCGCACAATGTATCGCCCTTTTCAATCACATACTCTACCGGTGTACGCTGTGTAACCGCCTCTCCCGAGGTTTCCATCCCTGCATCCGGTTCTTCCTGCCCATCTGCTTCCGTTATTTCTCCTGCCGTCTGTTCCCCCGGCAAAACTCCTGAAACTTCTGTTCCATCTGTATCCGGCACAGTCTCCGTCTGCTGCTCCTGACCCGTCTGAGCATATTCCCCGCCTGACGGCGTGCCTGCCGCACCCGCATGTTGTCCGTCCGCTTCCGTTCCGTCCTCCGGACTATCCTCTACACGGACTGACAGATCACTGGTGGGATATGCAGGATCGTCCGGAGAATCCTGTACAGGCAATTGAGCCTGACTTGCTGAAGAAGTCTGATTCTGCATCTGCCCGGTCATTCTCTCATCCCTGCCGGACACATTATAATGATTCATCACAATAATACCTATCGCGCTGACTGCAATCAGTCCTAAAAGCCCGCTGGCGGATACCCAATTGATCGATTTTTCCTGAATCTTGTCTTCCTTCTTATCCTCCATGACCATACGGCATGTCCCCGCCACATAATCAAGCGGTTCTTCAGAAAGACCTGTCTGGGCATTCTCATGCCACTCCACCAGAAAGGACTGCATAAGTTCATTCCGCTCATAATAAATATAATGACCGGGCTGCAGTACAATGCTTTCTTCATTATAAAAGAAATACTCCGCGCCGTCTCCTTCCGTGTTGAGATCGATCAGCACGGCGCCGCACCCCAGAAGGCTGTCCATTTTATTTTTTCTGATCCACGCATCCGGTATTCTGACGCTGTCCTTATGTATGACTGCAACCCCTACCGGCTTCAGCTCGGAAAAGTACTTCTCTTCATTTTCCAAAAATGTGGCAAGCATATTTTCCGTCGGACCATGCTCGATCACATCTCCAGGTCCCGTCTGCAGGGCGGGCTTGTCTTCTTCAAATACAGCCGCAGAAATAAAGACATACTTTTCATCCTTTTGAAATACGGTCTTCCCATATAATGCCGCCGCACCAAACTGAAGCTTTTCCTTCCGCGCCATCTGCTCCAGATAGGTGACGACATAATCTTCTATATAGATTACTGATTTCTTATCAATGGTACCGATCTGCCTGACATTTTTGGGCAGCTTTATCTGTACAATATCCTCCTGCAATGTCTGTTCCACAATATCCCCCGCCTTTCCGCTCGTCCGATTGATCCAGCAGCGCTCATCACGAACTTTTGCTTCAATATAGCACAGGCGGGGAACACAATTTGTCAAATTATATCAATGAATCAATGTTATTTCTCGCATCACCACAAAAATTTATAGATTGTAGTAGAATCATAGTTTTTATCTGGTCCAAAGAGCGGCTGTACAAAGTTCTTTTCCGCCGCGCTGTTCGGAAAATACTGCGTCTCTAAGCAGAAACCTTTGCGCTTATCATTACGAAAGCCTTCTTTTCCGGTATTGGATCCAATGAAATTGCCGGAATAAAACTGTACGCCCGGAAGATCCGTATAGACCTCCATGCTGCGCCCCGATCTGGTATCGCGCGCACTGGCAATCATTCTCACCTTGCCGTTCCAGTCGTCCACAACCCAATTATGATCATATCCGCCGCCGATCTTGATCTGCTTATATACCTTCTTTCCTATATCCTTTCCAATCGCTTTCTCCTTTGTAAAATCAAGCGGCGTTCCCTTTACCGGAAGGATCTCCCCCGTAGGGATCGAAAGCGAATCCACCGGAGTAAAGCAGGAGGCATGTATCGTCAGCTTGGTATCTTCCATACTTTTGCTCTTTTGTCCGGACAGATTAAAATAAGAATGATTGGTCAGATTGATGATCGTATCCTTATCGCTTTCGGCATGATATGTAATCTTAAGTTCATTTTTATCGGTAAGGGTATATGTCACACTGACCTTCATATTACCGGGATGACCCATTTCTCCATGCTTTTTCTTTAAGGATAATGTCACGCTGTTCTTTCCCGGTTCAGCATCCCATACTCTCTTATGAAAACCATTCTTAAGATCCGAATGTAAATTATTGACTTTATGGTCATTAATGGGAAGCTGATATTTTTTGCCATGAATGGTGAATTTCCCCTCTTTTGTACGATTGGCAACCGGTCCGATCGTAGCTCCGAAACAGCTTCCGTTAGAGAAATACATCCATAGCTTATCATAGCCCAACACAACGTCCTCGACCTTTCCCTTTGCATTCGGGACATAGAGATTTTTCAAGATCGCGCCATAAGTGATCACTTTGGCAATCATACCGTTTTTATTCTCTATGGTATAGCAGCTTACTTCTTTTCCGTCTCTTGTCTTACCAAACAGTTCCTTTTTTACTGACATAATTTTTCCTCCTAATCTTTATTGTTATTTTAATCAAAGCTCCGTCCTGCCTTCTAATGCGCGCAGCAGTGTCACTTCATCAATATATTCCAGATCTCCGCCCACCGGAACGCCGGTTGCGATACGGGTTACTTTGATGCCGGCAGGTTTGATCAGCTTGCTGATGTACATAGCTGTCGTTTCCCCTTCCAGACTGGCATTGGTCGCTACGATGACTTCATCAACGTCTCCCTTAAGGCGCTCAATCAGCTCCTTAAGCTTGATATCGGAAGGTCCGATGCCGTTCATCGGGGAGATCGCCCCGTGCAGGACATGATAAACGCCTTCATATTTCTGGGTTTTTTCATACGCGATCAGATCCCTTGGATTCTCCACCACCATGATCAGTCTGTGGTTGCGCTTCTGATTGGCGCACACAGGGCAAAGCTCCTGATCTGTCAGCGTATAACATTCCTTACAGTATTTTGCAGTCTCCTTCGCCGTAATGATCGCATCCGACAATCTTTTCACACGGTCATGGGGAAGATTGATGATGTGAAACGCCATCCGCTGCGCGGATTTACCGCCGATCCCCGGAAGCGCCGCCAGTTCTTCTATCAGTTTGTTAATATCGCCGCTGTAAAAGTCCATCAGAAAGGAAGACCTCCCAGATTCATACCCCCGGTCATCTTGCTCATCATCTCATTGTTTGCATCGTCAGCCTGCTTTAACGCTTCATTGACCGCCGCCATGATCATATCCTGCAGCGTCTCGATATCCTCCGGATCTACGGCTTCCTCAGAAAGCACGACCTTCGTCACTTCCTTTGCGCCCGTCACCGTCACTTCTACCGCGCCGCCGCCGACCTTCGCCGTAAATTCCTTCGTCTCCAGCTCCTTCTGATTCTCCTCCATCTGACGCTGCATCCTCTGTGCCTGCTTCATCAGATTGTTCATGTTGCCCGGCATGCCTCCGCCGGGGAATCCGCCTCTTTTTGCCATAATACTCCTTCTCCTTTATTTGATTAGATTTTTATTCCGTCTCAATCTTCATATTGATAAGTTTACTCAGGTCAGCATACACATCGCCAAATTCCTGCGACTTATTATATTCCCGGATCTCTACCTTTACCTCTTTGCCCGCATATTCAGCCAAAAGCTGTTCTATTTCCTTTATTCTGTCTTCCTGTTTCAGCTGATCGACAATCATTGTTTCATTAAAGCAAAGCAGCAGCTGACCTTCGGCTCCCAAAGACAATTTGGCTTTGTTCAGCAGACTTCTGGTAAGATGCTCCGTCATACCTATGATCGTCGGCCATTCTTTGACGATCCTTTGGACATCCTCAGGGACTGCCTTGGGAAGAGCCGGCGGTTCTTTCGGCTTTTCCAAACAATTCTCGTTTGCGCGTTTTATATCTTCGCCTGCCGCTACACGGACGGTAACACCCTCCTCCACCTTCTTCTCAAGCACACGGATCCTCTCCATCACCGAATCATCATCCTTATCCATCTGCGGACGGCAGAGCCGGATCAAAGTCATCTCTATCAGGATACGCTTCTGCCCTGCATACCTGAGACGATTGGACAGCTCGGAAAAAACTTCAATATAACGGAATATCTGCGTAAGCTCAAGCAGTTCTGCTTCTTCCATCAGGCGTTTCAAATGCTCGGTGGAAACATCCAGTATATCCTCCGAACCTTCCCCTCCGGAAGATTTGATCAGCATAAGATTACGGAGATACCATGTAAAATCCGTGACAAACTGCCCCAGCTCGCGACCCTGCATCGTGATCTGCTCCAGCTGCTCAATACAGCCAAGAATATCATCCTTTACAATTTTTCCGAGCAGCATGCTGAACACTTCCGTATCCGTCGCACCCAGCACATCCAGCGCCATATCATAAGTAAGCTCTTTACCATAATGAAAAGCAACGCACTGATCCAGCAGACTGAGCGCATCACGCATGGATCCGTCTGCCGCCTTGGCAATATATTTCAGCGCACGATCTTCTACTGATATTTCTTCTATTTTGACCAATTCGCGCATCCGTTCCGCGATTGTATCTATGGAGATCCTTTTAAAATCATATCTCTGACATCTCGATAAGATCGTGACCGGAATCTTATGCATTTCTGTGGTTGCCAAAATAAAAATCACATATGCCGGCGGCTCCTCCAGTGTCTTAAGCAGCGCGTTAAACGCCCCTCCTGAGAGCATATGAACCTCATCAATGATATAAACCTTATATTTGGCATCTACCGGCGGATATGTCACCTCTTCTATAATCTCACGTATACTGTCAACCCCATTGTTAGAGGCGGCATCGATCTCTATCACATTCATGCTGCTGCCTGCCGCGATCGCCTGACATGACGGACATTCCCCGCAGGGGTTGCCTTCCTTGGGGTTCTGACAGTTCACCGTCTTTGCCATGATCTTAGCAACCGTGGTTTTTCCTGTTCCTCTTGTACCGATAAACAGATACGCGTGACCTACCCTGCCGGTGATAACCTGATTTTTCAGCGTCGTTACAATATGATCCTGCCCCCTGACATCTTCAAACACTGTCGGGCGGAATTTTCTGTATAAAGCTGTATATGACATAATTATACCAATCTTCCATGTCGCAGCTCTGCTGCGACCTATTTACTGCCTTAGATATATTTTCACACCGTTTAGTCTCCAAAACAGATGCCCAGCAGCTTTGCTTCTTTTACGATAGTTGCATCCGGAGAAACCATCTTCAGCTTGCCTGCCACATCCTCCAGCGGCACCTTAACGATCTCTCTGTTCTTGTAACCCACCATAAAACCATATTCATCCTTCAGGATCAGCTTGCCTGCCTCTGAGCCGAGTCTGGAAGCAAATACTCTGTCATAGGGACATGGGGAACCGCCGCGCTGCATATGTCCGGGAACTGTCACCCGGACCTCAAGACCGGTCTTCTCTTCGATCTGCGCTGCCACCTCATAGGAAACACTCGGATGTATCCGCTTCTCCAATTTCTTCTTATAATCTTTCTTGCTCAGCTTTGCGTCCTCCGCAGAGATTGCGCCCTCCGCAACTGCCAGAATCGTAAATCTGCTGCCGGATTCCTCACGTTTCTTGATCGCAGAGATTACCTTATCGATCTTATAAGGAATCTCAGGGATCAGTATGATATCCGCGCCGCTGGCCATACCGGCATTTAACGTAAGCCATCCTGCCTTATGTCCCATGACTTCTACAATGAATACACGTCCATGGGAGTCCGCCGTTGTATGGATGCAGTCGATCACATTTGTCGCAATGTCCACTGCGCTCTGGAAGCCGAATGTCATATCCGTACCCCACAGATCATTGTCGATCGTCTTAGGAAGCGTAATCACATTTAATCCTTCCTTCCGGAGCAGATTCGCCGTCTTATGCGTACCGTTACCGCCTAAGATTACAAGGCAGTCTAAGTTTAATTTATGATACGTATGCTTCATCGCCTCGATCTTATCTACGCCATTCTCATCCGGCTCTGTAATCGTCTTAAACGGAGTTCTGGAGCTTCCGAGAATGGTGCCGCCCTTTGTCAGGATGCCGGAAAAATCCCGATTGGTCAACATCCTGAAATTACTGTAAATCAATCCCTTATAACCGGATAAAAATCCGAAGATCTCCACATCTTCCTTGCTGTTGTTCAATGTCTTCACAACGCCTCTCATGGCTGCGTTAAGCGCCTGACAGTCACCGCCGCTGGTAAGCATACCGATTCTCTTCATAGTTCATACCTCCTGTATAATGATTTTTTATTTTGATCCTAAACAAAAATACTATCTTCGGATACCGCGTCAAATTTATGACACTGCATACAAAGATAGTATAACATATTTTCCCGATTAGTAACAGATTGAATGTTATTTCTCATAAATTTAAAATTATGCTTGAAAATACATAGCATTTCCCTTATAATCGGTTAAGTATGGAAGATTACACAGTACTTTATCCTGTGATCATCCCGATTTGGAGACGTACCGAAGAGGCCGTAACGGGACTGACTCGAAATCAGTTTATCGGTTTAAACACCGGTACGAGGGTTCGAATCCCTCCGTCTCCGCTATTATATGCATTCAAGTATGCTGTATTTTATTCATTTACCCCGTAGATCCCTATCAATTCCAATCCTAATTCTTCATAAGGGATCGTCACCTCTATCGTTCCCGACCCATACGGACCCAGATGATACGGGAAATATTCCACAACCACCCCGTCTGCCCCAAGATACATCTCGCAGTCAAAGCCGGCATACTGGTAAACCGTATCATACAGCGCGTCTTCTTCTATCTCAAAGTAAAGACTTCTGTTTTCTCCCTGATAATCCGCCACGGTATATTCCGCTGCCAGGGCGCGGAACTCCTCTTCACTGACGCCTATTATATCCGCCATACTGATCTCAGCGCCATCCGAAAGATCGAATAATAAGTGTAACCGCCACGGATAACCATGTGCGCCGCCGCTGTATTCATAGCCGCTATAATCCGCCTCCAGACAGGTCATTTCTTCATCCTGCCCATCTTTATTAAATCGATAGCGCGTTATACCATCCACTTCCTTCTCAAGCGTTATCCGGGCGCTATAACTGCCGCAAAGATGGTCCCCCACTGCCCCCGTCGTCTGATAAACTTCCAGCCGTTCCTTCATGGACGTCAAAGCTCCATCCATCTCTTCCGCCAGAGCTTCATTGATCTTTTCTGTAACAGGATCTTCATTCCCGTATAGCTGTATTCCCTCGATATAATATTCATAGATCAGCTCCCCGCAGTTATCGCATTGATAATTATCAGTGGCATACGAAATCTCGCCCACATCAAAGATTCCATGATATTCATCTACTACGTCAAGTCTTGTCAGCATATGCGCTTCGCCAGACAGATTACAGGAAAACCACCACAGACTTTTTCCATCAAAATCCATATAATAACAGGCATCTCCCTCTACGGTAAATCCCGCAATGCCGTTACTTCCCTCCCTTTGATACGGCTGCCCGGCAATGTCCGATGTTTCAAACAGAAGCTCCTCCTTCGCATCCGCATCATACAGATCACAGCGATAAAAGAAATACTGGTTCTTATTTAACGCTATTTTATTGTATCGATAAAAATATAAATACCCGTCTCTTACATCAAGATACGTGCCATCCGGCCACGCATACGTCCCTTCCTTTACATCCGAACCGTCGGCAAAAGTACCCTCAAGGTCATAGATAAAATAATACCATCCGTCCGCATCTTCCGAACGACCCACGGCAAACAAAAGGCTGCCATCCGTTCCTTTGATACGGATGATGCTTGGATCGATCTGCCGCTCCCAGAGGATACTGCCATCCACGGCAACGGCGCAGACCATCGCGGTCTCCTGCTTCCACACCAGCAGTCTGTCATATACATTCAACCCGGTAAACAAATCCTTAGCATCACCGCAGAACAGATACTCCCGATCATACAGATCCATGATCGTTGCGCAAAGCGTATCCTGTGACTTTGTAAAGCTGCCGTCCGGCTGCCGTTCATAACAGTACGCATACCAGTTCCTTGCACCCGTATCTTCCTCATAAACATAATAAATCATATACAGTCTGCCCTGATAATACCCAAGCAGTTCTCCTGATATCGATGCCGGAAACACATCTATTGCCTGCTCTGTGCCAAATGTCTGTCCTGCCAGATCCAGCTCGGCGCCGGCCGTGATAAAACCATTTTCTCCACGGGCAGTTCCCTGTATGCCGCTCCTTCTATTCACCGCAGTCAATGTAAACGGCATTTGCTCCGCCTGATCATTTCCTGTTGATACGGCATCACGATATGTCAGGACAAAAAGCATATCTGAAGAACCGGCAGCTCCGACAATCGTTTCATCATTCTCGACGCGGTAAACAAGACCGCCGCCATTGCTCGTGTCGATCACTGTCATATCAGAGTTTGTATAGGCATAAGCCTGTCCACCCTCCGTCTGTCCGGCTGCATCTCCCTCCGGCAGATCATTTTTATTTGTACATCCACATAATAATACTGATAAGATCAGTATCAATGCTGTCTTTTTGTATCCCATCATTTATTTCTCCAACCTTTGCTCCCTGTTCCCCGGAGCAAGTTCCAAACATGGTGCTGCACATCAATCGAATGCAGCCTATCTTTCCTCCTTCACACCGTAGATATCCAGAAGTTCCAGCCCCAACTCATCATAGGGGATCGTCACACGGATATATCCCTGTGCATATCCACCTAAATAGTATGGTGCATATTCCATGACTACCCCATCTTCGCTAAAAAACACCCGGCTGTCAAATCCGGTATCTTCATATACCTTATCATATAAAGAACGTCCGTTCCAATATCCATTTTCATCATAAGTATATCTGCTATTATCTTTTTGGCAGTCCGCTAAAGTATATTCCGCCGCCAATGTGCGGAATTCCTCTTCACTGACTCTCACGATATCCCCCACGGTTATCTCCGAGCCATCTGCCAGGTCAAAGAAATAATGGCTGATCGTCCTATATCCATGTGCACCGCCACCATATTCATAGACTGAATAATCCACTTCCAGACAGATCAGCTCTTCTTCCTGCCCAGCTTTATGAAAACAGTACTGCGTTACGCCATCAAAATTTACCGAATATACACCGCTGCCATAATGGCGATCGTCGTCGTATTCATCATCTAAAGCAGCAAAATAGTCAGCGTAATTTTGGCTCATTTCTTCCGCGCAATAGTCCGGGTTACCCAAAAGGATCTGATTGATCACGTCCGCATGGGGCACCACTTCTTCTGACAAACAGATCGACTCAGCATAATACGTATCAATCACAGTGCCGCACTTCGGGCAGAAAAAATCAATGTTCTCATAAGAAACTTCACCCACATCAAACATTCCCCTGAAGTCATCCAGCAATCCAAGTCTGGTAAGCGGATGCGTCTCGTCGGCCAGATTGCAGGAATACCACCACAGACTCCCATCGTCAAAGTTTACAAAGCAGCAGAGATCTCCCTGCACGGCAAAGCCGTCTATTCCATGCATTATATTAACATCCAGTCCCGGACCGTCCGCAGACTCATAAAGCAGCTCCTCCTCTCCCATCGGATCCAGACAGCATCGGACGACCTTGTAAGCATCTATGTTAAATCCCTGACGCTCCGTATAGTAATAATAAACATATCCATCGTAAATTCCTATAATGGAAATTTCACCGGAATTTTTCATTGCAATGGGTTCACTATATGCATCCGTTCCGGTGCAATCATAAATAAAATAATCATAAACATCACTACTAAAATAACGATGTTCAGATGCAGCTTCAGTTAATGCATCATTAACAGCCACGCCAATCACAAATCTTCCGTCTGTTCCATAAATGTAACATTTCGATAAATCGATCGGATATTCCCAGCAAAGAGTTCCATCTGCCTCAAAAGCCGCCACTACTGTTTCCTCTTCTTCTTTCCAAAACAGTAGAAGTCCCTGTTGATTCAGACAGGTAAAGATATCCTGTTCTCTGCTGCAAAAGCTATATCCCTGATCATACAGTTCCATGATCGTCTCACACAACGTATCCTGTGATTTTGCAAAAGTTCCGTCTTCCTGCTGTTCATAACAGTATGCATACTGACCGTATTTCTTTCTTCCCTCATCCCAACCACGATATATCAGATAGTATTTTCCCAGATAATATCCAAGGCTGCTTGAGTTTAGACTGGAAAATGTTTCTATCTCCTGCGTCATGAGCTTTGCAGGATCCTGTCCTTCTCCATCATCGCCCGAAACATTACCGTTCCTGTCAATCGCAATCAATGCATAATCATTCTCCTGCTCATTGATCGAGTCTACCAGCACAAAGAGCTGCTCTTTTGTTCCGGCAGCCGACCTGACCCAGTGATAATAGTCGTCCGGGCGATAGACAATCTCGCCATTTTCCATATCCAGCACTGCCTGCTCATAATACGTATAAGCAGCCGCCTCCGGCGTATCCCGCATAACGCCATCCTCCGGCTGTTCTTCCTCCTGCACCACATCCTGATCTATTTCATCCTCCTGAACACTGTCTGCCGGAGATATGGAAGCCACTCCTTCTTCACTGCTTGTCGTACAGCCGCAGAGCATCCATACCATCATGAAAATAACTGCTGATCTTTTGTAATGCATTATCATTTCCTCTTTTTCATATATTTATCTTTACTACTTAGATGTTCACAATGAAATCGTATCTTTATCCTTCGATCAGACTGTGTACGATCTCCTTTAATTCTGTCGGAAGAAACGGTTTGGTCAGATAATCGCTTACGCCAAGCGCATTGGCTCTCTCTATCGTCTCGAAATTCTTGTCAGCTGACATAAAGGCAACAGCAACATTGATATTTCTCTTTCTGACCTCTTCCATCACCTCAAAACCGTTCATACCCGGCATCTTGATATCCAGAAGAAGCAGATCGATACGCTCCTCCTCCAGAAGCTTCAAGGCTTCATGGCCTTCATAACTATACAGGATAGTATACATCGGTTCATCTTTTAATATGTATTCCACAATCTTGATATCGACCGGTTCATTATCCACAACCAGAATCGTCCTCTGCAGCGAATCCGTCTGCTTCATCTGATATTCCTTGTCTTCATCGATCAATGCGATCATATGATCCGCTATGACTGGATCAAACTGCGTACTTTTTCCTTTGACGATCTCTTCTCTGACAAGATACTGCGGAAGCGCTTTACGATAACTACGGTTGCTCGCCATGGCATCATACGCGTCGGCAACGCCTATGATCCTTGCTATCTGCGGGATATTCTCTCCCTCCAGACCATTCGGATATCCCTTGCCGTCATATCTCTCATGATGATATTTTGCTCCGGCAGAAATCTCCTCGATGGAAGAAATCTCCTTTAAGATATGATTTCCCGCAATCGTATGCAGCTTGATATAGTCAAATTCTTCTTCTGTCAGTTTCCCCGCCTTGTTAATGATCTCGTCTGGGATTCTGATCTTTCCGATATCATGAAGAAGACCTGCCATATAGATCTGTTTCTTCTTTGCTTCATCCAGTCCCATACGCTCCGCCAGCATGCGCGCATACTCCGCCACACGTCTGGAATGTCCGCTGGTATAACGATCCTTTGCATCCACTGCATGACTCAGCGCTTCTATCGTCTCTGAAAACATTTTCTCCGTCTGCTCCTGTATCTTGCGGAGCTCACCGGTCTTCTGTTCCACACTCAGCTCCAGAAGCTTTTTCTTATCAAGCTCTTCCTCCTGGCTGCCTTCTACGATTTCATGTACATACCCCCATATCATGAGCAGACCGAAGATCATCAACGACCATCTTTCAAAAACGGCAAGATCGGGGGATCTTCTGAACAAAAACATAAGCAGATCGGCAATGCTGCCCACAATCATTGAGCCAACTGCCAACATGCCTGCCGGCGCTCCTTGAGAAGACTGCCTTTCCGCAGAAGCCGCCGTCAAAGCCTTCTCTCTCCACAATTGATATAGAATAGCTCCCGCACATATGATATTCAGGAGCAGTGATATCCAAACAAGCTGAAAGAAACCAGTAAAATCTGCCAGCTGCAGGATAAACTGCAGTACAATGTTGACGATACATACCCCCAATAATACCTGATACGTCCTTTTCTTCCCACAATTCCGCTTCTGCATGTCATACATAAGCAAAAGAATCGGTGCACACATCATATATGCATAAACAAGATACGCCCCGGCCGCCTGACCTCCCGACCAACGTCCCGACGACCAAAGAGATAACAGTCCCGTTTCCGCCGCATACGCCAATGCTGCCCAGAAAAGCAGACATCCTACATATATCATACCATCTGCCGGTCTTTTGGAAAGCTTCTGCATCCCTGCAAGAAGCAGGATAACCATCCCCTCGATCAGCAAAAGCAGACTGCATACCAAGCCGGGCAGCCGCTCTCCTATTACCTGCAATATTGCTGTATCGCGGTCTGCGATCCGCATCCTTTCAACACGGACGGCAGCAGCGGGATATGGCGATTTCATCTCGATCTCCAGATATCCATCCCCTTCCTCCGGAAGATCCACAAAATGAAGCGCACTTCCGGGCGAACGCAGAAGAAAGCTTTTATCCCCCCTGCCAAAAGAATAGATTTCCGTTCCATCCATACGGATCAGCAGCTCTTTTTCCGCAGATACAAAAAACAATGTCCTGCCCATGTATTCCGCCGGTATCTGCCGTTCTAAAATCAAGGTCTCCCCTGCCGCGCTGTCCCAGCGGTAAGGAAGCTCCTCAACCGGCGCTTTCCCATTCCTGCCTGTACATGTCCATCCTTTGTTAAAGTCAATGATCTTTCCTCCGGTCAAAGAAGCATCGTCCCCATTAAAAAGAACGCCTGCAAGCAGCATTATCACCATATGAAATATTATGAACCCGCCTAAGATCTGCTGATACCTTTTCACCTGTATTGTCAACCAACCCTTTCTAAGATCAATACTCGCGCAGAATCAGCTCAGTAATCCCATCATTCTGTCCCTGCGCAATACGAAGGATCTTCGGTTCCCTTCCATAGCCAAATTCTTCCCGGATTGCCGTTTTAATACGGACTCCCCCATGATATCCATGAATGATCCTAATCCGGTATATATTATTTTTTGCATTATTTATTTTCTTCTGAATGGCATCTACCGCTTCCTCTGTCCTCATGCCATGCACATCCAATTCCATAATCCCGGTCAGCTCCATAATGTAACCATGCCTTTCCACAGCCTGCGGATTTATTCAAACCGTATATTTTTCTTAGCCCAGAGCCGCAATGCATTGGCATTGTTGGAGATTTTTTCCAATGCTTCGATGATATCATTAAACTTCTCCTGCTCATCTACGGAGACAATACCATCCTCCGAGATCTCAATCAGGGTATCCTTCAATTTATCAATATCCTGAAGCGATCCCAGCACACGCAGGGAAAGACGGTCAAAATCATCCATCTGTACCTCCTGAATGCTGCCCTTGCCGATCGAACATTCCTTGGCGCAATAGAAATTGCAGAGTTCCGGCATATTATACGCCTCCGCCATCATCTTGACTTCCTCCGGATAAGGCGTAATATTGCCCAGCTCGATATTCGCCAGTCTGGTTCTTTCAATATGCACGATCTCCGACGCGCTCTCCCTGCTGGAAAATTTATCATCCGCTTCAGCCGCGCTGCATCTTGCATTATAATAAATATTACCTACCGCCTTGCTTGCCTTTTTCCCCATTGTATCAATTCCCTTTCATTTTCATCTTTGAATCTGCTTTATCCGGCGATCAACATGCCTTATGCTGTCTTTATCTTATGCCTGTCTACGTCATATGCCCTCTATGCCCCATGATCAGGCTCTATCTCGTCAAGCGAAGCGAGCGACTTCACTCCGCGTTCCTTCCAGTACCGTTCTGAACGGGCGCCGCGGTTTAACAGAAAACAAGTCAGCGACAGCTCCCTGGCCAGATGATACTCATTCTCCGTATCTCCGACGATACAGACCGTTCCTTCATCCTCTTCCGTCTTTGCAAGAATCGTCTCCACGACCCGCTTCTTTGCTTCCCCCGCGTCAGCCGGCGGCACGACCTGTATGTCATCCGCATATCCGTCTATCTCCAGCTGTTTCAGCTCCTGCAATAGTCCCTCTTTATTCTGTCTTGCCGTCAGATAAATAATCTTACTCTGCCTTTGTTTCAGCCGGTTCAAAAATCCCAGCGTATCCGGATACAGCGTATCCGTCTTAAGCCAGCGTTCCTCCTCGATCTGCTGCTGCCACAATGCCATGATCTGTCCGGCAGCCTCCCTTGACAATCCCAGACGATCCGTCAGATATTGATATCCGCTGTGCCCATCCGCCTTATATCTCATATATTCCACCGGATCATAACACATTCCCGACGCTTTCCCAGACATGATCTCAGGCACTGTCCCTGACAGGATCTCCCCCATCAGACCCCAATGCCTTTCCTCACTGTTTATCAATGTACCATCCAGATCAAGTACATATATCATATTATGATCTCCTGATATACCCGTAAGATAGTCTTTATGCTTTCATCTGTCTGAAACCATTCTTCCTCCATCGTCATGCCCAGCAGATTCGCCAGCAGCGCACGTATCAACTGGAATCCTGCGGCATGGGACAATCCCGTGCCCGCTGCCAGCCGTAGATTCACATCCATAACCTTCCAACAATTATCGTGATGCACGAACTGTACATTAAATACCATCGGCATCTCCAGCAGTCCCACTATCTTTTGTATGACGATATCCGCCTCCGGAAGTCTCATCACCGCCGCCTTTGTACATACACCGGACTTACTTTCCAGCCTTCTCCTGCATATCGTCCGAAGCTTTTGTTTATCCCAAAACGCTTCCACCGTCACTTCCTGCACGATTCCGCCTTCCTCACAATACTCCTGCACAATCATTCGTTCCCAATCAAATGTGCCGGATTCGCAACGGTTCAGGATCTCCTTTCCTGACATGATACACGCATCCATCGCCCCAAAGCCTTCCACCGGTTTACAAAAATAGATCCGTTCCGATTCCAGTTCTTCTTTTTCATATTGCCTGATGACCGGAAGCTCATGCTTAATGCAAAATTGAAAAAGATTCTTTTTATGGTTTAACATATTGTCAGTGATACTGACAGGAGCAATACTTTTCACACCCAGTGAAGCAAATGCCGGAAGATCCGGTGCAAAGAATCTTTGTTCCCATGGGATCAACGGGATGATCACATCGATCCGGTGTTCTTTCAACAATCCATACATATACTCCGCATAACCGGGTTCCCTCACCGGCGGAACCTTAAAAAAGAAATCTGCCAATGTGGAGGACGCGACCAGCTCTGCCTCATTGATATCGCTGATATATAATGTTATCTTATCCGCATAATATTTTTTTACAATAGATGCGATATGCCACGCAGAGCCTGTACCCCCTGCCGTTACCCAGAGTCTCACTTAGCGGCTGCTCCTTTCATATATAACCTGCAAAAGCGTCCGAAGGATCAATGTTCCCCCAAACGCTCCCGCAAAGTCTGCCAAAACCTCACATTACAGCTGTTCTATCTGAATAACTGCACAAAATAAGCGACTCCATTCTCGTCAATATATACGCCGGCCCCCATTTCTCCATAATCGCCATTCATGATATGCGTCCTGCCGGAGCCCGTCGTAAACCATCCCGGACCATTTCCTGCCGTTCCGTACATTGCGTCAAACCCGTCTTCCCGGTACCACAAAATATTTTCCGTATAACCTTTATTATAACCACCAACGCTTGTGGAGGAATAATTCGTCACAAGCTCCCTTGCCCTGTACTGTGCAGCATAGATCATGGATTCATTCCACGCAAATCCTTTTAATCCCGCTTTTTCACGTTCTATATTACAATATGCAAGGATCTGTAAGCCCATACCTCCGTCCCAGCCGTTGCGTACATCTGTATTGGCCACACAGTTTCCAAGATACTGCCAATAATACGGATCATGTTCTACAAGCGCCGGCAAATTTGTTTTTTCTGCAGACGGTGTAGCTTCTGTCGCAGTACGCCCTTCCGCCTTTCCGCAGATGATATAATGCATATAATAAGCCACAAGATCATCCCCAAATGCTGTCTGCAGATCCTGATACCTTTCTTTGTATACCTGCACGTTAAATTCCGCGTTACCCTGTCGGCCTTCCGCCATACCACAGGTGATAAAATGATTCAGAAGCGCTGCTTCATCGACGCCGAATGCCTCCTTTAAGTCAGGATACCGCTCTGCATAATACGCAGCGTCAAATACTGCGGAATAATCAACTGTCTCATCAGGAGCAGCCTGTACCGGCAACATTACCAGTAAAAACGCAAGCAGACCAGCTGCGATTACAGATATTTTTCCAATTACGGACATTTTATTCAATGTCGATTGATCCATTTTTATCATCATGTAACAGCCTCCATTATTTCACATGCTCAGTAAACAGCTGCGCAACATATATCGTGCCGTTGCCATCAACATATACGCCGATTGCCGTCAGTCTGTTGGTCGGATGAAGGATATTCATTCTTTCCGTACTCTCATTTCTCCGCGTCCACTCAGCAATTGTGCTTACCGCATTCTGCTGATTTCTCGCAATATTCTCCTCACATTCCCTGATATAATCGCCTGCACTTGTATGAGAATAATCCGATGCAAGCTCACGGGCTCTCAGCTGTGCGCGTATCGTCAGATCATCTGACCAAACCAACAGCTTTAATCCTGCATTTTCGCGCTCCATATTTTCATATCCGAGCAATTCATATCCCATGCCGACATCCCAGCCATTGCGTATTTCTTCTTTCGATGTTGTATTCTCATTATTCTGTCCTGCATTTTGTCCTGCCGCAACAGCAGTGCGTCCTTCCGCTTTGCCGTTGGTGATATAGTGCATATAATAAGCCGGAAGATTCTCCCCAAATGCCGCCTGCAGATCCGGATATCCCGCTTTGTATGCCTGTACATTAAATTCCTCATTGCCCTGACGGCCTTCCGCCATGCCGCAGGTGATAAAATGATTCAAAAGCGCTGCTTCATCGGTGCCAAATGCTGCTTTTAAATCAGGATAATGCTCTGCATAATACGTTGCATCGAATACCGCCGCATAATCCGCCGCCGTCGCCGCCTGTGTAGGCAAGACCATCAAAACGGAAAGCATAACCGCCATCACGGCAGCCGCGATTCTTGCCGTCACTGCTATCTGTACTTTCTTTATCTTCATCATCTTGATTCACCATCCCTTTCTCTAAGTAATATGCTTAATCGGTAAAGTTCTGCGACCAATATATCCCATAGTAATCATTGGAATAATAACATCCGATACCTACATGATTAAACGCCGGATTTAAAATATTGGCGCGATGCCCCGGGGAATTCATCCAGCAATCCATCACAAACTGCGGATTGTTCTGACCGGCAGCGATATTCTCCCCTGCCGTGCGATAGCTGACACCATTCTGCTTAAATGCCGTAAAGCAGGAGGAGCCATCCGGTCTGTTATGGGTAAAACTTACAATAATCTCCTCAGCACGCATCTGTGCTGTATTCATCAGCTCCTGTGTCGTAGTAAGAGTGCTTAGTCCATTCTCGGCGCGAATCTGATTCATAATCGCAAGCACCTGATACGCATATTCCGACTCCGCTACTGTTGCCGCGGCGGATACCGGTCCCGTAATGTAAGAAGCCGGCTGATTCGCGCCGCCCGCAGGATTCAGCTCGGCAGTCACGGCAACGCCGTTACCCTGACGGCCTTCCGCCTTGCCACAGGTCATATAATGCATATAATAAGCCTGCAGATTGTCTCCAAATACAGCCTGCAGATCCGGATATTTTGCCCTGTAATACTGCACATTAAATTCCGCATTGCCCTGACGGCCTTCCGCCATGCCGCAAGTAATAAAATGATTGAGAAGCGCCGCTTCATCATTACCAAATACAGCCTGCAGATCAGGATTGCACTGCGCATAATAAATATAATCAAATACCGCTGCATAAGGCGCGCTGTCTATGGGCGCTGCCTGTACCGGCAAAACCATCGCACACGAAATCACCAACACTATGAACGCTGATAATATCCTTACCTGTACCGTCTTTTTTTGTCTCTGCATAATTTACCCCCTTCTTCCTTTTTCAATGATTGTAGCAATTTGTTTTATCTTTGCCACGATTCCAAGAGCATTAATCTAATAAAAATACCGTGCGGTCTGCATCGAACAATCCCAACATGCGCTGTCTATACAGTTAACTCCACCCAGGCAGCCTCGCGGCACATACGAAATCCCGCTTAGTGCTGCTGTGTTCCCACCCTGACACGGTTCACAGGCACGCATTGCGCAAGACCCAGATTTCAACATCACTTATATAGGGCTGCCATACCGGCATACGCCCTCAACAGACCATCACCCCTGCTAAAGCGGATTGCAGGTACAAGGCACCGCTGCCACCCCGGCTGCACGGTATCTTAAGTATATCCTTTTTTCCATATTTTTGTCAATGAACTGCGGACATTTCCCTAATTTATTTTTACCCAATTTTCTGTATCATTTTCATATCCATGGGAGACGCTTGATTTACAGTTAGTTTTAATTATCTATTTAAAAAACTTTTTAAATACTTATTGACTTTATTATAACAATTGAATATAATCTATTTAAATATTTTTTGAAATACTGTTGGAGGTGATATGTTGGCAGTACATGAAATATTGGCAGCATTGGCGGATGAAAATCGAAGAAATATTTTGCAGAAATTAAAAGAGGGAAAAATAAATTCCGGCGATTTAGCAAATTCTTTAAATATGACACCCCAAGCATTGTCATATCACCTATCAAAATTAAAAAAAGCGGATTTGATTTATGAAACAAAATTCAAAAATTTTATTTATTATGAATTAAACTTATCCGTACTTGATGAAACTGTTATGTGGATCAATGAATTACGAGGAGGTAAAGATTAAATATGAAAACAAAGAAAGCCATATATTATTTTTTTATGTATCTTCCTTTCATGGTTGCCTTGGCGTTATTGCAATATCTTCCAGACAAAATTCCCGCACATTATGGATTTGATCATCAAGTGACCCGTTGGGGAAGTAAATATGAAGCTTTGCTGCTTCCCATAGCAACTCTATTAATGGGGTATTTTCTGCTTGCAATGGCAAAACTGGCAGCGAAGCAGGAAAAATATGGAAAAAACAATGAAAATATTATTCTCATCGGAGGCATTTTAGTGCTAATGCTTTTTAATGCTTTAAGTGGGTATTCTCTTTACACAGCCTTTAACAAGGTTGAAAACCTCTTATCAGTTCCTCTTGATATCAACCAGCTTATTTTTAGTATTACCGGTGTACTGATGATCATTGTAGGAAATATCATGCCTAAATTACGAATGAACTCTATTGTGGGATTAAGGACGCATTGGAGCATGAAAAATGAAGTCGTATGGAAAAAATGTCAGCGAATCGGAGGAATTTCTTTTATTGTTGGCGGAATTATTATAATAGGCGTTTGCTTAGCATTAAAAGGTACTCCTTGTTTATTATCTGCTTTAGGAATATTGATGATTTTGATAGTAATCGACGTTTTCTTCACATACTGGATCGCCAAAAAGAATTGATTAATTTAATTTGGCTTTGTCCTTTGCATGGCTTCTCAGGGATTTAAAAAAGCCGGATAGTAACTTGCTGCATTCTTCCCCCAGGATCCCCCGCGTCACATTTACCTGATGGTTAAATTCCGGCATTTCCAATATATTCAAGACAGAACCGCCGCAGCCCGCCTTAGGGTTCATGCAGCCCATAACCACCCGCGTCACTCTCGCCTGAACGATGGCTCCGGCACACATCTGGCAGGGTTCCAGCGTCACATACAGCGTGCAGCCGTCCAGCCGCCAGTCGTCCAGCATTTTACTTGCTTTTTTGATTGCGGTGATCTCCGCATGGGAAAGCGTGCTCTTATCCGTATTACGTCTGTTGTAGCCCCGTCCAATGATCCTGTCATGATGTACGATCACACAGCCGATGGGCACCTCGCCCAATTTTGCCGCTTTTTTCGCAAGCTTTAAAGCCTCGCGCATATATTTTTCATCCGTTTTTTCCTGCAGCAGACGCTGCCTCTCCGCTTCCGCTTCCTTCTGCTGTTTCCTAAGAAGTCTGTTTGCTGCTCTTTTTGCACTTTTACTTTCTTCCAAAGTCAGATCCCTTCCTTCTCTTATTCCTTGCGTTATATTCTAAAAATGATATACTTATGTTACAGGCATTTTTAAAACAGGCAAGTTCACAACTGTATTGATTATCAGACAATACATCCCAAAAATATATTTATGAGATATACGACCACATATTAATATTAAATAATTATAAGGAGAAAATCAATATGGAGATCGGCGGGTTTCTGCCTACAACTTTATTAGATTATCCGGAGAAACTGGCATGTACCGTTTTTACCTGCGGCTGCAACTTCCGCTGTCCGTTTTGCCAGAATGGTTCTCTGGTGCTTGGAACGCATCATGATCAAAATGTTGATGTTTTAGAACATATCCGAAAAAGAAAAAATATATTGGAGGGTGTATGCATAAGCGGCGGAGAACCCACCCTGCAAAAAGATCTGTCTGATTTTCTAAAAAAAATAAAAAGCCTGGGACTTCTTGTGAAGCTGGACACCAACGGCAGCCGACCGGATGTGATCAAGTCGTTGTATCAGGAAGACCTGATTGATTATGTTGCAATGGACATAAAATCCTCACGGGAAAATTATCCCACTGCCAGCGGCATTGCCGGACTTTCCATTGCTGCCATCGAAAAGTCTGTAGAATTTCTGATGCATTCCGGCATTGCTTATGAATTTCGGACGACGCTGGTCAAAGGTCTGCACACCTATGATGACATGAAAGACATAGCCGCATGGCTGAAGGGGGCGAAAAAATACTATCTGCAGTCCTATGAGGACAATGATCTTATCCTCTGTAAGCTGATGTCATCCTCTGCAGGCAGTATGACGCATACCGCTTCTTTAATATCGACTGGCAGCGGTGATGCTCCGTTCCCTGCCGGCTTTTCGCCGGAACCATTTTCCGCGGAAGAATTGCGGCAGTTTTTACAGATTGCACGAGCATCCATTCCTTCTGCCGCGCTTCGCGGCATATAGGCGGTTTCCACCCTGATATTCTTAACTCAGTATTTAAAATTCCACCTTCCGCATATAATATCCTACGCCGCCTGCCGGCTCATAGCCTTCAAATCCAAACATCTCCGCCACCATCTGCTCCCGCTCGTCAAAGGTTCCCGGCACGCCGATATAATATCCCTGCCGTTCCTCATCCTGATAATACCCAAGGATAAGATGACGATAATTATAAAAGCCATGCAGGAGAAAGCTGTTATTAGCCAGTTTCCGATACTCTGGCGCAAGCAATTTCAGGGTAAACGGATTGATGCTGATATAATCCCCCTGATCCTCAAAGGGATGCACCAGCTGATGCGTCTCCGTCAGCTCCTCCCACGTCGTTCTATGAACGGACTTACGCACTGCGGAGTTCCTACCGGAAGCGTCATTATCGGAAGCGCTTTTTATATCTGCATTGATCGTACCATTATGCAGCCCGCTTTCCTGATTACCGTTCATCATTTCGCTGCTATGCAGCTCGCTTTCCGTATTACCGTTCAATTCGCCGCCATACAGACCGCTTTCCTCATCACCGTCCATCATTTCGCCGCCATACAGACCGCTTTCCTCATCACCGTCCATCATTTCGCCGCTATACAGCCCGCTTTCCATATTGCCGTCCATTTCACCGCCATACAGATCGCTTTCCTCGGTATCATTTAATTCACCGTTATATTCATTGTTCAGATTGTCTGCATCGTACCGGGAATATTGCTTATCATCTTCATTTCCATCGGATACGCGATCATGGGAATATTTTCGTACCGTCTGCTTCGCAGGCTTCTCCTGGAAGGTTGGCTCCATATGCTGTCTTACATTTCTGAAAAAGCAGCTTCCCCACCGCCTTTTTCCAAGCGCAAAATAAAAGCCCTCCAGCGTTGAAAAATCCACCTCTGTCCTGCCCAGACTGTTTCTTTTGTAAGATCCTACAAAATCGGCTTCCCCCTTTTCTACCCGAAACTCTTCCAGAAAAACCTGCTCGCTGTTGATCAGTCCAAACCAGCGGCACAGCCTGTTCTCCATAGACGGAAGATTTCTGATCCCTACATGAACATGGCAATCATCATCCCGAAACGTCAGGCTGATAAACCCGGCATTGGATATCCTGCTTCCATTTTCATAATAATCTATGTAATAAATTTTTTTATCAAAATAAAACAACCTCATCCCTCCTATCACCGCCGGGCTCATCCGGCGCGGAAAACATTTCCCTCAGCGTTTCCCTATAAATAGTATATGAGAAATGAAGTTGAAATATGACTATTACAGGCTCTCCTTTTGATCCAGGAATTTCATATACCGCGCAACCATCAGCGCGATCTTAAACGTCAACGCATCATCAAAGCGGCGGATATCCAGACCTGTCTGCTTCTGCAGCTTCTCCAGACGATAGACCAGCGTGTTACGGTGGACAAAAAGCTCTCTCGCTGTCTCGGAAACATTTAGATTATTATTAAAAAACATATTGATCGTTCCCAGCTCCTCATCACTGAGCTTCAAGATGTCCTTTTTAGGGAAGATTTCATTCAGATACATTTCACACAGGGAAATCGGAAGCTGGTGAATCAGCCGCCCTATCCCCAGAGAAGAATATGCCGCAATCTCACAGCCTTCGTAGAAAATACCGGCAACCTCCATTGCAACCGTTGCTTCCTTATAAGATCTGGAAAGCTCCTTCAGCTCACTGACCACGGTTCCATAAGCTACCCTCGCCTTGATCATCAGTTCCGTATTCACCATACTGATGATCTGACCGCCGAATTCCTCCAGCCGCGTTCTGTCCTTTTCAGTCGAAAGGGATTTTATCAGTATCAGATTTTTCTCATCTACCGCTGTCACAAAATCATCCTGATTTTCAGAAAACAGGTTCTTCAAAAGCTCCTTTCCCTGAGCGGAAAGTCCGGGGTCGATCTCCACCAGATATATGATCCTGTCCAGCTCCGTCCGGATATTAAGTTTCTTTGCCTTATTATAGATATCTACAGTCAGGAGATTATCCATCAGCAGGTTCTGATAAAATCCGTTATAATCGACCCGCTCCTTATACGCTGCCATCAGATGCGTGATCTCACTCACCGCAATACGTCCGAGGACATAGCCGTCTTCCCCGTTGCCATGTACCACCAGAACATAAGCAACATCATCTTCATCCATGATCTTCAACAGGTGATAACCGGAAATATTCTGGCTGTCTGCCGGTGATGCGGCAAATCCCGCGATCATATTGGCAGACAGCTCCAGATATTCAAATGTCGTCACCAGCTCTCTCCCTTTATGATCCATTACGCAGAAATCCGCTCTGGTGATATTCTTTAAATCATCTATACTGTTCTGAATTATTTTAGATGATAGCATACTGTTCCTCCGCCATGATTTCAATAATTAAAGATGCGGCGATTTTCCCACGATCTCCATCCCTTTACCGACCTCTACCGTAACCTCAATATCTCTTTGTATCTGACTGGCTTCAAAGCGATAAAACACATTGCCTTTCACGGATCTCACATATTGCGCCGGCAGCCGGTTCAATGCATACGCCGCCACATCCAGACGGCATTTTTCACATTTGCAGCAGTCTCTTTCCGCCCACAGCTGGTCAATCTTCTCCAGTACCGTCTGCTCCATTAAATTAACCAAGCCCTCCATAAAAGTTCTCCCCCACTTCTGTTCTTTTCGCAATATTGATATATTTTGACACGCAATTATCATTATTATATCAGATATTCTCAATTTTTACAGTATTTTCTATCAAAAATGCGCCCGCACAAAGCAGGCGCATTTTTATATAAAACATTGAAAGCCTAGTTGGTAATTGTCTGCTCCGTCTCTTTATCAAATACATGAATCTTATCAACATCAAAAGCAAACTTAACAACATCGCCGGGTCTTGCTGTTGTTCTCGGATCAACCCTTGCTGTCATAGCAAATCCTTCCAGATCAAAGTACAGATATACTTCTGCACCCAGAAGCTCGTAAACCTTGATGGATGACTCAAATACACTGAGCGGAGAAGCCTCAACCATCATCTCACTGTCATATACATCTTCCGGACGGATACCGAATGTAACAGTCTGACCGTCATAACCGCCATCGATCAGCTTCTTGGACTTAGCCGGAGGAAGAGGGATAGAACGATCAGCGATCTTTAAGTATGCAACTTCACCCTGAACTTCTACAACTGCATCCAAAAAGTTCATCTGCGGTGATCCCATGAATCCTGCTACGAACAGATTCTGCGGTTTATCGTAAAGGTTCTGCGGCGTATCTACCTGCTGTACAATACCATCCTTCATAACTACGATTCTGGTTCCCAGCGTCATAGCCTCTGTCTGGTCATGTGTTACATAGATGATGGTAGTGCCAAGTCTCTGGTGAAGCTTAGCGATCTCAATACGCATCTGTACACGAAGCTTTGCATCCAGGTTGGAAAGCGGCTCGTCCATAAGGAATACCTTAGGATTACGAACGATCGCACGACCCATGGCAACTCGCTGTCTCTGACCACCGGAAAGAGCCTTCGGCTTACGGTCAAGCAGGGAAACCAGATCCAGAATCTTAGCTGCTTCCTTAACCATCTTATCGATCTCGTCAGAAGGAACCTTTCTTAACTTCAGACCGAATGCCATATTATCATAAACTGACATATGAGGATACAACGCGTAGTTCTGGAATACCATCGCGATATCTCTATCTTTAGGCTCAACATCATTTACCAGTCTGTCACCGATTCTTAATTCACCGGAGCTGATATCCTCCAGACCTGCAATCATACGAAGTGTTGTTGACTTACCGCATCCGGAAGGACCAACGAAGATAATGAACTCCTGATCTGCAATCTCAAGGTTGAAGTTCTTTACCGCTTCAAATCCGTTAGGATAAACCTTGCAAATGTTTTTCAATGATAAACTTGCCATTTTACTGCCTCCTATTATAATGTTATTTGAAATATGTACGTGTACCACGCACCCAAGTATAAGTATAAATTTTTCTTTAAAGAAAATCTATTGTTTACTTACCAAAAAATAAAGTTTTTCCTTGTAAGAAATTCTAATTAATACCTAAACTTTTCTCTCATTCCGTCAAGTTGCCAATGAAATTTGATTTTTTATGTAAAAATTGACGGATTTTATTGTTTGAAATACCATATCATCGGGGTATATCTGATCCCATCCCTGCTTTCCTCCTGTTTTACGGCATGAAAACCGATCCTTTTATAAAATTCCACGGCATACGGCGCAGCATTGACCGTACAAAAAATTTTACCCTTTTCCTCATAAAGATACGATGCCGCATAATTCAGCAGTGATCTGCCAATTCCCTGCTTATGATATTTTTCATCCACAAAGAGAAGGGAAATATGGTTCACCTCCCGAAGGGAGATAAGACCTATGATTTTCTCCCCGGCAGCTTTTTCCGGCTCAGCTTCAACCGCCACGAACAGTTGGTAATTGCCCATGATAAACATCCGGTTCAGCGTTGTATCCGAAATAAAGTCCAGAAAGCTCTCAACTCCCTGCGGCGTATAATCCGAAGCTTCAAAATGCAAAAAAGTCCTCCATGCCAATGCCATGGCGGACTCCCATTCCTCTTGCTTTGCAGGTCTGATTTCCATATATGATCCCCTCTATCACCACTGCGACCTTACGAAAACATCCCGTAAAGCCGATTTACAATCCCGAAACCAATGATATCACTAACTTATTTTTATTATTATAATTCCATAATCCCTAATTTACAAGTCCATTTCTGAAACGGTTCTTAATCAGTGTACATCCACCTTGTAAGATTATCATTGCCATCTTACAGGGCAGGCATTATAATAAATCCGTAGATTTCGGAGAGACACAGCGTTTTTCATTCCTATTTGAACCGCCGAAGGCGGCATGAGGGTCATCGCAGCAAAGCTGCGACATGGGGGATTAATATGGAACAGATTATGATCGTTGAAGACGATAAAGAACTAAACCACGGATTGTGTATGGCGTTAAAAGCCGATCACCGGCAGATCGTATCCTGTCAGAATATTCATTCCGCCAAAGAACAGCTTCTGATGGGATATCCTGCGCTTGTACTGCTGGATGTTACCCTGCCCGACGGAAGCGGTCTCGACCTGCTTGGGCAGATCAAGAAGGAGCATCCCCTCGTTCCGGTCATTTTATTGACTGCCAATGATACCGACATGGATATTGTAGAAGGACTTGAACAGGGCGCAGACGACTATATTACCAAACCCTTTTCCTTATCCGTTCTCCGGGCAAGAGTCAATACCCAGCTGCGGAAACACAGTGTCCCCGCCGGAGAAAATATATTCCGTACGGATCGCTTTTCCTTTGATTTTTCCCATATGCGCTTTACCGTAAATGGCGCTGACGTGGAACTAAGCAAAACAGAGCAGAAGCTTCTCCACCTGCTGATAGAGAATCGTGGAAATACAGTAAACAGGAATTATCTGATCGACCACATCTGGTCAGACCCTTCTGTATATATTGACGAAAGCACCCTCTCGGTTACCATAAAACGGCTGCGGGATAAACTGGGAGCCCATGATGATATCAAGACCGTCTATGGCATCGGCTACCGGTGGATTGTATAAGGTATATGAATACCGGGCAAGCCGGAACAGCGGTATGCCCGGAAAATGGAATGATGGAAAGGAGCAAAATTGATAGATATGAGTGATATCCTATGGCTGGCTGCCGCATTATCCCTGCCGGCTGCTGTCATTATCGTATGCTGTAACTATTACCGCACCAGAAGAACTCTGGATACCTTAGAAAAGATGCTGGACTCCGTCATGGATGGATCATTTTCGGAAGAAACCTTTGACGAAAGGCGGCTGTCCCGGCTGGAGACCAGATTTGCCCATTATCTGTCTGCATCTACGGTTTCTGCAAGAAAAACAGCGGCGGAAAAAGACAAAATCAAAACATTAATTGCAGATATTTCCCATCAGACCAAAACACCCATTGCCAATCTTCTCCTTTACAGCGAGCTGCTTTTGGAAGAAGAATTGCCGGACAATGCCCGAAGCAATGCAGAAGCGCTCCATAACCAGACGGAAAAGCTTCGTTTCCTAATCGACTCTTTGGTGAAGCTGTCCCGGCTGGAAAACGGCATAGTATCATTATCACCCGAAAAGGAAGCAATACAGCCAGTCCTTTTGACAATATGCAGTCAGTATCTTCCTAAGGCAAAAGCAAAGAGCCTGTCTCTGCATATGTCAGATACGGACGCTTACGCTGTCTTTGATACCAAATGGACTGCCGAAGCAATCGGCAATATTGTGGATAACGCCGTCAAATATACAAAGCAGGGCGGTATCACTATTTCGGCTGTCGAATATGAAATGTTTGTACGGATCGATATTACAGATACGGGGATCGGCATATCAGAAGAAGAATTCCCCAAAATCTTTACCCGCTTTTTCCGGTCGGAAAATGTAAAAAACTTTGACGGCGTCGGCATCGGGCTTTATCTTGCAAGGAAAATCATCAGTGAACAAAACGGCTATATCAAAGTCACCTCCCATCCCGGAGAGGGAAGCTGTTTTTCGGTATTTCTCCCTAAGGATTAAATAAAACCAAAAAACATAATTTTAAAATTCTTACAAAATTGTCAGAATTAATTTCCCTTCTGTCAGAATGTAGAAAGAATCTTATGAGATAATCAATGTAAGAACAGGCAATTGCAAAACTCTATTCATGCAGACTTTCATTGTGCATGCAATTACCTGAATGTAAAAAGAAAAAAGGGAGGATGATCAAATATGGAAATATTACAAGCAAAAAATCTGAAAAAGATTTACGGCTCCGGCGAAAATGCCGTTCACGCATTGGATGGCGTCAATTTTTCTGTTGATAAAGGAGAATTTGTCGCCGTCGTGGGAACATCGGGAAGCGGGAAATCCACCCTGCTTCATATGCTGGGCGGTCTGGACCGGCCTACTGACGGAAAGGTAATCGTCGATGGAAAGGATATTTTTTCTTTAAAGGATGAAGCCCTGACTATCTTCCGCCGCCGTAAAATCGGCTTTGTTTTTCAGGCATATAATCTGGTGCCAGTACTGAATGTCTATGAAAATATTGTTCTTCCCGTCCAACTGGACGGCGGTGAAGTTGAAAAAACATTTATGGAGCAGATTGTCCAGACACTGGGACTGGACGGGCGGCTGGATGCTCTTCCTAACCAGCTCTCCGGCGGGCAGCAGCAGCGTGTGGCAATCGCCCGTGCATTGATTGCAGCGCCGGCCATCATCCTTGCCGATGAACCTACCGGCAATCTGGACAGCAAAACCAGTCAGGATGTTTTAAGCCTCTTGAAAGTTACCAGCCGGAAATTTACCCAGACCATCGTTATGATCACCCACAATGAGGAGATTGCGCAATTGGCTGACCGGGTCATCCGTATCGAAGACGGCCGTATTGTCAGCGGACATACACAACAGGAGGGTGAATTATGAAAGTTAAAAATCAACAATGCATCCGCCGTTTAAGCTATAAATCCCTGTGGGCATCCCGGAAGCGGAACCTGATCGCCATCATTGCGATTGCCCTTACAACACTGCTCTTTACGTCCCTGTTTACCATCGTCATGTCCATTAATTCCAGCTATCAGACCTATCAGTTCCGACAGCTGGGCGGCTATAACCATGGTACTTTTAAGTCCGTAAACGAGGAACAGCTTGCAGCTATTTCCGCCCATCCAAATGTAAAAGAAGCCGGCGTCCGCACGCTCATCGGAGTCTTAGCTGCGGATGCCTTTGCAAAGACACCTGCAGAAATCAGCTATATGGATGCTAATACTACAAAATGGTGCTATGCCCTGCCCACCACCGGACATATGCCGGAAAAAGACAATGAGATCGCCATGGACACAGAGGCGCTGAAGCTGTTCGGCATCACACCGGAACTGGGAGCCGAAATACAGCTCTCCTATACGCTGATGGACAAGGAGCAAACCGGTCCGGAAATGACAGACACCTTTATCCTGTCCGGATATTGGGAATATGACGATCTGATGCCGGTACATTATATCAATATTTCCGGGAGTTATCTGAATGAAATCAAAGCTGCGGCTATCGCGGCGGGAATGGCGCCGTTACGCACAGACTTAAATGTTATGATGAAGTCCGCTATCAATATAGAAGGACAAATGGAACAGGTAGATACGGATCTCGGCTATACCTGGGACAGCTTTGTGGATGAAAACAGCGTCCGTATCGGAGTGAACTGGGGCTATACTTCCTCCCAGCTTGATAATACTCTGGATCCGGAGACTGTTCTGGCTATTATGGCATTTATCATACTGGTGGTGTTTACCGGTTATCTGATCATTTATAATATCTTCCAGATTTCCGTTACCGGGGATATCCGGTTTTATGGTCTTCTGAAAACCATTGGCGTAACACCTGCGCAGCTGCGGCGCATCATCCGTCAGCAGGCGTTACTTCTTTGCCTGGCCGGGATTCCTATCGGTCTCCTGCTCGGATATATCACAGGCGCAGTATTGACACCTGCTGTGATCAGAAACACAACCTTCGGAGAAACATCTTCCACTGTCAGCATTTCTCCGCTTATTTTTGTGGGTTCAACACTGTTTTCCCTGCTTACGGTTCTGTTATCCTGCAAGAAACCCGGACAGATCGCTGCAAAAGTATCTCCTATCGAAGCCACAAAATATACGGAAAACATCCAAACTAAGAAAAAGCAGCGTCACACCCGCGGAGCAAAAGTATCCCATATGGCATTTGCCAATCTCGGACGCAGCCGAAGCAAAACCATTCTTGTCTTTGTATCGCTGGCTTTGTCCGTTATACTGCTGAATATCCTATATACATTCGTCGGCGGATTTGATATGGAACTCTATCTTAACAATCGAACCTGCGCTGACTTTATTGTCAGCAGTACCGATTATTTCAACTATAATCCATCTTTGGAATTTATTACGGAGGATGCCATAGAGCAGATAAAGACAGATACTGAACAGTCCCTTGCCGGATGCGGTTATGTCTTATCCGATAATAAGAACCCGTTATGCTGGGTATCAGAAGAAACCTATAGAGCTTTATATGCCAGCTGGGTAACCGAAGAAGAAATGGAACAGTTATTATCATTATCCGTGGAAGTTAACGATGACAATAAAGTGTCTACCGGCGTGCAGCTTCTGGGGTTGGATCCTGCGCTGTTTGATAAGGTGACTGTTCTGGAAGGAGATCTTGACTCCCTGTTTTCGGGAAACAGCCACGCCATTGCTTTGTCTGTTTCTACGGACGATTACGGCAATGTAAGAAACCGGGAAATGTATCCGGAAATAGGAGATACCCTCAGGCTGACTTATGTTTCCGAGGGCTGCTATATTGACAGCCGTACCGGTGAATACTGTACGGAAAATACTCCTGAAGAATATATGGAATATCACATCAGTAAAAGCATTGATATAGACTATACCGTATGTGCGCTGGTAAGCGTGCCACATTCCATGCAGCATAGATATCGTACCGTCGGCTCCCTTGGCGCCATACTTCCGGCAGAGACGATCACACGGGACAGCGGCATGTCTGTAGTCCCCCTCTACTATCTGTTCGATACTCCGACAGAAGCGGCGGAACAAAGCGCAGAAGCTTATCTGGCGGAGCTGACCGGCAATGATCTCCCGGAACTGATGTATGAAAGCAAAGAAACAATTCGTACGGATTTCAAACAGTTTCAGAACCTGTTTATCTTGCTGGGCGGTCTGCTTTGCATCATCATAGGAATCGTAGGCATCCTGAATTTCTTTAATGCAATTATGACCGGCATCCTCTCCCGCCGCAGGGAATTTGCAGTATTACAGGCAGTAGGCATGACCAACAGCCAGTTAAAATCCATGCTAATCTATGAAGGACTTCTTTATTCGCTTGGATCCGTATTGATCGCGCTGATCTTATCTGCCGTTATGAATCCGCTCATCGGTAAAATGCTGGGAAATATGTTCTGGTTCTTCCGGCCCCATTTTACCATACTTCCTGTTGTGATGGTGATTCCTGTCTTTCTGCTGTTGGGATGGCTGATCCCTGCCATCCTGTATGGACAGACTGAAAAACACAGCGTGGTAGAACGGTTAAGGGAAACGGAATAACCTCAATGAGGTTAAATAACCTCATTGAGATTATTTAACCTCATTGATTAACTCTTCGCCTTTTTCCAATGCCGCAGCATTTTCAAGCGTGACCTGTGCAATGGAATGCATCGCCTCTTTTGTAAAGAAACCCATGTGCGAGGTCAGGATGACATTAGGAAATGTGGTAAGCCTTGCAAGGTTTTCGTCCCGGATGATCTTATTGGAACAATCCTCATAAAAGATACCCTCTTCCTCTTCATAGACATCCAGACCCACGCCGGCGATCTTTTTCGATAACAGTCCGTCGATCAGCGCGCCGGCATCAATTAAACCGCCTCTCGAAGTGTTGACGATATAAACACCTTTTTTCATCTGACTGATGCTTTCCTCATCGATGATATGATACGTGTCCTTCATCAACGGACAATGCAGTGAGATCACGTCCGCCTCCGCCAGAAGCTCCTTTAACGGCATATATTCCACCTTAAGGTCCTTATTCGGATAGGGATCATACGCAATGATCCTCATGGAAAATCCTTCCAATATCTTAATCATACACTGCCCGATCTTACCGGTTCCGATAACCCCGGCTGTTTTTCCGTGGAAATCCACGCCCAGAAGACCGTTGATATTCATATTAAAATCCCTTGTCCTGCCGTAAGCCTTGTGAATCATACGGTTACAGCTGAGCAGCAGTCCCATGGCAAACTCCGCGACCGCGTCCGGTGAATACGCCGGCACCCTTAATACCTTGATCCTTCCTGATGCTGCTTTCATATCCACATGATTATATCCCGCGCTCCGCAGCAGGATCGCCTTGACGCCCATATCTACCAGCATATTGACCGCCTCGGCATTGGCATCATCATTGACAAATATGCAGACGGCATCATATCCCCGCGCCAATGACGCGGTATCAGCCATAAAGGGCAGCTCGATAAAATGTATCTCATGACCATAGGTTTCCGCCATCGGCTCAAACCAGATCCTGTCATACGGTTTTGTACTGTAAAATGCAATTTTCATAATAATAACCCTGCCTTTTCCTTAGATTATGCCTTTTTAGTTTAAGGAAAAAACAGAGTTTTATTCATTTTTTAACCGTATATTCATTTATTGCAAAAAAAGCCACCGGCCTAACCCATAAATGCCATGAGCGCGCCGCACAAAACAAATATCAGACAGAAAATCCAGATTGCCACCCTTGAATTGGCACCCAGGCGGTAAAATTCCTTCAGATTATTCGGATTGACAAACAGGATGCATCTGTCTCCGACCGCCGGCAAATGAGGAGCTCCGAAATCTTCCGCAACACAGCATGTATTCCCCCAAAACTGGAACTCATAAACCGGAGCGCGTCTGATATAGGTGCGCCCCTTCTTGTATTCCCTCCTTTCTTTGTGATTATACGCAGACTGCCTGCACCTGTTCCGTGCAGACCCTTTTCATATAATGGTATGTAATTTCACTTAATATCAGGATCAACGCTCCAACTGCCGCAAATCCGCCGCCTTCCACAATAAGCACAAGTTTTCCTTCCAGCTTCGGCAGAGAAGGATTATTCTTTGCAAGCAAAAGATATCCCGTGTTCAAAACAACAGCGAGCCCGATAAACAACACCAAGGTACTCATGGCATTTCTTTGAAATGAGAAATTTTTGTCTGTCACGATCCCTATTCCAAAGACGAGAAGCATGATCCCAACACAAAGAAACGCGATGATGGGATCGATCTTTGCAAAAACAAGGGCTCCGCCAATGCGTCTTCTATCCTGTCCTTCATCTCCTCCGGCAGATGTGACATCAGCCCGTTCGAAAGATCCAACGGTATTTTCGGGGTATTATCATAGGTGTTATTATACTGCTGATCATAACCGTTGTTATACTGCTGATAGTTGTCATATCCGTTTTCGTTCATAAGCGTTCTCCCATTTTTATATAAATTTTATTTAGGTAATTGCCTATAAATTTTATAGCAAAATCCCGCGATTTAGAAATAATAACATATAAAAACGCCTGCCAAAATCAGTATGATACCTAAAATCTTGATTTTTAACCTTGATAAATCACCTATACGGTAAAATTCCCTCGGTTCATTTGGATTAACAAAAAGATCGTATCTCTCTCCCATTGACAGCATAATCACACTTCTATAATTTTCAGCAACCCAATATGTATTACCTCTCATCTGATACTCAAAAATCGGCGCATTTATGGCCTGATAATTTTTACGCCTTTGTTTTTTGTAGACATAGACTGCCTGCACCTGCTCTGTACAGACCTGTTTCAAATAACTGAAGGCAATGCCGTTTAAGATCAAACTCAACAGACCGATGCATGCAATTCCGGCGCCTATCACCATACTCAAAAGCTTTCCTTCTATTTTGGGTAACGATAAAATATTTCTTGAAAGTAAAATGTATCCCGTGATCAATATCAGAAAGAAACCAATGATTGGATATAACATATTCATCGCATGTTTTTTAAACAAAAAATTCTCATTGGTCACATCCCCTATCCCAAAGATGATCCATATGCTCCCAACACAAAAGAGACACATTACGAGATCGTTCTTCATCTTCAAAAAAACAAATGCCACTATGCCTATGATCACGGATGCGAGGGTAATAAACGGATTCATTTTGGGTATCAGCTTATCAGGAATTACATGCTCATAAATACTTCCCGTCTGCTGTCCATGATATTGCCGGCTGTTGTTATATCCATTGTCGTTCATTGGTGATCCCCCGTTTTATCATTCTAAAACACTGCACTGCCGAGCACATCTGTAAACGATAATCAGACAGCACACCTGTACTTTACAACCACTTCGCACGGTGCAAATATAATCTTTAATAAGACTATACCATACAGGTAATGATATTTCATACGAAGATATTCCACATTAACTATACTCTTTTCAGAAAAACAGCCACAATATCTTCCAAAAATAAAGACCGTTCAAACCGGTCTATAATTTTTCTTCCGCATCTTCTACGGATCCATAACCATACAACAGCGCCGTACGGTTCATGATCTCATAAGCAAGGTTCTTCCCCGCCTGCTGTACGGATACGATAAATCTGCCGTACAGAAGCAGTGTTTCCTCAGAATAAGTCCCAAGCTCTCCCCGAAGATATGTCTCATAGGAAGTATTATACGGCGTGTCTTCACTTGTATGGATGCTCCTCGCGTTACCCGCCATCTTCGGATATTTTTCGGCAAATGTCTCCATCCAGCCGACCTGTATCCTGATGATCTCCTCCTGAATAGCAATCCTGTCTTCACTTCTTTCAGGCAGATCTTTTTCCAATTCGGCATACTTTTCCGGAGCCGTCGACGCCATCATGCGGGCGTATTTCTCCGTGATCAGGTTCCAGCCCTTCTCTTCGGCATCCGTAAGATCCTGATAAAAGCTTGCCAAAAGCTCCTCTGTCCACGTCAGATACTGGCTCTTGCGCATAATGGAAAACGTATTCCAGTTATTCTGACAGTCAGCGCGGCCGCCTTCATTTTCCACTTTATCAAACTGCTTCCACTCCAAAGCTACGATCTTGTCTACATATTCTTCCCTTGTCATGGCTGATGCTTTCCTTTCCAATACATCTTTGATATAATTTTCCAGAAACGGCGGCTGTCCGTCCATGGCAGTCCTTCTTCGCGCCAATCCCTGACGATCCATTTCATCCACAAGCGCCTCTGCGATCTGATCAAATGCGGCAATGACCTGATCTTCGTGATTCACCTTCGCGGCATCATATGTGGCATCCTCCCATGCCCCTGCCTGAAGCTCCAGACTGCTGATCCGGTCAAGCAGCATTATGATCTTCTGTGTCGCGGCGGATCTCTTTCCCTGTATTTCCAATCCTTTGCGCATCCATTTATAATAAGGCGCATAGGTCTTGTCCAGCAGATAGCAAAGCTCCATCGCGGCTTTCATCCCTTCCCCCACACAGATCCCTGCAGTCACATAATCTTTTCTTGCCATCATCCGCGCGTAATTGCTCTGGGCATATTGCGAAAATTCATGCAGCTTCTCCGCAATCCGCTGTCTCCGGATCCCATCAGCATAATAGTTCCCGATCTGCTCCCGGACAGCGCTAAATTCCCCAAGATCATCACGAAATACCTCGCCGTTTATGGCTGTGGCAAGACGCTCCTCCGAAAGCCGCTGCCATACGTCATCGCACAGCGGTTGTCCCTGCCCGCGTTCATACGCTTTCTGGCTTTTCTTATGGCTGCCGCAGCTGCATCCGTCTTCCGGCTGCTTAGATTCGTTCTCCTGTACACTCCATATAGCGTCTGTTCCCAGCAGTTCTTCATAAAATGCGCGGATCTCAAATACGCCCCTGCGTTTCTTCAAAAACATTTCCACAGCATCTTCCGCATATCCCCTGCTGTCTATAAGCCGCTGATGATGCTCGTCGATCAGACGGTCATACTCTTTCTGCAACGCTTCCCCGATCTGCTGATGATCCTCAGACAACAGCCACATACAAAAGCCGATCCCGTAATCGTGATCCTTGGAGATCTCATCATCAAAGCCAAAGCAGTCGGAACCCTCGCCTGCCATTCCCACGGCGATCCGATGCTCATATCCCGGAAACGCTTCATGGATCATCGGTGCGCCGTACTTCTCATAAAACCTGCGGCAGCGGGCGAGATTGCCCTGCTCTGCCTCCCCATCCTCTTCTGATGCCTGCCGATCCGCTGCAGAAACCGACTGCACAGCTCCCGGATAACCTGCCTGCGGATGACTTGCCTCCTGATGACCTGCCATAGAATCGCCTGCCGCTTCTGTAGAAAGTCTGACCGCGGCCGCATAATTCTCCGCCACTCTGTCATATGCTTCCGTGCGGCCTACATGCTTTTCCAGCTCCTTCATTGCCTTGGCATAATACTCCGCCGCCTCACCGTACCGCCGCTCCAGATAAAGCGCGTCTCCCATCGCAGAGAGGACGCCGCTGTAATGCATATCCTGCCCGCCGTCCCTTTCATGGATCTCAAGCGCTTTCTTCAGATGATCGATTGCCTGAGCGTATATTTTTTCTGCCTGCTTTGACACATCCTCATGTCCCGGAATCTCCTGACATTCCCGCCGCTTCTCCTGATATAGATGCAGCAGCGTCACCGCAAGATTGCAATGTGTGGTGGCGATCGGCATCAAGGCATCCGGATAACCGGACACCACCTCCAAGGCTTTTTCTAACATAATCCTTGCATTATCAAAATCCTGCATCTCCTGATACAGAAGGCTCCAGTTGTTATACAGGCTTGCATAGTTAAATTCCCCCGCCGGAAGCTTCTCCTGATAGATCGTCTGGGTCTGTTGATATAAAGCAAGGGAATCCTCCCATTTTCCAAAGGCGCGGTATGCATTAGCAACATTAAGAAGACTGGTGGCGTACTCCACGCTGCCTTCCAACCCCATCTCCCGCATCAGATTCAGATCCTGCTCACAATACTTCAACCCTTTTTCATTCTGGCTTGTATCCCGGCAAAATCCGATGATCTCATTTAAAAGCGTTACCGCAGAGTAGTAATCCGGTTCCGCATAAGCTTTATCGATCTGCTTCACAAGGAACGCTTCGATTTCGTCAAGCCCCTTCACACCAAACATACTGTCATATTCCGTTAAAACCTGAGCAATATCCATACCGGTAACTATGCCTTTCTTGCTAATATAATTACACCTGATTTACACTGCGAAGCCGCCTATTTCTTTGCAGATCCGTGTTGCGAATACTGAGCATGCCATAAAATATCATGCCATTTTATTTTTCAGAGTTATTGCGATTGGCGAGCAGACTGCGGAGATGTTCGATTTCCGCATTTTTTTCAGCGATATCGGCATGATTTTTGGCAATTTCATCATCTTTCTTGGCGATTTCGGCAGCTTTCTTAGCAATATCGGCATCTTTCTTAGCAATTTCCACATAGTTTTTGGCAATTTCCGTCTCCTTCAGAGAAAGCTGCTCCTTCAATTCATCCCGCTCCCCGGTGACTTGTTTGAGGCGTTTTTCCCTGCCTGCCGTGCGGCGGTAATAATCCTCGCGGGCTTCACACTGCTGTCTGATCTTTTCCTCCTGGGTAAGCTGGCGGACGGTCGCAACGGCATCTTCAATATATCGATTGTTTTCTGCGAGCATTTTTAGTTCCTCCCAAGTAGCAGCCTTGAAAAGAGCGGCCCAGCGGTCAATCTGATGGGCGCGGTCTTCCTTGGTTGCAAGATCTATATGAGTTAAGTCTAACACAGACAGCCGAAATTTGTCACTATATATCCGGTGATTTTTTTCATTCATCAGATAGTAGTTGGCAAAAAATTCAGGACTGTCCTCAAAGAGAGTGAAGTCCAGAAGCCCGATCTGTATGGCGGGGCGGACATCTTCGTAATCCTCCCCGCGGTTCAGATTATCAAAGACGCGGCACAGATAGCACAGGGAGCGTTCCGGCCAGTTCCCTTCATTTATGACCTGTAATTCAAGATTGATGGTAGTATGTCCGTTTAAATCCACTTTAATGTCGAGGATATAATTCTTTTCATCAATGGTTTCCCCCAGCTCGATGGGATTGAGGATCGTGACGGAAACGACATCATCAGGGTCCAGATGAAGCAGGGAGCAGATTAGGGATTTTAATACGTTGGTATTGCGCTGCATAAGCGCCCGGAAAAGATAATCGTTGGTCATGCGGACGGGGATGGCGCCGTGGAGGTCATCCAGACTGATCTTGTTTTTGGTTGTGTATGTAGTGGAAACATTGCTTTTTTTCATGGTTTTCTTTATTGTTTTTTCCATTGTAAAATCTCCTTTCATTGGCAGCATCAATTAGAAATCAAAGCAATAAACAAGTGTTTACTGTCATAAAGTGGTCTATGATACCGCAAACCAATATTTCATGTTATGAACAGGGAATCCATGCTGCAAAAAAATCTGCAAGTTTGACGAAAAATTACAGAGCAAACAAATAATAACTTTTAAAACAGGGTTTTAAAAATAGCATAGATACAAATAAGAACAAATATAAATAGAAACAAAAATAGAAATAAAATTAAAAACAAATATAAACCAAATAAGAAATCGCCGGCGATCTGCCAGTCAAAATCCAAGCATCAGATCATCTTGCACTGAACTGAGAATATCGTATATTGGAGCAAAAGTCAAGCCTTTGCACAAAAGTCCCCTAAGATTTTATAAGCCATTTATGCAAAAGTTCCTAATTACATATAGAAGCTAATAGAAGCGCTGATGAAATCAGCGCTTCCTTAAATATCAACAAATCTCCGCTCCTGCCGGCATCTCCTTCTCCGGCGTCATCAATGCAAGATTGCCGTCCTGATCCTCCGCACATAAGAGCATGCCTTCCGAAAGCACGCCAGCCAGCTTCGCAGGTTTTAAATTGAGAAGCACCATGACTTTCTTGCCGACCATTTCTTCTGCGCTGTAATACTGCTTGATGCCGGATACGATCTGCTTCACCTGACTTCCCACCTTCACCTGTGAACAGAGCAGCTTTTTAGACTTCGGCACTTCCTCACACTTAATGATCTCGCCGACTACGAACTGCATCTTGTCAAAGTCTTCATAAGAAATCTCCTCTTTTAATTCCACGGTGATCTCCTGTCCTGCAGATGCGCCGTCCGCAGCATCGCCTGCCCCGCTGCCGGATGCGGCTTCCTCCGCCGCCTTACGCTCTGCGAACATGGCGTCAACTTTCTCCACTACCTCCTTGGCATCCAGACGGGCAAATAAGATCTCCGGCTTCTCCACTACTTTCGTACCGCTTGCATAATGCCCAAAGCTTCCCAGCTCGTCAAACGCCACTAAAGAAGTATTGAACTGCTCTGCGATCTTTTTTGCTGTTGCAGGCATAAACGGCTCCAGCAGAGACGCCCCTGTCAGGATACCCTCAGCCAGATTATACAGTACGGCTGCCAGACGGTCTTTTTTGCTCTCGTCCTTTGCAAGTACCCATGGCTCCGTCTCGTCAATATATTTATTACAGCGCTTAAATACGGCAAAAATCTCCGTCAGGGCGTCAGCGACACGAAGAGAGTCCATTTTTTCCTCTACTTTCCGATATGCTTCAGACACCACTGCTTTCAAGTCCGCATCCATCACGTCTTCTACACCTTTATTTTCCACAATGCCGCCAAAATACTTATTACTCATGGAAATGGTTCTGTTCACCAGATTACCAAGGGTATTGGCAAGATCCGAATTGATCCTTTCGATGATCAGTTCCCATGAAATCGTACCGTCATTCTCAAAGGGCATCTCATGAAGCACAAAATAGCGAACGGCGTCTACTCCGAAGAAAGATACCAGATCATCCGCATAGATCACATTTCCCTTGGATTTACTCATCTTGCCGTCACCCTGCAGCAGCCACGGATGACCAAATACCTGCTTTGGCAGCTCCTCACCCATTGCCATCAGGAAGATAGGCCAGTAAATGGTATGGAAACGGATAATATCCTTACCAATCAGATGCAATTC
The DNA here is from genome assembly GCA_964421915.1 of uncultured Lachnospiraceae bacterium. Taxonomy (GTDB): domain Bacteria; phylum Bacillota; class Clostridia; order Lachnospirales; family Lachnospiraceae; genus NK4A136. The sequence continues at coordinate 47,555 of CAYQZB010000006.1, forward strand.
AGCGGGCCACAGCTTCTTATATTGTTCACTACTATCGCCATCCGCATCATATCCGATTCCGGTGATATAGTTCGTTAATGCATCCAGCCATACATAGACCACATGCTTATCATCAAAATCTACCGGTATGCCCCACTTAAAGGACGTACGGGACACACAAAGATCCTGTAAGCCCGGCAGCAGGAAATTGTTCATCATCTCGTTCTTTCTGGATACCGGCTGGATAAATTCCGGGTGGGTGTTAATATGCTCAATTAGGCGGTCTGCATATTTACTCATCTTAAAGAAATATGCTTCCTCTTTGGCAGGAATCACTTCCCTTCCGCAATCGGGACATTTGCCGTCAACCAGCTGGGACTCTGTCCAGAAGGATTCACAAGGCGTACAATATAATCCCTCATAAGCGCCTTTGTAAATATCGCCCTGATCATAAAATTTCTTAAAGATTTTCTGCACTTGTTTTTCATGATAATCATCCGTGGTACGGATAAAATGATCGTAAGAGGTATCCATCAGATTCCAAAGCTCCTTGATGGTCCCTGATACCTGATCAACAAATTCCTTGGGCGTAACACCCGCCGCAGCCGCTTTCTCCTCGATCTTCTGCCCGTGCTCGTCCGTTCCGGTCTGGAACCATACGTCATAGCCGTCCTTTCTCTTATACCTTGCGATCGCATCTGCAAGCACGATCTCATAGCTGTTGCCGATATGCGGCTTGCCCGAAGTGTAGGCAATCGCTGTTGTAATATAATACTTTCCTTTGTTTGACATAATCTTGTTTCTTCCTTTCTTTTAATGAATTTTAAGTAATTGCGAAACTCTGTTCTGTTTCCGAAAAAAAGGTCCGTCTTCCTGATACAGAAGACGAACCTTATGTCCGTGTTACCACTTCTATTCATGATTCTCTCACGAAAACCACCTTATCAGGTTCCCCCTTCCTCTTACATCGGGAAACCCAGCCGCTATAATGGGCGAATCCCATCGCAGCCTGACTGTTACCAGCTCGGTGCGCCGCTCAGGAACCATGTTCAATACCCCTTTCCTCTGCCGGTCTCAGCAAAAGCACATTCTTGATGCTTTCCGACATTCTCTGTAAAGTTTACAGGATATCTACTCTTTCCTTCATCGCATTTTGTTATCTTGTTTTTTCCTTCTATCCCTGCTCTTACCTTTTTTATATTACACTCTGCATTATTCTTCTATCTTTTCCTTTTTCTTAAAGATATATACAGCGCCTGCAATAAAGAGCATCGACATGCCTCCGCCCAGTACAGTCCACGGCAGCTTCCTCTCACCGGTCTGTGCGGAAGTCATGGAGGTCATCGAATTCGGATTATCGTCCTCAATGATGTCAGTGGCTGTCTCAACATTGACAAACCGCAATTCCGTAGCCGGTGTTGCACTGCCGTCCTCCTGGAACAGTACTTTGCCATCTGACGTGATTGCCACCGTGAATCCCTTACCCGGCTCGCTGTGAGAAAGCGCATTGTCTGCCGGATCCGTATCTTCCACTACATAATAAGTGTCAAATCCTTCTGACGGCTTGGGAGCCTCCACCGTAACAACTGCGACATTCCTTGACGGATCCCATGTGATCTTAGTCACATTTTCAGTCACATCATTGCCGTCCTTATCCGTAATCTTGATCGTCGTATTCGTGATCAGCTCCTCAATTCTCTCCGGTGTAGAAGAAGAATCAATATGCTCATACTCTATCAGAATCTCGTAATGCACCTTGCCATCCGGAGTTTCATATGTATTTGGAGTGGTCGGTGTGCTCGGAGTATTCGGTGTTGTCGGAGTACTCGGTGTCGACGGTGTGCTTGGTGTTGTCGGAGTGCTCGGCGTCGACGGCGTACTTGGTGTACTTGGCGGTGTACTCGGTTTGCTTGGTGTACTCGGAGTGCTTGGTGTTGACGGCGTACTCGGAGTATCCGGTATTGTCGGCTTATCTGATGTAGGATCATCCGGTGTATCTGGATTCTCTGGGTCTGGTGTGGTAGGATCAAGTTGATTATCACACTCAAAATACTTATTTGTTGTGCCTACATACGTATATTTATCAACTGTAATTGAATTGTCGCTACTTCTAGTGAAAGATATTTTGTATTGATAAACAGCGTCATTTACCGTATAACCCGTCGAAGATTTGGTTTCTGTAATATATAAAGTAATCTCTCCGTTTTTAGATTCCCCACACACTGTATTTAATTGGTCATACGTGAGACGAATTACTACTTCGGCATATTGATCATTACCACTTATCTTCGTTGCTTCCCCCGTTGTAATAGAATTGGCATTCTTCGCCAGAGCATCCGCTTCTGTTTTATATAACGCAAATACTGTACTAGACAGGTCACTTGGCAAATTACTATCACTATCGTAGGTTTTGTGAATTCTAATTTCTACACCAGGTTTTCTAGTGATAGAAGGAGTAATATTGTCCATAACCGGACCAAAACTATTTTCTATATCTTCCAATGCAAGCTCTGGATCTTGATCATTCGGTTTAGTCGGTGGATTGTGCGTGCCATCTGTTGTTAACGCCCAAATATCCATACGATGAGATTCTCCATTCGTATGCTTAATTGACTGTGCCATAACTGTACCATTAACAGCCCCCACAGTAATCATTTTTGCAGCAGGCGCAAGAATCGAGCCACATACAGTATTTCCAAATTCCAAGGTCCCCTCATATGGGGCTGTATCATTAACAATATTATAAACAACCCTACACTGACCATATTCTTTAGTCGTATATTCGTCATTTTTAAATTTATTATTATTATAATAAAAAACCTCTATGCCGCTGCCATCTGGGGAGAGCGTTGCGTTTGTATCACTACCCATGTTAATATTTATAACTAAAATTCCCTTATGTGTTGCATCCGAATCCATTCCTGTTATTTTTAAATTACTTTTATAGTCATCCCAATCGGTAAGAGATACCGTACAATAGAGATTCGCTTCTCCATCCCAATTACTTATTTTAAATTCCCCGTTAATGAATTCAACCTTTCCATTATCAGAGTCACTATTATTTTTTCCAAGTTCTGCCCACATTGAACTTAGATATTTAAGATAGGCAAACTCAGCAGAAAAATCAACAGCCGACTCTCCCGCTTCCTGTTTAAAGATATATCTCGGATCGGTATTATCCAATTTCACATAGGAACCTCCAGATGTCTCCACTGCCCTTCGATGCCCGTTATCCTCCAACCTCAAGCCAATGGAATTACCTAAAATCAAAGTATCAAAATCAGAAGATCCGTTGATTGCTGTTACAGACCTACCTATATATGATTCTTCACGATAACCCGGAATCGTATTCATCAGAGGATTTTTCTGCACCCTTGTACCAACTTCACCAATATCTGCAGTTTGACAAAAAATATTGCCATGCGTATGTACACCAGAATAAATTTCGTCTGCTGCAAATAAATGCACATGCGTTGCAGCGCCGAAAACGTCAAGAGGATCTTTTACGAAGTTTCCATCCTCACCGAAAACCTTATTATAATAACCCGAATCACTCCCTATCTCATTATATCCATTGTATATATATTTATGGGTACTTCCCGAATCATACCATGGATTTGGCGAGCCATCCCCATCCCCGGCGGCATTCACCACAAACCCGGAGAGATTCACACTCCCCACGACCATAACAGCCGCCAGCATTACCGCTGCGATCCTTTTCCAATTTTTTAAAATCTTTTTTTTCATACTCATACCCCTACCTTTCTGTTACCTGCAAATTCTGACCGCAGGTACAAATTTGTGATTGAAAACTCTTCGATTTTTCAATCTAACCGGCAAACCTCATTGCCATTATTTATTTTAATTGTTATTGAGATCAGATGACAGATTTTTCTTAAACTGCTGTCTTGTTGCTCATTACTATATAAATTATATATTTTACCCTGTCAACTGTCTGACATTCTCCGCCGTGATCTGACGCGCTCCCACGATCATCCTTCTGTTCCTTGCGGGAAGACAGGTGGACCAGAAGATCATATGGTCTGTCTCCGTCGGAGCATGATCCGAGCAGAAGTTTCCGCCCAGTCCAAGAGCTTCGATCCTGTCATAAATGAGCTTCCCTTCTCCTCCTGCAAATCCGTGAAACTCATAAAGATTTTCCTCTACCTTTGTATAGCAGCTGACCAGCAGGTGCTCATTGTTGTACTTTGCCGCAAGCACGACTTCATAGATCCGTACCTCATCCGGCAGATATAAAAAGTAGAAACGATGTCCGTCCAGATATTCCGGGTCAAGAAAGTTCTCCAGATCACTGAACATTCCGCCGGTAAATAAATGGTGTCCGTAGATAACTGCTGCCGGATCCGTAAAATCAGGACGGTTCATATTCTCTATGTACAGGCATCCGGGATAACCTGTGCTGCCATCCAGATTGTGTTCTAAATAATAGTTGTTTTCTTCATGCTGCAATACCGGATAATCAATCACGGAATCAGGCAGATAAAGGTATGCCACGATATCATCATTGATTTGTCTCAAAGCGGTAAAATCCGGAACCCCTGCCAAACAATCCCCGTACAGCTCCTGATGTCCGTCGATAGCAAGGAACTCTGCGATCACATCGATCTCTTCCTGAGGTTCTGCTTCCTGTTCCGGCTCCGCGTTCTGCTCCACCTGCGGCTGGCTGACTGTCGTCTCCTGCGACAGCGGAATCCGGTAATCCTGCGCCATCTGCTGAAATATCGCCTGCTGCTGCCTGTAATCACACACCCGCCGCGTACAGTAGCCTGCAAAATACGATATTATCATCGCCATCAAAAATAATAATATCTGTATAAAACGATGCTCTTTGATAAATTGTATTATCTTAGACAAAACAACATCCACGCCTTTTTTATATCATATTACTTCTTAGCCGTGCGACCAAATCCAATATCTCTATGTATATTTGTAAATTACCCCATGTCCGGCTTTGTCGGACAATGAGCCAATCCACCTAATTATTAAAATTTTAACATCATGCAGTCCTGCTGTCAATTAGTTCAACATGCCAAAATTTCAATGCAATTACTATATAATATTCCTAATTTTCTAGTGTAATAGCATGTCCTTTATGGTCACATTTCACTATCTCGATCTTTTTCTCCTTTTGAATGCAAAAAGACGCATGGTTTTCAATTCCCTGTTCCATGCGCCTTTACTCCGTTGTTTTGATATCAAATCATTTTTCTCTATGACAATTTCCCGCTGCACCATTCTTCCCTTATCCTTTTCTCATCAAATTCGGGAGCATATGCTGCCGCTTTCTCACACAATGTTTGTATCGCATCTTCCGGTTCCTCAAGCATCTCCGCAATCTCTACCGCTGTCTTTCCCTTGGCAAGCTTCTTGCAAACAAGAAGAAAGCGATTTAGTTCGATTCCCTGTTCAATACCTTGTTTGACTCCTTGCTCTATTCCCTGCTTAACTCCTTGTTCAATCCCCTGCTCAATCCCCAGTCTTATTCCCTCTTCCCGCTCGTTTCTCAGGTGCTTTTCTTCATCATATTCAAATATGCTCACTGCTATCGCCTCCGCACGGTTTTTGGTTAAAAAATCTGCCAGAATATCATTCCTGATGCAGTAATCTACCGCTGTTTCTACTGCTTCCTCAAAAGTCATCGTTCCGGCAAATCGTCTTACCTGTTCAACATACTGCGCATACTCTTTAAGTAAACGGCACGCTTTCATCAGTTCCTGATTATATCCCCAGTTGATGTTATAGACTGTCACCAACAGTTCCAGCTCCGGCTGTTCCTGTTTCTTTAAAAAAGCATCCGACAGACGTAATACCTGCTTCACCGGCTGGGGATCGGTTCCGTTATAAAACACAACAAACCTCGGGGACGGCACCCTGACTAATTTCAGTCCGTATAAGTCGTCTTCACTTGTCAGTCCCTGCAGTATCGTTGTGACATAGGTCAGATTCCTCAGCGGCATGTTGGGATTCACGGTTGACTGGTGTTCATAAAGCATCAGCTCAAAACCGAATACAAAGGAAACGTCATTTTTATAATTCATATATACCGCGTTTTCCAGTGTTGTGATCTCAAGGTTTTCCGCTTCACCGCTTCCTTCTGCTTTACGCCTTTTGCCGTTACTTTTCGTTTTTTGTTCATAGTTTGTCCTCCTTGTATTGCAGGAGAACTTTTCAGAGCCTCCTGCTTATTGAAATAATAAAGTGATTAAAAGCATGGATTTTCTGAAAATTGATTTAGATAATAGATAATAAATTTGCTTTATAGAAAAATATGCTTTGACTCATGGTAGCATGAAATGTTGTGAATTGCAAATAAAACTTTGTTTTTCAGCATAAAAAGTTTTTGAAGCGGCGTTTTTCAGTGTGAGACTTAGTACTTCTTCATAAACCAAATCGTCCGGATGATCCCCGTCAGAAAAGACACACCCAGCAGTGCAGGCAGATTGTGCAATATCCTTGCCACAGCTGCTTTGCCGCATACAACGCAGATGAGTATACCGATAATGATACATATGATCCCGATCATAGATTTTTTCAGCCTGACGCGTTTTGGCTCCTTGTTAGCGCGTTTATGATATCCGGTGTCGGCTTTTGGTTCAAAACCCTCCGATTCTCTTTACATCTTAAGATAATCATTGTACTCCGCCGGCTTCTGCTCTTTTTCTTTCTTCACATGAGTCTCCATATAAAGCGCAGTCCATACAATTGATATAATCAATGCAAAAAATGCCGCTTCCGGAATACGCGTCGATGAAAAAAACGGCACTGCGTGAGAGCGGTTGATCGCGGCAGCAATCGGCAGAACCAGCGCTCCAACGATCGTCCTTCGGATCATAATGACTTTTGGTTTGACAAAATCATTTTTTACATAATCCACATCCGCATACAATTCCACGGTATCTTTCTTTCCACTGCGTTTTCCTATGGGCTTTTTCTGCACATTTTCCGGAAGGGATCCTATAAAAGCACAAGAAAGCACACGCCATAATCGAGAGGTATTTCCTTTAAGCGATAATACTAAAAGCAAAAATGCAAAATATTCAAAATACGTGGAAAGGAATAAGGTAAATATATACGACTTCAATCGTTCCTCGGAAGATACGACTTCACCGTCCGTTTTTCCTGTCTGCCCATTGACATAAACCATACGCCTCTTTCCCATAAACGTATAAGAACAGATCCACACCGGAACCATTGCATAAATGATCTGCTTTAACTCTATCGACTGGGTGCAGCCCGTCTCCCTCACGATCATGGACTCCCCCGTATGGCTGCCCAGAATATAAGTTTTACACTGTTCTACCCCAAATCCTTTGATGCGGTTCAACGCCCGCGGGATCACGTCGCTTGCTTTTATGGAACAATGCTCCGCCGGAAATCCCGAAATATAAGCAGGTGCAAAATCCTCCAGCTTCATATAATTATACGGTTCAATGCCAAAAAACCTCGTGCTGGAAAAGTGATACGACGCATTGCTCGGCACTTTATAAAATTTAGTGTAAAGAGATTTCCGGATCAGAAAAGTCTTTATTCTTTTATCCCTGTCAGAAAATGTCAATTTATCATTCTGCATACCCCATTGATGGTTCTGCGTCCCACTGTAGGAATATGTACCGCCGACCACTTCTTCCCTTCTTACAACAGCGCTCATATCTGTCTTTGTATTGGCGTTCATCAGCCAGACAGGAAGATACATCGGTTGTATCGTAAATTTCATATGCTTTCTGTTAAATTCCGGCATCGTATCATGCTCCAGCCACCATTTGCAGAAAGCCGCCTCCGCCTCCGCCTCATCAAGCTCAAACGGTATGATCTTCTCCGGCGCCATCCTGCCGTTTTCTCCGACAAATACCGCCATTTCGATTCCGCAGTATCTGCAGGTACAGGTCGCCTGCGAGCTGTCCACCTCCACCTCCGCCGAGCAGGTCGGGCAGCGGTAGCAGATAATCTCTTCGCCGTATTCCTGTCCGCCTTCAAAGACGATCTGCTTCTCATCATAATCCTCTGCGTCGATCTCGGTTCCGCATGACTGACATACGAGCATATGCTTTTCAACATCAAATGTCATATTGCCGTTGCATCTTGGACATTTGAAAATACAGATCATATTGTTCCCGCCTTTCTTGGATCAACATTTTAACATTCCTTCTCAGAAGATTCCAGAATCACCGACTGTGCGGCTTTGAGATAATCCGTATATTCTACCTCCTCTTTCTGGACCGACTGGTTGACATGCTTACTCATAAACCAGATCGTCCAGATGATCCCCGGCAGAAAAGCCAAGCCCATCAGCTCCGGCAGATTGTGCAATATCCTTGACACAAATATTTCGTCGGATGAAAGGCAGATGAACATTCCGATCACAATGCAGATACTCCCGATAATAGATTTTTTCAGCTTGGCGCGTTTGGAATCCGTCTTGGCGCGTTGATTATATTCGATGTCGGCTTTCCATTCCACATCCTCTGATGAATCACCAAAGGTAGATTTTATATTTCCTATAATGATCCATCCGAGCAATAAGAAACCGCCGATAAAGGTTAATAATACCTCTATGCTTCCGACTTTTGTCCAACGCAGCAATAGAACATTCAGCAGGAAAAGGATTCCGAAATATTGCGCAAATGCTGACAGGAACAAAAGGATAAAATTCCCCGCCGTCTTTTCTTCCCCAACAAGCACCTGCCCGTCCGCCTTGCCGGTCTGCCCGTTGACATATACGCTGTAACGCCTTTTTTTATAGAAATAGGAGCACACCCACACAGGCACCAGCGCGTAGCAGGCTTCCCTCAATTCCACGGTGCCCTGCGAAAGCACTTTGCTCTCTATCTCGGAAACACCCGCACCGCTGCCAAGGATAAACTGATTGCACTGCTTTTCTCCAAACTCCTTGACGCGCTTGATCGTGGCAGGGATCACATCCTTGACCTCCACGGAATACTGCTCCGCGGGGAATCCCGACAGATACGCCGGTTCAAAATCTTCAAGAAAATCATAATCGTACGGTTCTATCCCCTGGAATTTTGCGGAGGAAAAATGATAAGATGCATTATTCGGCACTCTGTCAAACTTAGACTCCACAAGCTTTCTGATCAGATAATTTTTCGTTTCCTTCCGCTTGTCACTGAGCCGGCTGATGGCATCATTTCTCATAATCATAGCCGAAAGCTCAGATGCCCTGCCAAACGGATTATCCTCACCAACAATCTCAGTACGCTTTACCATGGCGCTGACATCCGATCTCACAATTGCATTGATCAGCCAGACCGGCAGATACATCGGCCGGAAATCCGGCTGCATCTTCTGCATCTGAAGCTCCGGCATCGTGTCGTGTTCCATCCACCACTGCTTAAAAAACGCTTCCGCCTGAGCCTTGGAAACGGTAAATGGTATGATCTTCTCCGGCGACACTTTTCCTTCTCCGCTGCCAAACACAGCCATCCCTGTACCGCAATAGCTGCAGGTGCAGGTCGCCTGCTCCGTCTCGGTCAGCATCTCAGCGCCGCAGGTCGGACAGAGGTAGCTGCTGGTTTCGTCACCGCACTTTTTCCCGCCATCCAAAGTCATCTCCCCTGCATCATAATCATCTACTGCGATCTCCGTACCACAGACATCACATTCCAGTTTCTGCTTTTCCACATTAAATGTCATATTGCTGTCGCAGCCCGGGCACTTAAAGATACAGATCATATGTTCTTCCTCTTTTTTTACGCAATATTTTAATATACGTGCTCTGACGACGCCAGAACATCCGTAATGGACATATTAAGATAATCATTGTACTCCGCCGGCTTCTGCTCTTTTTCTTTTTTGATATGGATCCTCATAAAGAGCGCGGTCCATATCACCGACAAAACTAATGTAAACAGCGCAGCTTCCGGCATGGATGGCGATGAAGCAAATGGCAGCCTTATAGAGCGGCTGTATGCCACAGCGATCGGCAAAAGCAATGTTCCGATGATCGTCCTTCGGATCATAATATTTTTTGGTTTCACATAATCCTTTTTGACATACTCTATATCCGCATACATATTTACGGTTTCTTTCTTTCCATTGCGTTTCCCTGCGCGTTTCCCTGCCAGCATTTTTGAAAAATTGCCCGTCAGGGATCCTACAAAAAATGAGATAAATAAGAACCACATCACGGCAATATCCTCCAATTTCCATCCATTCAACGAAAGCAGAAAAAGAATCAGGGAAAAATATTCAAGAAACGTAGCAAGGAATATGACAACTGCATACGACTTCACCGTCCGCCTTTCCTGTCTGCCCATTAACATAAACCATATGCTTCTTTCCCCTAAACGTATAAGAACAGATCCACACCGGGACCATCGCATATGTGATCTGCTTTAACTCTACCGACTGGAGGCAGCCTGCCTCCTCCACGATCTTAGACTCTCCCGCATGGCTGCCCAGAATATATGTTTTACACTGTTCTACCCCAAATCCTTTGATGCGGTCCAACGCACGCGGAACTATGTCATTGGCATCTATGGAATAATGCTCCGCCGGAAGTCCCGAAATATAGCCGGGCGCAAAATCCTCCAGTTTCATATAGTTATACGGTTCAATGCCAAAAAACCTTGTACTGGAAAAATGATGCGACGCATTGCTCGGCACCTTAAAAAACTTGGTATAAAGGGATTTATGGATCAGATAATTCCTTGTTCTTGTGTCCCTGTCAGAAAATGTCAGGCTGTCCCGCATCCCGCCATAGGAATATGTACCGCCGATCTTCTCTTCCCTTTTTACGACAGCGCTCATATCTGTCTTTGTATTGGCATCCACCAGCCAGACCGGCATATACATCGGCCGGATCGTAAATTTCAAATGCTTTCTGTTAAATGTCGGCATCGTATCATGCTCCAGCCACCATTTGCATAAAGCCGTCTCCTCCTCCGCCGTATTCCTGTCCGCCTTCAAAGACGATCTGTTTCTCATCATACGCCTCTGCGTCTATCTCTGTTCCGCATGACTGACATACGAGCATCTGCTTTTCAATATCAAATGTCATATTGCCGTTACAGCCCGGACATTTAAAAATACAGATCATAGCTTCTCCCTCCCATATAATATTGCTATCACTTGTCCCCAGCCCGTTTTGAATTTCTAGTAATAATTATAACATACGGACTGCTACAGCACATTCGAAGTTTCCGCACATTAACATTTCTATTTTTAGGAAATCCCCACAATACCTCTCTTCTATTTCGCAATCCTGCCATATGCAATCAGGCTTCTGCACTTTTCATCTTGATTTCTTCTGATTCTGTGCTATACTGATTCCCGATAAAGATTCTTAAGGAAGCACTGAGCAAATCAGCGTTTCTCTAATATTGCAAAGGACAAAAAACCATGGACAGCCTGATATTCAGCTTAAATGCCACGATCCCGATCTTTCTTGTCATGCTCATCGGTTACGGCTTAAAACATACAAAGCTGGTGACGCCTGACTTTGTAAAGTCATTAAATCAGTTTAATTATACGCTGACTCTGCCCATTTTGCTGTTTATCGATATTTCTACGGCAGATTTTTACAGCGTATGGAATACTTCCTATGTTCTTTACTGTTTTTTTGTCACATTATTCTGCATCCTCGCCATCTGGGTCGGAGCGGGGCTGGTATTTCGCATGATTGACAGACATTCCGCCGGACGTCAGTCCTCCGGCTCCATCCTCGGTGAATTCGTCCAGGCGTCCTATCGGGGCAGTGCGGCAGTCCTTGGCATCGCTTTTATCGAGAATATCTACGGCATCTCCGTCATCGGACCTCTGATGATCTTAGGAACCGTACCTTTATATAATGTTATGGCGGTCATCGTCTTATCCTTTACTGCGCCTGATGTACAGGGTCTGGATAAAGCCCGGCTGAAAAAGACGCTGTTTGGTATCCTGACCAATCCCATCATCATCAGCATCGTTCTGGGGCTGCTGTTTTCCCTGCTTCGGATACGGCTGCCCTTTGTCATCGAAAAATCCTTTCGCATGATCGCGCAGCTGGCAACCCCTCTGGCGCTGCTTACTCTGGGCGCCGGTTTTGAAGGGAAAAAGGCGCTTGCTAAGATCAAACCCACGCTTGCCGCTTCCTGCCTGCGTCTGATCGTACAGCCGGCGATCTTCCTGATGCCTGCCGTCACACTGGGTTTTCGTGGAGAGCAGTTAGTAGCGCTGCTTGTCATGCTCGGCGCACCCACCACCGTTAGCAGCCATATCATGGCTAAAAACATGCATCATGAAGGCGTCCTGACCTCCAGCGTCATCGTCACCACAACCTTCCTAAGCTCCATCACCATGACCTTCTGGCTCTTCCTGCTCCGCCATTTTGGATATGTATAGATTAGAAAAAGACCCTTCGCCCATGACATTTTAAGTCCGGACAGGGTCTGTCTTCTTTTTTCTCAAGCTCACAAATGTATTATTCTTCATCATCTACCGCAGACGCAACAGAACTTACAACGGAAGATACCACACTAATCACAACGGCAAGGATGATAATCATTCCGCCGCCAAGGACAACAAACAAAACTGCGCTCTCTTCATCCTCTGTTGCTACCGAAGATACTTCCTCTGTTTCCCTCGCCGTCTGCGGGCTCTCTGCCGCCATGGCAACAGCCTGTCCCGATACCATGCTGATCCCGCCAAAGCCAAGCATCAGAACAACCGCAGTCATCATAAGATATTTTACCAGACTTTTAAATACATTCTTCATAACCTTCACGAAACCTTTCTGTCAGCTTTACAATATTCACTTATGGTGTTCACATGTAAAAATTATTTTCCATATCCGCAATGCACCATTCGGAAAACCTTCGGTTTTCCTCATTCGCGGGCTTCGCCCTATATTCGCTCCTGAAATTATATGTCGCTCGTAAGCAAGCTTGCGGCGGCATATAATTTCACTCACTCACGCACTGCTCATTACTTTCGCGTATATTTTACCACAATTTTTTCATTCGTAAAAGGGGTTCGTGAGAATTTGTTTTATTTTACCTTGTCTGAATTGCAGGATACGCTCTCAACAAAATATTAAATCAAGAAATTTTTCACTTCCTCCTGCGTAAGTTCAACCAGCTTTTTTCCACATTGCTTTGCATATCGTGAAAGTTCAAGTAGATTCACATGACATGATGGAGCATTGGTATATGGATCGGGTTGTTCATAATAACTTGGGGAAATAACCAGATTTTCCATAAATTTAGGTTTCGTTCCATTCATAATGATACACCTCCAATAACTCTTTTGCACGCTCTTCATCAATAAAAAATTGATATTGATGGAGCATTCCTAAATATTCAGCATGAAAAACATTAATATAATGCTTTAACAACTCTTCATTAGCTGCAAATCCATGTACGGCACCTTCATATCCCCATTCGATAGATTTATCCGCTGCTATAGCAAAAAGATGTCCGCCAACACCAACATACTTTTGGCTTCCATTCTCATATTTATTATTATGCGGAGCGGTGCATGCCCAATGAAGGTATACCGCATGGGAATCTTTATCATTTTTAATTCCTACCAGTCCCTGAATCGTATTATCATCCTTTAATGCCAACGCATACACTTCAACATTCTTAGGTATATCATTCCAATTAATATGCCAGCCATTATTTTTACGGAATTTTTTCAAATACGCACGACTTTCAATTTTAAATACTACGGTTTCTTTAATTTCACCTGTCTGCGTATCTTTTAAACATGAAACTATTTCATCTATCCAAATATCAATACAACCTTGTTCAATTGAGACCATGATAAAATTCCACCTTTCACTATAGTTTATCCTGCAGACTTGCCATTTATCAATCTAAGGCTCTCTCCCTTCTCTTTCCAACTGATTTGTGCATTTTTTACAATAAACTTACTATAAACATTTCGCTTTATTTAAAAGATTTGCTTACTGCGAGTATAACATATTTTAATATATTATCAAAACTTTTATTTTATTATTTTCAATCTACAGCCCCGCAAGAAGATAGCTTGCCACAAGACCCGCGAAGGTTGCAATCAGCGCTCCTGCCAACGTATATCTTGTCTTCGAGACTTTTGCGGTCATAAAATAGACCGACATCGTATAAAAGATCGTTTCCGTGGAGCTCATGGAGATACTGACAAATTTCCCCAGAAAAGAGTCCGTTCCGTACTCCTTAAAGACATCCAGCGCAAGCCCAGTAGCCGCAGAGGAAGAAAACATCTTTACGATCGTAACCGGAACCGCCTCTGCCGGAAATCCGATACTGCCTAACAGCTTAGAACATGCCAGACCGAGAAAATCCAAAAATCCGGACGCACGGAGCACTCCCACGGCCACCATCAGACCGATCAAAGTCGGCATGATCTTTACGACCGTCTTGACGCCGTCCATTGCACCTTCCACAAAATCATCATATACCGGCTGTCCCTTGGAGACGCCGTATGCCACCACCGCAAATATGATCACCGGAACCAGGATACCGGATATCTTCGATAATATTTCAAGCATAAAAAACCCGCACAAAATGTAATTATTACATTCTATGCGGGTTTCACGCGATTAGAAGTTATCTTGACCCATACAGTTACAATGCAGCTGCCGCAGGTTTACTGTGCGCTCTGCAGCGTCCCGATAAACAGCGGCATACCCGTATCCACTTCTACGATGGCATACACAAACGGACGATCCAGATAGACTTCCTTGATCTCAACCGGTTCCGGCATCGCACTGCCGCACTCCATTATAACTGCTGTAACCGCAGCCGCACGGGTTTTGTACTGTCCCACCTCGATAAATGTTTTATGCAGTACGATATCAATATACAGATTCCCATCAGGGGACTCGGCAATCCCGGTAAAATCCGCATCCTTCTCACTAAATGCCTGAACCATTCCCATATCACTTAAAACACCATTCATTTTCAGTTCATATTCATAAGTAAACTCCGGCAGCTTCGTCCATACGTCATAAGCAGTCGTCCGGCTGTTCCAGAACTCCAGATATTTCTCACCGGTAAGACTCTGCACATATTCATCCACCGTCATATCCTCATCAGGAAGGATGGTAAGAAAAGCATAGTCTCCGCCTTCATAGTATTTCATAAATCCGACGGCATCCTCTGTCTCAAAGTAGTTAGCTTCCGTGCTGTTTAACATCTTCACGCCTTCCGCATTGCCGCCTGCATTGGTAAATATCTCCCACGTCACCTGATAATCCTCATATGGATCCGCCCAGGGCGCGTCCAAGGCCGTCGCATTCATCAGGATCAGCTGCGCATACGGATCAATCCGATCTAACAGATGATCGATCATCCCGTCTGTGTTGTCGTCGCACCACTGATTGACCGCATCAACCGTCGTCTGGTCAAACGGTGCGATCACTGCCTCCGCATCAAAAATACGATCCGTCCTCACCAGATAATCTTCTTTCATCTGATCCGCAGCCGTATCCCTGATCCAGATGGAATTGGCAAGGTGCAGCTCCACGTCCTGACTTGACTCATACCTGTCAAGAAGATCACGACAGAAGTGTTCCATCTGCGACTGCTCCGCTCCCGCGCTGAACAAATCCGTGATCTGCGACTGCGTCTCCCCATTGGCTCCGGCTGCCGCCATATCCAACGCCATCATCACCGACACCGGAGAGATCATGCTGTTCGTCCCTTCTGTCACCGATCCGGCAAACAATCTCATGGAATAATCCAGATATCCCTCCTGCATCTTATCAACGTCATAATCTTCCAGATTTTTGCTGATCTCATCCCACAGCTGCTCCTCTACTGCCGGATCAATTTTCTGTTCCGGAAGCTCCACAGTTACCGGATCGGAAGCCTTCTCTGTGCATCCCGCGATGCCGATCATCAATGCCGCAATCATTGCTGATACTACATACTTTTTCATAATAAATCTCCCTTCTTTATATTTCTTTCTTCATTTATATATTATCTTTAGGATTCGGGTGCCAAAAAGTTTTTACTGCGCGCTCTGCAGCGTCCCGATAAACAGCGGCATACCGGTATCTACCTCTACGATGGCATACACAAACGGACGATCCAGATAGACCTGTTTCCTCTCTAAAGGTATTTCCACACTCTTTCTATCCAATATCACCTCAGTAACAGCCGCTGCCTGGGTTCTATACTGCCCCACCTCAATAAATGTTTTATGTAATACCGTGTTAATATACAGTTCCGGTTCACCGGTAATCCCCGTAAAATCAGCATACTTCTCATCAAACGCCTGAACCATTCCCATATCACTTAAGACATCATTCATTTTCAGTTCATATTCATAAGTAAACTCCGGCATTTTTGTCTCTACTTCATACTCTGCTGTCCGGCTATTCCAGAATTCCAGATATTTTTCACCAGTAAGACTATGGACATAATGATCTACTGTCATACTTTCCTCCGGAAGAATAACAAGGAACGCATATTCATATCCTTCGTATAATTTCATAAACCCGACGGCATCCTCTGTCTCAAAATAGATATCTTCCGTGCTGTTTAACATATTCACCTCTTCCGTATCGCCATCCGTATTGGTAAACGTCTCCTCAGTCACCTGACTATCTTCATATGGTTCCGCCCAAGGCGCATCCAAAGCCGTCGCATTTAAAAGAATCAGCTCCGTATCCGCCTCAATCTCATCTAACAGATGATCGATCATCCCGTCTGTATTGTCATCGCACCACTGATTAATTGCGTCAACCGTTGTCTGGTCAAATGGCGCTACCGCAGCCTCCGCATCAAAAATATGATCCGTCCGCACCAGAAAATCCTCATTGATCCCATCTGCGATCGTATCCCTAATCCAGATGGAATTGGCAAGATGCAACTCCACGTCCTGACTTGACTCATATCTGTCAAGAAGATCACGGCAGAAATGTTCCACCTGTTCCTGACTGGCGCCCTCACAGAATAAATCCGTAATCTGCGTCTGCGTTTCCCCACGTGCTCCGACTGCTGCCATATCCAACGCTATCATCATCGACACCGGAGAGATCATGCTGTTCGTCCCTTCTGTCACCGATCCCGCAAACAACCTCATGGAATAGTCCAGATATCCCTCCCGCATCTCCTCAACGTCATAATCTTCCAGACTTTTGTCGATCTCATCCCGCAGCCGATCCTCTGCTGCCGGATCAATTCCCTGCGCCAAAACTTCCGTATTCCCAGAGGCGGACGCATTCTCTCCGCATCCCGCGGCTCCAATCATTAATGCCGCGATCATTGCCGATACTACATACTTTTTCATAATATATTTCCCTTCTTTATATATCTTTCTTCATATATATTATCTTTAGGATTCAGATGCCCATAAGTACCTTTAAATAATTTAGATGGCAAGCTCGCAATCATAATCAGTGCATGTGCATTGGGAGGAAATTAGAAATTCTTAACATTCCTTTCAATATCCAGCAATTTCGGAACACGATGTTCCGAAAAGGGGCAACTGAGCCATGGATGGCGAATTGCCCCGTTTGCGTCCGACTTCCACAACTTAAATTAGGAATGTTTAGAATTTCTTATTTCCGTACAGCGGCATATGCACTGATTATGATTGAGCAGCTTGCCGCCTCAAAAATATATGTTCCTTTTTGGCACCCGAATCCCGTGTATCAACTTAGTTAACTATATACCTTGTAAGTTCTGATAAACATATATCATAATAAAAATGGATTGCAATAAGTTTTTACTGCGCGCTCTGCAGCGTCCCGATAAACAGCGGCATACCGGTATCCACTTCTACGATAGCATACACAAACGGACGATCCAGAAAGACTTCCTTTATCTCAACCGGGTCCACCATTGCACAGGTATCTTCCATCATAACTGCTGTAACCGCAGCCGCGCGCGTTCTGTACTGCCCCACCTCGATAAATGTCTTATGCAGCACCAGGTCAATGTACAGGTCAGTACAGTCGGTAATTCCGGTAAAATCCGCAGTTGCGGAATCAAATGCCTGCTTCATTCCCATATCCGCCAAAACATCATTCATCGTCAGTTCATACTCATAGGTGAATTCCGGCAGCTTTGTCCATACATCATAATCAGTCGTCCGGCTGTTCCAAAACTCCATATATTTCTCACCGGTAAGACTCTGCACGTACTGATCTACCGTCATGCTTTCCTCCGGAAGAATAGCAAGGAACGCATATTCTCCGCCTTCATAGTATTTCATAAATCCAACAGCGTCCTCTGTCTCAAAATAGTTGTTTTCCGTACTATTCAACATCTGCACCTTCTGCGCAGTCCCATCGGCAGCGGCAAATTCCTCATCGTTTAACTGCGTATCCTTATAAGGTTCTTCCCAAGGCGCATCCAGAGCCGTGGCATTCAGAAGAATCAGCTTAGAATCAGGGGTGATTTGATCCAGCAGATGAGTAATCATTCCGTCCGTTTTTTCATCACACCAGCCGTTGACCGCATCCACTGTCGTCTGGTCAAATGGCGCAAGCACCGCCTCCGCATCGAAAATATGATCCGTCCGCACCAGATAATCCTCATTGATCCCATCTGCGATTGTATCCTTGATCCAGATGGAATTGGCAAGATGCAGCTCCACATCCTTACTTTCCTCATATCTGTCAAGAAGATCTCGGCAGAAATGTTCCATCTGCGTCTGTTCCGCTCCCGCGCAGAACAACTCCGTGATTTGCGATTGCGTTTCCCCATGGGCTCCGGCTGCCGCCATATCCAGCGCCATCATCACCGACACCGGAGAGATCATGCTGTTCGTCCCTTCTGTCACCGATCCCGCAAACAATCTCATGGAATAATCCAGATATCCCTCCTGCATCTCCTCTTCGTCATAATCTTCCAGACTTTTGTCGATCTCATTCCGCAGCTGCTCAACCACTGCCGGATCGATTTCCTGTCGCGGAATTTCCACATTTACCGGATCGGAGGCCTTCTCTGCGCATCCCGCAGCTCCGATCATTAATGCCGCGATCATTGCTGATACTACATACTTTTTCATAATAAATCTCCTTTATATATCAACTCAGTTTACTGTACACTCTGCAGTGTCCCGATAAAGATCGGTGCGCCGGTCTCCGCATCAATGATGGCGTAAATGAACGGTCTGTTTAAATAGACCTCTCTGTACTCCTCTTCCATGGATATGGAGTTTGTCTGCAATGTTACCCCGGTAACAGCCGCCGCCCTTGTTTCGTACTGCCCCACTTCGATAAATGTTTTATGCACCACCAGATCAATATACAGGTCTCCCGCGGGACTTGCAATACCTGAAAAATCAGCCAGACTGTCATCAAAAGCATCCTTCACCCCAAGAGCATACAATACGCCATTCATAGTCAGTTCATATTCATAGGTGAATTTCGGCATCATGGTATGGACCTTATATGCTCTTGTTCCGGTATCGTAAAACTCCCGGTAACTCTCCCCCGTCATACCGGCAAGATATTCCTCAACCGTCATCCCTTCCTTTGGAAGGATCGTCAGAAAGCCATACTCGCCGCCCTCGTAATATTTCAGGAAGCCTACGGCATCCTTCGTCTCAAAATAATCTGCCTCCGTGCCGTGCATCATCTCTACGGTCTGCGTCTGTCCCGCCGCATCAGTAAAATCATCCTCCCAGACCTGTGCGTCCTCATAAGGCTTCGCCCACGGGGCTTCTACCGCAGTTGCATTGAGCAGGCACAACACCGTATCCGGCTCAAGCGAAGAAAACAGACGCTTGATCATACCGTTCGTATTCTCATCCACCCAACCGTTGATCTCATTCACCGCCGCAGCGTCAAAGGGAAGTACCCTTGCCGTCGCGTCAAAGACCTGATTGGCCCTGTCCAGATATTCCGTATTGATTTCTTCCGCATACTCGTCATTGATCCAGATGGAATTGGCAATGTGAAGCTCCACATCTTCATTGGCTTGATAACGCTCCATCAGATCGTTTAGATAACTCTCGATCTGCGCCTGGCTTGCACCCGGGCAGAACATCTGCGTTATCTGATCCTGCGTGCTGCCCTTCGCCCCTGCTGCCGCCATATCCATCGCCATCATCACCGACAGCGGAGAGATCATGCTGTTAGTCCCATCTGTCACAGATTCCTTCAACAGCTCGATGGAATAGTCGATATACCCTTCTCTTATCTGTTCTTCATCATATTCCGCCATTTCCACACTTCCTTTGTCCGTACTACCTCCGGCATCCTGCTCGCTTCCACTGTCCGCACTGTCTTCAGCATCCTGCTCACTCTCGATCCCCGGCTCATCCATCCGCGTTATCGCGTCCTTTCCGCCGCAGCCTGCACAAATCGCCATGCCAAGCATTACAGCCAACACTATTCCAACAATCCTCTTTTTCACTTTCCTTCCTCCCTTTCCTGTTCTGGCTCAAAGATATGCCATTCCCCGTCAATGGATACCTCAATGCCATTCATACCATACTGATAACCATATCCTGTGCCGAAATTGGACTGGTCATCTTCCACAGGCACCGTATCCACCGTGCTTGTGATCTCTCCATCCATCATCCCGCAACGAAGCTCCGTACTGATCTTTCCCGTATCCTTATACAGGACGCCATCCACCACCACCATGGCAGGATAATCCCCCTGTGAGGCTGCCGCCGTCTCCTCGTTATGGACAGGGAGCTCGCAAAACAAACCCGGCGTACTGCCAAGGAATACATCCAGATGCGGCTGCTTTTCTCCCCACAAGCATATGCTTGCAGATTCCTCCATATATTCCACCCTGTAAGATTCCCATATCCCGTCATACCGAAACTCATCCCAGCCATGGATCCCATCCGTACAAAGATAGATCCAAAACAGATGTTCCGACTGTGTCACGGCATAAATATCTTCTATGATATCCTGTATGCTGCCTTGGACTTCTTCTACCCGGTCCTCCGGAATGCAGATCATGATATTCATTCCCTGCTGATAGAATGTTTCCGCAGATACTCCGGTCGTTGTCATCATTCCATGGAGATTTACAAAAATTTCCTCCTGACCGATCCCGTCAGACGCTGCCGCCTCATATAGATACCTGTCAACATCTTCCCGATAAAGTTCGTTATAATATCTATCCCACCATAGCTCCAATTGATCCGCACCCCGCACATCAACCGCAAACCGGAGCTCCGGATCCGCTGCCGGATAGGCGGTCAGATCCATCAATAACGAAAATTCTTCATAATAAATATACTGCTCGCAGCAGAACTCCTCTCCGTATTTATCTTCAAGAAGTCTCTCTACTGCATCCGTCAGTTCCGTATCCGTCAATGTCTGATATGCTTCCGAGGCAGATACTTCTATCCCGCCTACCGTAAATGATTCCTGCATCCCCTCCGGAATCTCTTTCTGTATCAATCCCTGAAGAAATCCTTGAAATGGTTCCTGCGTTATTTCCTGAGTTGGTTCCTGAGCCGATTTCTGAATTTCAGTATTGTTAAATACTTCGATCCCTAAGATCTTAACAATCGTTCCTTCGAGATAAACCAGCTCAGAGTCCACTAACTCCATGCTGTGAACCTTATGTACACTGTAGAGGACAGCTTGATACACAACGGTTCCGCCATCCTTTAAGTGCAGGGGAATGGGAATCAGCAAAATAATGGTCAGCAGGGCACATAGCCCAAAGATAAGTACCTTTTTACGACCTCCCATGACTGAAATCACTTCCTTTCCCTCAATCTTAAATAACCCAGTTATATAACCCAGTTATAAAAGATACGTTTTAAGAAATGATTTTTATGGGAATTTTTGAAAATTTTGATTTTTTATTTTTAGAGATTCAATCCTTTCGTTTCTTCACAGCCCAGCACCAGATTCATACACTGGATCGCCGCACCGGAAGCGCCTTTTCCAAGGTTATCAAACTGCGAGGACAATACGATACGTTCTTCATTGCCCGTCACATAGATCTTAAGACCATCCCAGCCGGACAGGGCATTGCCTGCCAGAAAACCGCCGGCGGCAATCTCGTCCTCCGGTCCGCTCACCCGGATAAACGCCTCTCCCTGATAATAATCCGCATAATAAGAAAGCAGCTTCTCCGGCGTCTGCGCTCCATTTAACATATCCGCATAGAGCGGCACGGAAACCACCATCCCGCTGTAATAATCATCTATGATCGGGGAAAACAGCGGCGTCCTTGTAAGTCCTGTGATCTTCTGCATCTCCTTCAGATGTTTATGCTGCTGCGTCAACGCATACTCCCTGCCGGACTCCAGTTCCTTCGGTCTGTCTTTCCCTTCATACACTGCGATCGTCTTTTTTCCCGCACCGCTGTATCCCGAAAGCGCAAAGCTGCTCACCGGATAATCCTTCGGCAGGATGCCGCCCGCCACCAGCGGATATACCAGCGAGATAAATCCCGACGCGTAACATCCAGGCACGGCGATCCGACTGCCTGTCCGGATCGCTTCCCTGTGTTCTTTGGAAAGCTCCGGGAATCCATATGCCCAGCCGGGCTCTGTCCTGTGCGCCGTAGAAGTATCAATGATCTTCACATGTTCATTTTCCAAAAGACTTACGGATTCCTTTGCCGCTGCATCCGGAAGGCATAAGAAGGTAATATCCGACTGATTGATTAGCCGTTTCCTCTCATTGACGTCCTTACGCAGTTCTGAAGCAATAGGAAGCAATTCTATATCCTCCCGTCCTGCAAATCTCTCATAAATGCGAAGCCCTGTCGTCCCTTCGCTTCCGTCTATAAATACCTTTGTCTTCATAGCATGATACCTCTTTCTTTTTTATACAGAATCTATTGTACTATTAAAATCGGTTTCTGCCTACCTTAATTTTTACTTGGATTGTTCCTTTCCTGTTTTATTATTAAAACTTCTTGGATATTTCTTGATTTTACACGAAATTATGGCAGGCACTTATTGTCCTGCCCATGATATGAGAAAAGTCGTCTCCGAAAAGTAAATTTACAGATTTGACGATTTCCATCCGCAGGATGTCACGGATGGAAAAGAGTTAGAGTTCTTTTACTCTATCTTCTGATAGCGGCTGAATACTTTATCCTCACCGCACACATGATTGGTCCCATCGATGTCCCTGACTACATAATCGCCTTCACCGATAAATGTACGTCCCCTGCGGGTATTGATATAAGGGCATACCACGGTGCCATTCTCCCTTTTGATCCGAACCAGAGAATCTGTAACGATCCAGCCTTTTGTCACAACATCGGATAACAATTCAAATCCGTCTTCCATGTTTTTTCCAACTTCATACTTTACAACTTCTGTTTCCAATGCAGTTCTGATGCATTTCATACAGATCCCTCCATTCTTATTTTAATCTTCCTCTTTGCATCGCCTGTTTTTTTCCTGCAACACAATAGTCAATTCTTGTTGCAGGCCATTGATATCATCCTGCGTCAATTCTGTTTTCTGCTCCAGAATCCTTTTTAAAATGATATTCCACTTGTCCTTTTTTTCCAAAACGTACGGATTCTTCAATACATCAGGGAACATACAAAATAATATATTTTTTAAAATTGTAATCTCTTTAGCATTTAGAAGATACCCTTTATAAAGCATCATACTAATACTCAATCCAAATCCCCATTCATAAAACATATACTCCAATTCTTTCTCATAGTCCGTAAACTCGCCTCTCCTTTTCACGTCTTCCATAAGAAGCAGCCATACTTTGACATTATCCAGCTTATTTGCATCCCAATTCCGATGAACTGTTGAATCCGGCCTCTGATAATAATAATAGAGTTCCGCATCAATAAACACATGCCTCTTCTCATAAATACGAACCGGCAGAGTAAAAGACGGTTCTTCACAGATCAATCCCTCCGCAAAACGTATGTCATGTTCTTTGATCAAAGACATTCTATACATTTTTCTCATGCAGCCAAAAGAAAATTCATCTGTTGACACCATAAGCATATTTCTTTTTGCTTCTTTGTCAGAAAATACTACTATGTTACTGCCATTTCCTTCTTCTATTTTTTCTTCGATTTCCGTATAATCCGTAACTACTTTATAACGATATTCAGTCACATCAGCATTATAATGTACCGCCGTTTGATATATAGCTTCCATTGCCAGAGGTGCCAGCCAATCATCTGCGTCACAAAACATCAAATACTCTCCGCCCGCATAGGAAATACCTACATTCCTTGCCCCTCCCTGCTTTCTGTTCTGATCCAGCAAAACGGCAATCACTGATTCCGGATACTGTTTTTCATATGCCAGAATAACTTCCTTCGTTGCGCCATCATCCGTGGACGCATCATCTATCAGAACAATTTCTATATTATCTATACCTATCGTCTGCCTTAACAAATGTTCCATGCACCAGGGCAGATATTCTGCCACATTGTAGCAGGGAACGATTACGCTGATCTTTTTCATTATACATCCTCTTAGATTAATAATATTCCGGCATGGGAAACGCTTTCATCAGCGTCTTCTTAAATTATTTTTATGCCATAATTATACATACATTTACTGCAATGTACAAGTATTATATAGAATATGACAAAGATATCACGCAGCTCCCTTCTGCCGTCCGAAATCTTTACCTCAAAATTTTTTGTTGACATTTCATTTTTTAGGTGGTATAGTTAGTTACACAAGTAACTAACCAACTAACGAAAAAGATATTTTGTAATACAGAAAAAGCAATTTGATCTAAAAACAGAACCTGTTTCGGAATAAAACAGACAGCTTCACCACTTAATAACAGGAAGGAAGATCGGTAATGAATGAGATTCTCACCCAGGAAAAATCAATTTATCTGCAGATCAGTGAGATGATCGAGAATGATATCCTCAGGGATATCCTGCTGGAAGAAGAACGGGTGCCTTCCACCAATGAGCTTGCAGCACTTTATGCCATCAATCCGGCAACTGCTGCCAAGGGGATCAATCTTCTGGTAGATAGAAATATTTTATATAAGAAAAGAGGGATCGGAATGTTTGTAACCTCCGGGGCAAAGGAAAAGATCAGACAGCACCGGAAAGAGGAATTTTACCAGCGTTATTTCAAAGCTATGATGGAAGAAGCCCACAGCCTTGGGATAACCGGAGAAGACCTGATCCGCATGATCCAAGCCGAAGAAGATAAAAAATAATAGTATCCGCCGTAAAATATGATAGGAGAAAGGAATGATCACCATGGAAAACGCAAAAGAACTTATGCCATTACAGTGTAAAACCATTATTAAAAAGTATAAAGAAAAAGAAGTCCTGCACAACATCGACCTTACCTTAGAGCCCGGTAAGATTTATGGTCTGATCGGCAGAAACGGTGCGGGCAAAACTACCCTTTTATCCATTCTTGCCGCACAGTGTCCCGCAACCTCCGGTGATATTAAGCTGGGAGAAGAAACCGTCTGGGAAAATCAGCAGGCGCTTTCCCATATCTGCTTTTCCAGAGAACTGAATCCGGTTGCGGAAAGCACCATCGCCTCGATGAAGGTAAAAGATTATTTAAAAGCCGCTTCTATTTATTATCCCCACTGGGATAAGGAAATGGCAGAGCGTCTTGTGAAAATTTTTGAACTGGAACCGGGCAAAAAAATCCTGAAGCTGTCAAAGGGTATGCTGTCCATGCTTACCATCATTCTGGCGCTGGCAAGTAAAGCCGATTATACGCTGCTGGATGAGCCTGTTGCCGGTCTGGACGTCTTCATGCGCGATAAGTTTTACAAACTGTTATTGGAAGAATATGAAAAAACTGGACGCACTTTTCTGATTTCCACACATATCATTGATGAAGCTTCTCCTGTCTTTGAAGAAGTCATAATGTTAAAAGACGGCGCCATTCTTCTCAAAGAAAATACGGAAGATCTGTTATCAAGAACGGTCCATATCAGCGGCAGGGAAGATGCTGTTGACGCGGCAGTCAAAGGTTTAAAAACATACCGTCCCGAGAAAATCGGGCGCAGCAAGGGCATCACGGTACTGATGGAGAATGGTCAGGAATTTCATTCATCCGGCGAGATTTCCGTACAGCCGGTATCTTTGCAGAATCTCTTTATTGCAATCTGCGGAGACGAAAATTAGTTTTTAAAAGGAGCATACGATTATGAACGAAGGTCTCAAACGTCATATACAATATATCAGCCTGTATCAGGGGAAAGTATTTTCCATTATTATATTAGGCGGTCTGATTTACGGTGTCTTTCTGACTTCATTTGTCAATGGATCGCCGGAAGAAATCATAGGATATCTCGAAACGATTCTGGCCATCATCCCCTGCGCCCTGATCGTAAACTATATCAGATACCAGATCGATTTTTGCCTGTCTATGGGGTGTACCCGCAGAAATATCTATCTAAGCATTTATATTCTCACAGCAGAGCTGTTAATTGAATGTTTAGCAATCTTTCTGCTCATGAAGATGATTGCTTCCACTCCCATAACAGCCGATATGATCCTGTCCTTTGTGATCTCGGAACTCTTATCTGCTACTTTAGGGATTCTGAATGGGTTTCTGATCCGCCGGTTCGGCTATGCAAAAATGATACTGATTCTGGTTATCTTTTATGGCGGCTTAGCTGTTTTTGCACTGAACTCTTTCTTCCTTATGACAGAATATCTATCGAGCCCCTCCTCCCGATTACTCATCATCGGAGGCATGCTGATACTTTATGGTCTGATCGTAACTCTTTTTGGCAAAAGGACCATCGACAGAATGTAGCATAAGCAGTTTTATATGAAATCTAAAGAAAGCTATCTGAGCCGCTGAAGGCGGCGGAATGGAGAATATTATGAGAAAATTTTGGAATATCACTCAAAAAAACTTTGTTTCCCTACTTACCATCACCGGACTGGTCTATCTTATCGGACTGATTCTAAATCTGATCATCATGTATGGAATCCTAGGCGGACTGCGTGATACGCCTGTATTTCCTCTGGCCAGTACAATGTCCCTTATTTCAGTTGCTATGTTCTGGATCATTAGCGGTCCTTTTACCGTAAAAAAATATTTTACGCTTGCCATATCCATGAGCACAACAAGGGAAAACTACATCCTGGCGGAATTGTTCCAGACCGTCCTCGGAAGCCTGATCCTGTATATCATCTGCGTTCTCCTGTTTCAATTGGAGAACGGCGTACTGATTCCCTTATGCTATTCTGAATTTTCCAGAGAACAACCGGAGATTCCGTTTTTTACAACCCTGTTTGGCAGCTTTTCTTCCGGCATCTTCTGGGTGCTGGCATTCGCAGCCATCGCTTTGGGCATACGCCTGTTCCTCGGCAGCCTCCTGATCCGTTTTGGCCAGATCATCTACTGGGTTCTCTGGGGGATATGGATGTGTGCCAGCATATATTTATCAAGCATGGACAATGAGGAGATGGCATTATTGGAACATAATATTGATTATGCCGGAAGCCTTTTGCACGGTCACTTTATACCGCTTCTGTGCTGTGCCGCAGGGATAATCATCTCCTGCATCGGCATCTGCCTTTTGAAAAAGCAGGAAGTCAGATGTATATAATGTCTGCTTTGCCTGCCTATATGTAATAGATGAAGAAAGGAGAGAGGACAATTAGTGGCATGTTAAAAATATCGAATCTTACCAAGAAATATAAAAAGATAATAGCAGTAGATAATTTTAATTTTGAAATTAAAAGTGGTCATATTTATGGTATTATTGGTCCGAATGGTGCTGGAAAAACAACTTTTTTTAAACTTCTTGCAGGATTGTCAGTGCCTACCTCGGGCGAAATAATTGTTTCGACGGGAGAGCCGATTGAAACATTCAGGAGAAAAATGAGTTTTATGATTGAAAATCCTTATTTATATGAAAGTATGACAGCACTTGAGAATATTAAAATAATCGGCGGCATTAAGGGTGAGACTAATGAAGAAAAGCTGAAACAATTATTGGAACTTGTAAAGATTGACAAAACAGGGAAAAAGAAAGTAAAGCAATTCTCGCTTGGTATGAAACAGAGACTTGGTATTGCCTGTGCTCTTGCATCAAATCCGGAGGTGTTGGTATTAGATGAACCAATGAATGGCGTTGATCCTGAGGGCATTGTTGAATTGAGAGAGATAATGCTTGGTTTATGCCAAGAAAAAAACATTACGCTTTTAATATCAAGTCATATTTTGGGGGAATTATTTCAGTTATCTTCTGATTTTGTATTCATAAAGGCTGGAAAGATAATAGATATGATCGATAAAAAAACTTTGAAAGATTTATCGCTTGATCTTGAACAATATTATATGAGGGAGATAATTGGCAATGAGGAAAGGTAATTTATATAGAGTTGAAATGTATCGTTTTATTCATTCTTTTTTCATGTTTATATGCATGGTTACAATCTTTTTTGCAATCATTTTTTTTGCTGTTGATAATTCTGAAGCTTTGCTTAGTGATGGCACTCAAATGGGAGCTATAAATTCCACAATGAGGGTAGTAAATCTGATGATTGTCTTTATTGTTTCTGTAGTGGCAGCAAATTATGTGGGTAGGGAATTTAAACAAAAGACGATTAATCATGAGGTTATGGCAGGATACAGCTTATGGAGAATTTGCTGTACGAAAACGATTACGTGTGGGCTTTGTGTTTCACTAATGTTGCAGTTATGCATACTTATATTTTTTGTGTCTGTTTCAGGAGCATTGCAAATGTATTCATTGGTACATATTTTGTTTATGTTTTTTATATTGTGCCATATTTGTACTTGTACAGTTTTATATGTAATGCTTTGCAGAAATGGTGCATTAGGCGGTTGTTTAGCGTTTGTCAGATTTACATTACTTGAAGTTTTGGTTTTGTTTACAGCGGAGCTGTTTGTGACATCAGATGTTTACAACAGATGTAAGGCATTATCGGTTATGAGTCAGTGGAGTGCGGTTACTAATACGGATATTGTGATTCCGCCAGAATATATGATAAGCATTATCGGCGGAGCTGTTGTTGAATACATAATATTATTGGTTATCATACAGTTATCTTCAAAGAGAATAGATTTTTAGGAGGTAACTAAGAATGAAGAAGAGTAATCTGTTTCGGATTGAGTTATACCGTTTTTTTCATTCAATATCAATTATGAAATACGTTGTTTTAATCCCGCTAGTATTGTTTTTTATGAGCTATATCAATCTTGTTGGTTTGGAGAGTGAGATTACGGGAAAAATGGTATGGGCTTCAATGGCACCTGACTTTTTGTATTTGCTTGCTTTCATCTGTACGATAATAGCGGTATATATAGGTAGAGAGTTTCGTCAAAAGACAATCTATTATGAGATCATGAGTGGACATACTTTTTGCGAAATTGCTCTTTCAAAGACTATGAGCTGTGGCATAATTATACCGGTAGTTATGATTGTTTGCATGATAGCATATCTGTTGTTTTTTCCGGTCGCATTGTGTGAAGATTTTTTCTTGCGGATTTTCTGCTTATTATTATTCTTCTTTCATGTATGTTCCTGCACAGTTTTATATGTTATTTTGTGTCGCAGTTCTGTAATTGGAGGAACTTTTGCATTTATTAAATTTTTGGTAATAGAAGCTGTCCTTCAGTTGGCACTAAATAAAGAAGGAGCTTGGATCAAAGGATTACTTGTCTTTGAACAATGGTATAGGCTATTGAATATTGAAGAACCATTATCAAAGGAATTGGTAATAAGTATTTTAGCATCCATCATAACCGAGTATGGAATATTACAGGGAATACTGTTGTGGCATTCTAAACGGTCAGATATGTGAATGGTGAGATAAACTCCTTATTGGTATATTTTTTGTTCTATCCCGACTCCTCAAAAGAATTCTTGTTTCCGTTTTTCGCTGCGCTGTTTGGCAGCTTTTCTTCCGGCATCTTCTGGGTGCTGGCATTCGCAGCCATCGCTTTGGGCATACGCCTGTTCCTCGGCAGCCTCCTGATCCGTTTTGGCCAGATCATCTACTGGGTTCTCTGGGGGATATGGATGTGTGCCAGCATATATTTATCAAGCATGGACAATGAGGAGATGGCATTATTGGAACATAATATTGATTATGCCGGAAGCCTTTTGCATGGTCACTTTATGCCGATTCTGTGCTGTGCCGCAGGGATGATCATTTCCTGCATCGGCATCTGCCTTTTGAAAAAGCAGGAGGTCAGATGTATATGACCTATTCATGGGATATTGCGAAATATCCCAAATAAAATCAAAACTGCCGCAAGCAGCCACATCCCGGCGGATTCCCATTTTCGCCAGACTGTTTTTTTAGTAAACAGATAGTTTCCGACTGATTTTATTATGATCCATAAAAGAAACGGCATAAAACAAAAGATAACAGGATGGCTGTAAAAAGCTCCGTAAATATCCCCTCTTCCCAAAGACAGCAGCAAGTGGGTAATACCGCAGCCCGGACACTGTAAATGAAAAACATACCGGAACAGGCAGGGAATACCTATCCCGGTATATCTGACAAATATGTAATATCCCGCAAGAAGCAAAATAACCATTCCTGCTTTTCCAAGGCGCTTACCGTCCATCTTTTATTATGCAAGACTATTCAGTTCGTTCTGGATCAATGCATAAGCAACGATTCCGAGACTGAAGAAACAAAGAATCAGATAGAGCACTCCTAAGCCGGAAGCCTGCATGCCTCTGTCCGTTTTTGCCTTATCCAGTTTTTCTCCGCATTTATAAGCCCAGTAAAAGGTATAAATTCCACAAGTAATTAAAGCGAACAAAAAAGCCCGCCCGCCGGATGTTCCTTCCTCGTTTGCTACTGCATTAGTGTCGTTTGTCAGACACACAAACCAATAAATGCCGTAGATCCCACAAGTCACCAGTGACAAAATGATACAAAGAGCAATATTTCTCTGTTGTACTGTTCCCATAATACTTTCTCCCTAATTATTTTATTTTACTTACTTGATAAAATAAATATATCACTCTTTTTATCAAACTGCAACATCCATTGTGGCATAGACCGGATCTCCCTCCTCGCCTGCATCTCAATAAGTTCATCAAACTGTTCCTATCGTGCAATCAGTTTGTTAAGCTCCAGCTCGGTACTGGCAATCATCCCATCAACCATCCCCAGTTGCGCAATCAATTCGTTAAGTTCCTGCAGCGCAATCAGCTCATTCCGTTCCTGCTCGGTGATGGCAATTTGCACATTAAGCTGATCCTGTAGCGCATTAAGCTCATTCCGTTCCTGCTCGGTGATGACAATTTGCACATTAAGCTCATTCCGCTCCTGCTGTGCTTCATCAGGTCTCTCAATATACATACGGATTTCCGCCTCTGCACAATCTAAAATTGCCATCTTCAGATCCGCTGCGCCTGTCTGTCGATATGCTTCCGCATATGCTATCGTATAATTTCCATAATAAATAAGCTCCCGATATTCCACTGGCGAATTTCGAATGTAATCCTGCGTTGCCGAGGATGCCAGCGGTTCCCCTGCAATATGGTCAACCAATCCGCCTATAATGGCATCCGTATCCAATTGTCCGTATTCCACCGCCTGCGCGTGACAATCCATGCATAAAATCATCTTGTACAGATCTGACAGTTTACGGGAACCGTCTTCATGATAAGATTCCGGGAAATTTTCCTGCATACAGGCTTTATAGTCTTCTCCCGTAAGGTCATTGACCGCCACAATACCGTCTTCTTCCACACGATATCCCCCGTCCGCATCCCAAATAAGCGTAATGACCATTGGCGCGGCAGAAATGGTTACCAGTTCCTTTACGCCGTCTTCCTTAAGATCCATATCCTTATACATGGCATAAATATAATATACTGCCGTTTTGCGTGCATCCATTTCATCAGCCAAAACAAACATATCCACCGAACGTATCATAATGCCGGCGCAGGAAAAATCAGCAGGGACAGCATATGCCTGATAATATCTGATCACCGCCGCCCTTAACGCCTCCACTGCCGAAGCATACTCTGCATCATCAAAAGCATCGTTCATACCGGGCGAAGATCCTGCATCGCCGGAAGCAATATTCATGCCGGAAGCAGCCACTTTAGGATTAGTGACCAAACAGGCCGCAGCAGCCACGCACAAAATCATCGCAGCAATCACAGCCGCTTTCTTAGGTTTTTTCCACTTTAAGATATTTTTTATCCGGGCTCTTGTATCTCCCTCCCCAAAAGCAAGCGGCATGCCTGTCATCATACGCCGTCCTGTTGCAAGGCATAAAAGAGCCTCCGAATATTCCGCGCGGATATCCGACATCATCCGCCGCATGACAGCCTCATCACAGCTCATCTCCATATCCTTTACAAACAGATAAAATGCGACCCAGACCAGAGGGTTAAACCAATATACGCATAATGTCATATAAAATAATATTTTAAAGATATGATCGCCTCTTTTGATATGGTGCTTTTCATGCATCAGAATATAATTTTTTTCTGTTTCCGTAAGCTTTGACGGAAGATAGATCCGCGGATATATAATGCCCATAACAAAAGGCGTCACAATATGATCCGCTCGATAAATCCCATCTTCTACTTTCACGGAACCCACCAGCTTTTTTAAAAGTCGCACCAGACTAAATATGCTATATATAAGCAATGCCACAACACCGGCAATCCACAATACTACTCCCGTTGTAACAAGAATCTCCTGTAGATCATATGTCGTTTCCGTTTTTTCCACCCCGTGCATCTCCTCTGAAGCAAGTCCATCAGGGATGATTTCAAAGTTTACCGCCGTTATTTCCCTTACGGAATTGTCCACATATGGAATATAGGTAATCACACCCTCCTCCGTTACCGGAGTATCAAACATCCCCATCAAAGACACTGCGGAAGATATGGACACCGGGCAAAGCAGCCGGAATAAAACAATAAACCACAACAGATAAGAATATACTTTCGGCGCTTTTCTTAACACCAACCGAAGCAGGAGCACTGCTATGATCACGATACTGGCAGTCATACTCATATTGACGATTCCGGACAACATTTCCAACAGCATAGCTATTTCCTCCTATTCTCTTCTATCAACCGTTCCAGGTCCTCTATTTCCTGTTCGGAAAGTTTTTTTCTTGTGGTAAATGATGCCAGAAATCCCGGCAGCGATCCCGAAAATGTTTCTTCAATAAACTGTTCGCTCTGGATCGCATAATAATCCTGTCTGGAAATCAGGGATGTGACGACTCCCTCCCGGTTCTGAAAGATTCCCCTTTCGCACAATCTCCTTAATACGGTATATGTAGTAGATTTCTTCCAATTCAGTATTCTGCTACACATTGCCACAAGATCTCCCGAACCTACCGGTTCATTCTCCCATATCATATCTGCGAATCTGGCTTCAATAGCGCCCAATTTCTTATCATTCATAATTATTTTGCCTCCATGCTTCTTCTATCATATATCTGTATCAATGGCAAAGGTCTACAATATGTAAACCACCGCCATTAGTTTACATCTTGTAGACCTAATTGTCAAGCTTCTATTTTTGATTATGTTAAACTTCATCAGCGGGAAAATCTATCCACCTTCTCAGTCCTGTGCCTGATCAGCAAATAACAAAAAATCTTAAGATATAATATATCATTTGCAAATCCTTAATCCATTAAAAATTATTCTCTGCTTTTCGGGAAATTGTTCTTATTAACTATTCCACAAACTTAAATATTGTTAGTATGATTATAACCTATTTTTCACAGGCACACAATTTAAAAAGGGAGAAAAAAACTGATAAAATAAAGATTTTTAATAACTCAACCACTGGTTTGTATACTTATCCGTTAAAATATTGTAATCTTATATTTAGAAAATTCAGGCTATTATAAAATGCGATACGCAGGTTACGGAAAGGTATGGTTACTATGATGGATCAGGTCAAAATCGGAGCATTTATTGCCGCATGTCGTAAGGAGCAACAGCTTACCCAGGCACAGCTGGCAGAAAAACTAAACATTACAGACAGGGCAGTTTCCAAATGGGAAAACGGAAAAAGTATGCCGGATTCCTCTATTATGCTGGAACTATGTGAAATATTAGGGATAAATGTAAATGAATTGTTAAGCGGTGAACGGATGGATACGGATGCTTATGCGCAAAGCGCAGAAGAAAATTTAATCATCCTGAAAAGAAAAGATGAAAACAGCAATAGAAAAAATGTTTTGTTTGCTTTCATTTATTCCATTGTCCTTTTTCTTGGGATCGTAGTCTGCTCCATATGCGATATTGCCATTACCGGAGAATTGACCTGGTCGTGCATTACATTAAGCTCTATCATTTTTGCCTATGTGATCACTTTCCCGATCGTGATCCTTGGAAAAAAAGGCATCACCGGAGGTCTGATGGCGCTGAGTATTTTTCTCATTCCCTATCTTTATCTGCTGGGCATCCTGATCAATGTACCGGCAGTATTTACCATCGGCTGGCGTATGTCACTGATCTCCCTCGTATATCTCTGGAGCATATATTTTGTTTCCTGCCGTCTGTGCGCCAGAAAATTCCGTGCTGCCGGAATCAGTGTGCTGCTTGCCATTCCACTTAACATTTGCATCAATGTCACATTATCAAAACTGCTTGCTGAGCCAAGAGCAGATATCTGGGACATCCTCACTATATTTATACTGCTTATCATTGCTTTTTTCTTATTGAGCATAGATCACGCCCTAAGCAAGGTGAACTTACTTAAGTAATATATTTTTGAAAAAACCTGCATTCGTCCTTATTACACCTGACAGCATCTTCCAGCTTCATATTCACATGGAATACATGCCCCAGCGTTTTTTCAGAATTTCCATAAAAATGATATTCAAACTCCACTTCCTGTTCCGTCAGGCGTTCCGCCATATATGGCGTATGCTTTTTCAGGAAGTCGCCGCTTGCCGTCATCAGATAGGTCGGCGGAAAATGAGCCGTGACGTATCTTTCTGGAGAAACAAGCTTTAATTTCTCCGGTGTCCCCTGTTTGGGAAGCAGATCCGCCATAATGGAAAAAGTAACCTCCTCCCTTTTCTTTTCATCCGCCATATCATAGATGCCGCAGTTCAGCGCAACCGCCGTCGGCACAAAACCTTCCGGAATCTGCAGATCATAATTCTTTGCATATTCCTCATTGGTGCAGATGGCAGAATAAAGACTCAGAAGATGCGCTCCTGCAGAATCTCCTACCCCGAAGATGTATCGTGCATCAAATCCATATTCTTCCGCATGCTCCAAAACCCATGCAAACACGCTGTTTATATCTTCAAGCTGGCTGGGGAATTTATATTCCGGCGCAAGACGGTAAGAAAAGTTCACCACTGCAAATCCATACCGGGCAAGGCTCATGCAATAATACTGATAACGATCTTTATCACCATATACCCATGCACCGCCGTGCACACTGACAATCACAGGCAGCTTCCTTCCCTCCGAAGCAATCGGACGATAGACATCCAAACACTGCCACTTCTCATCAGCGCCATATAAAATATCATCAAACCTCTTGATATCCTCCGGCGGGGTCAGACCCGCATCCCTGATGTCGTCTCCCTCCCGGAAATTTTTCCGGATGGATTCACTTAATTCAGACATTTACCGTTTCTCTCCTCCTAACCTCCATACCTTATTTTAATGATACTTTATGCGTGATCAGATACCGTTCTCCCTGCAGCTCCTCCACCTGCAGCTGCATCTCACAGTCTCCGGCATCTATTTCAATCATGACATCAGTCATATATTCATCCTTATAAGTGCCATTATCCATTTCCTGTTCCCATCTGGCCAGCAGCTGTTTTCCCTCTATCACATTATAGAAGGTGTAATCCCCTTTGCCATTTGCCAGGATCCGGTTATGGCAGTTCTGGTAATATCCCGCCATATCCTTTAAGACCTGCGACTCCGATATGCCGACATCCGCCAGAGTCCTTAATGAACCTGTCTGATTGGACGAAGTGGTCTGATTCGATGAAGCTGTCTGATTGGATGATGCTGTCTGCGTCGGCTTTTCCAGATTGCGGTATGCCCTGCCATTGCACGACGGCAGATACACGGAAAGCTCCTGTCTTACATGATTGCTTGCGTAATCCGCATCGGTCTTATTAAAATAATCATAGGTGCCGTCACCGACATCATCCCATGTCGTATCCACATTGTAACAGCCGTCATCCAGCACGATGATATTCCACGCATGTCTTTCTCCGGCATAGCCCGCACAATAATAGCATGGGATATCCAGCTGCTGCATCAGATATTGAAATGCCCTTGCATATCCTGCGCATACCGTCCGCCCGTTTACCAGCGCACTGTACGCACTCTGGTTCATCTCCGCCCTGAGATCATAGGTAATACTGCCTATCAGCGCATCATGGACATATACTTCTTTTGCGTAATCACTTGATAATCCCCGCGCTTTGTCAAGGATCTCCCTCGCCCTGCTCTCATAAGCCGCTTTTGCACTTTCCAGATTTTGCGCAGTACGGTTAAATTGCAGGCCGATCTCCGCACATCGTCCTTCCGGGGTATATTTGCAGTAATACGCCGTGTCCAGCCAGAACAGCTCCGGATGGTCGTTATATACCGCAGTCAGCGCGTATTTCAGCTGACCTGACGTAATCGGTTCCAATGGTGCAAATGCAGCGTTCAGTTCTTTCGCATTAGCATAGATCTGGCAATAAATATGCTGCCCCCTCTCATCCAGCATGCCATAGTATGGATACCAGTACGGATCAAACGTCAGCCCTTCCCCGGTAAATCCTGTGCCTAGCTGGTTTTCAATCTGCTCAGCCTGCGCGCTGCTGACCGGTATGTATTCCTCCTGCAGAGGCTGATATCCATTCTTGCCGCTGACCGCATTGGGAATGGTCAGACCGGACGTGTTAGGCGCGACATATGTAGAAGCAGTATCTTTTGCTATTCCTGTGCTGCTCCAGTCCAGCGACCCATTGGAAGCCGGTTGGTTATTTCCATTAGGAATTACCGTCTGATTCACATTATAATCAGGAAACAGCGGCGTCTGAACCGGCTCGTTGACAATATCATTGTCCGATACGCCGTCCCCCACGGGATCCGGCAAGTCCGAATCCGTATGATTAATGCTCAAAGATACTGACTGATCCTCTTTCGGGAAAAGGGAATCCCCTATCCTTTTAGAAAGCTCCGGATTTAACGCGCATATGATAATAAACAGAAAAATCAATACCAACAGGGTTATGATCAATTTTGAAAATTTATTAAGGATGCCCATATAAATAACCATGCCTTTCCGTAACCTGCGAATTCGTGCTGCCGCAGGTACAATATTTGCAAGATGAATAAATTTCTTTTGCGAATACCATCTTTATTTTAAACCACTTTTTCTATTCTATCAACACCCAGCCTTGACAATAATTTTTATTCTCGCTATTATTGATAAGTATCGCTTATATTACATAATTCTGGAGATTTCAAATGCCGAAAAAACTTAACTCACTATTTGGCGCGCAGGATATGACTGTCGGCAGTCCGGTAAAAGTAATTGCTAAATTTGCAATTCCTCTTTTGATCGGTAATCTGGCGCAGCAGCTCTATTCCACAGTTGACTCTGTGGTGGTAGGAAAATATTGTTCTATAGAGCGCAACGGCTACAACGGCATAGATGCGCTTTCCGCAGTAGGCGTGTCCGCGCCGATCATCAACTTGCTGCTTGTGTTATTTATCGCAATCTCTACCGGTGTGGGGATTCTTGTCGCGCAATATTTCGGAGCAAAGGATAAAAAACGTCTTTCTGTCTGCGTCGGCACCTCCATTACCCTTGTTTTTAGCGCCGCCCTGCTTGTTACGGCAGCAGGGGTTCCTCTTTCCCGACCTCTGCTTACCCTTATCAACACTCCGGCAAAATATTATGATCTGGCGGCTGCCTATCTGCAGATCATCTTTTGGGGAATCATCGGTGCGGCTTTCTACAATATTGTCTCCGGTATCCTCCGCGGACTTGGCGACAGCCTTTATCCTCTGATCTTCCTGCTGGTTTCCGCAGGCTTGAATATCATACTGGATCTTTGGTTTGTAGCCGGCCTCGGCATGGGGGTACAGGGCGTTGCATTGGCGACTATCCTTGCCCAGGGCGTCTCCGGACTTTTATGTATCATCCGTCTCCTTCGGATGAAAGATATTGTAGAGATCACCAGGAAAAATCTGATCCCTAAATTTGACGTTTGTAAGAAAATATTAAAGCTTGGACTTCCCTCCGGCATTACACAGGGAATTTTCTCCCTTGCGCTTGTAATGGTGCAGAGTCTGACCAACCAGATGGCGGACTTTGTTCCCGCTATTAATACTGCCATCATGCGTGTAGATGGATTTGCCGTACTGCCTGCTTTTACCTTTGGGCTTGCAATCTCCACCTATATCGGTCAGAATATCGGCGCCGGACGGACAGACAGGCTAAAACCCGGTGAACGGGCAGCGCTATGTCTTACCCTGTGCGTCTCAGCGGTCATCGTACTTGCACTGCTCCTTTTTGGCAAACAGTTTATCGCCTTCTTTATAAATGAAGAAAATACAGATCCTATCATATATCAACATGTGGTAGAACTGGGTGGACGCGGGTTAAAGATCCTCGCTGCAGGATATATTGCCATGGGAATCATCCAAATCTATGGCGGTATCTTAAGGGCCGCAGGAGATACGTTATCAACGATGGTGATCTCTCTTATCACCACGGTTGTAGTACGCGTCCCTCTTGCTTATCTTCTTGCAGCTTGGAACAGTTCAGAAGACTGGCCGAATGGACACCCGGACGCCCTCTTTTTCTCTCTGCTGATCTCATGGCTTTTAAATGCGCTGCTTACCTATCTCCGATACCGACAGGGCAAGTGGCGGCAGATCGACCTTGTAGGGCAAAAAAATGCAGAATAAAAATTAAAGCACTAAAAACTTATATTTTTCTACACTGTATAGCGGCACAAACGGAACCATGATCGGCACTTTCTTCACATATGCCTGGTATTCCGGGTCATCACCGTAGTTCTTATTCTGCCGGATCTCCAGTCTTCTTGCGCCGCTGAACATGACATAGATAATTCCCAGATAACCAGCCACCGCAACGCTCCACTGTCCAACTGTACAAAATGATGATGTGCCGACAACCAATACCCCTGTCCATATGATCATTTCTCCCAGATAATTAGGACATCTCACGATCCTGAACAGTCCCTTGTCACAGAATCTTTTCGGATTGACCTTCTTCTGTCTGTTCTTACTGATATCAGAAGCAGATTCCAATACCAAACCAAAGGCCATAAGCACTATCCCTATATAAAATGCCACGTCCCCATGGACATCCTGATTCTCGATCCGGTAAAATACCGGGGAAACCATCAGCACATAAAGCAGTCCGCAGGAAATCCATAGAAGTACTTTGATTCCAAGCTTCATATCAGAACCATCCTTGATCTCCGTTTTCATATGCTTTTGATAACTTACGCTTTTGACTTCACGAAACAGCAGATAGCCGCTTAATCTGCATCCGTACAGAATCAGCAGCGCACACAGTACAATCACGGGCAGCGTCAGATCCTCACGGAACAATATCAGCATCGCCAATCCCTGTCCCGCTATGGCAGCGCCATAACCTATGGATATAAAATACACATACTTATAAAATCCCACCGCGCTGCACAATAATGCCACTCCAAATAAAATCAGAAAATTGATAGAAAATGTCATATTAATAGCCATACCTTTCGTCTTGATATAAAATGATATAAGTTTCCATTTTATAAATATTCAACTCAAAATCCCCAGATGCTCCAATAATATCTTTATTCCCAGAAGCATCAAAATAACACTTCCTGCAGCCTGCGCCTTCTTTTCAAATTTATTGCCGAAGATGCTTCCCACCTTTACACCCACAGCAGACAGGATAAATGTCGTACAGCCGATCAGTATGACAGCAGTCCAGATATTCACATCACCTGCCATCGCAAGGGAAACGCCGACTGCCAAAGCGTCGATCGAAGTTGCCACCGCCATGACAAACATCGTCTTAACAGACAGATCTCCGCTCTCCTCCTCTCCCTCTTTCTTTGACAATGCCTCCCGAAGCATATTCTCTCCAATAATGAATAACAAACCAAACGCTACCCAATGGTCATAAGCAGCAATCGCGTCTGCAAACATTCTGCCCGCCAGATAACCAATCAGAGGCATCAATGCCTGAAAACTGCCAAACCATCCACCACAGACTGCCATACCCTTCACTGAAGCCTTTTTCATAGATAATCCCTTGCATATGGAAACAGCAAAAGCGTCCATGCTCAATCCTACTGCTAACAACAGTAATTCTATAAATCCCATAAAATTTTCTCCTTTGATGCTTCTGCGCTCATAATGCCATAATCACACTCCATGCCGCCAACAGCTTATCCATGGAAAACGCGGCATTGGCAGGACTTGTGGACGGAAGCTTTGTAATCTCTCTTTTGCATGCCGGATAACAATACTGCATGTACAGCTCATATGCTTTACCGCCGTTCGCATAGATTCTTTCAATGGGTGCATGATCTAAGATCTTTTGCATATCGTTGGGAATCACATTTTTGATGGAGCTGTCGCTGGAACCGATAATATCGCACTGCGCAATCACATCCCAGATGGCGATATGGTGATCATATAGTAACTTCTTTTTTTCCTCTATCGTCTGCGGCACAGCCACTATCCCCGCCGATTCTGTTCCCGGCACACCGCTTTTCTCCACACCGCTTATTTCCTGCCGGTTATACTGTTGGCACAACATTGCGATCAGTTTCCAAAAACGGTTCTGGGGATGACCGTAATAAAAATGATTCTCCCTTGACTTCACTGAAGGCAGGGAGCCTAAAATCAATATTCTCGAATTACTATTATATACCGGTTCAAACAGATGTTCAACTGTCTGGTATTCTGAACTGTCTTTCTGCATGTTATCTCCTCAGATTTTCCTCTATTCCGCTGTTTTTAATGCGACTTATACCCGGATAAAAATGCCGTTTCTCAGGCATTTTTATAATGTTATCTTCTCCAGATCTTCCGGAACATGGAGCTTTCCATGATAATATTTTTGTCCCTCCGCCAGATACAATTCCCTGCGCTCTTTGATATTCCGGTCCTCTGTATGATAGAGAATCAGATGTTCCACATTTAAGCGTTCCGCAGTCTCGCAGGCATCCTTTACCGTAGAATGTTTTTTCTCATAAGGCCGAAAGATATCTGCCTGGGAGGAAAGACAAAAAGCCTCATGCATCAGCCATTTGCTCCCTTTTACATAAGCCTCATTACACTCATGATATGGCTCGTCCCCACAGCAGGTCAATCTCTCTCCCTCTGCAAGCTCCATAGAAAATCCAAACTGCTTCGCTTTATCAGAATGGATATCAAAAAATGTCACATCCTTCCCTAAGATCGTCCGATGTTCCCCGTCTGCCACCGTGATTAAATGAACCCGATCCCCCAGATAAACGGCCTGTCGTTCCATCAATAACATCCGGCAAATGGAAGAAATCATCCCCACCACTTCCTCATGGGCATAGATAAATGCATCCCCTTCATAGGTTCCGTTTCTCATATTCTGACAGATGACCCGGATCATCCAGAGTATTCCCATCAAATGATCCATATGCTTATGGGTGACAAACATCTGATGGATACTGTTGCAATCGATCCCGGCTTTTTTTAACTGCTGTAGGATCGCATTGCCGCCGCCTCCATCCACAAGAAAACTTTCCTGGAGGTTTTCCTCCTGCAGCGAAAAACAGGTATTATAACATTCCGTTACCGCAGCATGTCCCGTGCCCAACATAGTTAATTGCATTCCATCTGCCCCTTCCCGCCTCTGATGATCTTATCAGTCAAACAGGCTCATCTGTTTCTCTTTTAGAGAAGTTATTTTTCTTTCATTTACCTTATCTTCTTCTGCAAGCATTCCGCACAATAAGGGAGAATTTAAATCATATTTACTGCAATTTCTTACAACGCTTTCCTGACTATGATTCGCATAACAATACTTACAGCCGTTTTGACAGGTATTATAAGTTCCGATATCCACGCTTTCCACACAGCCGCATTCCGGTCTTTGATTCTTATCTTTTCCTGCCTTTATTTTATAACCTGTGATATCCTCTATCAACTTCTTATCAATACAACAATTATGCTCAATGCCGCAATCTGATAAATCCATACTCTCAGCGCAGCTGCCAATCGCCATTTTGTTTTTTCCCGCTATTTCACTTAATGTTTTACAAAATTCTTTTAATGCAGGTTCATCTATATCATAAGCATTGACCGCTTCCATATTTTTTTGATTCTTAGCATAGGTATCAACAAAACTAATCACGCACTGATTGGTACAGCCCTTCAGCGCACCCGCGATCTGTTCAAATGCTTTGGCATGATACTCCGGCGTATAAACTTTGGTAAATATGATCGGGTCATATCTCCAGACCACCTTATCCTTTCCGATCTTCTCAGATAACTTTTGAAAGACCGGTATCATGATCTCTTTTTTATGGGGAACGTTACATTCCATATCCCGTCCGTATCCTGTCAGCGTAAATTGAAAATAATAATAATATGCGGTTAATTCATCCAATCTCTCTATCATTGGTTCCGGATTTTTCGTCCAAAACACAATACAGTCCACTACATCGGGAGAGATGTCGATCTTACTGACCTGATGCGGATTCATAGGATTTCTTACATATACGAAACCTTCTTTAAGCCTATTAAAAAACCAATCCGAATAATAATTCGGAATATCCGTCCTGCGGCTGACACTTAAGATCATGATATCTTCCTCCCCGGCAGCTCCGTCTTCCTTTCCGAGATCAATTTAATATTATCACTCAAATAGATTTTTCGCTTTTTGGAAAAGTGCTCACGATGCTCTTTTTATAAAATACTAATGTCATTTTTTCGTTAATCACTTCGGTTTTTCCTGTTTGATAATATCCCATTTTTTCATATAAATAGCAGTTGCCTTTTTCCTGTAATATAGTTTCCAGTTCCCAATTTGATTCGCCGTGAATTTCCTCCGCCAACTGCATTGCTTTTTGTGCAAATCCTTTATTTCTATATTCTGCCATTACAAAAACAGGTGATATTCTCTTTGATTTACCAGCTTCTTTTTTATCAACAATTCGAATAGCACCTATCGTTATATTTTCTGCCTCAATCCAATAATAATATGTAAAGGGTTGATTCAATCTCATCAGTATCTTATCAATATTTTCTGTTGCAGGACTGGTTTCTGTATCTTGATACTTTTCATATAAATCTTGAAATGCCTCAACCTGCATTTTCCATAATTTTTCCGCTTCTTTGATGTCTATTCTTTTTAATTTCACTTCCATAGCACTCTCCAAATCTTGCTCTTCCAATAAAATTATAATTTACTTTCCGCAGATTTTCTTAACTCTATCCTTATCAATATATAAAGAAAAGCCCTATAAACGTCAATCGAATCATAGATTTGATTTGTTTACAGGGCCTGTCCACATTATATATGATCTTAGGGAAGCACTGATAAAAGCGTTTCCCGCGCCGGAGGTTTTATACTACTCCCTGCGCCAGCATAGCCTCAACGACCTTCTCAAATCCAGCAATATTAGCGCCTGCTACATAATCGCCGGGAACATTATACTTCTTAGCAGCATCATCAGCATTGTGGAAGATGTTGATCATGATGTTCTTCAGCTTGCTGTCCACTTCCTCAAATGTCCAGGAAAGACGTTCGCTGTTCTGGCTCATCTCCAATGCGGAGGTTGCAACGCCACCGGCATTGGAAGCCTTGCCCGGTGCAAACAATACGCCGTTGGACTGCAGATACTTTGTAGCCTCCAGTGTAGTAGGCATATTCGCACCCTCTGCAACTGCAAAGCAGCCGTTTGCAACAAGCGCCTTTGCGTCATCAAGGTCTAACTCGTTCTGTGTAGCGCAAGGAAGAGCAACATCACATTTTACTGTCCAAACGCCATGCTCGCCATTCTTCTTCTCATGATACTCTGCGGAAGGTCTCTGTGCAGCATACTCTGTCAGACGCGCACGTTTTACTTCCTTGATCTCCTTCAATAATGCTACGTCGATTCCTTCGGGATCGTAGATCCAACCTGTGGAATCAGAACAGGTAACCGGTTTCGCACCAAGCTGCTGTGCCTTCTGGATTGCATAGATCGCAACATTACCTGCGCCGG
This sequence comes from uncultured Lachnospiraceae bacterium, assembly GCA_964421915.1. Classification (GTDB taxonomy): domain Bacteria; phylum Bacillota; class Clostridia; order Lachnospirales; family Lachnospiraceae; genus NK4A136. The sequence goes on from CAYQZB010000006.1 coordinate 91,601, forward strand.
ATACCGCAACCGTCTTGCCCTCTAATGACTTACCATTGGACTTCAGCATCTCGTCTGTGAAGTACAAAAGACCATAACCTGTTGCCTCTGTTCTTGCAAGGGAACCGCCATAAGAAAGTCCTTTACCTGTCAGAACGCCTTCATAAACGCCCTTGATTCTCTTATACTGTCCAAACATATAACCGATCTCTCTTGCACCGGTTCCGATATCGCCTGCCGGAACGTCTGTATCTGCGCCGATGATCTTGCAAAGCTCTGTCATGAAGCTCTGGCAGAATGCCATAACTTCTCTGTCCGATTTACCCTTCGGGTCAAAATCAGAACCGCCCTTGCCGCCGCCGATAGGAAGCCCTGTCAGGGAATTCTTAAAGATCTGCTCAAATCCAAGAAACTTAATAATACCTGTATTAACGGAGGGATGAAGTCTGAGACCTCCCTTGTAAGGTCCGATTGCAGAATTAAACTGGATACGGTAACCTGTGTTCACCTGAACCTGTCCCTTATCATCTACCCAGGGAACACGGAACTTCAACTGACGCTCCGGCTCCGTAATTCTTTCCAGAATCGCCTCTCTTCTATACAGCTCTTCATTTGCTTCGATTACAGGGCGAAGTGAGTTCAATACTTCATCAACTGCCTGTAAAAATTCCGGCTCGCTGGCATTTTTTCTCTTTACCAGTTCGAGTACCTCGTCTACATAAGACATGTTTTTTTCCTCCTTATAATATGTTACATTTTATATCCAAAGAAAGCTTCTGTTACAGCTTTCATTTGTACGATACAAATATCTTTTTCCCCGGGGTTTCCTATTTCTCTTCCGAGGCTTCCCGTTTCTCTCCCAGGGTTTTCTGTTCCCTATGGCTTTCTATCCACGCTTTGCACTTGTTCCAATCCGTATCTACAAATGCCGACTGATACAGTCTTATCACCGATTTGTCCTGCATATCCAAATATATATTATTTCCACATTCTTTGATATCGACAATATCTGAATAGCTGTACTTTATTACCAGAAAATCTTCCTCTGATATCGTGATCCGGTCATCTTCAAACAGGATCGTCCTGACCCACTCTTTCTTTTTGAAACGTTCTCCTATCGCCTTAAATTGCCTGCCTGCAAGCAGCCTGTTTCTCAGAAAAGCCCTATATGCGCTAAAAACGGCAAACATGAAAAACAGAATCTCTTCGGGCCACATTCCCATCAAAAGGCTCACTACCCCCATAAAAAGGCACGCTGCCATCAGGATGCACCATCCGATCATCAAATAAAGCCTTCGTCTTTCTCTCCTTACATTGCCATCGAACATCCATGATCTGTATAATTCCCAGGTGATCAGATATTGATTTTTCATGCAATTCCTCCATGTCAGAGCCCCAAATTGACAATTGAAAAATCAGCACATCAGTGTGATTTTTCAATCTAATCCCCTATTTTTATTGGTTAGAAAGGAACTCATGGATACCCCTTGCGCCGGCCCTGCCTGCACCCATGGCAAGGATAACGGTTGCTGCGCCAGTTACGGCGTCGCCGCCTGCATAGACGCCTTCCTTGGAAGTCTTTCCGGTATCCTCCTCTGCGATGATGCATTTACGCTTGTTGATTTCCAGTCCCTTTGTTGTAGAAGAAATCAGCGGATTCGGAGACGTACCAAGGGACATGATCACCGTATCCACGTCGATCACAAATTCAGATCCCGGCACCTCCACCGGTCTTCTTCTTCCTGATTCATCCGGCTCGCCCAGTTCCATACGGATACATCTGATGCCGCTTACCCAGCCGCTTTCATTCGTCAGGATTTCCACCGGGTTGGTCAGAAGATCAAAAATAATGCCTTCTTCCTTTGCATGATGGACTTCCTCCACTCTGGCGGGAAGCTCTTCCTCGCTCCTCCGATATACGATATGCACTTCCGCACCCAGACGCAGCGCCGTTCTTGCCGCATCCATGGCAACATTGCCACCGCCTACGACGGCTACCTTTTTACTCTTCATGATCGGCGTTGTGGAATTGCCGTCAAACGCTTTCATCAGATTGCTTCTGGTCAGATATTCATTCGCAGAGAATACGCCGTTGGCATTTTCGCCCGGAATCCCCATGAACTTCGGAAGTCCTGCGCCGGAGCCTACGAATACCGCATCAAATCCTTCTTCCTCCAAAAGCTGGTCAATGGTCGTGGATTTTCCGATCACAACGTCGGTCTCTATCTTTACGCCAAGAGATTTTACATTATCGATCTCCTTCTGAACAACATCTTCCTTCGGAAGACGAAATTCCGGAATACCATATACCAGCACGCCGCCCGCCTTGTGCAGCGCTTCAAAAATCGTAACGTCATAGCCTAATTTTGCCAGATCCCCCGCACAGGTCAGTCCTGCCGGTCCGGAACCTATAACAGCCACTTTCTTGCCGATTTTCTCTTTGGCAGGTTCCGGTTTGATACCATTCTCCGCCGCCCAGTCAGCTACATAACGCTCCAGCTTACCGATGGAGATTGCTTCCCCTTTGATACCACGGATACATTTTCCTTCACACTGGCTCTCCTGCGGGCAGACACGACCGCAGACAGCAGGCAGTGCGGAGGATTCGCTGATGACCTTATATGCTTCCGCCATATTGCCATTCTTGACCTGTTCAATAAATCCCGGGATATTGATTGAAACCGGGCACCCCTTGATACACTGTGCATTCTTACAGTTGATGCATCTGGTCGCCTCACACTTGGCTTCTTCCTCGTTATATCCAAGACATACTTCTTTAAAATTAGCTGCCCGTTCCTTTGCATCCTGCTCACGGACAGGAATCTTCTTCATTACATCTACTTCCATCTATTTTCCCCTTTCTCAAACCATCTGCTATAGTTTTTATCTCTTCACAAAGCAGCCTTTGCTGCGAGCAGTCAGCTGTTCTTCTCACATTAACTGCAGTTTCCGCATCCGCCGTGGTGGGTAGCCCCTTCCTTCGCTGCAAGGAATGCCCTTCCCTCCTCGGTCTTATACATCAACTGACGTCTCATTGCCTCATCAAAATTTACCTTGTGACCATCAAATTCCGGTCCGTCAACACAAGCAAATTTTACTTCGTCACCCACAGTTACACGACATGCGCCACACATACCGGTGCCGTCAACCATAATCGGATTGAGACTGACGATCGTGGGAATATTCAGATCCTTCGTCATCAGACAGACAAATTTCATCATGATCATCGGTCCGATGGCAACGCAGGTATCGTAATGCTTTCCTTCCTCAACCAGATCTTTAATGGTCTGTGTTACCATACCGCTTCTTCCATAAGAACCATCGTCCGTCGTAACATACAGATTACCTGCAACGGTCTCCATCTCTTTCTCTAAGATCAGAAGGCTTTTTGTTTTTGCCCCTACAATAACGTCCGCATCGATCCCATGTTCGTGAAGCCATTTTACCTGCGGATAAACCGGAGCAGTGCCTACGCCGCCCGCTACGAATAAAAGCTTTTTCTTCTTTAACTCTTCTATCGGTTCATGAACAAATTCGGAAGGACATCCCAGAGGTCCTACAAAATCAGCAAAGCTGTCGCCGGCTTTCAATCCGGACATGATCTGCGTTCCGGCACCCACGATCTGAAATACGATGGTGATCGTTCCCTTCTCCCTGTCATAATCGCAGATCGTCAGAGGAATCCTTTCCGCCTCCTCATCCGTCCTGACGATCACAAATTGTCCCGGCTGGCAGGATTTTGCAACTCTCGGCGCCTCGACATCCATCAAAAAGATGTTGTCTGTCAGTTCTTCCGCCTTTAAAATCTTAAACATAGACGATACCTTCCTTTATCATATATTTATTTTAACTTTTAAGCCTGAATGGTTATGTAGGTTATAAAATTAAAAATTTAGCTTGTATTCCCGCAGGATAAAAAATCAGCATTAATATTTTACATCAATCTAAATCATCAGTCAATTCGTTGCTTTCTACTAAATTATATAGATACCGGCAGATAAATTTATGTAATTATTACTTAATTCGACGACTTCCTTTCTTAATTATTTGTAATATTCTTTAAAATGGATACTCAAATGACTTGCTATTAGCGATATTTCATTGACATTTTTTACCTATAGTTTATAATTGACTTATATTAGATAATATTAAGTTATATCAGGCAAAAGAAAGCAGAAAAATTCAAAACATAATAAATGAATATTTGTCATAAGGAGGACATGTTATGCAGGATTATAAGAAGATTGATTATGCAAGAAATAAGGATGTTGTACTCCGCTATATTCCGGGGCATTTTATTACACCGCATTCCCATGTTAATTATTATATGGATCTTAGCGATATGAAAGCAAGACAGCGTGAAGCACGGGCGACCGGCGAGGAAATGGCTGAGATGTACATGGTCACGGCAACCATTGATACGATACTCTGCCTTGAAAATATGGAAGTGGTAGGCGCATATCTTGCCAATAAACTTACAAAAACCGGCGTGCTTTCCAAGAATGCCCATAAGACCATTTACATCGTCAGTCCTGAATACGATACCAGCGGGCAGCTCATCTTCCGCGAAAATACACAGCATATGATCAAGGGCAAGAATGTCCTTGTACTTACTGCAACTATCTCAACAGGTTCCGCCCTTTCCAGCGCGCTGGAGAGCATCGGATACCATGACGGTCACGTAATCGGGGTTTCTTCTATTTTCTCGGCAGCAACCAAGGTAATGGGAATCCCTATTTTTACACTTTACTCAACTTCCGATCTCCCTGATTATCACAGCTGCCCTCCTGAGAGTTGTCCATTATGCAGGGAGCAGGTGAAAGTGGACGCAATCTGCAACGGGTTTGGATATAGCACACTTTAGAAGCTGCACATTAATAACAGTTACTCCGATTATCCGGATGTTTACTATATGGCATGGCTTATGTCTGTGCCATTTATTTTGGTATTATTTCTTTTCCAACTGTGTAAACAACGTCTGCAGTAATTGCTCTTTCAACATGCTCTTTGCTTCTTTATCTATATTAAGCGGGGCGAAAAATGTTATCGCAAATCTTAATGGAATATCATCTGTATCAAATTCTCTATTATCCGGATCATAATACCAAATCTTAACTGTTCGAGCATCATAAAAATCGGCAGTAACACCCTTATCAACAAACATTCGTACATATTCACGCACCTTTTCTTCAAATCCTTTCAGGTCATCGGTGCTAATTCCACGCACTACCTTACCATTCTTTATTGCAATACCATGAATTTGAATCATATCTTTATGCTCAACGAAATCCGAAACACATACATCATATTCCTTATAAAATTAATGTTCCCAATTGGAGAACAATAATATAATCCTTTATCCATCCCCTTACTCCACAATTTTAAGTAGCTATTGCTTGATTCCAAAAATCTTCATCATAGTATTCCAAAAGGAATAACGGAACAGAGTTCAAAATACACAGAAAATGACCGTTATTAATATAATTCTGTTTTTGATAAAAATATAATTTTTCCTGATCTAAATTTTGTATGAAATAGTCATATGAACATGAACTATTATATTTAGCTAATAAACTGGCTCTCTTTCGACTTGCGTTACATGCAATAAACCAATGTTTTTCATCAATACAATTATAGTTATTAAAATCAGATTGTGAAAAGAATTTTTGTTTATACCCGGAAATCTCATCCAGCGAAAGATATAGATTTTTATAATCTTTTAATTTTGTATCAATTTCCTTAATAGACTCAATCATTGGATATGACACATACAGCTTTCCAAGTTCTGTTTCATTATTAAATGTTTGAAGCATTTCACCTAATATATCTTTGTTTAAATATTGCTTAGGTATATTGTCGTTATGACCATCATAGTCAAAGAAAAGATATATTTCAGAAAAATCACTGGACTTAAAATTATTCAAACGCTCCCTTGCTATATTACTCATTTCTTTTAAGACATCAACTACATTTGTTTCAAATTCATCTTCTTTTAGTCTTGTCCACAACATATAAATATTACCATCTGCAGGACAATTTAAGATGGAAATGTCTACTTTAGAAGAAAAGAAAGTTTCGATCATATTATTCAATAATTTTTCTTCCGCTTTTACACCCTCATAAATAAAAATGACTTTCTTCCTTCTATTGTTCATAAAAAGCCCCCGCTTTGTACATTTTTTGAAGATTATGCGCTTCTCTTAGGGACTTATCTGTCAAATTGCAAAATGGCTGAATCACATTATCATGTAATATAAAATAACAATCCGGACGCAATAATTCATTAGAGATTACATCTGTATTATGAGAAGTAAAAACAACTTGAATATTTTTTTCCATCATCAATTTACGAATAACAGCAATGGATAAATCAGTATGATAAAAGGCATCAAACTCATCAATAAAAATAAACGAATAGTCTTCTCTTTGCATGTACCACAAGCACAAAAAGACTAATGCTCTTGTTCCGCTTGACATTAATGGTGCAAATGCCACTTCCTTATCTCCCATTTTACAATAAATTGTTTTTCCTTCTCCTTTATCTCTTTCTAAGAGTTTAAACGGAAGATGCGCCTCATGTAAAAAATTCTCCAAGTTCTCAATACCATTCTTTAAATTGCATATTTCTTCAAGTACACTATTTCCAACTGAATTATCGCCTATGCTCCTCATCCCATCTGTACTACTGAACCAAAGCATTTGGTTGACAAATTTCATAAACTTCACAAAAACCTTACAGTCTTTATCTTTTTTATCTAATACAGTATTGGCATAAGTATATTTAACCAGTGAAATGGAACTGTCCCAATTATCTAAATTCAAATTTTCCGAACCCTTCAAATGAACAAAGCAAGTTTCTTCATCATTATTAAGGACTTTTTTTCCATCAATTTTAACACTTTCACGTAGTACTTGTTGTGCATTCTTTTTTTCATACGTGTATTCTACTAAAGAAGAGTCAAATTTAAATTTGTATTGAAAAAATACAACATCATCTTGATTATATAAATTAGAATAAAATAAACTTGACGTTTCTCTTTTTTTCTTTTCTCTCTTATCTGTCAAGTGAATAATAATATCCATGATTGCCCAACCCAAATTTGTCTTTCCTGAAGCATTATATCCAATAACAACTGAATTTTTGATAATTCCGTTATAAATCGCTTCTTGGTTGAATTCATAATTTTTTTCTGATTCTAATGAAAACTGCAATTCATCCCTAAAATTTTTATAATTTCTAACCTTAAAATTTGTCAGCATTTTCTTTCTCTCCTAACCTATAGGCAGTCATTTGTATATATTATTATACCCTTTTTTTAATATATCGCAACACGTTTTGTATTTTTTTTACACCAAGTCAGTATTTTTTTTACTTCTGTCCATCACCTTACAAAACACCACCGCCGCCAACGTACTGGCAAACGTCGCTACGATCGCCGGCGCTATGATCACCGTGGGATCTTCGCTCCCGTACTGCTGCCGATAAGCAATCATGGTTACCGGGATCAACTGCAAAGAAGAAATATTGAGGATCAAAAAAGTGCACATCTCCCGGCTGGCAACACGTTCCCGCTTTCCCTGATCCTTCACCGCAGACATAACCGCGCCGGAAGCCGTCCCTTTCCCGCACAGGATCTCACCCGCCGCCCTGCTGCCTTTTATGCTCCCATTCTCCGACAGATACGCCGGATTCCCCCGCTCACACTCAAGCTGCGCAAGCTCCTTCATCGCTTCCAATCCGGCAGGCGTCGCTGCCCAGCCAAGCCCTAAAACATTTGCAATGATATTCATGGAAATCGGCTGTTCTGCTTTATGCCCTTTTGGGATATCAGGAAACATAAAATGAACAAACGGTCGTATAAACTTTGTCAATCCGGCCACAATGCCCGCTCTTTCCGCTACCTTCATCAGACCTACCCAAAACGCCATTACGCCGCACATCGTAAAGCAAAGCTCTACCGCCTCTCCCGCAGAAGAAAATGCCGCTTCCCCGACTGCGCCGATATTTCCCGTCAGAGCGCCATAAACAACGCCGATTATAATCATAACCGCCCAAAAATAATTCAGCATATTACATCATATCCGGCAGCACATGTACCACCGGATATCCTTACATGATCTGATCTTTATAATATTTTATTCCACCGCAAAACTATATATATCAAATCCTGATTATCTTTTCTCTATCTTTTTTCTGTCTTTTCTCTTTCTTTTTTCTTCCCTTTCTCTTTCTTTTTTCTTCCCTTTCTCTTTCTTTTTTCTTCCCTTTCTCTTTCTTTTTCCTTCACGCGCCAAAGCAAAAATCTTTAATACAGTGATAAAAACCGCTTTCATCAGTGTTTCCCTATTTCTGCAGGATAGCTTCAACCTTCCTGCCAATCAACCGACAGGAATATTTCACTACCAGTCCGGTGCATAGCGCGGCAAAGATCGTTCCTTCCCTGCAGCCCTGTATCCTGCCATCAAAAAACAGAACTGACAACAGCAGCGAAAATACAACGCAGAAGATATCAAATCCAATCTTTACATTGCCAAATTCTTTATGTATGGTATCTGCAACCGCCTTTACAAAAGCCTCTCCCGAATTCATAATAACATTGGCCATCACCGACAATGACACGCCAAATCCAAGTATCACCGTTCCTGCAATGACCAGTAAGAAGCGAAACCAATACGCCTGCGGTTGTATGCCGGATAACATCCACATCCCAAAATCCGTAAAATAGCCAAACAAAAATGATAAGGGGATCTGTAATAATTGTATCCATTGAAATTTTCTGCGCAGCAAAACAATCTGTCCGAGAATCATCAGGCAATTCCATACGATCAGCCAATTACCCAGCGACAATATCGTAAATTTTATACTAAGTACATTGGCCACCGAAGAAATAGGCGATACCCCAAGTTCCCCCTTCTTTGTTACGGCAACGCCAAGCGCTGCAACAAACAGACTTATGATAAATAGTATGTATCTTTTGCACAATTCTTTTTTATTCATACTAACAAAGCGCCTGTTCAAATGCCTTGAGCAGCAGCTCTTTATGAAATGGTTTAGCCACGAAACCTTTTGCGCCAATCTCCTTTGCCCTCTCACAAGTATCATCATATGCAAGGGATGAAACCATGACGATCCTTGCATCCGGATGTTCTTTTAAAATAATCTCTGCCGCATCCAGACCATCCATTCCATGCATGATGATGTCCATCGTCACGATATCAGGCTTCACCTCATCATACTGCGCGATCGCTTCCTCACCATTGCAGCATTGTGCCGCGATCTCATAATCCGTGCCCTCCAGAACATCACTCAACTGCATCCGGGCCAACCGGGAATCATCTACCACCATAATTCGTTTGCTCATTTTATACACTCCTTTCTATTTTACACTTCCATCAGCATCCCCGCTCTTATCAGAACAGGGTACATGATGAATCAACTGCACGCCTTCACTGTATTCATTGGAATATGTGAGTACAAATTGTATCTCACGCCCCTCAGGCTCATAGCGGCCATGATAAAACACAGGCGGTCCAAAATGAGCCGGGATCTTTGTAGCTCGAAACATGGCTCCCGCTATCCTGCCGCAAAGCACATTTAGATATTCTTTGCTAAATTCTTCCATGTCTTCCTGCGTAACCGACTCCTCATGGAAAGAATTGCAGGCCATACGGTACAGCAGTTTGGTATCAGCACAAAGCGTAAGACTGGTGTTAAATCCTCTGTCAAACGTGATCTGAACCGTACAAAGGTCGTCTCCCGATGACTGCCCGCCTTGATACAGATGTACGCCTGCAGTCCGTTCCGTCACATCCTGAACCGCCTGATCCAGTATCTGTACAAGCTCCTCCTGTTCCATAGCGTTATTCATTTCATAGATCACCCCCTATTGTCATATTTCTTTTACTTATGTTTTTTAGTTAATTTTTGTTCTTCTTCCACTTATTTTATTCTTCCGGTTGTTTCTTTTCTTCTTCTGTTTGTCTTTGTTCTTCTTTTGCTTGTTTCAAGTTTTCCTGTTCAAAAACCCTGCGGATTCTTTTATGCAATTCTTCAGAAGAAAAAGGTTTCCGTATGTAATCACAGATTCCAAGCTTTGCACTCTTAATCACTACATCTTTATCTTCTACACCGGTAAGCATGATTACCGGTATATCCTTACATTCTTCCATGGTACGTATCGACTGTAGTGTCTCAATGCCATCCATGGGCGACATCCGGATATCAAGCAGAATCAGATCCGGTTTATTCTCTTTCAGGTATTTCAAAGCCCGCTCTCCTGAATTGATGGTGATCACATCATAAGCATCCTGCAGGGTATATAAAATCCTCGTTAGGACAACTGCCGTATCATCCACCGCCAGTATACGCCTTTTATAAGTTATATTACTCATCCGTTTTCTCCCTTCTTTTCAAGGGTATCCACAAGCTGCCCTAAAAGCTCTTCCGCATTATCATCCTCATACAACCTCAACTGCTCCCGTATCTGCAAAAGGCACTTTGCCACATCCTCCGGAAGTTCATGAGCCAGCAGCTTCTCCACACTTTCAGCGCACTCTCTGGAACGGAAATGTTTCAATGCATCTAATGCCGCCGCTGTCTGTTCCCGCAGATCCTGTGCAGATAAAGCAGGAAGCTTTTCCTTTTTGTCATTCTCCTGCTTATGCTGTTCCAAAAATTGTCCGATATTTTCCAAAAGCGTCTCATATTCCGCCATCAGCACAGGAAACTGCTCCGAGATAAATTCCATGTCTCCCCGCGTTACGGCATTCTCATGTTCACGCGCCATAGCCGATACCCCCATGGCGCCAATATTGGCAGACGCGCTCTTTAATCCGTGCACTTCGATCTGATAACGTGAAATATCCGTCTCCACAAGCTCACGCAGAAGCTCCGCCTTACGCTTACCATCCACACAGTAAAGCTCCAACAATTCAAAATATTCCTCTTCACCATCTGAATGATACCGCCTCGCAATATCTGCATCCACCCCTTCGATCTGAAATGCTTCCGGATCCAAAGGTTTGATTTCCTCACTCTTTTCCTCAGCGATCTGCCTGCAATTCTCCGGGATCCAACGCAGCAAAAGCCGGTTCAGCTCTCTCCTGTCAAGCGGTTTGGCAATAAAATCCTGAAATCCATGCTTCAAAAAATGTTCGCGCATACCTTCCATGGCATTAGCAGTCAATGCAACCATAACCGGCGCTGTCCCATTTTCACCGCAATCTTTACGGATGATCTCCGCCGCCTCAATACCATCCATACCCGGCATCATATGATCCATAAAGATGATGTCAAATCGAACGGAGCGCGCCAGTTCTATAGCTTCCGGACCACTTTCCGCCTCTGTCAGATCAAAAGAATAATTCTTCAAAAATCTCCTTGCCACCTTACGATTGATCACATTATCATCGACAATAAGCGCTTTGATGCCGGGCGCAATAAACATATCCTCAATTTTCTGCTCTGCCTGTGGAATGTCCGGCATCTGCGAAATCGGTCGGCTGTCTACGATCTTCTGGGGAATCGTGATCGTAACCGTCGTTCCTTTACCATAGGTGCTTTCCACCTTGATCGTACCCTCCATCAGCTCCACCAAGTGTTTCACAATGGCAAGCCCCAGTCCGGTACCTTCCACACTCCGGTTTCGTTTAGAATCCACTTGTCTAAAATCTTCAAAAATCTTATCTAGATCTTTCTCACGAATACCACAGCCGGTATCCTCCACACAAAAAGTGATCCATTCTTCATCCGCGTTCCTTCCGGGCTTTCCGGTAACAGATGCTCGTACATATCCTTTTTTCGTAAACTTTATTGCATTGTTAAGTATATTGATCAGGATCTGTTTGATCCTGCCATCATCACCACAATAACGGCAGGGTATGGTTTCGTCACATTCATACTTCAAGATCAACCCACTCCGGGAAGCCGCCCTGTCCATCATCCCAATGATCTCATCCACCATCGCTTTTAAGTAATAATCCACTTTTATCAGTTCCATTTTGCCCGATTCCACCTTGGAAAGATCCAAAATATCATTGATGATCGTCAGAAGATTTTTTGCTGCCGACTGTGCGTCTTTGGCGTGGGCATAGATCTCAGTATCTCCACATTCCTCCATAATGATATCATTCAGCCCGATAATCGCGTTCATCGGCGTCCTTATCTCGTGGGACATATTTGCAAGAAATTCACTTTTTGCAATGCTGGCTTTCTCCGCCTGATGCCGCACCCGCTTAATCTCCTCGATATAAGCCTTGATATCGGTCATGTCAAGGAGCAAAATAACACATCCCTGTATCTTTCCACTTTCATCTTTAATATGCTTGCTGTGGCTTTCATAATGCTGTCCGTTAATGGAAAAGCTCTGGGGAACATCCTCATTAAGCATTTCTTCCCGAAAGCCCTCCACTACCCGGATGTCCTCTCCCGGCCTATGGGCACGCAGATGGGTAAAAATATCCGCCGCCGCTCTGTTATAGCTGACCAATCGATCATGATCATCCAGCGTTATCACGCCGTCACCCATACTTTCCAAAACCTTCTCCGCCGCCAGATGCCGGAAATCATAATTACGGCGGCTCCAGATCACGATGACTACCATGGCCATGGAGATCGTATATGTCACCGGAGTAAAATCAAACACTTTCAAAAGTTTAACAACGTAGGCGACTAAAACAATCACCGGCAGGGTGGAAATAACAAGGATCGTCCAATACTGGCGATTAACCTGCTGATCCGAGCGTTCATGAATAGCCCTCATCAAAGTGATGATACAAAGCACATATGGAATAATGATTTGTACAGTCGTAAAAAAAATATATAATGACCCGTAGCTGAGACTGATATAATGAAATCTGTCCGTAAACTCCAGCCACTGTACTTCCCGATAAAAAAGACCCTGCCAGTTAAAAATCACCACAGGCAGAGATAAAAAGCTAAATACAAAAAGAAGCCTTAAAAATGGTTTCGGCGGATTTATAGAGCAATAAATATAAATAAACCAGCAGTAGCACAGCGGCGTAAAAGCGGAAGCTACCTTTTCCACAGTCACCGCCGTCATGGCTGCCTCCATCGATGGTGCGATCAGTTCCAACAGATACCCCACATTCTGTATCAGTGAGCCACACATAATGATGATCAGCAGTTTCTGTTCTCTGGCTCCCTCCCCATTAAACAAAAGGAGCAAAGCTACAATGGTCAGACATATGCCAAAACACTCCAATGCAATGACAAAATTTACCATATTAATCCCCCATGTCGCAGCTCTGCTGCGACTTAAATAAAAATGAAAAACGCCGCTTCAAAAGCGAACAAGTTCGCTTTGCGTTTAGCGACGGGGTGACGCAAATTTCAAATTTGCGTCTGCCATCAGACAAATTTGTGACGCTTCGGCACAAATTTGCGGTTGAAAATCAGCACATCAGTGTGATTTGTCAACCTAATCCCCTCATGCTTTTCCGGATTCCAAAATTCAAACTAAAAATACAATATTACATTTTCCATGCGATGTCAAGAATAGCTAACTCGGGTTGTATCTTTGTCCTCAAACAAAATAAAAGAACCCTTCCGGATCCTTTTCATGAGACACGGGGGATTCGAACCCCCGACAACCTGATTAAAAGAAAGGTCGTCGCTTTCCTGATTTTGTAATACATTTTACGCTGCTAAATCTAAACAGGTGTATCAATTTGTTAAGATCTGTGCTATAATTATTAGTGAGGACGGTTAACCCCTCTTAGGAAGGGGGTGTTGCCTATGGTTACATATGAAGCTTTAATACAGTTTTGTATTTTCATTATAACCCTTATAGGTCTCATATATGAGATAAGTCATAAAGACAAAAAATAACCGCCCCTGCTGGAAACGTCGGCGGTTATTTTTTAACTGAAGATCATCCGAGGGGCTTAACCGCTCCTCTTAATAATATTATAATCTATTTGTTCTGGTTGTCAATATTGTATTTTTCAATTGTTTTTATGTCTGTTATGTGTTTTTGTTTTATTTCTTCACTTACGTTTGTATATTTAAGCAATTTAAGATATATATCTTGCATTTCTTCTATACTAATTCTTTGCTGATCATCACGATACCATTTTAATAAATTTCTGAATTGATATTCTTGTGTTATATTTTCGTCTAATATTATATTTTTTAGTTTGCAATTGTCTGAAAAAACTACAATATTATTTATTTTCTTATTCGGAATTATAGTTTTTAAGTATTTTATATGATTTTCATTTTGGAAATATGGATTATATAATTTGTGTTTTTCTCCGTTTCTATATGTTGTAGTCCAATATGTATCTGTTTTTTTCCCAAAGATCCATCCGCTATAATCTTTACATTCAATACAGTATAATCCTGTATGATCAATAATTACTATATCTATTTCTGTTGTGCTTCCGTTTTCTTTTGGAATGTATAAATTATTTAATATTCTACAGTTTTCTCCGATTTCCTGTATTATTATTTTAGATAATTCTTCTTCCCAGGCTTTTCCCGGCTGATAAGTATAAATTTTATTATTATTTTTTTTTGCTATTTGGGAAATGATTAGCCATGTAATTATCACATAAAATAATATAGGTGTCATTTCAAATATAAGTAAGATTAAATTTGAGTTTAAGTATTTTGTCAATTTTATCCTCACGCAAATGGTTTAATTTCTTTTGAAAATTCTGTAATGTTTTCTTTCTGATGGAGAAGCTGTTCCGCCTGATCGGCTTCGTCTTTTGCTGTTCTGTATATTCTATCTTTTCCTCTTTCGTCGGCTTTTCTGTAAAAGGCTATAATTTCAGTTTCTTTTTCGTCTATTTTTTCTGTTATTAAATAATCTAATGTTACATTTAAATAATCTGCTATTTTATTTAGTGTGTTTGTTTTTGGAGTTGATTTTCCTTTTCCCCATTTTCCTATTGTACCATTTGCAATTTTTAAATTTTTTTCTAATTCTTTAATAGTGATTTTCTTATTTTTGCAGATAGTATTTATTTTTTCAAATATTTTTTTGCTGTCCATAAATCTCCCATTAGAAAATTAGCTATTTTATATTGACTAATAGCTTGTTTTCTATTATAATATGTTTAAGATAGCTTGTTGGCTATTTCAGTTTATGTTTAAGTTTTAACTTTAACTATAACATTTTTTTCACAAAAAATCAAATAATTAAGACCTGAACCGACAAGCTCGGCAGGCAGAAAGGAAGCATTGATATGGAAATTAAATTTGCTGATGGAATTAAGATTGTTGTTGATGACGATAAGCTTTTAGCTTGGAATAATGTTGCAAGTGATGGTCTTTTTAATCTTGTTATGAAAGATGGTGGTGGTTTAAATCGTTATGATTGTGATCTGTATCAGCATAAATTTTATTTAGTGTAAAGGTGGTTTTATGGAAAACAAAAATTATGTTTATACGCTCCAGAAAGAAGATCTTAAAGGCAATGTCCTATCTAAAAGGAAAAGAAAAATAGTACGTTTCCGTGATAATCTTAAAGTTGGAAGTACCTATATTCATCTTCCTGAATTATCTGGAATATATCGAGTGATATCGGTAGAAGTGGAGGATGATATTATTATATGAAACTAACTCGTCGCCAGTTTATGAATATGTGCAAGGCTGTTTTTGATTTTGAAGATTACGGAATCAAGCCGCGTCTGCTTAATGTGCATTGTTGCTTATGTGGATCTAAGTATATTAAGTGTCGTATTGAAGATCAGGAAGACAATGAATACTTTATAAGATTTGAATTTAATGGCAGTCATGATTTTAATATATATGTCTTTGAATTGATTGAAATGGGATTTATCAGACGGGTAGCGTTTCATAATTTTAGTCTGAATTATATGGATAGTTTTTTGGTGCTTGTTAGTTGTTCAGGGTTCAATTTTTTAAAGAAAAGATTATATGTAGGCGATCTTGTTCGTATACGTGATGGTTATGTTATTCCTTATAGTAATTCCCCTTCGGGGTTTTACATAAATTTTTTAAATCCTGATCCGGAATGATCCGGCAGGTAGAAAAGGAGAAAATAATATGGAAGTAAATGTAATTGTTTTAGGAGCAAAACCTTGGGCTCTCATTGATGAGAATACCAAGCAGTCAAGATCGGGTGTGTCGCTGCATTATTTAACGACAGATAACCTATTGCCTTATTCGGCTGAGGATGGATCTCAGTTTGGTTATACGCCGTGTAAGCAGTCGATTTCCGTTGAGGAAGCTGCAAAACTGCAGTCTGTTCCTGGCATCTATAAGGCAAAAATGGAGATGCGTGCCTCCAAAGGCCAGAACATTCTCGCGATTGCGTCGCTTGAATTTGTTTCTGATTTCAGCGAAAAGTCTGCTAAAAAGTAGGTAATCTGCGTCCGGGAATAGATCATGTATTTATTCCCGGATTTGTTTTGAGGGATATATGATTAAATTTATTTATGCTTTTTTGTGTTATCTTCTTTATATGTTTATGACTGGGGATTAATATGCTGGGTTTGATTATATCTTACATGTTAATATCTTCTCCAATTTCGGCGCAGGAACAATATTTTGAACCGGATTTTGATGTGCTGCAAACTGTACAAGATGCTGATCCTGATCAAGATGACGCTGCTGCTCCGGGAGATGACGCTGGATCTGATGATGCTGCTGTTCCGGATGATTATGCCCCTGCTGATGACGCTGCTGCTCCGGATGATGATGCTGGATCTGATGACGCTGCTGCTCCGGGAGATGATGCTGGATCTGATGACGCTGCTGCTCTGGGAGATGATGCTGGATCTGATGACGCTGCTGCTCCGGATGATGATGTCCCTGATTCTGATCAAGATGCTGCTGCTCCGGATCAAAATGATGCTGCTGCTCCTGCAGTTCAGGAAGAGCCTCCAGCTCCTAAACAGCAGAAAGAGGTTGTTAGGGAATATCAGCAAGTTACAATATACCAGTCGGTACCTGTACAGTCTGATTCTGCTGATGCTGATCCGGTGATTGATATGACGGAGACCAATGTGCTTCTTACATATATATTATCGTTTTTGGCGTTTTTTACTCTGGTATTGATTTGCAAATTCACATACAAATTTTTTAGGATATTTATCTGATATCCGGGAAAGGAGGAAAAAATATGATGTCTATAGTATTAGCTGATGCAACCGGTCTTGCCAGTGTTGTCACGAAGGATCTTATGTCTGGCGTGTTTGATGAGATTATCGCGCTGCTTCCGGTATGCATCCCTGTTATGGTAAGCTTCATTGCTTTAAGAAAGGGCATTGCTTTTGTTCAGGGAATCCTGCACAGCGCATAAGGTAATGCTGATCAACCAGAAAGGGGGCTTTCAACAGTCCCCTTTTATTAAAGAAACATATGATCTATGTGGATATTATCGGAATATGCGGCACCTGCATCCCCCATATTCCTTTGTTCGATAAATGCTTAGCGTCTAAGCTGCCAGCAATCACTTATGCGGCCAGACACTAATATACATATAGAATCATGTGTCTGGGCGCATTAGTGAGTGCGGCTGATACGGCAGGTCTTAGCCGGTACGTTTAACAGTCAACAAGGAAATTTATAAGTAAATCTTATTGTTGTGCTGCACCAGTTGATAGACTTACGCTGCGATCGATTCGCCGCAGAGGCGAATCCTTGCTTCCGTAAATCCCCTGAATAACGTCACACCAGGGAAGGAGCGAATCGTTTTTTTTAGAAAAGTTTATAAGAAAATCTGTGTCTTATCTTGTATTGGAGCTTAGCGACATTTATAAAATTGGAGGTTGTTATGATTAGAGAAAATCTTAATTGTTTTAATGAGAAAATAATGCTTGAAGAATTTATTGAACCCCAGTGTAGTGATGATTTTGTTTTTTTTTCCGATTATGAGAATTGTGAAGAACCTTTGAATATCGGGCAGAAACCGGATTCTGTGCTGCAGCATACCCGTAATGTATTTTTGCTTATTCTGTCTTTCCTTCTTTTTGTTGTGTGTGTGATCCTTACGGTCTGGATGATCTACAACTTTAATACATATGGTTCTGTATTCCCTCCGGATCAGCTGTCTTCTGTTGATCTTATTCCTAAAAGTGTAAAGGGGTTTAAATTATGAGGTTGGAAATTGATAAATTGTATGTAGTTACTTTGCTTTATCCTTGTACTTGTCCTTTAGCACTGGGTGATCATTGTTTATATTATCGAGGTGTTTTTACTAATAAATCTGGTGCTGTTATGCTTCGTTTTTCTACTACTTTGGATGTAGATGCAGTTTTTTATAATTTACTTATTCATAATTTTTTTACTGTACATGAAATTATATGAAAGAGGTTTTTATGAAAAGATTACGTTACAGGTTAACTTGTATAATTACATTGGTTGTTGTATCAATTGGATCAATATTTAGTCCGGTTTTAACTTTACGCTCTCAGGCTACCGGTGGAGTGATTGAAATCCCTTTATTGATTGAATTACTTGCTGCTTTAGCTGAATCTTGTGCAGTTATTTATATGGGTGTAGAAGCGAGCAATATTGATCGTGATACATATGCGGAAGAGATTCTTGGTTATTGTTATACCGAGGAAGGTTATGAAGCTTTACTTGATATAGTTATAAAGCCGGCTAGTTCAAAGGATATGCAGACTGTACGTGAGCATTTTCGTGAAGTAACGGGTATGTCCGGTGGATCAAATCAGAAGCCCGATCCTAATAAAGTTAATGAAATATTAAAAATTGCAATGGCTGGTGTTTTAGTACCAAGTGCCATTGTTTTTATCAGTAAATTTTGGGCTAATCGAACATCATCTTCCAGCGGTTCTGCTATCGGCGCTGCCATCAACGAAGCGGCTGAGCAGGATGTTTATTTTAAAAATCCTCTTCTACCGGATAATGTGTATATAGGATTAAATCATGGTCTTATACCGGGACTGTCTGAAATGGACGGGTATGATGATTCGTTGGCGCATGTACAGTATTATTCAACGACGTTAAATGCTTATGCTGCAGTACAGTCACTTTATTTCGTTGATGATAATTATGCCAGCGGATATTATAAATATAATGCTCCGTGCGTGAATGATTGGCGGGTTTATGCCGGCTACTATTCTTATTCTTATAAAAGTTCGACCGGAGATTTATCGTCGTTGTCCGTGGTATATTATCCGGCGTATAGATATTCCGCAGCGGGCGTGGGTTATTATGAAAACGGTTTAACTGATAAGATGATGGATATAAATAATCTTGATTATTCTTTGTATCTTGCCCCAACAAATACACAGCCTGTTATTTGGAATTTATCAACGCCGTATATGTTGGTTTACCCTTCCGGGTGCGTGCAGAAGGAAAACAGTTATGATGTTGTGCAGCCGTCCGGCGTGTATACGGATACGGGATCTTTATCGTCCGTTAAGCCTATAGTTGATGGGATGGATATATCCGATCTGGTTGATGCGATCGGAAAAGCTATAGCGGACGCCCATCCGGACGAAGCTCCTGTATTGACTCCAGAAGCCGTTGCTGCAATTTTAGCTGGTGTGGCTGGCGTTTATGACGATGCTGTAACTAATTACTATAATGATACATCATATATTGATCAGTCACAGTATATCACGAATATAACGAATGTGTATGAGCAGGCTATAGCTGGTAATCCGGTAATAGATCTCCCTGAGACGGATACGGGTATATTATCTGCCATTAAAGCGATTCCCGGACAGATTGCAAAGGTTTTGGCAGATGTCTTTGTTCCGGATATCGGACTTTACAGCGCTTATTTTTTGGATATAAAAACTCAGTTTGATTTTGTTGATCGTTTTTATTTGTTTGGTAAAAATATTGTAATGAAACTGTTTGATATAGATCCCGAAGTACCGAAGATCATAATAAATTTTTCGCTGGCTGAATCTGATATAAATTATGGCGGACAATCCTATGCGCTTGATATGTCATGGTATGAGCGATTTAAACCGCTGGTTGATAATATAATCGTCTCTTTTTCCTGGCTTGTTTTTTCCTATTGGATTTTGCATAATCTTCCTGGTATTATATCCGGGACTGTCTTATCCCGTAAAGATTATGCTGAGGTAAAAGAAGTTGGTAATTCTCTTTATCATGGTAAAGCAACGCTTTCTAAAACCCGCGTAAAGGATATCAGGTCGATAAGATAGAGGTGCAGTATGATTTTTGATATGATTATTACATTTTTATATGAGTTTGTATGTAATTTTCTTAAACCGCTTCAGGCTCTTAATAATATGGAAATTGATCCTTATATTGTGGATTCTGTCTTTGATTTTTTCGGGTTCGTTGCCTATATGATACCGCTTAGGAGGCTACTGCCGATATTGCTGATTTATTTTGCAATACATTTATGGCGTATAACTATAACTCTGCTGAAGACGTTATGGGATGCGCTGCCGATAGTTTAGGAGGTTCTTATGCTGCAGGTTTTTGAGCTTATGTTTCAGCTGATTTGGATGTTAATCAAGATTCCTTTATATGTTGTAGGCTTTTTGATTGTCTGTTTTATAGTCGCTTGTCTCATCCAGACAGCAGCACTGCTTTTGTCCGGTCGTAAGCTTCCCCGGTCAGAGGATGTAACTCATGTAAAAGTTAAGCGTCATGGATTTTTGCGCTGCTGGTTTCTTGACGCGCCGATCCGGTATGTCAATGATCTGTTTGAGCGCGAACCCGGATATTTCCCTTATCAGGGCTGCATCATATTTTGCGGACGTCAGGGAGCCGGCAAGACTATATCTGCTGTTGAATTTATCCGTCATATGCATAAGGAATGTCCTTTAAGCAGGGTAATTACTAATTGTGATCTTGCTGGTCAGGATCTTCCTTTATATGACTGGACGCCTTTAGTTACTTATAAAAATGATATATATGGCGTTATTGCCTTTATTGATGAGATGCAGAATTGGTTTAGTTCTAATCAATCTAAAGATTTTCCTCCGGAAATGTTGCAGGTCATTACTCAGAACCGGAAGAACCGCAGGATCATAATAGGTACTGCCCAGGTATTTAACCGTTTGTCAAAGCCGATCCGGGAGCAGGCGACTGAAGTGCGTGATTGCATAACATTGTTCGGCTGCCTTACATTTGTGATCCGGCGTGAACCGTTTTTAGACAGTGAAGGCAATGTAGAAAAGATGAAATTTCGTGGGTTGTATTACTTTGTCCATGACGAGGAGCTGCGTAATTCATATGATACATATAAGGTTATTGATTCCTTGACGCAAGCCGGTTTCCAGCCTAAGGCAGCGGAGTCTGTTATTAAAATAAATCAAACTATTGTTCAGGCAAAGGGGAAAAAGTGACTTGTTTGATTTGGCTTACTGGTACTCAAAAAAGAATAAGAAATTTCTTCATAACATAGATTCTTTCTACTATTCTATCGTTTTGGAGGATGATTTTACTCTTGATGGTCATGCTACCAATGTAGAGCGTGTTAGATCTATGATACGCTCTTTTTCTGGTTGTACTGATATTCAGCCATTTAACTATTTAAATTTTTCTGACATGTCCTATGTTCCCATTAATAAATCATCTGTTCCGGACAATATAGATTTGATCCTGAATTACCGGAAAGGAACCTTTGCCCGTTTTTATGACTTCCGGCTCTCCTGCCCGGATGAGTTTGATGTATATATTGCTTCCCATGTTCCTTATGCCGTCAGTCAGTCCGGTGATAAGCTCGGCGGATCCGTGACCAGTAATATAGTTGTGCAAATTCGATCTGAAATGCTCTGGAGGCTCGGCGTTAAACTTGCTTTTGACCGTACATACGGTTTTGTTCAGGCGTTTTGTAATTATTATGGGTTGACTATCAAGGAAGTTAAGGAAAACCGTATAGATTTTTGCTGGCATACAAACGCCATTAGTAATCCGGGAAAGTTTTTTTCTGATGATATGCTGCAGAGATGTATGATCACGACCTTAGGACGTGACCGGGACAGCAATGTGCATTACCGTAAGGATGTGACTGTCAATAAACGTACTGACCGCTTGGATGTTGATTATGTTGCTTTGGGCAAGCGTGGAGATAAGTGCTTTCTCAGGATGTACCTTAAAACAAAAGAAGTTGTTGAAGAAGGTTATAAAGGATGGTTCTTCTGGTATTGGAAAGAGAATGGCCTGATATCGGCTTATGACGCGTATTGTCTCGAAGAAGCCTATAAGGAAAGGCGTTTTTCGTATGTTGATATTGCCAGGCTAAAATTTGCCTTGGAATATTTTCCGGAGGATCTTGGAATGGATGCTGCAGTAATTCGTCAGCTGATCGATCCAAGCCAGAGATCTTACCAGTGGGATCTTATAGCGAAGCTTGCCAATCGTTACACTCCGCAGATCACGAAGATCTATAATGTCGAATTCCAGTGTATGCGTAAGTTTACTAAGACTTTTCAGTTATGGCAGTTTCGGGATAATACTGGTATTTTGAAACGTATATATGATTTGTTTGATAATCGTCAGTGTATTATTGATTATTTAACTGATAAAACTTTCCGTCTTGTGGATCCAAAGTCTAATCCGGACATATATAGATGTGATTATCTCGACTTTTGGCGTCGGCTGCGCGGAACTAAAATGATCGATGCTCCTTCCTGCCGTGGATTGAAATCTGTTCGAAAGTATAATTCTGAGCTTAATTTGCAGATCCGGAAAACACGTGCTGTCAGATCCGTCTCCAATCTTGCGCTGGCGATTACTAATAATCCGGACACGTCGATTTATGAGGATGCTGCAGAGCTGCTTGCGCTGCTTAATGATAACGATATTCATAATCTTGATTTTTACAAACGAAAGCAGTCGCGCTTACATTCTCAGGATGATCCGCCGGACATTGAAAGAAGTCGCAGTATATCTATCCTGGATGATGACGGTGTCATTTTAAATTATTACGATAAAAAGGAGTAGGTGTTTTTATGCTGTTTTCAGATGCTTTTCAATTGTTTTTAGAGGATAAATATGTATATGCTGCAGCTGATACTGTGCGCTATTATAAAGATGCTCTTTCCGGTTTTTTGAAATGGCTTCAGGATCTTGGCATTGATGACACCCAGCAGCTTAGTCAGGATCTTTTAAAACAATATGCCATATATCTTCGGGATGTCCGGAAAATCAAGCATACTTCCATTCATACTTATTTTCGTGGAATTAAGA
The DNA here is from genome assembly GCA_964421915.1 of uncultured Lachnospiraceae bacterium. GTDB lineage: Bacteria > Bacillota > Clostridia > Lachnospirales > Lachnospiraceae > NK4A136. The sequence goes on from CAYQZB010000006.1 coordinate 114,723, forward strand.
ATTTTTCTTTATTCTGCATTGACCAGCATTTTTGTGAGTATTTTAATTATAAGATCCGGCTGCCCCGTCCTGATCCGGATCTTGTGCTGCCTCTTTCATCTGCAGAAGTTGATCAGATATTTGATTATATAGAAAATAAGGTTTCTTTAGATAATCAGATTGATTATAAATTTTTGATACGTCTCATGCTGGATATGGGTCTGCGTCTTTCTGAAGTAATCAATCTTAGATTTTCGGATGTTGATATGGAAAAAGGGATTTTAAGGGTCGTTGATTCTAAATATAATAAATCCCGTCTTCTTCCTATTCCTGCTTCTGTTTCTTCACTTTTTCATTATTTTTATTTTACTGATTCAATTTTGGGCAATTTACATTTTATTAGTTTGTCGGATTCAGGAATTGAATCTTTTTTTGCACGTATGAAACGATCAACCGGGATCCAACGATTGCATCCGCATCTTCTCCGGCATACGTTTGCAACCTCTTATATGCTGCAGCGCGGTAATCTCGAATTTCTCCGCATGTATCTTGGTCATTCTTCTTATGACGTTACTAAGAGGTACATCCATATATCTTCCGAGCTGATGATTTGTAGTTATGATTGTTATAAAATTGATTCTGTGTTTAAATAAAAGTTTCTGATAATTTTTGAAAAAACACTTGACAAAGTGTACAATGTACACTATAATATAATTATCAAATAAATCTTAGAAGGAGAAGGAAATTATGAATAACACAATTATTTTGATGAAAGGCTATGCAAGACTTACGGAGAGCGAATACAAGAGATTCACAAAGTATGATACAATCTGTGGAGACGACAGAACGCCCGAAGAAGTTAAGCGTTACAGTATGGAGCAGGAAGAAGAAGCAAAGGCAGAACTCGCAAAGTATAACTGTACTTACAGCAACAACGGAAGCGGTCTTTGGACTATTGAAGAATACGCTCTGGAATATTGTGAATTTGACGATGACGGCGAATTTATAAGCGGCAGCGATTATGATTTTGCAGAAGATATAAAGGATGTTACTGCGTTTTATGTAAATTATGGCACAGGAGCAGGAGATGAATATATACAAGGATCTTTGGATGATGCGAAAAAATTAGCAGAGGAAGGACTTGCATATACACAGCAATCTGTAAGAATTAAGAATGAGAGCGGTAAAGATGTGGCAGTTCTTCCATGGTATGATACAGAACCTGAAGAATATGACGTTGTAACGGCAAGATTTGGCGATTCTGGATTTTATGGTGAATGGTATGAGTTGTAATATGTCATCAATTAAAGAATACCGACAAGCTGCAGGACTTACACAGCAACAATTCGCTGATCTGTTTGAAATATCCATTGATACAGTCAAGGCGTGGGACTGCGGCAGGAGAAAACCAGACAAGTTGAAAGAAAAACTTATAATTGAGAAGCTGGAACAGATGAAAGGGCATTAGATCTAATGCTCTTTTTTAATTGTAAGTGGGCGTAAGCGCGCTGCGCCTTACGCCTTGATTGCCCATAGCACAGGCAAGCCGCCGGTCAAGGGTTCCGTGGAATAGCTGCGCGCGGTTTTTGCGCGGAGCATATGCCGCGAAAGACCCTTGACGGGCATGGCGCAGGATGTGCCAATAGCTTACGCAGCCGATCCGTGACGCTATTCGATTTTCCGACCCTGCCCGGCTTGCCGGGCGGGGCGGAAATCAATGGACCACGTTCCTGCAAAGCGTGGTCTGAATTCGCAAACAAAATCCCACTCTAATCCCCTATTTTACTGGATTTTTTGATGATTTTATTTTGTTCTGAAACATACCCTTTCAGAACAAAATAAAAGAACCCTTCCGGATCCTTTTCATGAGACACGGGGGATTCGAACCCCCGACAACCTGATTAAAAGTCAGGTGCTCTACCAACTGAGCTAGTATCCCATCATATATATTTTGGATAATAACCAAAATATAATGCCCAGAGCCGGAATCGAACCAGCGACACGAGGATTTTCAGTCCTCTGCTCTACCAACTGAGCTATCTGGGCATTGAGT
>CAYQZB010000007.1:0-107829 GCA_964421915.1 uncultured Lachnospiraceae bacterium
GAGCGCACATACCACCTCTGGTGGTATATCTGTGCGCACCCCGTAAACGGGGTGAATGCGTTACCTCGGCTTTTCGGTTTCCTTGCCCTCATCATTCCGTATCGTCCTCGCTTTCATTTTCGGCATTGGGGATAGTGGATTGTGGGGGAATGGTTTCTCGGCTTTCCGTCTTGATTTTAGATATAACCTGCTGACACTCCTTTGTCTGTAATGCAACCGATAAAATGCGGTTTAACTCGCCCTCGTCATAACTGTAACAGTCGGGGAAATACTTCACGATAATGCCGCCCATGATGTACTTGTGGTGGTTCTCGGCTTTGCGTTTCTTCTCATTCTGCTTTTTCTTCTCGTTGGCTACTCGCTGTTTTGCTTGTTCCAATGCCTGTAACGCCTTTTCTAAGTCTTTACTGATTTCGTTGTTGTTCTCAATCATTTCCGATACCTCGTTCTTTCTGTGATAAGTTGATAGTTACTGGTAATAAAAAAGGTAGCAGATTGTCCGTTAGGATAAACCGCTACCAAAAGTAAACAGTATTCAATTTTTCATCTCTTCCTTATGGTACATCTAAAGTTAGATGTATAAGTATTGATTGATATGATGGATTGATATATCTGCCAAATAATGAATGTAAGCCTAATGCCACTTATGATTGCAAACATACTGCCACATAATGACTGTAAATATATGCCCTCTCCCCGTATCGTATTCCTTTTAGGAATATTCTTTGTCCAAATCTTCTTCCGTTAATCCTAAACTATGCAACAACATCTGCTTTCTTAACTCTAGCTCGTCTTTCTTGCGCTCGACATAGTTATGCTCGCAATATTCCCAATATTTACATTTTCGGTTGCTGCATTCCTCCATTTTACGGCATTTGATTTTATGATAGAACACCCATACCCACATAAACGGAATTGATACAAAATAAGCTATTATCACCCATCCGAAAAAATCAGCAATAAAATCCATTCTCTTACCTCCTCTGGATCTCCTCCATTTTTACTTATGCCCTTGACTGTATTGTTTCAACTCCACCTCCGTTATGTATTCCTCCAAAAAGTGAAGTTTTACTTCTATGTCACTCTTGGAAGTAGCAGCAACCGCAAACTGCAAGATTTCCTTTTCATTCCAACCATTTATTTTTCCATAACGTTTCGCCAATTTTGAAAGCCTTTCATTTGCTTCATCTTCAACTATGTATGTGACTTCGTAAAACTTCATTCGACATTCATTCTCCTTTCTGCTCCTGTTAAATTGTAAGTACATCAATATGTTTTTTCCCTTAAATCTTGTTTCTCTAGTATATTCTTTCTTCCGAAGATATTCAAGTATCAGAATATATTTTATCCTATTTTTGAAGATAAAGGAAAAGAGATGCTGAATATGATAGACTATACTCCGTTTTGGAAAACATTGGAACAGTCCGATGAAAGTTGGTATACGCTTACAACCAAACATCGTATATCAAATAGTACGCTCCACCGCTTAAAGCACAACAAAGATGTATCAACAAAAACTCTGAACGATTTATGCAGGATTTTAGATTGCCAGATAAGTGATATTGTTAGATATATTCCTTCCGATAATGACCAAAAGCTATAAAGTAACAATTCTATAAGTTTCTGTCGTTCTTAGAGTTTATCTCTAACATCTTTTTTCTTGCCTGCTCCCTCTGTTCCTCGTTTATTTTTCTCGGCTTTCGGTAACTGACGTATGATTTCGGAAAAGAATAAATCTTAGATACTTCGTCCCGTCCTATCATCTTATATGTATCGGGAAAATCGGCAACAAATTTGTCAAGTTTCCGCATGACTGCCTTATCCCTCGTATAGACGGTGGCGGTCTGTTCCCCTGCATTGTAATTGACGATTGTTTCCATTTCATATTTTGTTAATGGTGTCATAGCACTGCCCTCCTTGTGGTACATCTAAAGTTAGATGTATAAGTATTGATTGATATATCTGCCCTACCAATCAATGGTTATAATATATTGTCAAATAATGAATATAACTATATTGCCACATAATGTCTTTAAGTTTCGACAAAGTATGATAGCTGTATGTATTTTTATCAAGTGGGAAATGTTTTCATTTTTTTATGACAATTAGTGTATTAGAAAAGGCATTTGGGATTGCTCCTAAATGCCCTGTTCTATAAAATATATTTAATCAACATCAATAAATTACTGTTAAATCTTCTGCGTTGAAATGTACTGTTACATCTCCATACCCCAATCTCCAGTCTTGCCAAACTACTGCATCTATCCCTGTTTCATCAGGATCTACATTTCTTGAAAGTCCTGCAACTCCCTTTACTAATACCACTTTTCCATCTTCTATCTCTGCTTTATCTCCTCCATTAGTTACGGGATAATAATCACTAACTTGATGATATACTGCAATAAAATCTCCAGTTAATGCTGCGCTTCTCAAATCATCATTATAAGTCCAATACGGTTTAGTCACGAAATTGCTAACATTTATATAATACTGCTTTCCATCTTCAAGGTTCTCGACCAACAAATAACCAGAATATGCCCCGTGTCCCTCGTGACTCAATATTTGCTCTCTAACTATCACTTCTGTTTTGTGTGGAATAATAACACCTGTATCATTCCAAAATTGCTTGTCCTGCTCGTATGTTGGTATTACCCATAAGTCGGTATTCTCAAAATCATCTGTATGCTCTAACTCATAATTCTGATCATAGCCTACGACAACATATCCAATTACATTGACATACTGTGGCTCACTTCTCCCACTATCAGCCATTCCACGTCCATTAAGGTCTTCGTTTCGGATACCCTCTCTTTCTTCCGTATTCGTTTCACTTTCCTCGTTTTCAATTTCTTTCTCAACTGATACTATCTCCTCAGTGCTATTTTCCTCACTCTTTTCTGTGGCTGTTATCATCTGCTCTGTTTCATCATTTGTCTTCTCTATATCAACCTCCGTATTAGTAGAAATTGCATCCGTATCCGTCTTGTCACTTGTATTATCCGTTGCTCCAACAGCAATAACAAATATCCAAAGTAGTGCAATCAAAACAATTTTGATGGGTAATTTCAATTTATCAGTTTTTATTAAAAAAATAGTAAGCATTATCGGAAAAAAGAACACCCATAGAAAAAACTTCCAACAAGTCCCCTTTTTTGCCTTTGAGGGTTGATTAGATGCATAGCCTTTCCGTGCTTGCATTCCGATACTATTTGATTGCTCTTGTCTTGCCTCTGCCTGCGCTCTTTGTCGCCCCTTTTCAAAGCTATAGCCAGCCTCTTCAGCATTATCATACTGAATATGCTGTATCTCATCATCTATCAAGATTATAGCTCCACAATGATTACAAGTCGCTTGCTTTTTATCCGCATCAACCTTAAGCAATGCTCCACAATGATTACAAGTCAAATCTATAAGTTTCATAACATTCTACTCTCCTTGCTCTACATCGTCTATATTGACTTCATTTGTTTCTTCGTTTACACTATTCATTCCATCTTGAAATCCCTGCTTGAAGCTGTCATTTCCTTTACATCCGCTCAAGCAAACCAACATCAATGCACATACTATAATAGACACAACTCTTCTTTTCATTCTTAACTCCTCTATGCTATATAATTTTGAACCTAATAACCCAAATGTATAGTAACACAAAATTTTTTAATTGACTACCAATTGTTTTAAGATTTATAATTTTAATAAGTGAGGTAAATAAATGAGAAAACGACTATATGAAATAATCGAATTATCGCAAGATAATGACTGTGCAAGTTCCGTTTATGATATACTAATGATGGTTGCCATCATCATTAGCATTATCCCGCTTGCATTCAAGCAAACATATACTTTTTTCTACTACACCGATATTGCAACTACCGTTCTATTTATCATAGACTATATTCTCCGACTAATCACTGCAGATTATAAAATGAGCAAGAAATCGATATCCTCATTTATCAGATACCCTTTTACACTATGGGCAATTATTGACCTTATTTCAATACTTCCAACGCTAACCATATTAAACAGCGGATTCAAATTATTGAGGCTTTTTAGGATATTTAGGACACTTCGCGTTTTTCGGATATTCAAGGCATTTCGATATTCTAAAAGTATTACAATAATTGCTAAAGTGATCCGTAATTCAAAAAACGCTTTACTTGCGGTCTGCACTCTTGCGATAGGTTATATAATAATATCTGCTCTTGTTATATTTAATGTTGAAGCAGATTCATTTGAGACATTTTTTGATGCTATCTATTGGGCTACGGTTTCATTAACAACGGTCGGATATGGCGATATTTATCCTGTTACTACTGCGGGACGCATTATAACAATGATTTCCTCAATTTTTGGTATTGCGGTAGTTGCACTTCCTGCAGGAATAATTACTGCCGGATATATGGATGCACTTAACTCCGATAAGAAATAATAACTTACAGCTACTCATTTTTTGACAGGTTGTTTTAACTTATGAAATAAGTTGTTTTGGCTTCTAATTCATGATTTTCACCCGTTAAATTGCGAATGTTTGCCTTATGTATTATAGTAGGTGGATATTTCTCTGCTTTGAGTAATATGGTTTCATTTCATACGGTAATTACCGCATGAAAAAAGACTATAACCGTCACTGTCATAGCCTTTTCCTCAAAATCCATTTTTTACATTACAGCCTGTTTCCCTGCTCTTGGTATGTTTGGCACTCCTGCATGGAAATATATACCCTTTTCCCTGTCCTCGGCTCTTATCTGCTCCTTTTGGCTGTCAATCTGCGCCTTTTTCTTCGCTTTGGTGCGTTCCTCATATTCTTTCTGCTTGCCATTGGCTTTCCGTTTCAGATAATTTTGATGCAATTTATCCTTTCTCGCCTCTCTTTTACGCATTTCTTCCAGTTCTTCGGGCGTTGGCTCTTTTTCTGCCATAGTCGGCGGTATGTACTCCCCGATAAAGTTGAAATAAATCTCTATCTTCTGTGTGGTGTCTGCGCTCCCTTTTCGGTCACGCTCATGGACAATTATTTTCTCCACAAACTCATTCAGCATGAGCGTTGTCATTTCCTCTGCGTTGCTGTACCTCTCAACCAGTTTCAGAAAACGTGCGGCAGATTTGTGGTCTTTCTCATACTGCGTCTGCTCTGCCTTATAACTGTTTACCTCGTCCTGCAACTGTTCCTGCTCGCCCTCATATTGGTTGTAGAGCATGGTATAACGCTTGTCTGACAGTTTACCCAATGCGTTATCCTCATAAATCTTGGCAATCAGCATTTCCAGTTCCCCGATACGCTTTTCACATACTGTCATGCGTTTTCTCTGCTCGGTAAAGTCTACGGTCTGCCTGTCCTCAATATGCGACTGTATTTCTACCGCAAAACGCTCTTTATCAAGATTGGCATACTGAATAACCTCTTTTATGGTCTTTGCCACTATCTCCATGACGTGATCCGCTTTGATGCGGTGCGCTGACCTGCACAATGTTCCTACGGGTACTTTGGGATAATTGCCGCAATGATACATTGGAACACGCTTTCCATTGTTTATTCTTTGGATATACATTTTGCCTCCGCAATCGGCACAATACATCAATCCTGTGAGTGGGTGTGCTTCGCCCCAACCGTCGGGATAGCGTCTTACCTGTCCTCTGATGCGCTGTACGTTGTCAAAGGTTTCTTGGTCAATAATCGACTCATGCGTGTCCTCAAATATTAACCACTGGTCTTTATCCACATAATGGCTCTTTTTATCCTTGAAATGCTTGCGTGTCTTAAAGTTTACCGTATGACCTAAGTATTCATGTTTCTGTAAAATGTGCGCTATGGTGGAACTTGTCCACTTATAGGGATATTTAATTTCTCTGTTCTGCCACAACCCCACGCCTAACTGCGCTTGGTGGTAGGCAGGTACAGGGATATGTTCATCTGATAGCTGTGCCGCAATCTGATACGGACCGTAACCCTCCAATGTCATTCGGAATATCCGTCTTACAATGGGTGCTGCCACTTCATCAATCACCCATTTGTTTTTATCCTCGCTGTCTTTCAGATAACCGTATGGCGGACTGCTCGCAACGTGCTTTCCGCTTTCTCCTTTTGCCTTAAACGTAGACTTGATTTTCTTGCTAATGTCCTTTGCATAGTATTCGTTGATTACATCTCGGAACGGAAGGAAATCATCATCAAATCCCGAACCTGTGTCAACACCCTCGTTGACTGCAATCAGCCTTACATTCGCCCTTCGTAACTGCTCCCGAAGCATACCCATTTGCACATAATTTCTTCCCAGTCGGCTCATATCTTTCACAATGATAGTTCCGATATTGCCCTTTTCTACCTCTGCAAGCATGGCTTGCAATCCTTCTCGTTCAAAGGTCGTGCCCGATATTCCGTCGTCGGTAAAGTGGCGTATGCCTGTAAAACCGTTCTTTTCTGCATAATCCTCTAACATTGCCTTTTGGTTGGATATGCTGTTGCTCTCGCCCTGTAACTCGTCATCATGGCTCAACCTTTCGTATAGTGCTGTTAAATCGTGACTCATAATCAATTCCCTCCTTTCCGCCAGTATCGCATAAATGCTATGCTGTGGCTCTTTTGTATTTATTTTGATTAAGAAGTCTTTTACAGTTTATAACTCCCGCCGCAAGTTTGTACTTTTTATATTGGCGGACAGCGAAATGATTAGGGTCTTTTCCCTCCAGCTCCTCAAACAGAAGGTCAACAGCGTTCTTAAATTCCTCGTCGTCTTCCCTTGCTTCGCTTGCATCAATCATATCAATCAGCATTGCGAAATTCTGTTCTTCCTCCGGGGCTTCGTACCAGATATAGGCGATGAGCGCTGTGTAATACAGCTTTTCGGCTTTCACCCAAAAATCTTCGCCGGATTGCTGCCCCTCTCCTTTGGTGTTGACAATAATCGTGTTTACAAGTTTCAGAATATCCTTTTCACTCCGTAAATAGGCGAAAGGATTGTAGTGCATGGACTTTGCAAAGTTTATGGTATTGAGGACTTTTATCTTATAACCGCCCTTTTTGAGCATCTTTCCGCACTCGATCAGGACAGTTCCTTTCGGGTCAGTGACAACATAGCTGCTGTGCATCTGCATCAAATTCGGCTTCACAAAAAATCTCGTCTTGCCGGAACCGGAACCGCCGATGACAAGGATATTTTTATTCCTTGCATACTTCGGCTCTCTCGGTCTGCCTGACATCATCAGCCTTTCCGTCTGTGTCAGCAGGATATTGTTCTCAAACGTGGCATCCATATATGGCTCTATATCTTTTGCCGTTCCCCACCTTGCAGAACCGTACTCCACACCCTGCCGGAACTTCTTGGCATTCTTGGCTTTGAAATATACTGCGATTCTTAAGGCAATGCCGCAGCACACCCCGATCAGCAGATCCCTTGGATAAAAACTCGGCAGGGGATTGGAAAACAGCCCCTCCATTCCTTCCATGACCGCCATCATCTTTGCGGAAGCATCCTGCCCCGGCGATACCCGCCACAGACACGCTATCTTGTCACAGAAATACCCAGCAAGGACATAGGGCAGGTTCATCAGGACAAGTTTCTTTTTGTCAATGTTCCCGGTCTTTGCCTTTAGGTTCTTCGGAATGGCTTTCAGGTCTTTTACTATGCCATTGATGATATTGCTCATAGGCTATTCCCTCTGTCCTTGTGTTTATCACGGCTCCGTTCTCTGTTCTTATCCTTAAATACCGCATCTATGAATTTCTTCAATTTTTCCCTTACGGAAACCCTGCCCTTCTTCCTCTCATTACCATAAACAAATTCCTTGAATGCCTGTGCCACCACATCGGCATCCCTGCCCTTGAAAAACACCACATATTTCGGTGGATTGGTTGTCTTGTCTTTTACTACGGCAAAATCAACATTGTACTTCTTGGCTATACGCTCAAAAGCCTTGATATTACCATCAGTGACTTCAATAGACGATACCCCAACGCCCTCGCCAACGAGCTTTTTCACAGAAGTCTTTCCATGCGTTTTCTGTGCTTTCTGTTTGCAGTGGTTCAGGTACATCCTCATTGCAGCTTTCAGCACGTTGGCATCTAATTTTGCGGTCTTAATCACAAGGGCAATCGTTTTCTGCGTTACTTCCTCCTGCATTAAGCACCTCCTTGTTATGTTCCTGCGAAGATTCATACACTAAGGGGGAATCCCCCGGCAGATAATATAAAAGACAATCTTCAATGCAAAATACACTTTATTCCTCCTTTCCACTTCTAGACATCATGTCCAGAAGTTATCATTTTTCATTTAAGCAATAGATTGTGTGGAGATTGGCAGACAGCTCATTTCCGTCAAACTCCACATCATCAAAGAGCAATGCTTGAAACAGCACATCTCCTACGCCCTCAAGCCGCACCATCTTCCGTTCCTGTTCCGCAAGGTGTCCGTATTCCACCCCATCTGAAACAACGGATTTCCTTGCTGCTTCACAATGGGTAAACAGACCGAGGATATACCTGTCTGACATGATAAAGGCATACGTTTCCTGCCCCTCATGGGTGATCCGATGTTTCTCTCTTTCTCCCTCTGGAAGCGTGAAGATACACTGCACCGTTTCCAGACAAAGCCCGCTGTCATAATCCGGCTGCAACCGCTTTTTGTACCTTTGCACCCTTGCGTAAATCCCCTCTCTGTCTATGACGGAATGGGTACGCTTAAACTGCGGATTTTTGCAGAGCATATCCAAGTCCATATATACGTTATTGATTACGGTTTTTCCCGCATACTGCCCGAAAGACTTTACCCTTAACAGATAGGCAAGCACTTCGTCCAGCTTTTCCTCTGACATGATGATCTGAAAAGGCTTACTACCAAGCTCCAGCCTGTCAAACATAAGCGGGCAGCTCCCCTTTTTAACTTCACGCTCCATTGCCCTTTTAACATCCCGTAACGATTCCACATCTATCTCCTTTCCGTTTCCTGATACATTGGCAGGAAACAATAAAAAAAGGCAGTTACAAATCTACTGACTCATAACTGCCCTTACGCTGTTCTAATCTTAACATTTTCTTAACACAGAGATCTTCCACCTCTGGACATCGTGTCCAGAAGTTTGTTAGGTAATTCCTTTTTCTGCCCACCCACCGCCATACATATCATGCTGCACCTCCTGCTGGTAGTAATGGCTCATAGTTGAGGGGGCATTATAAAGAGCCGTGATCAGATATGCCCTGATGTTGGTAATCTTTGTAGCGGTATTCCTCATACAGTCCATGACATATCCCACATGGCTACTGTTCAGCTTCAGGAAACGGGATTTTACAAGCTCATAGGGATAATCCTCCCCATTGATACGGATTGTCCTGCGCTTCACACAGACTACATCACAGACCGTTTCGTAAATTTCCTCATACATCTCCCTTTCCCCATGCTGGTCATATTTCATGTGATGCTCATATTCCAGATTATCACGGATCAGTGCCATATATGCGTTTGTTTCATCAATCATATCAATCGTATCAGCATTTCCCTGTGTAACTGACTTATCCACACCTCCTACAGCTTGATTGATAGGATTGGTATAGCTCATTTCAGTATGATTCTGTTCGTTATAGTTAGTATTGCTATAATTAGTGTCTAGTCTTTGAACTTCTGCAAGTTCAGTTTCTGAATTTCTTGAAGTCTGTTGATTGAACTTCTGCAAGTCTGATTTCTGAACTTCTTGAGGTTCAGTTTCTGAACTTCCAGAAGTATAATTATTGGACTTCTTGAAGTTCAGATTTTGAACTTCTGTGATTTTATCAGCATTTATGCCTGTTTCATTCGGCTTTTTATCCATGACTGCCGCAAAATTTTTCACATAAATAATATCTGGTTTGCCAAGCCCTCTGCGCTTTTTCTCTATCAGCCCGATACCATTATCACTGTCAAGCTCTTTGATGACCTTCACGCAGGTTGCTCTTGCACAGCCTAAATCTTCCATCATATTGTCAATGGTATAGATGATGTATGCCCGGTTTTTTTCGTCCAGCCATTCATTTTTCATGGACAGCGACATTCTGTCAAGCATCAGCCCATACAGGAGCTTAGCATCGCTGCTAAGCCCCTTAAAGCGTTCGTCCTTAATCAGCAGACGTGGGACACGGTAAAAAGTAAACTGTTCCGCTTCGATGCCATAATAATAATCAAACTTCAATGGCTCGCTCATTTTACCGCCTCCTCTACTGCTTACTCTGCCATTCCTCCAATAGCTGGATAATGATGCCCTCTATGTCATCATTGGAATAATCCTCTGAAAAATACTTATTGATCTTATCGCTCTTAATGGTTACTTTTCTTTCCTTCGGCTTTTCCTCCGTCAGTATCAGCCGTACCATTGCAAGTGTTAGCTCTCCGCTTTTCCCATACTCCTTCAGCTTTGCTGCCTGTGCATTAGAAACAGATGCACCCGTTTCCTCAAGAATGACTGCCACATACTGCTGTTGATCCTCTGACAGAAAAGAAATGTCAACCCCCTGCGATATTCCTATCTTTTTTGTGTCCACCATATTGAGCAGTTCATCAGAAAGCCTTGCTAGCCATATATATCTCTGCACCGTCTTTCCGCTTTCCCCTGCGGCTTCCCCCACTTCGTCAAGAGTACTGCCACCTTTGCTGCCCTGATGTTTCATCGCTTCATACTTCATGGCATAAGCTCTTGCTTTTTCGCTCGGTAAAATGTCCTCACGCTGGATATTGGAATCCACCATGATAATCGTGGCTTCATCGTCCGTATAATTCCTGACAATGACGGGCATCGTGTCTAACCCTGCCCTTTCAGAACCCCGTTTCCTCCGGTGTCCGGCTATAATCTCATAGCCTCCCTCTGCTCTCGGTCTTGCAAGCCCCGGCACAAGCACTCCGTATTTGCTGATACTTTCCGTGGTTTCCTCCATTTTTTCATCGTCAAGGACACGAAATGGGTGTCCTTTGAATGTATGTAAATCAGACAGCTTTGCATTGATGATCTGCTCCCCCGCTGTATTCTCCGTACCGCCAATTAAATCATCAAAGCTGCTCAGCTTGATTTTTGATGCGCTCCCTGCCTTACTGCCCATTGCTAAGCACCTCCTCCGTCAAAGATTGGTATGCACCTGCAACCCTGCCTTTCGGATCATGCTGGTAGATGCTGATGCCCTCTGCGGAAGTTTCCGCAGCTCTTACAGACATTGGTATGCTGTTCTCAAATATCTTCACTTTATTTCCGTAATTCTCAATAAGCAGTGCTGTAATATCTTTTGCATAATTGGTGCGGTTGTCCACCATTGTCAGCAGAATGCCCTCAATTTCTAATTTCTGGTTGATTTGGCGTTTCACTTTGCCTATGGTCTTAATAAGCTGTTCCAGACCTTTTACGGGCAGATATGCGGCTTGTACGGGTATCAATATACTGTCTGCACAGGCAAAGGCATTTATCGTAATCATGCCAAGTGAGGGCATACAGTCAATCAGTATATAATCGTACTGCTCCTTTACTATGTCCATATAAGAGCGCATCATGATCTCTCTGCTCATCACGTTCACAAGGGAAACCTCCAGACCAGACAGCTCAATGTTCCCCGGCATCAGGTCAATCCCCTCGTCATGCTTTAAGATACCATAACCCGCTTCTATTTCCTCATCGTTGATAACCTTTTCCATTACATTCGCCAGAGTGATCTCCAGCTTGTCCGGCTCCGTAAAGCCAAGACTTGCGGTTAAACTTCCCTGTGCATCCGCATCAATGACTAAGACTTTCTTTCCCTGCTTTGCCAGCCCGATCCCTAAATTGCTTGTTGTGGTAGTCTTTCCGACTCCACCTTTCTGGTTTGCGATTGCTATAATTTTACACATGGTTTTATTCCTCCGTTTAGTTAGATTTTTCTTTGATATTGGCTTTCTGCACTTCCACATAAGCCCTGTAATACTTGTTTGTACCCTTGTTTGGGTACAGTTCCGAAACTTCCGTCACAGCCACTTTGGGCTGTCTTTTCAAAATCTTCTCGAACCACTTAATATCATTCTTTGTTCCCATCAGTCGAATTTTCAGCACGTTTCCTCTCCATTTCTGCAAGGATTTCTTCAATAGACCTTGGTTTTTGGCAGTATTCCGGATAGCGGAGCTTAATGCCCTCCCAAAAGTACATTGCATATCCACAACAGAAAATATCGCTTACTGAATATTGCCTGCACTCTCTTAACTGCTCATCCCTGCTCTTATAATCATTAACGCTTGGTGTTACATCTGTGTATAGGTTAAAGGCAAGTCTCACTACCCGTACACTTCCGCTGGTCTGCCAACCCTGATGCAGACACTCCCGTTTGATGTCTCCTGTCTTGATGTCATAAATCTGACTAAAATGCTCCCTCGTATCCCTTGATATTCCAAGAACATAAATCAATGCTTTGTGGCATTCGTCTTGACATCTCGCCTGTCCCAATTTCTCATAATAAAATTTCTCATGTTCCTCGTTGTAAAAAACCATGTGTGTGTTGTTGGCGCTCTGCGCCCCTGCTCTTAACGCTGTGTTGTTCATCATTTCTACCTCCAATTTTATTTTTTGACCATAACAAAAGGACACTCCCAAATTTTCACTTGGAAAGTGTCCTATAAGGCGCATACCCTATAAAATTGAATGTCGCACAAAACGTATTATCACGTATTATTCCGTATTATGCGTAGCAAATTTGTAGTAAATTTGTAGTAAATCACAACTCAAAATCGCTGAAACCCTTGATTTTACTGGTTTTCTTTACCCAAAGTTTTCATCGTCGGGAACAACAGCACATCCCTAATCGCGGAAGAATTGGTCAGCAGCATCACCAGTCTGTCGATGCCGTAGCCGATACCTCCTGTAGGCGGCATACCGATCTCCAGCGCATTCATAAAGTCTTCGTCAACCAGCTCCGCTTCCTCATCTCCCTGCGCTTTCAGTTCCTCCTGTGCCTCGAACCTGCCCCGCTGGTCAATGGGATCATTTAACTCAGAGTAAGCGTTACACATTTCACGTCCATAGATAAACAGCTCAAAGCGCTCCACATATTCCGGCCGATCCGGTTTTCTCTTGGTCAGCGGAGAGATTTCCACCGGATGATCCATGACAAAGGTAGGCTGAATCAGATGTTCCTCAACAAACTCTTCAAAGAAGAGACTCAAAATATCGCCCTTCTTATGGCGCGCTTCATAATGAACGCCCTTCTCATCAGCCAGTTTTCTCGCCGCTTCCAGATCCGCTACCTGATCAAAGTCAATCCCGGTATATTTCTTCACTGCATCCACCATGGTGATCCGTTCAAAAGGTTTTCCAAAATCAATATGCGCATCCTGATAATCAAAATCCGTCTGGCCCAGAACTTCCTGCGCAAGATATCGGAACATATCCTCCGTCAGATCCATCATCCCGTAATAATCGGTATATGCCTGATATAATTCCATCAGCGTAAATTCCGGATTGTGCCTGGTATCAACGCCTTCATTACGGAATACCCTGCCGATCTCATAAACGCGCTCCATACCGCCAACGATAAGACGCTTTAAGTAAAGCTCCAGTGAAATACGCAGCTTCACATCCTCATCCAGCGCATTATAATGCGTATCGAAGGGTCTTGCTGCCGCGCCGCCGGGATTGGATACCAGCATCGGCGTCTCCACTTCCATAAAATCCTTTTCATCAAGATACCTTCTGATCGCGCTGATGATCTTGGAACGCATGATAAAAGTTTCTTTTACCTCGCCATTCATGATCAGATCGGTATATCTCTGACGGTAACGCAGATCGGTATTGGTTAGTCCATGATATTTCTCCGGCAGGATCTGGAGACTCTTACACAATAAAGTGATCTTTACAGCATGCACAGAGATCTCGCCTGTTTTTGTTTTAAAAACATCTCCTTCAATTCCGACAATATCACCTACGTCATATTTCTTGAAATCTGCATAAGATTCCTCTCCAACGGAATCTCTCGCTACATAGGACTGGATATTGCCTGTCTTATCCTGAATGTTACAAAACGAAGCTTTTCCCATAACACGTTTGGACATCATCCGTCCGGCAATGGATACCTTCTGCCCCTCAAGAGATTCAAACTGCTCCTTGATCTGTGTACTGTGATGCGTCTGATCGTATTTTGTTATTACAAACGGATCTTTTCCGTTTTCCTGCAACGCGGCAAGTTTTTCCCGACGCACCTTCAAAAGCTGTCCGATATCCTGTTCCTGTGTCTGCTGATTCTGCTGTCTTTCCACCGTGTTCTCCATATCCTTTCTATCCCATATCTTCTTATCTTACATCTACCCTGACGTCCAAAATCTTATATTTTACCATGCCCACCGGCGCTTCCACTTCGATCGTATCGCCCTTCTTCGCACCGATCAGCGCCTTTCCCAGAGGCGACTCATTGGAAATACTTCCATTTAAGCTGTCCGCCTCACTGGAGCCCTTGATCGTATATTCCATTTCCTCTTTCAATTCCTTATCCAGAAGCTTTACGGTACATCCAAATGAAACCTTTGCGATCTTTCCGTCTGTCTGCTCAACATCTACTACTTCCGCATTTTTCAGAAGCTTTTCCAGCTCCTTGATCCGGGCATCTACCCTGCCCTGCTCATCCTTGGCCGCATCATATTCCGCATTTTCCGAAAGATCGCCCTGCTCCTTAGCTTCCTTGATCTTCTGGGAGATCTCCTTCATCTTAACAGACTTTAAATAATGCAGCTCCTCCTCATACTTTTCCAAGCCTTCTCTTGTTAACAGATTCTTTTTTTCCGTCATGACTTTGCCACACCTTTCTATGATATGATTTGAAACAATTATATTTTGGTAATATCCTCAGGTAAAACAATCAATAAATTATACCCTAATTCCTTTTATACTGTCAAGGGTTCCCTGTGCCCGGTTTCGATCCCTGCTTTTCAATGCACTATATCCCGCTTTTAAAAGCATCTTCTTCCGGATCTCCTTTATCTGCCGATCTCCCCGATCAGCTCCATCAATTCCTCCATCCGTTCCACGGAACACACCTTTTTTCTAAGACCCGCCGCATGGGGATAGCCTGCGATATACCACGCTACATGCTTACGCATCTCCCGGATCCCGATATAATCCCCCTTACATTTCAGCTGCAGCGCCGCATGACGCCGGATCATATCCCTGACTTCCTCAATCGCCGGTCTTTCCATCTTTACCCCATGTTCCAGATAGGATATTATCTCCCGGAAAATCCATGGATTGCCCTGCGCCGCCCTGCCTACCATGATGCCGTCACAGCCGGTTTCTTCTAACATCCGTTTTGCACTCTCTCCATCTGCAATATCCCCATTGCCGATCACGGGAATCGCCACTGCTTCCTTCACCTTACGGATAATCTCCCAATCGGCAGCGCCGGAATAAAACTGCTCCCTCGTCCTGCCATGCACTGTTATCGCAGCCGCTCCGGCATCCTCCAGATATTTTGCCATTTCCACTGCATTACAATGCTCTGCATCATATCCTTTTCTGATCTTGACCATAACCGGCTTGCTGATTGCCTTTGCCGTCTCCCGGACGATCCCGGCCGCTAGCCGCGGATTCTTCATCAGGGCAGAGCCTTCCCCATTATTAACGATCTTCGGCACCGGGCATCCCATATTGATGTCTAATATGGCAAACGGTCGTTCTTCGATCTCAGCCGCCGCTCTGGCGATGACATCAGGTTCTGAGCCGAATAACTGCAAAGACACCGGCATCTCTCTCTGATCGATCTCCATCAGCTTCTCCGTATTCTTATTTCGATACAGGATAGCTTTGGCGCTTACCATCTCCATACAAAGAAGCCCGGCTCCCTGTTCCCTGCACAACAGACGGAACGGCAGATCCGTCACCCCCGCCATAGGGGCTAATATCACATTGTTTTCTAAGGTCACATCTCCTATTGTCAACTGACTCATCGCGCCAATCATTTACAGTTCCTCTGATAGATGTATCTCAATCCATCCAGCGTCAGCGTGCGGTCATATACCTCGATACAATCTGTCTCGTCCGCTATGATGCTTCCCAGTCCTCCGGTAGCAATGACACGCAATTCATCATATCCCGCCTCTTTCTTAACCTGATTGACGATATATTCCGTCTGCCCGATCTGTCCATAGACAAGTCCTGCCTGCATACTGGTAACAGTATTTTGCGCTAAGACGGAAGCCGGTTTTCTGATCTCCACCTCCGGCAGCCTTGCCGTATCCTCCCACAGCGCCTTAGCGCTGATACGGATACCGGGCGCCGTAATACCCGCGCAGAACTCCCCTTTATCATTGACCAGATCATACGTCGTCGCTGTTCCAAAATCAATTACCAGGACAGGTCCGCCATACTTTTCATAGGCAGCTACTGCATCCACGATCCGGTCAGGTCCAATCTCTTTGGGATTCTCTGTCACGATCTTAATACCGCTCTTGATGCCGGGTCCTACGATCAGCGGCTTCTTTCCCAGATACCGTTCGATCCCGCCAAGCAGGGAATGCATGATATTCGGCACAACACTGGCAACGATGATCCCTCTGATCTCCTCCGCCGATACACGATTATATTTTAGCAGAGAAAGGATAGATACCCCGTATTCATCTGAAGTACGCAGCTGCTTAGACATCATTCGAAAGGTTGCCTTTAATTCCTCATCCTGATAAACTCCATACGTAATATTGGTATTGCCTACATCAATTGTTAATAACATACTGCTCCTCCTATTTTTCCGTGCAAATATCCATTCTTCAGCCCCATCCACAAGGTTTACATAACTCATATCCAGAAGGGGGGACTATGTTCCAAAAATGATTGCATTTATGCTGTTTTGGGAACATGGATCTTCTATCAGAGAATTATGTAAACCGTAAAGCTGTTCTGAAAATGCATACAATTAATCGGTCTGCCCTGCAATATCTTCATGCAGAAAAAATACCCTATAGTACAGGCTCAACGCCTCAAACAGCTCAGCGCGCTTTGTCCTGATCTGACTGATCAGCAGTCCGCTGCTTACCTCATCATAATAAAAATCATCCTCTGCCACCTGTGTCTCCATAGACACACTGCCGTCTTCTTCCACCACAATCATAAATATCCCGCCGACCTCTTCCGTAAACAGGACGCAGATTATGTGCAGCTCTTCCTTGATCGATTCCGGAATATTTGAAAACTCCTGTTCATTAAAATAATATTTCTGCTCATAGGCATTGGCTGCACAGAGTACCTTGCGATGATCCTCCATTAAAATCCTCCTAACGAAACATTTGCACTACAGCGTATTCTATAGACATTCAAGCTATTTTAAGCGCCGCGGCACAAACAGCACCTTTCCAAGCAACAATTTAAGTATATCCATAGATCCCTCTCACAGACACTTCTCCGGAATATACCGTTGTTATTTTTCCATCCGCCCGTTCCACGATCAGCTCTCCGCGATCATTGATCCCTTTTGCCATGCCTTCATATTCACCAGCCGGATCAAGTATCTTTACCTGCTCATTCCTATTGATCAGATAGGCATCATAGATATCTATCAGCGCGGACATGTCTCCCCCCACCGCAAACAGGTCATAATAATACTCAAAATATTCCATTACAGCAATAACGATATCCGCACGGTTGCAGCTATCTCCCTTCTCTATCAGCACAGAAGTCGCAATTTCCGCAATTTCTTCCGGAAATCCTTTCTGATTCACATTAATGCCGGTTCCAACAACAACAGAGTACGTATGATCCGGATGCTCAAACAATTCCGTCAGAATCCCGCAGACTTTTTTCTTATTGATCAGAATATCATTCGGCCACTTGATCTTTACTTCCAGATCATAAAGCTGACTGAGCGCGTCGGCAACACTGACTGCCATCACCAGTGTCAGCATGGAAGCTCTGTCCACCGGCAGATCCGGTCTGAGCAGCATACTCATATAGATACTGCTTCTCTTAGGCGAGCACCAGCTCCTGCCCCTTCTACCCTTTCCTGCCGTCTGGGTCTCCGCGATCACCAGAGAACCATGCTCCCTCCCCTCCTCCGCCAGAAATTTGGCATCGTCATTGGTTGATTCCGTTTCTTCGCGATAATATACCCTTTTTCCCGCCCATTGTGTATTGAGCCTGCTCATCAATTCACAGGAAGAGATCGTCTCCGGATAACTGTTTAACCGATACCCCTTTCCCGGCTCCAGCTCTATATCATATCCGTCGCTGACCAGCTGCCGGATCAGCCTTATCACCGTCTCCTTAGAAACACCGCACTCCTGACAGAGTTCCTGCAATGTGACAGTTCCCATACGTTCTCTTATAATCCGCAATATCTTTATCTTCATCCGGTCCTATCTCCCATACTTATGATAAAGTCGCCGCAATCACTGCTTTGATCGTATGCATCCGGTTCTCTGCCTCCTCAAATACCTTGGACTGACTCCCTTCAAATACCTCATCCGTCACTTCCAGCTCCGTCACCTGAAAACGCTCTCCCATTTCCCGGCCGATCTCTGTCTTAAGATCATGAAACGCCGGCAGGCAATGCAAAAAGACCGCCGTTTTCTTAGCATGTCCCATCAATGCACTGTTGACCTGATATGGCATCAGATCACGTATCCGTTCTTCCCAGATCTCGTCCGGTTCTCCCATCGACACCCAGACATCCGTATAAATAATATCCGCAGCCTCCGCAGCCTTGACGGGATCCTCTGTCAGAAGGATCGATCCGCCGGAAGCCCCGGCATATTTCCGGCATTGTTCCACCAGCTCTTTCTCCGGAAAATATTTTTCTGGCGCACCTGCCGCAAAATGCATCCCCATCTTGGTGCAGGCGATCATCAGGGAATTGCCCATATTATATCTTGCGTCCCCCATATAAGCAAGCTTCAATCCCTTCAAACTGCCAAAATGCTCCCGGATAGTCAGCAGATCCGCCAGCATCTGCGTCGGATGATACTCATTGGTCAGACCGTTCCAGACCGGGACATCTGCATACTTTGCCAGCTCCTCTACAATCTCCTGTCCGAAACCGCGGTATTCGATCCCTTCATACATGCTTCCCAAAACTCTTGCCGTATCGGCGATGCTTTCCTTTTTACCGATTTGTGAGCTTTTAGGATCAAGATATGTCGTGCCAAGACCAAGATCATGCGCTGCCACTTCAAAAGAACAGCGTGTTCTGGTGCTTGTCTTTTCAAATATCAGAACAATATTTTTCCCGCGGAAGCTGTCCACCGGAATGCCTTCCTTCTTCTTCCTTTTATATTCAGCTGCCAGATTCAATAAATATGTAATCTCCTCCGGTGTATAATCCTTCAATGTCAAAAAATCTCTTCCCTTTAAATTCATGGCTGGTTCCTCTCTTTATTTTAAGAATAACTTAGAGCCACACAACGAACGTGCGGCTCCAAATTGATGCTATTTAATTGCTGTAACGCATCTGTTTAATCAGTTCTTAACAACCTCAGCAAACGTCGTTGCCAGACCTGCAATGCCCTGAAGATTGGAAGGGATAATAATCTTTGTTGACTGACCGTCAGCAACCTTTCCAAGCGCTTCCAGACTCTTCAACTGAAGGACTGCATTATCAGCACCGGCATCCTTGATCATCTTGATACCATCTGCGGAAGCCTGCTGAACCTTCAGAATCGCTTCTGCCTGACCTTCTGCTTCCAGAATCATCTTCTGTTTCTGAGCGTCAGCTCTAAGGATAGCAGCTTCTCTTTCTGCCTGTGCATTCAGAATTGCGGATTCCTTCTTACCTTCCGCAACAAGGATTGCGGACTGTCTTTCGCCTTCTGCGATCGTAACGGCTTCTCGTTTCTCTCGCTCTGCCTTCATCTGTTTCTCCATAGCATCCTGAATCGCCGCAGGAGGAATGATATTCTTAAGCTCTACACGATTTACCTTGATACCCCAAGGGTCTGTTGCAATGTCAAGTGACGCTCTCATCTTTGTGTTGATGATCTCTCTGGAGGTGAGCGTCTGGTCAAGCTCCAGCTCACCGATGATATTACGAAGCGTCGTCGCCGTTAAGTTCTCAATCGCCATAATCGGATTTTCAACACCGTATGTGAAAAGCTTCGGATCCGTAATCTGGAAGAATACGACTGTATCAATACGCATCGTAACATTATCCTTTGTGATTACCGGCTGCGGAGCAAAATCAATTACCTGCTCCTTCAATACAACTCTCTTTGCAACTTTATCAATGATAGGAACCTTAATATGCATACCTACATGCCATGTATCCTGATACCCGCCAAGTCGTTCCAGAATGTAGGCATTGGCCTGCGGAACAATTTTGATACAGGATGAAAAAAGCACGATCAACACAACAATAGCCACAATAATCGCTACAACTGCACTGCTACTTCCAGCTAGTAAAAACATAATTCTACCCTCTTTCTTTTTATTTTTATGATTTTATGCGCGTAATATAAGCTTAACGCCTTCAATTGCCACAATCGTCGCCAGAGTCTCTTTTTGCAGTTCAGCAGAGTCCTCAACCGATCTTGCCATCCACTCCTGACCATTGATCACGGCCTTCCCCATTCCTTTGAGATTATTGATGCTCTCTGTTACAACCGCTGTCTGACCCACAAGACTTTCCGCGTTCGTCCTGATTCTTTCTTTGTTAAAATACTTCTGCGCAATTGGTCTCGTAAACAGCAATAAAACTACGGAAACCACCAGAAAGACAGGAATCTGCACATATAACGGAAGCCCGATTGCCGCAATGAGCGTCGCCACAAGAGCTCCACCTGCGAACCATATTGTAGTCAGACCTAATGTTGCGATCTCTATCCCCAACATAACAATAAATATTACCAGCCATACGATCGTTTCCATCGCGTCATCTCCTTTCTTCCCAATATCAAAAAGCCTTGATACTTTATCGTTGTGTTTATCATACTATATTTCCGCAAAATATGCAACTGTCAGAACACCACGTAATGTCACCCTATTGTACATTCTGACGCACGATAAACTTACCAGAAAACATGACCGCCGATCTCTATGCCTTCGTGCGCGCCCACTCTCCTGAAATGCGTCGCGTCTCCCACATTGGAATATCCGTTGATGGTTTCCTGCGCCGCCTGAAGGCATGATTCCGATACGCCGTTTTGCAGCCTTCTGTTCAATGCGCCATTACCCGCAGGTGAAAACTGTCCCGACGCGCTGATGACTCCATAGATCGTATCAGGATAAGCGCCGCTCCTGACGCGGTTCATAACAACCGCTCCTACCGCTACCTTACCCTCATAAGGCTGATTGCCCGCTTCACATTGGATCAAAGCGCCCAAAAGCTGCACCTCTGATATATCAGAGGACACATAAGTCTCATAAAGCTGTATCCTGTTCGCCTCGCGTGCAGCCGCTCTTTCCGCCGCTTCCCTTTCTTCGATCTGCTCCATGGTCTCGCCGGTATCAATATGGAAAGCGATCTCTACATAATTGCTGTTGACATAGCCATTGAAGTCCTCAAAATCAATCACGACCCACTCGCCGGCTTCCTCTATGATTTCATAAACTTCCCCTCTGGCAACCAGACCGTAGATCCCCGACTCCGTAGATGCTTCTTTACGGACTCTCAGGCTGTCCGCCACCACTGTTGCCTGCAGCGATCCTACACTTTCCGCTTCCGCTTCCGCCTCATTGCCAAACATCAGATAATCATTTCTGACCCATCCTACCAGCTCGCCGGACGCGATCTTTGTCCATTCGTCGGTATATTCGATGATGTAGCCGCCGCAATCTTTATATAATTTCCCTACCTTCTCTGAATTTTCACTGGGTTCCAACCGGACATTGACAGAATCCCTGACATCCGCCATAACAATACTTCCGGGATTCTTCCAGGCATTCATCGCAGCCCGGATTTCCTCCTCCGTAGGCTCAATATTGACCTCCAATATCTCTGCCGCTCCCGCATAAATAAAATACTCTGTACTGAAGGTGTTCGCCTTTTCCTGCGCGTTTCCCTGTAATGTCAGTCCTGTTTGTCCATTCAGAAAGAAGGCTGCGATAACAGCAATGGCTATCATCACAAAAATTTCTGTTCTTAGTTTAGACTTCATACTGATCTCCTATACATAAATGATAATTTGGTATAAACCTCCGTTATGACTTATCATGAAGATGAAATAAAATCCTACTAATAATATATTATTGCAATGTCATTAAATATATTACAATATTATTACGTTTTCAGTCATTTATCTTAACATCTATTTTTTATTTTGTCAAATATTTACTAATTTCCCTTAAAAATGTAATTAATTTTTGTGTATAAAAACAACAACGCCACAATATCTTGTGGCGTTATTATTTCTCCCATTTTACAACTCTTTGTTTGTGATTCTTTATACCTCTTTACGGTTCCTTATATTTCTATGCTTCCTTGGCTCTTTAAGATTCTTTATATTTTTACAGTTCCTTGGATCTTTGGATCGCTGCGCCTACCGCATCCATTACGGCTCCACGCAGTCCCCGTTCTTCCAACACCCGGACTGCCGCGATCGTAGTCCCCGCCGGAGAACATACCATATCTTTCAGTTCTCCCGGATGCTTTCCTGTTTCCAGCATCAGCTTTGCGCTGCCAAGCACTGCCTGCGCCGCAAAGGTATATGCCTGCTGCCTCGGCATGCCTCCCTCAACAGCGGCATCCGCCATCGCTTCAATAAACATAAATACATATGCCGGAGCGCTGCCGCTGACACCGACAACACTGTCCATCAGATGCTCCGGCACAACCTCCGCCCTGCCGAAGCTCTCCAGAATACCCTTTACGGTATCCAATTCTTCTTTCCCAACCTTTTCACTCGGACTGAGCGCCGTAACCGCCTCCCCCACCAAAGCTGCAGTATTAGGCATACATCTGACCAGTTTTATTTCACATCCGAATTTTTCCATGATCCAAGCAATGCTCTTGCCCGCCATGATAGAGATCACTACCTGTCCTTCTTTTGCGGCATCCCTGATCTCATCGATCACTCCTTCCGCAAACTGCGGCTTGACGGCAAGGATCAGATAATCCGCCACCGCTGCTGTCTCTTTATTATCTTTTGCGATATGGATGCCGAATTCCTCCTCGCGTTTTTTTACCATCTCTGCATTAGCATCCGAACCGTAGATGTCCTCCGGTTTTGCATATCCCTTTGCAAGCAGTCCGCCGATCATGGCGCCCGCCATATTTCCTAATCCAATCACCCCGATCTTCATATTCCCTCAACCTCCCGTTGGTTCTTTTTATCTAAAATTTATTACTCCCTTTTCGGAAAAGTGTTCCTACTGCTTCAAATTTGAAGTATAATGCATATTCTTATACTTGATTACTGAATTTGTATTCACCTAACAATTCTTCATACTGGAATTTTCATGGGCTTTGCTAAATAGATATCCACCAACACACTCCATATTTGTCAATAACAGTTGCACAACATTTACTCCAGGGAAGCTCGCCTATCGGTTCGATAACAACTCCTCCATCACTCAAAACCTGAAATGCATTGTAGACAGCTTCTTCTGTTCCCATCTCAAACACATTAAAAGTCATAGTCTCCCATTTGTTTTTATGCACGATATTTATATCACAAGGATTTTTCGCTTCCGCTAATGCTAAAAAACCTTCTCCATTTACAGACAATTCACAATGTTCATAAGCCGTGCTGATCTCATTTATAAACTCACGTGTAATTTCTGCTCCAAAAGCTTTACAGTACATTTGCGCCGCTTCAAAACTGTTTTTCACATAAACCTGAGTATAGTTTTTCATCAGATAGTATCCTCCATAGAAGCCTGATTTATATACTTGATTTTAAAATATTTGCCTGTCACTTACAATGTATATTATAAGTTCGTTTTACATGGGTACACAATTTCGAAAAGGGAGATTTATTATTTCACTCATGGTTTGCATAATTTAATATTCATCAGTTCCGCCCATAGTTTATTTGATTTAATATTTCTTTGATTTATTTGCAGTTTACATAACTCAGTATATCATTTCATTTCTGGTTTACATAACTCGGCAAGTCATCCCATTCGCGATTTACATAACTTTCTTTCTCTGCCTTGCCGCCTCGTACAAAAGCACTGCCGCGCTGATTGACGCATTTAAGGATTCCACATTCCCCTCCATGGGAATAAAAACTGTCTGCGTAGCAGCTTCCACTGTTTCCTGCTGCAGTCCTTTTCCTTCATTGCCAATCAATATTGCACATCCCCTTCTATAATCCGCATCTGTATAACACATACTGTGGCGCAGCGCCGTCGCATAGACCACAATATCCCGCCGCCTTATAGTGTCTATGATTTCCTTCATGGATTCCGTATAGCAGAACGGCATCCGGAAGATAGAGCCCATCGTTGAACGGACTGCCTTGGGATTATAAATATCCACCGTTTCCCTGCTCATGATGATCCCACTGACACCGGCTGCCTCTGCCGTCCGAAACATGGTCCCCAGATTCCCCGGATCCTGCAGCTCCTCTATCAACAGCAGCAGCGGAGCTTTCTGCTCCCCTGCAGTCTGACCGGACAAAATTTCCTCTACCGCATATTTCTTCTGTTTTACGACTGCCAGAACGCCCTGGGGTGTGACCGTATCTGATATCCGCGCAAAGACATCCTCTGATACGACCTCATAGCGGTTCTGAAAAAATGCCTGCAGCTTGTCCAATCCCTTTTTATCCTTAATATATTGCAGAAAGGCTTCCGTAACATAAAGCTCCACGGTTTCCTCTGCGGGGAGCTCCTGAAACATCCTGATGCCCTCCACAAGAAACACACCCTCGCTGTTACGAAGCCTTGCCTTATTTTTTAATTGTACCAGCCTCTTTATCTTAGGATTGGTCAAAGATGTGATCATATTATTCCCCATTCACACTAATCCTCCATGTCAGAGCAGCTTGCTGCTCTGACACGCCTTATATGATCTTACTTACCTCATATTCATATTCCGGTATCTGCTTCTCCATAGCCAGTGCCTCATCAATGTCAAAATCAACAAATTCCCCGTTTTTAAATGCTACCACGCGGTTCGTCTTTCCTTCCTTCAGCAGATCGGCCGCGATCGCGCCCATCATGGACGCATAATAACGATCCTTACAGGTAGGCGAGCCGCCGCGCTGCATATAGCCTAAGATCGTCGCCCGTGTCTCCACTCCGGTCGCCGCCTCGATACGTCTTGCCATGGACGTGGAATGTCCGATCCCCTCTGCATTGATAATGATATGATGCTTCTTCCCCGCTTTCTTATTCTCTATAATATGATTGATAATGGACTGCTCATTATAATCATAATTTTCCGGAAGCAGGATATCTTCAGCGCCGTTGGCAACGCCGCACCACAACGCAATATATCCGGCATTTCGTCCCATAACCTCGATAATGCTGCAGCGCTCATGGGAGGACGAAGTATCCCTGACCTTATCGATCGCCGCCATGGCAGTATTCACCGCCGTATCAAATCCTATGGTATAATCTGTACATGCAATATCCAGATCGATCGTCCCCGGAAGACCGATCGTATTGATCCCCTCATGGGAAAGCTTCTGCGCCCCACGGTAAGAACCGTCGCCGCCGATCACCACAATGCCGTCGATCCCATGCTTCCTGCAGATCTCCGCAGCCTTCTTCACGCCTTCCTCCGTCTTAAATTCCGCGCATCGTGCCGTACCTAAGATCGTTCCACCCAGTGCGATTATCTCAGAAACGCTTTTTCTGTCCAAATCCACGATCTCTTCATTCAGAAGTCCCTGATATCCTTTTTTGATTCCTTTGACGTCCATTCCGTTGGCAAGCGCTTTCCTGACTACCGCCCTGATCGCCGCATTCATCCCCGGCGAGTCACCGCCACTGGTCAACACGCCTATTGTTTTAATCTCTTTCTTTTTTGCTTTTGGCATCAGAAGTCCCTCCTTATCTGTTATCAATAAACTATTCTAGAATATTTTGAAACATTTCGCAATCATTTTAATAAACTACCCTTACATTCTCTTTTCCCAGGATATCTTCAAGCTGCCCCTGCAGTTCCCGATCCGCATTGACCGAACGGTTTAACGGCAGAGTCAGTACCTTTTTCGTATCGGCAAAATAAAGCTTCACGGTGTCCTTTCCGTCGGAAACATCCAAAAGACCTTTCACTTTCCCAAATGCCTTCTCATAGTCTGCCTCACTGGGGAACTGCAGCCAGAGATTCCTGGCGATCTCCTCAAACGGAATCACCGTCTCACAGATCAGCTTTCCGTCCTTATCCTCCTCCAAAGACACCCGTCCCTTGATGATCACCTTTGCATCCTCCACCAGTTTCCGGGAATACATCTGGTAAGCCTTGGGAAATACGATGACTTCCACGCTTCCCACCAGATCCTCCACCGTTAGGAATGCCATTGCCTCATTCCGTTTTGTATACTGCATCCTTTTCGCTGTGATAATCCCACCAATGGATGTCTTGGCATTGTCCTCCACTTTGACCGTGCCGCTTTCCCCTTCCAAAGCATCCTCCTCATCCAGATAAAAATCCGTGGTCTTGGCAACAATTATTTTATCCCACATACCGGCGTATCCCTCCAGGGGATGACCACTGATATAAAAACCAAGCACTTCCTTTTCAAAGCCGAGGATCATCTCTTTGGGATATTCGCCCATCCCTTTGGGAAAAGTAATGTCAAAGGACTGCTTTTCCTCCTCCTGCGCGATATCAAACAAGGAGATCTGTCCGGTATAACCCTTTTTCTTATCATTCCGCACATTGTCCATCACCTGCGCATATATGCTCAGCATCTGCTTTCTTGTCCCCTCAAAGCCATCCATCGCTCCCGCCTTGATAAGATTCTCCACAGCACGTTTATTCAACTCGATATGTGACGTTCTTTCAATAAAATCCTTCAGGCTTCTGTAATTGCCATGCCGCTGCCGTTCGGCTGAGATCTCCTCAATCACATTATAGCCTACGCTTTTAATCGCTGTCAGTGCATACCGGATGCCCTGTTCCGTCACCGTAAAACCGATGCCGCTTTCATTGATATCCGGCGGCAGGATGGCGATCCCCATATTCCTGCAGGTCATGATATATCCCGACACCTTGGTGGGATGATCGATTACCGACGTCAGCAGCGCCGCCATAAATTCCCGCGGGTAATAATACTTTAAATATGCCGTCTGATAAGCAACAAAAGCATAACACGCCGCATGCGACTTATTAAAAGCATATTTTGCAAAATCCATCATTGTATCATAGATGCCGTCCGCCACCTTTGCTGCAATACCGTTTTTCACACATCCCGGCACCAGCTTCGGCAGCTTTTCCTCCGGCGTGCCGTTGTCCCGTTCTTCCTGTATCTCACGTTCGTTTCCATTGATAAAGATATCCCGTTCCTTCTGCATGACCGCGACCTTTTTCTTGCTCATGGCGCGGCGCACGTTATCGCTCCTGCCCATTGTATAACCGCCAAGCTCGCGCACGATCTGCATAACCTGCTCCTGATATACGATACAGCCATAGGTAGGCTGCAGGATCGGTTCCAGCTCCTTACAGGCATAGCTGATATGATCCGGATGATTTTTTCCGTCGATATATTTCGGAATAAAATCCATCGGTCCCGGACGGTACAAGGACACACCGGCAATGATATCCTCTAAGTTATGAGGTTTCAGCTCTTTCATGAAGTTTTTCATGCCGCCGCTTTCCAACTGGAATATACCTTCCGTCCTGCCTGTCCCCAGTGAATCCAACACGCCCTTATCTTCCAGATCCACATGATCCATATCCAGCCGGATGCCCTGCATAGCCTCCACGTTCTTCACGGCATCGCGGATGACCGTCAGCGTCCGCAGTCCCAGAAAGTCCATTTTAAGCAGCCCAAGATGTTCCAGGGTCGGCGCCGGATACTGTGTTGTGATGGCGGCGTCGCTTCCTCTGCTCAACGGCACAAAATCATCGACATCGCTGGGCGCGATCAATACGCCCGCCGCATGGATCGTCGTATGCCTCGGAAGACCTTCCAGACGCCTGCTCATTTCCACCAGCCTGTGGATCTCCTCATCCCCCTCATAGGCTTCCCTGAATTCCGGATTCATTTCCAGTGCCTTATTGATCGTGATCCCAAGTTCTTTGGGAATCATCTTTGCAATGGCATCCGCCCGCGCGTAAGGGATATCCATCACCCGCGCAACATCACGGATGACGTTTCTCGCCTGCAGCGTACCAAAGGCAACAATCTGCACCACCTTCTCCGCTCCGTATTTCCTGCCTACATAATCAATGACCTCCTGCCTGCGTTCAAAGCAGAAGTCAATATCAATATCCGGCATGGATACGCGCTCAGGATTTAGAAAACGCTCAAAAAGAAGCTGATATCTGATCGGGTCAATATTCGTGATCTTCAGACAATATGCTACAAGACTTCCTGCTGCGCTTCCCCTGCCCGGTCCCACCATGATCCCATTGCTTCTTGCAAAATTGATAAAATCCCATACAATAAGAAAGTAATCAACAAATCCCATGGTACGGATCGTATTTAATTCATACGTAAGACGCTCGCTTAACTGTTCCCAGGAATCTGCGCCATTTTTTTGATGCCGCTCCTCTATCCCATTGCCATCAGTAATCACCTGCGTCCCGTTTTTCACTGCCTCCGGCAGATTTTGTATGCTTCCGGCATCCGCATCCGATGCTTCATCAGATGCCGCGGATCGGTTCCATTCCTCCGGATACCGTTCCCGCAATCCCATCTCGCACAGATGCGTCAGGTAGCTGAAGGGATCGTACCCCTCCGGAACATCAAAATGCGGCAGCTTCGTCTTGCCAAATTCAATCTCTACATTACAGCGTTCTGCTATTGCGGCAGTATTCTCTATCGCCTCCACAGCATACGGAAACAAGATCCGCATCTCATCCTCGCTCTTGACATAATACTGCCCGCCTTCATAACGCATGCGGTCTTCATCCGCTACCTTCTTTCCGGTCTGGATACAGAGAAGGACATCATGCGCCTCCACATCCTCCGCATAAGTATAATGCACATCATTGGTCACAGCCAGCGGGATCCCAAGTTCTTTGCTGAATTTCAACAGTTCGGTATTCACCGTCATCTGCATCGGGATTCCATGATCCTGCAATTCCAGATAATAATTGCCTTTCCCAAAAATGCGTTCATGCTCTAAGATACATTCCTTTGCCTCCTCCAACATTCCTTTCTCTATGTAACGCGGTACTTCCCCCGCCAGACAGGCAGAAAGCGCGATGATTCCCTCATGATACTTCTCAAGGACTTCCTTATCAACACGGGGCTTATAATAATACCCCTCCGTAAATCCTCTGGATACGATCTTCATCAGATTGGCATATCCCTGATTATTTTCCGCCAGCAGGATCAGGTGGTGATAACGATCCTCACCGCCCGTCAGCTCCTTATCAAACCGGGATCCCGGCGCAACATAAACCTCGCAGCCGATGATCGGCTTGATCCCCTCCGCTTTTGCCGCCTCATAAAAATCAACCGCGCCATACATCACGCCATGATCCGTGATGGCAGCCGCCGTCATGCCAAGCTCTTTTACCCGCTTCACGTATTCTTTGATCTTATTGGATCCGTCCAACAGGCTGTATTCCGTATGGACGTGTAGGTGTACAAACGACATGGTATCTCTCTTTTCCGGTTTTAATTCATAACTTTATTTATTATTTTCCATAAGTTCGCAGCGCTAAGCTCGATTCCGCTTTGCTGCATCATTGCTTTCGCGTATATTATACTATAGAAATGAAAAAGACAAAAGTCTCTTTTACGGACGATTAAAAATAAAAATACAAAAAACGCCCTGCTGTCAGGAACGTTTCCTATCATAAGACAGACCACTCCGCCTGCCTGCTTATCTTATCAATATTTCTCCGGCGCAGCCGCCCTGCCGTCACGGATAATTCTGATAACGCCGGTTATGCCGCTGCCCAAGCAGGGCAAAAACACCCCCTACCGCATACAGCAAACAGCTGTTTAACAGTTGTTGAATATATGTCTTATAAAACAGACTTGTATAATCAATACTTTGAAGTCCATAGGCGTACGGCGTAACCACCATAAAAGAGTAAAACATCGCAACCGGCAGTATCACCAGTGCGGAACCCGTAAAATACGCCAGCCAGTAAGCGATCCCGCAATACGCAAAGCATGCGGCTGAAATAAAGATATAAAGAAAAACAAAGGTTTCCATATCCTGAAGGATCTTTCCATATATAATATGCGGCGGAAGCAGAGCCAGCATCCAGAATACATAACAGTCAAAGATGTCCGGCCACTTATTGCGCCTGTTAAGATACTCTATCTCCCTTCCCTCCTCCTCAAGATACCTTGAGAGCAGCCGGTACGGCCAGTACAGACATAACGAAGGATACAGGAATAGTATCTCCGTAACCGCGGCGTTTTTTATGTAATGAATTCCATATCCTCCATATTCATAAGAACGCGACGCAATCAGATACAGCGGCTGCAGGATATAGACCGCGATCAATGGAAGGAAAAAACCCTTTCCCATCATCCGGAATCTCTGTACCGCCCTTTTGATCCTGTCCGCCATGCTGCTTATCATCATCCTTACCTCCGTGTCGCTCAAAGTTTTTCAGCTTTTCCGCTCCTCACCTTATGTATCACGCCAAGATACCCGTTTTCCGCGGAGGAAAGACTCCGGTCATAATCCGTCGCCTCTGCGGACAATGCCTCCTCCGTTCCGTTAAAGATAAATTTTCCGCTGTCCATGATCAGGATATTGTCACAGCAGGCGGTAACGTCCTCAACGATATGCGTTGACATCAGAACCGTCTGCGTCCCCAGAGAACGGCAGATCTGCTTAAAGCTCATCCTTTCTTCGGGGTCAAGTCCCACCGTCGGTTCATCAAACACCAGTATGTCAGGGTTCCCTAAAAGAGCTTGCGCGATCCCTATCCTTCTTACCATGCCTCCGGACAGTTCCCTGCAGTAAGACTCCATCCTGTCCGACATATGCGTGATCTCCAACGTCCGCTCTATTTCCCGCTGTATCTCTGCGGAAGCTATGCCTTTGACCGTGGCAAAATAACGCATACATTCTTTTACCTTCATATCCCGGATCAGGGAGAAATTCTGCGGAAGATACCCCACGCGCGCATCTCTCTTTGATGCGTCCGCCTCTTCCCCGACCGCAACGCGCCCTTTATAGTTCTCATAAAGCCCGCAGATGCACCTGAAAAGCGTCGTCTTTCCGCATCCGTTGGGACCAAGGATACCATTGATGCCATCGGGAATCGTCACGGTCAAACCGTCCAACACGCATTTCTTCTTAAAGGAAAATGTTAGTTCTTCTAATCTTATCATCGTTCTCCTCCCACCATTCCATCATCCTGTCATAAGTATTAAAAAGTAATCTTGGAATCAGCGAATAATACTCGTCCGAGTAACACACTATCTGCAATGACAACATCATAGGCGAAGATACTATGATCGAAGCTCCGTACTCCTGAGGTGTCAATTCTGTTGTCCCGCATAAATACGCCACCTCCGACTCGGTAAATTCCATGCCGGAATATACGATCTTGATTCCCTCCGGCATCATATAGGTCTGAAGATATCTGCTGCCCACCAGCGTCGGGCCATCGCAGTATCCCTCAAATTCCCTGACATCGGAATCTCCATCCCCGGAAACCGCAGCCGACGGCAGGGAACACTCCACCGGGATCTTCGCTGCCACGCGCACCGTGTAATACGCTTCCGTCCTTAAAGGTATGTAGTCTATCTCATCATCATAGATCATATGATGTCCCGGAACGGGATAATACGGAAAGAAAGACGGCAGATAAAGCGCATATGCTGTCGTATAAAAACTCTGACTGGTTCCCGCGTAAGCAAAGTGTATCTCCTCTGCGCCTTTTCCACCGTAAACTGTGATAAAGTCGCCGTCCCGTTCATACTCCAATTTCTGACCGTTCTGATCCGTTACGGATAACAGGCGGTATCCATGATAAAGAGTGAACCGGTATGATTCCCGCTGCCCGCTCCCTTCCGACAGACACACTGTCACTTCTGCACTTAGTGTCCTGCCCACTTTCAAATCCATAACGTATGACTCGACCCCGAAATCCGCCGGCGCCTCGATCCACTCCCTTCCGGTATAATAATGCCAATCATTTTTTGCAGCGTCATATACCGACCCCCCGTAATCATTATAGACAGGCACACCATCCGGAAGCAGATAGTACACCAGACAGATGAGCGCTGCCGCCATCGGCGCTGTCCCGCGCAGTGGGTGCTTTCTGACTACCACACACAACAACGCAACCGTCAGAAAAATCCAAAACAAAACTCTGGCAAAGCTGCCGCTCCCCATAGGATAAATATGATAAAAATCAACGGGAAGCGACTGCACATATAAACACAGCAGATTGCCGACCCTGTAAAAAAAATCCGTGACTTGCGACACCTTTTGCAGAAACACAATAAACGGGCTGTTGAAAACAAAGAATACCACAATGGAAACAGACGATACAATATTCCAGCCGCCCGCAAATCCCGTCAACGCCCCCGCCAGCATCCAGAACAATGTCGGAAGGAGATCATAAAGCGCCATGAGGCGGGTCAGGTCACCTAAAAAGAATGTCCTAAGCTGCAGATCCGGCAGGGCAGCCAGAAAAAACACCGCATATGCCAGAAAAGAAGATAACAGGACGCAGCCGCTGATCGTCAGCAGCATAAATCCGTATCTGGAAGCCTTCCCATTCTTCCCACAGGAGACCTCAGCCGCCTCACTCCATCCCTTCCTCCGCATCGTCATAACACAGTATAGGGCAAGGAAGTAAAATAAGACCGGCAGTATCCTGCAGAAACGAAAATAAGAACGAAGCGATTCGGTCAGAATTTCTGTCTTAAAATCATTTACTCCAGGCAGAGTATACTGTTGCGCTAATTTATTTATTTCAAAAAAAGAATAACACACACAACCAATTTTTACCGCAAGAATAAGACAGAGCAGGAAAAGAATCTTCCTGTGTTTATAAAACGCCCGAAACTCCGCCCGGCATATACAGTTGTATAAACGTATTTTCTCCCGCATATTAATCAGCTATTCCTCCGCTTGCAATACAGCCTTTTTTCGGGTCGTCCTTGGAGTTACCATACAGTACGAGTTTTGCAGATGTAGTATAATACACACCACATACTGTAGAAGGAAATGCATCTCCAATTGAGCAGCTTTTAACACGTGTAGAATGACCCAAACTATCTGTAACCACAAAATCAACACCATAAGCCGATGCACTTGAAACACTCCCCCATACGAAAACATCATAATTTGTCACTGTAATAAAATCTGACTCCGCTTTTTTCTGACCCGCAGTCAGAGACACCGACGCACCTGCGGCATAGATTACGATCCCATTCATAAGCACCAACACACAAATAATCAGCGCAAGTTCCCTTATTTTTGATATTTTCTTCATAAATCTTAAAACCTCCTTTTGTTTTTTGTTTACATTATTACGTATACTAAAAAACGTGTCAAGGACATTTTCAGATTTTCTTATCCAAATATCGCCAACGCGAACCAAAAGGCTGTAAATGCTTTCGTCAAAACATGTACAACCTTTTCTTATCTTGCTTTCACAAATATATTACTTTCATAAATATCTTACAAATACTTCTTCAACACATCCACCTTATCCAGCTTCTCCCAAGGCAGATCAAGATCGTTGCGGCCAAAGTGTCCGTAAGCCGCTGTCTGCTTATAGATCGGTCTTCTGAGATCAAGCATCTTGATGATGCCGGCAGGCCTGAGATCAAAGTTCTCGCGTATGATCTCTACCAGTTTTTCCTCTGAAATCCTGCCTGTTCCAAAGGTATCTACCATGACAGAAGTCGGCTGCGCCACACCGATCGCGTAAGAAAGCTGTATCTCGCATTTCTCCGCCAGCCCCGCCGCTACGATATTCTTCGCCACATATCTTGCCGCGTAAGCTGCGCTTCTGTCTACCTTGGTGCAGTCCTTACCGGAAAATGCACCGCCGCCGTGACGTGCATATCCGCCGTAAGTATCTACGATGATCTTACGTCCCGTCAATCCGGAGTCACCATTGGGTCCGCCGATGACAAAACGTCCCGTCGGATTGATAAAATACTTGGTATCGTCATCCAGCAATTCTTTCGGAAGTACCGGATCCAGCACATATTTTCTGATATCTGCATGGATCTGCTCCTGCGTCACATCCTCCGCATGCTGTGTCGAGATCACGACTGCTTCCAATCTGGAAGGCTTACCGTTCTCATCATATTCCACGGATACCTGACTCTTGCCGTCCGCACGAAGATAGGAAAGTGTACCATCCTTACGAACTTTTGTCAGCTGCCGTGTCAGCTTATGTGCCAGCGAGATGGGATACGGCATATACTCCTCTGTCTCATTCGTCGCATAACCAAACATCATACCCTGATCGCCTGCGCCGATCGCCTCGATCTCTGCATCAGACATCTTATTCTCTTTGGCCTCCAGCGCCTTATCCACACCCATGGCAATATCTGCGGACTGTTTATCCAGTGCAACAATCACACCGCAGGTATTGGCATCAAATCCCTTGGCCGAATCGTCATAGCCGATCTCCGCGATCGTCTCACGCACGATCTTCTGGATATCCACCTGCGCCTTTGTGGTGATCTCACCCATGACAAGCACAAGCCCTGTCGTAATCGCAGTTTCGCAGGCCACACGGCTCATCGGATCCTGTGCCATCATCGCATCCAGTACTGCATCTGAGATATTATCACAGATCTTGTCAGGATGCCCTTCTGTAACTGATTCTGACGTAAATAATAATTTTTCCATCTTCTGCCTCCTGTTTCTACTTGTTCTTTTGGAATTGAAAAATCCGCCTGTTGGCGGATTATCGTCTTATTCAACATTCTTATTGTTCAAGCCGGCTATCCATCTGCCATCTTGCTCAGGGAGGCACCTTCCTCATTTTGAGGGGTTGCCGTGGCTTCTCTGGTCCCTTCTGCCTCCGCCACTCTGAATAAGAGATATTCCTCGTTTATTTAATTGACATTATCACAATACACCTTCATCCCGTATCTGTCAATGGGATTTTTGATTAATTCGCAATCTGAAAACGGAACTTCACCAGATCTCTCTCCGTCTTAACTTTGGAGATCTTTGCGCCCAGTCCCCGCAGCTTACTGTCAAAATCCTCATATCCACGTTCAATATAGTGGATATCCTCGATCAGCGTCTCACCCTCCGCCGCCATCGCCGCAAGCGCAAGTGCCGCGCCCGCCCTGAGATCCGGCGCGCTGATCGTCGCTCCTGAATATCTCTCTACGCCTGTAATAATTGCCGTATTGCTTTCTACCTTTACCTGCGCGCCCATACGCACAAGCTCATCCGCATATTTAAAACGATTATCAAAGATACTCTCCGTCACGATGCTCGTTCCCTGTGCAAGCCCTAAGACCACTGTCATCTGCGGCTGCATATCTGTCGGGAATCCCGGATATGGCAGGGTCTTCACCTGCGTACTGGAAAGCGGATCCTTCGCAATGATCCTTACAGCATCATCATATTCATAGATCCTGCAGCCAATCTCCTGAAGCTTCGCCGTAATACATTCCAGATGCTTAGGGATGACATTCCTGACCGTAATATCTCCTCCGGTCGCCGCAGCAGCCATCATAAAGGTGCCCGCCTCGATCTGGTCCGGAATAATGGCATAATCCGTTTTATGTAATCTGTCCACGCCCTTGATACGGATCACATCCGTTCCTGCACCTTTGATATTGGCTCCCATGCTGTTTAAAAAGTTGGCAAGGTCAACGACGTGCGGTTCCTTGGCAACATTCTCAATGATCGTCTTCCCTGTCGCCATGGTCGCCGCCATCATGATGTTGATGGTTGCTCCCACCGATACCTTATCCATAAAGATATGCGTACCGCGAAGCTCTTTTGCCTCCGCTACAATACTGCCATGAGACACGCTGACTTTTGCTCCAAGTGCCTTGAATCCCTTGATATGCTGGTCGATCGCCCGGATGCCGATATTACAGCCTCCCGGAAGCGGAACCTCTGCACGCTTATATTTTCCAAGAAGCGCGCCCACCATATAATAAGAAGCACGAATCTTCTTCATATATTCATCCTTGATGATACAGTCATAGATATCTGAACTATCCATCCTGACAATATGACGTTCCGGTCTTTCGACCTTTACACCGATCCTCTCCATCGCCTGAAGAAGGACATTTGTGTCCATAACATCAGGAACATTTTCTATCGTAACCGTCTCATCCGTCATAACCGCGGCTGCAAGGATCGCCAGCGCGGCATTCTTTGCTCCGCCGACTTCTACCTCGCCATGCAAAGGATGACCGCCGATAATTGCATATTTTTCCATAACGAGCTCCTATAATCTATCTCATTAAATTCATTTTTTCAAAAAAATTTAATTACCATACCTTTTCCATAACCTGCGAACTTTAATGCACTTTAGTGCTATGCCGTAGGCACAATATTCGCAAACCGAATTTATTAGGTTTTAACGAATAAATTCGGTT
This sequence comes from uncultured Lachnospiraceae bacterium, assembly GCA_964421915.1. Taxonomy (GTDB): domain Bacteria; phylum Bacillota; class Clostridia; order Lachnospirales; family Lachnospiraceae; genus NK4A136. The sequence continues at coordinate 36,517 of CAYQZB010000007.1, forward strand.
TTGAAAAACTCTTTGATTTTTCAATCTGCCCACCGGTCATTTTATGTATCACCTTAATCAAGTATTCTTATCCTTGTCAATAATATGTTAATTCTACCGTATTATATAACAATCCTCTGCAAAAGTCAAAATAAACTGCTTTTGTTACAGATAACCCATCGGATTCACCTGCACTCCGTTGACAAGGATCTCAAAGTGAAGATGCGGTCCCGTACTTCTTCCCGTATTGCCGCTGGCAGCAATGACTTGTCCCTGATTAACGTACTGTCCCACGGAAACATAGATCTTGCTCAGATGACCATATCTGGTCTGTGTACCATTGGGATGATTGATATAAACCACATATCCGTAACCGCTTCCCCAGCCTGCCCTCACCACCGTTCCCGCTGACGAAGCGCAGACTGCCGTACCTACCGGCGTCGCCCAGTCTACCCCCTTATGGTTTGTGGAAGCTCCAGCCGTCGGCGCATTTCTTCTGCCAAAAGACGACGTTAACCTTCCGCCGGAGATCGGCTTGATATAGCTTGGTGGAATGATCGTGCCAATCTCTATCACCTTGGCTACCGGTTCGAACAAAATCTCCTCATACAATGTTTCCCTATGCAGCTCCGAATCATTTCTCCTTGTCACCGTGACTGCCGCCTCATGATAGCCTGCTGAGGGCTGCTGTCTTGTCACTGACTGATTGGTATACCACGAATCATTATAAATATATTCTATCGGAAGATCATAGGCCTCCTCATAGCGCGCCGTCTCCGTCCACACAACGGACAATTCCGGCTCCGGTACTGTAATGATGAGTTCCTGGTTTACACGGATCAACGTATTTTCATTTTCCAGCTCGTCATTAAGCGCTATGATCTCGTCCAGCGGAAGACCCACCGTAAGCGAAATCTCAGACAGCGTATCACCGGACTGCACTGTATAGATCTGCTGCATCTCCTGCTTCTGCGTCAGCAGATTGCCCGCCTGTTCCTCCGGCATGATCTCCCAGACCGGAAGATACGCTTCCACCACTTCGATCGGTTCGGAAAATTCCATGCTGTTGATTCCATAATCATAAGCCTCAAAACCCTGTTTCGTCTGTTCTATATAAAACGACTCATACTCGCCTAAAGCAGTAGCCGCTCCCGCCGTCAAAAATAACGCGTCCGTACTTTCCTCCGTCTCTTCTTCTCTCACAATCCTTGCCGTCAAAACTCCCAATTCCCTGCTGTCATCCTGCACCAGCTCCACAATATAATAATTGCCAGTATCATATACATTGACCGCATCCTGAAACATCCTCGTCACTTCCTCCGCACTCTGCAGATTGACGACCGTGCCATTCACCTTCACGGAATATGCGTGCTCCATCGTTTCCACCCTGCTGTCTGACAGGATCTCCTTCATACGTTCTATGATCACATCGTCCGCATCCACGGACTCCATAATGACCTCTTCCCCGATATAGGTGAGCTTGGGAACCTCGATAAAGACCGGATCCGACTCCTGTAAAGCGATCTCCCTTCTCGCCTCCGTGTAAAGCAGATCGAGCTTTGCAAGGTCATCCGTCGTACCAACCTGGGTTCCATTCAGATAGATGATAAAACGGTTGTTTCCCTGAACTTCATATCTGGGAAAGACCATAAAAAAAATACAATAACACGCCAAACAAACCATCGTAGTCCTGATATATGCCAGAAGGAACAGTTTACGATAGCGTGAATGCGGCATGTTCATTTTATCTTTTCTCTCTTTTTCGTCCATAAATCCCTATAAATAACAGTAATTTCTACCCCTGATGCTCAGAGCAGTTTTTATTGTAGCAGTATTTTTCCATTCTGTAAAGTTTCCATAAAATATACTTTATTAATTAAAAATTCTATAGTATACTGTTTATAAAAATAAAAACTATGAACAATATTATATGTAGTTATAATTTTTATGATCTCATATAATATAAGTGTCTAAAAAGGAGCGCCTATGATTTCAATTATCATTCCAACATATAATGAAAAAGACAATATTTTTCCATTACTTTCCAGGATCAACGGCGCACTTTCCGAAATTGATTATGAAGTGATCTTTGTAGACGACAGCACAGATGAGACTCCGGAAATCTTGGAAAAAGCCGCCAAAAAGGATCCGCATGTACGGTTTCACCACCGGATCGATGAAAAAGGTCTGGCAACCGCCGTTGTAAAAGGATTTTCTCTTGCCAAGGGTGATTATGTCGCCGTCATGGATGCGGATCTGCAGCATCCGCCTGAAGTCCTTGTAGATATGTACGCCGCCATGCTCGCCCACGCAGACATGGCAATCCCAAGCCGTTTTATTCCCGGCGGAAGCGACGGCGGGCTGGATCCCTGGAGAAAATTTGTTTCCTGGACAGCCAGATATATTGGCAAAGTCCTGCTGCGCTGTCTCAGAAAAGTCAGCGATCCCACCAGCGGTCTGTTTATGGTACGTCGTGAACTGTTAGAAGGGGCAGCTCTGAATCCGATCGGATGGAAGATCATGATCGAAGTCATCGCCATGTGTCCGGTCAAGAAGATCTTAGAGACGCCTTATGTCTTTCAGTCACGGGAAGCCGGAGAATCCAAGCTATCTACAAAAGTCACCCTGCAGTATCTGAAACAGGTTTTCCATTTAACGACCCATGCCTCCAATCGCGGCGATCATATGCAGCTCGTCCGCTGGAGCCCGGAAAGACTTGCAAAAGAAACGTCCCAATTTACTCACTCTTGATCCATTGCGCCCATTTTCTACGGTATTCTTCCGGCGTCATCTCCTCATTGTCCAGAAACAGCTGCCGGAAGGTATCCTCATTGCCGATTCCCGATTCTGCCACGATCTCCTCCACCGGCTTAATCGTAAAGCGCAGAAGCTCTTTTGCCTTGTTAAATTTACGGTTGGCAATATAAGCATCCAATGTGATTCCGTATTTCTTCTCAAATGCCCGGCTTAACTCCTGCTGTCCGATCCCGAATTGGATCGCCAGTGCGGATTCCAGCCCAGCATCTCCGAAATGTTCATTGATATATTCTCTGATCCCTTCGTAATCTTCCCTTCCAAGGATATCACCATCCGCCTCCGCACCGGCTTCTCCGGCAGACACGTTTGCCGCAGCGCTGCGGATCACTTCGCCGATACAGGCAAACATAAGCGCCGATAATTCCTGTGAAGATTTCATCTCGGCAAGAAGCTCCCGTTCCTTCTGCTGTTCCATCAGGCGCTCCATGATCTCCTCATAAGGCGCCAGTCCCGCCTGCGGACACAAAACGGGCGACCTGTTGTTTTTTTCATAAAAAACCGGATAACATGCCTGCGGCAGACTGCCGTTAAAATGAACCCACAACAGCTCCCACGGATGGTCTTCACTGCTCTTATGTTCATAACGCATCCTGCAGTCTATAAAGACCAGCTCCCCCTTTTTGACCTGATATGTGTTATCCTGATATACCACGCTGCCCTCACCATCCAAGACCAAAAACAAAAGAAAGGATTCCAGATTTTCCCGAATCGAGCTATGGGGCTTTAAGCTTTTGAGCCTTCCGACCTCCTGTATATAAGAAAGATTTTTTTTGGCAAATCCTGACGGCGTATGCAGCGCACGATTCGATTTTGTAATACCCTCTGTGTCAAAAAGACTCGTACTCATCCCTTGTCCGTCCTTTCCCTCCAATAATTCAATACTTCTTCGATCGTCTCTTCCAATGAAATCTCTGCCTGCCATCCCGTAGCCTGCCGCAGCTTCATAATATCCGCTTCAATAATGGGAACATCCACCGGCCGTATCTTAGCAGGATCGATCTCCACCTTGATTTCACAGTCTGAAAATGAAATAATTTTATCTAAAATTTCCCTAATCTCCACTGCCCTGCCGCGTCCGACATTATAGGTCTCCCCTTTTTCGCCATACTGAACAAGCAATGCATAGGCCCTGACCACATCGCGCACATCCGTAAAATCGCGCTTTGCCGAAAGATTGCCCACATACATCACCGGCTCCCTCAATCCTTTCTCTATCTCCGCCACCTGCCTGCAGAAATCTGATACCACAAAGATGGAAGACTGTTCCGGACCGATATGATTAAATGCCCTGACCAATACAACTTCCATATCATATGCTTTGGAATAAATACTGCCGATCATATTCTGGCATGCCTTTGTCGCGGCATAGATATTGCCGGGATTCAACCGATTATTCTCCGGGATCGGCGTTTCTCCGGGAAGGATATGCCCATATTCCTCTCCGGAACCGATCATCAGGATCCGCGGCTTATAATACAACTCCCTGACGGCATCCAGAACATTGACGCCGCCCTTGATATTGATGTCGATGGTCAGCTGGGGATTGTTCCATGCAACACTGACGGAACTCTGCGCCGCCAGATGAAAGATATAATCCGGTCTGACCGCAAACAAAAGCTCTATGATGTCATCTTTATTTAAAATATCAAGATTGTGTACCTCTGCAGACAGCCCGTCCAGCTGCTCATTTGCAAGCTTTGTCGCCGCAACCTCCATATGACAGTCTTCATGCAGATGGCGTATCAGATACCGTCCCGCAAAACCCGCAGCGCCTATGATCAATGCTTTCTTCATCAATCGTTTCCTTTCCAAGCGCTCACAGCTTAGCGTAGTCAATTTCCTTCTGGACGAGATCCAGATCCGTTTTTACCATTCTTTCCACGATCTCATCAAAAGAGATCTCCCGCTTCCAGCCCAGCTTTTCCTCTGCTTTTTTCGGATTGCCGATCAAAAGCTCTACCTCTGCAGGACGGAAAAACTTCGGATTTACCTTTACAAGTACCTTACCGGTTGCCTTATCCCTGCCCACCTCGTTGACTCCCTCTCCTGAAAACTCAATATCAATTCCCACCTTCTGAAAGGCAGCGGTTACAAAATCGCGCACAGTTCTGGTCTCGCCTGTTGCAACAACATAATCATCCGGCTCGTCCTGCTGAAGCATCAGCCACATTGCGCGGACATAATCCTTGGAATGACCCCAGTCACGTTTTGCATCCATATTGCCAAGCTCCAGATGATCCGCAACGCCAAGCTTGATCCTTGCAACCGTATCCGTGATCTTTCTTGTAACAAACTCCTTACCACGCCTTTCCCCTTCATGGTTAAACAAAATGCCGCTGCATGCAAACATTCCGAAGCTTTCCCGATAATTTTTGGTAATCCAGTGTCCGTAAAGCTTTGCCACTCCATAAGGGCTTCTCGGATAAAACGGTGTCGTCTCATCCTGCGGGATCGCCTGCACCATACCAAACATCTCCGAAGTGGATGCCTGATAAAATCTCGCCTTCGGATTAACCACACGGATCGCCTCCAGCAGATTTGTCACACCCACCGCATCAATGTTTGCCGTGACGATCGGCTGATCCCAGCTGGTTGCGACAAAAGACTGCGCCGCCAGATTATATACTTCATCCGCTTGGGATATCCGCATGGCGCTGATCAATGATATTACATCCGTCATATCTGCATAGATAAAATTGATCTTATCTGTCAGATGTGATACATTACCATAATCCACAACTGATTTTCTCCGCAGGATGCCGTAAACATTATACCCCTTTTCCAAAAGCAGCTCTGCCAGATAAGATCCATCCTGTCCATTAATTCCCGTAATCAATGCATTTTTCATTTTCCCTTATTCCTTTCTCAATTAAAAATTAGTCATCTTCCGATTTTACTGAAATAATCCTGTTTCCGTATATTCTTTCTTATGACGTTTCATTTATTATATCCATAAACTACCATAATGTAAACACCAAAACTACCTTCGGTTTCTTCCTTCTTTATACCATTTACTGAATTTATGCTTTTTATACACAAACGTCAGCTCCTTCAGTTCGGTCGGATCGTTGCAGCGTTTTAACAGCATATGCCTGTCCGCCTGATCCATCTGGTAATATTCCAGATAATCGAGTTTTAATTCCGTCAGAGGATCTCCGCAGCCCGGACAGGTTGTCCTGTGTCCGCTTAACATATGTAAGAAATTACAGCTTTTACAGTAATGCATGTATATCATTTTCAGTTATGCTCCTTTCTCGGCACGTATCTTATCCGCTTCACTTCCAAACCCGCGCCGCCGCGTTTTGTCCATTTTTGCGGCTCACTATATAGATTACAAAAAACGACTACATTTTGCAATCAAATCTGCAAAGATCCTCCTTTCTTTTATCTGCAAAATATGATATTCTTTGACAAAATCTGACTATTTCCGATATGCTTCCCCTTTTTTTTCATCCGGTTCATCTCCAAAACGAATGATCTCGTACCGGTATTTCCATGCCAGCCAGAAGATCCTCATGTCGTCTATAAAATATCTTTTAAACAGTCTTCCCGGTTCCTGAAAAAATCGGAAAAGCCACTCCAGTCCAAACCTGCGCATCCAGATAGGAGCGCGCTTTACCATCCCCGCTTCAAAATCAATTGCCGCGCCAAAGGGAAGCGCCACATGAAAATCCATCTTCTCCCGATAGCGATAGATAAATTTCTCCTGCTTCGGAGCGCCGAGTCCGACTACAAGGATCTGCGGTTTCTTTTGATTAATGATCCGGATTGCTTTTTCCACTTCCATTTCATCCCGTTCAAATCCCATCGGCGGAGAATACGTGCCCACGATCTTAAGTCCCGGATATTTTAATGCCAGCTTTTTCTTCGCTGCTTCCGCCACACCTTCCGCAGCCCCAAACAAAAACATGGTAAGTCCTTCCTTTGCCGCCATCTCGCACACTCTCGGCAGCATGTCTGCTCCCGGAATCTTCTCCTTGATTGGACAACCTAGGGATTCCGCAATCCACATAAGAGGTGTCCCATCTGTTAAAATCAGATCAGCTTCCTCATATATTTTCCTAAATTCCAGATCTTTTTCAATCTTTACCACATGGTCCACATTGGGCGTTACAACATAATGTTTCCCTTCTGCGCATGCCAGAACGCCGATCTGACGAACCGCCTCTGCAAATGTTATATCATCCAGACAGATATTCATAAACTTGCGCCGCGCAACAACCGGATTCTTTTCTTCAGTCCCGCGGTCTGTTTTTTTCTTTCCCAAATTTCTGCTGCCAATATATAACAGCGTTGCTGTCGCTACGATGCCGACCAAATCAAACACGATATCCTTCAAGTCACCATATCGTCCCGGAACAAATATCTGAAAGAATTCATCTGTAACGGCAACAAGTGCGCTCAAAAAACACATATAAAACATACGTATCTTACCGTTAAACCCATTTACCGTAACGGCAAAACCGATCATAAGCGACAGAAAAGCATATTCCCCCAAATGCGCCGCCATCCGAATCAGCGCATCCAGCGCTTCAAGTGCAGTCTGATTTAATGCGCTAATATATTCACTTTCCTCCGCCACCAGATAAACCAGCCCCTCCGTCATTTTCCAGCTGGTGTCTCCTGACACCACGCCATTCTGTGACGACAGAATAAAAATAACAAGTATCGCTGCAAGCGCAGGAGCCCAGCTTAATGTCCTAAAGATAAATTTTTTCCCTGTCAGCCATATGTAGCGCAGATTCATCCCAATATACCCTTTGGGAAGCTGCCTGCATCGGCTGATAATATAACGGGGCCAATATAAAAACCCTTTTTTTCTTTCCTTCTGTGGTTTCTTTCTGGTGCCGCAATAGACATTCAGTCCATAATCCACCCCCACCATAATGCCATCAAACATCCCTTGATGCGCCGCCATCCACTCCTCCTGCATCGGCGACGGCATTGCCACCCATATGATATCCGCCCCGGAATCTTTGATATATTCCGATATAAGATCTTTACCCTCAATTGATTTGTCATTAGAAGAACTATATCCTTTAAAAGAACGATCTTCTTCAGAATATCCACATCCTCCGGCTATAACAACATGGGGATATTCCACCTTCAATTTATCAGAAAGACAATCCAACATAAAATTGCCGTCTTCCGGACTTCCATAACCGGAATACCAGACAAAATAATGCCTGTATGCCGCCTTTCCCTCGCCTGCTGCCAGCACACGTTCCAACAACTCCACCACGTCTATCCTTTCAGCTCTTGGATATCCCTGAAGATGCATCTCCGAAGATATCTGAAGGCTGTTGGGAAGCGTAAGAACCGCCTGATTAATCAACTGTCGATAACCATCATTTTTTTCCGCATACATCAGATCATCCACGCTGACATTACACACATACCCTCCCTTTTTTACCGGATCATCCCCAGTCAAAAAAGCCACTGCGTCCTCCACAGTGGCCACGGAGATCTCCGTATTCAGGATTTGGCATCTCAGATCATTTAACATGGCACATTATTCTCTCGTACTCATCATTCTCTTTTACTCATTGTATTGCCTTAAAATATTCTATTGTTTTCTGCAGCCCTTCCTCCAAAGGCACAGTCGGTTTCCATTCCAGTTCTTTCTCAGCAAGGTCAATCACGGGCTTTCGCTGCAGGGGATCATCCGAAGGAAGCGGCTGAAATACCAGCTTTGAACTGCTGCCGGTAAGCTTTATAATCAGCTCTGCCAGCTGTCTGATAGTAAATTCTCCGGGATTCCCGATATTAACCGGACCGGTAAACTCCGCCCGTGAATTCATCAACCGGATCATCCCTTCGATCAGGTCATCCACATAGCAAAAGCTCCTCGTCTGGCTTCCATCTCCATAGATCGTAATATCGTCCCCCTTAAGCGCCTGTACAATAAAATTAGATACCACACGCCCATCTGAAGGATGCATCTTCGGTCCATAGGTATTAAAGATGCGCATTACCTTGATTTCCACCCCATGCACACGGTGATAATCAAAAAATAAAGTCTCTGCCACACGTTTTCCTTCATCATAACAGGAACGGATTCCGATGGGATTGACGCATCCCCGATAGCTCTCCGGCTGCGGATGTACCTCAGGATCGCCATATACTTCCGAGGTAGAGGCCTGCAGGATCCTCGCATGCACCCTTTTTGCAAGTCCAAGCATATTCATAGCTCCCAGAACACTGGTCTTTGTCGTCTTAATCGGATTAAACTGATAATGGATCGGACTGGCGGGACACGCAAGATTATAAATCTGATCTACCTCTAAAACAATCGGCTGGACAATATCGTGGCGGATAAATTCAAAATATTGATTTCCCAGCAGATGACGGATATTGTCTTTATTGCCGGTAAACAGGTTATCCAGACAGATCACATCATTGCCTTCCCTGAGCAGTCGTTCGCATAGGTGTGATCCTAAAAATCCTGCTCCTCCGGTCACTAAAATCCTCTTTCCCATTCTTTGTTTCTCCTCTCAATTAAATTATTCCAAAAATCATTTCAACAATAATATACGGATATACGGCGTGATGCTGTGATACCATGCCGGCAGCAAACCATAGTTCTTTCTGACAAAATGATACCAGTCATGTTTCGGCAGTCCTTTCGGTCCCTCCTTCAGCGTAAGACGCTTCTTTCTCGGCAAGGAAACATCCCTCCATGTGCCTTCTACATTATTGCCGTCACATTCTCCGATATGCGCGTCACAGTTGACTATCTTCAGTCCTTTCTTTGCCGCCCTCATCCCATAATCAAAATCACCCATACTGTGGATATAAACCGGATCCAGCCTGCCCAACGTGCAAAAAGTCTCCGTCGTCATTATGATGCAGTTGCAGTTAAAAGTATCGCAGACTGCCGGCTCCTTAGAAGGTTCAATCATCTGATATCTGGCAAAATGTCTTGATGTCATCTTTATGCCGCCATAGCTCATCCTTCCGGCGCCATCCACCGTGGAGCCCACCACAATATCTGCGTCGGAACACTCCAGTCGTCTCATCAAGCGATGCAGAGCATCCGGATAAAAACAGACATCATCATTGACCAGCATCACATACTGATATGATCCTGGCTTCGACAACACGTAGTCCATGCTGAGATTCATCCCGCCGCACCAGAACAACTGCCCTGTTCCCTGCAAAAGCCTGATCTGATATGGCAGGCGCTGCAGTGCTTCCGGCGTCCCATCCGTACTCTGGTCATCTGTCACGATAAACTCCAGATGATAATTCTCATCCGGCATCTCCTGCTGCATCTGTTTTTTTGCTGCAGCCAGAGAAGAGATACACTCCATTGTCTTTTCCTTCCTATTATAACAGGTTAACAGGACTGCAATATTCTGTTGTCCGGTCTGAATATGCTGCTCCACTTTACAACTCCTGACAATAACAATTAAAAACTACAGATTCTCCTGCCGCTGAGATGAAATAATACCCGGCTGATAAAATCCACACGCTTCTTTGCCGACAGTCTCCCCGTCTTCTCCGCCTGTAGATACACCTTATAAACATGCCTGCACCAGAGGGTATTGCATCTGCTTACGTCTATCTCTTTTTGCAGAAGATAGATCTCTTTCTTTCTTCCGGCATTATCCTGTCCCGTCTTATTATCCCCATACATCCGATAAACCGCATAAGCTTCATGCGTATAATATACTTTTTCCTCCGCAAACATCTCAATAAAGAATTTCCAATCAAATACATAGTGATACTTCTCATCCAGTGGTTTATGATGATTGCGCCAAAAAACGGAGGGCTGCATGATATAATACCATCTTTGGATCACCCACGCGCTGACATGGCGGTCGGAAGCATTGTACTCCGTCAGTTCCTTTGCCTTATTGCAATACCAGCCGTCCCCCACCAATGCACCGACATCCGGATTCTTGTCAAACTTCTCCGCAACCCGTTCCAGAACATGATCATCATAATAATAATCATCTGAATTCAACCAGCATACGATATCCCCTGACGCTTTACTTAATCCCTTGTTGATCGCCTGCGCCTGTCCATGGTCGGGCTCCCTGATATAGATGATCCGGGGATCTTCAGCACAATATTCCTCTACAATCTCCTGCGTTCCATCGTCAGAGCAGTTATCTATGATAAAATATTCTATCTCCCGATGGGTCTGATTGATCACGGATTCAATTGTATCCCTGATAAATTCCGCCTGATTCCAAGTAGGCGTAATCACTGTTATCTTATTCACCTGACTGCTCCATATATGCCTGTAATTCTCTATACAATTCACGAATGACTCCATGACCGCCCATTGCCTTTGATATCCAGTCAGCAATGGCAAGGATTTCTTCCTCCGCATCGGCAGGCGCACCCTTAACCCCGGCCGACAGCATGGCATCATAATCATTCAGGTCATTGCCGATGAACATTACTTCCTCCATCGCATATCCCTTATCCTGACAATACTCCATCAATGTACTCTTTTTATCCGAAACACCGTGGATGATATCAATTTTCAGCTTTTCCGCGCGTCGCCTGACTACAGGATTGGTTTCCGTGGAAATGATCACCTGCTCAATAGACAGATTTTTGATCTGAGAAACCCCATAACCATCCCCCCTGTGTACAACAACACTTTCCGTCCCGTCCTGTCCCACAATAACACGGTTATCCGTCATCACTCCGTCAAAATCATAAACAATGAGCTTTAGCTTCTTCATCCGCTCTCTGATATCCGTCATACTAATCCTCCATGTCAGAGCAGTTTTACTGCGATGACACGCGATGAGAAATCCGCGCAGGCGGTTTCTCATCTGCGATCAAAGCAATTTGAGGCTCTGACTCAAATTGCCGGTTGAAAAATCAGCACATCAGTGTGATTTTTCAACCTAATCCTCCATCCTGTCTGATTTTCTTCTGCGCCTATGATACTGCATCACCATAACGACGAACTTAAGATTCGTCACCACATACCGCCTCCATAACCTTCCCGGCTCCTGGCAGAAACGATACAGCCATTCCAGATAATGCTTCTGCATCCACTCCGGAGCGCGCCTCACCGTCCCTGCCTGAAAATCAAATCCGGCTCCGACTCCAAGCATGACGCCACACAACATATCCTTATGCGCCCTCATAAAATACTCCTGTTTTGGCGCTCCCAGTCCGATCCAGATAAAATCAGCGCCGGAAGCATTGATTCGTTCTACCATCTCCCAATTTTCCCCGTCTGTCAGCGGACGGTATGGCGGCGATTCCATCCCCACGATCTTTAATGTCGGATAATCCTTCGCAAGCCTCTTTCTCAGCGCTTCGATCGTCTTTTCACTGCCGCCGTAAAAATAATGCGATAATGTCCCATCCTTTGTCGCCTCCCAGATCCTGCCCATAAAATCCGGTCCCGCAATCTGTCTCGCCTGTGAATATCCCCTAAGTCTTAATAGCTTTGATAAGGGTCTCCCATCCGGCATGACATAAGACGCTTCCATCTGTATCTGATGAAATTCTCTGTCTTCATGCGCCAGAACCGTAGTATGCGCATTGGCAAAACTGATATAGCCTCCTCGGAGTTCTTCCACTGCCTCCACAACATGGCTGACCGCTTCTTCCGGATCAGATACCACAATTTTAATGCCAAACAGTTTTTTTCTCTTTAACATAGTATGCCTTTCAATCATTTTACAGCCTTCTTTATTATGTTGACCACTTTTTTGATTCCGAAATATTTCCTGATATATGCCTTATCATATTCCACATCCCGACGCACCGGCACATCCTTCTCAATCGGAAAATGCATCTCGCCATAGGAAAAATCCTCGTCAGAGCCTTCCTTGGTATGGGTTGCATCCTCTCTGTTAAAACCGATATTACAGATCAGGTTCTCACGGGGCACTATTCCAAGCGCCTTATGCTTATGTCGGCAATAATCCCACTGGATATCCCAGGTATCCAGCTTTTTCGTATATACCCTTTCAACATTCCGCTTCATAAACAGATAAGAAAATCCGCTCTGTACTTTCTTCAGGGTTCCTGCCTTTTTCAATTCCGGCCAGTCTGCCACGTTCACATCATATTTTTCCCATGCGCGGCGCCATGTCGCCCAGCCCCAGATACTGGAAAAGCAGGAAAAGGTATAAGGCGTATCCATCTTATGCTTTCTGACAAGATTCAGTCCTGACACCATCATGACCCGCGGATTATCTTCATATGCATCCAGCATCTCCTGGCAAAACCGGAAAAATTCCGGCAGCGGGACAATATCATCCTCTAAGATGATCGTCCTCTTTTCCTGAGACAATACCCATGTAATGCCGGAGGATACCCTGTCCCGACACCCCATATTCGTTTCCGCATAATTTTTATAAACCTCACAGTCCCAATCAATATGCGACTCTACATACTGCCTTGTCTCCGCCACCTTCTCCATATCATCTTCTCTGCCCTCCCGCGGAGCATCGCTGATCAGATACAATTTTTCCGGCTTTACCTCCCGTATCTTCTCAAATACTTCTTTGGTTGTATCCGGCCGGTTAAAAATCAAAAATGCTACCGGCGTTGTCAGCTTAAAATCTTTCATCTCTGTTGATTTCTCCTCTATACTTAGTCTTTTTTATTTTGCTCCCCTGCCAAACAGCACCACTCCGAATGTCTGCAGGAGAAGCTTGCAGTCCAGCCAGAGAGACCACTGATCGATATACTGCAGGTCAAGCCTTACCACTTCATCAAAATCCTTGATTTCACTTCGTCCGTTTACCTGCCACATGCCTGTCAATCCCGGCGTAATGCACAGACGTCTGCGGTAATAGGAATTATAACGCTCAAATTCATTATTTGTAGGCGGTCTCGTCCCCACCAGACTCATATCTCCCTTTAATACATTCCAGAACTGCGGCAGTTCGTCTATACTGGTCCTTCTGATAAATCTTCCGACCTTGGTAATCCTCGGATCATTTTCCAGCTTAAACATCAATCCTTGTACTTCGTTCCGTTCCTGAAGCTCCGCCAACCGTTTCTCCGCATCCTGATACATGGAGCGGAACTTATACATCATAAATCTCCTGCCATTTTTCCCGATGCGCTCCTGCTTAAAGAGCACCGGACCTTTGGATTCTATCTTAATAGCAAGCGCCACAAAGGGAAAGATGATTGCCGTAAGCAGCAGTCCAAAGATGCTCCCCACAACATCCATGAACCGCTTAATCATCAGGCGGCGGTAGTCCATATTCTGCAGTGAAAATGAAATCACGGAAAATCCCGCGAAATTTCCGGCTTCTTTCCCTTCCAGATTCAATTCATCCATCTCGATGCTATAATGGCAGAGGATCCCCATGGCCTCAAACTCCATGATCATCTCCTTCACAATCTCAAGCTCTGTCCTTGGCAGGGAGATAAATACTCTGTCAAGAATATTCTGCGTAGCAGTCTCGATCAGATTCTCCCTGTCTGCTATGACCGGTATGCCGCAGATCTCCTTCCCTGTCATCTCCGCATCCATGATCGCTATTGATGTCAGTTCATAATTCCAATGCGGTTTTTCGAGGATCTGCGTAACAATCCGCTCTGCATCCTTCGCCTCAGTGATCACCATGAGTTTATCGCTGTTGACGCTTTTTTTGTACCGCTTCAGCATATATTCCTTAAAACAGATATGAAACAGATACGTCAGCATAAGATTAAAGCAGGCGAAATAGATCATGACCAGTCTGGCAAAAATATCCGCATTTTTTGTAAAAACAAGAAATGTGCTGCTCAGCAACGCCAGAATAATATTATATTTCCCATCGGCTACAAGCTCCTTAAAATAGCCCCGTTCAAAGAAATCCCTGTTCCAATCCGTCATAACGGAATAAAGCAGTGTCAGTACCATCAGAAAGATGCCATAAGCAAAATACATCTCCTGATGATCATCCACATAAAAATCGCCAAAACGCAGCAGCAATGCCGACAGATAAGCCAACAGCACGCTGAACAGCTCTATCATGGCCAAACCATATGTTTTTATCACATTGCTTTTTCGGTAAATATTATTCATATCTTTTCCTGCTTTATCCGATGTGCAGACCTTTCTTCAGTATCCACCTTACTTTTAGATCCCAATATTCCCTCTTTCCGATTCGGTGTTCCTTAACTGATGCATAGCCCTTATGGAAACTCAACGCCATTCTGATCAAAAATCTGCGATATGGTCTTTCCTGCCATAATTTGAATTTATCAAATACATAGCCATTTTCCCAAAAGATCAGATCTTCATCCTCCAGACAGCTTCTCGTTACCTGTGTCTCCGACAATCCAATGGACACCATTGGGCTGGTACAATCTGCATATTTAGGATTTTCAGACAATATCCTCAGATAATAATCAATATCTACCAGCCATTTCAGACATTCATCCATCAGTATTCCCCGATTCCGAACCAGAACCGCGCTTGGCGCGCCGATCATGTTCACAAGGAACAGGTTACGGATGTCCGCATCCAACTGCCATCGTTCTATGTCGGAAATACATCTGACAAATGTTTCTCCCTCATTAACGCATCCTTCTGCATCATATTTTATCTCTTTTGTTCCACAAAATGCAATATCTGCATCCGGATGATCATCCAAAAGCTCCACCAGACGCAACAGGCTGTCCGCATTGCTGAAACAGTCATCATGATGCATGATTTTTACATAAACGCCCTGTGCCATCCGCAGCGCCGCATTAGTATTGGCCGTAGGTCCCAGTCTGGACTTGTTTTTGTGATAATATAGATTCAGATCGGCGTTTTGGGTTGCCAGCTCCTCCACATCGCTCCGATCGGAATCATCAGTCAGATAGATCCGGTAATCCTTAAATGTCTGAATCCTGACGGATTCCAGCAGCCTTGCCAGAGATGTGGCATTATTATATGCAGGAATACAGATCGATACTTTCTCCATTTCAATCATCCGTTCCGAAGCAGTTCACGGCATCATCATACCTGCGGTATCCCACAAATGATCCGGCAAAACGCTTCTGATTTTTGTTATTATTACACGGCTGCAGCTATCGGTCGGAAAGGTCATATTTGAATGATCTGCCAGAAATCCTCGTACAGACGGCTTTTTTTATCTGCAGCACCATACCACCGCGAGGGAGCAATTACATCCTTGCTGCCGCTGAGCATCTGTGCCCACCACGAAAAAGAACTGTTGGACAGAATCCGATGGCGTGACAGGCTCATCAAAACAAGTTCCGCGCAATCATTATCTGCGGCGTCGCAGACCTCCGCGTCCTTGCTGTTATGGCAAAATATTTTGTCAGCATATGCCCGATCATCCGAAAAGAAATAAAATCTCGGATTTGAAAGCTTTCTGCGATACAATTCCATCGCTTCCCGATAATATTTTTCCGTACAAACATCATGCATACTGTCTCCGATATAATCTCCGCGACGGATATGCACGCATACACTCTCCGGTCTGCTAAGTTTCTCCACCGCCTCCGGATAATCAGCAAGAATACCACCTTCTACGATCTCCTGTCGCAGCGTCTGTTCCAGCGCTCTTGCATACTCAGGGCTCTGCCAGTACCCATAAAGGATATTCGTATCTGCCGTCAGTTCTTCCGGACCCGGACATTCCCTTTCCACGAGAAGATTCAGAATATACCCTTTGCGGCTTAACGTTTCATTATGATATCTCTCCAATGCAAGCAGTCTCGGTATACGATTGCGCCGTCTTATATACCATGGCTCCAACATTGCATCAAACCGTTTTCCTGTCCTTCCTGCCACATGCGCATATTCCTCACGTGTCAGAAGGATGCCCTGATGCTTTAACGAAAAATTACCCAATGCGTTGGCGTAATCAGCATGATGTTTCATATCCGCTTCTGAAATATGGCTGTAATCCAGATAAAGCTCCAACTGATATTTTTCTGCCATATAACGGGCATAAGCATACGTAAACAACTGATTACACATGCCGACATTCATGGTACGAACAATTATCTTTCCCGACATTATACGCTCCTATGCCTCCAACGCCACAACATTATATTTTACATACACAATTGACATCATACATTCTCCCGCTTTTTTCGCAATCGATTATATATATTTTCAAATCCGCTGATAAACCGATAACATGGAGCGCCGATCAGAAAAGAACGCATCCTTAACCTCTTGGCAAGCGGCCATGTCTCCTGTTTAAAATATTCCTCATAAAACATTTTGAACCATCCTTTTATTTCACGCTGTATCTCTTTCTTCCTGATCACCTGATAAAAATGAATCGACGTATATAACGCAAGATTCACTTCCAGACGTACCAGCTCCGTTTCCCCATTCTGACGGTAAAAATCCAGCCGTTCTTTTCCTGCCTCCAGCGACGGCAGATAGATACGGTCACTATGATCCGCCATGATACTTCCTTTACGCTGGCGATAATAGTACAAGGATCTTGATGTTGTTACCACCTTCTCCGCTATATAGATCGCGCGGTATGTGGTATAACCATCCTCATATAGCTTCCCCTTCGGAAAGCGGATCGACGCATATAAGCTTCTGTGATACAACTTATTCCATGTGACCAGACACTTCTGCTTATTCATCGTAAAAAACTGCTTTTCCGCCTCAACTGGTGTATAAACCGTAATCTCTTCTTCCGCTCCGCTATCTCTATCTACTTCAAGCGAATACTCCGCATCCTCCTCTACCTCTTTCAAACCGCACCACGCCAGCTTTGCCCGATGTTCCGTTGCCAGCCGGTATAATCTTTCTACCATATCCGGCGCAATAAAATCATCAGAATCTATAAAACAGAACCATTCACCCTCCGCCTTCTCTATCCCTGCATTTCTCGCATCCGATAAGCCCCCGTTCTCTTTATGGATCACAAGGATACGATCATCTTTTTTTGCATATTCCTCACAGATCTCACCGCTGCGATCCGGAGAACCATCGTCCACCAATATGATCTGCAGATTATGATATGTCTGAGCAAGCAAGCTCTCTATGCACTGTCCCAGATATTTTTCCACTTTATAAATTGGAACGATCATACTGACCAACTGATTCTCTGTCATTTTTGTACTCATGCCGCAAGCCTCTTTTTCGATCTTAACCTCTTCTCTTTTTTCTTACATTACGCTCTCACTATCTGCCATTTATCATTCCCGAATCTATCCTTTTCACTCTTATCATTCTCACGTCTATCCGTCATTTCAATCTTATATATCCCTTGTCAGTATTTTGTATCTGTCATTCTTTCAATATCTTCCGGTGATTTTCCGCACTGTCCGCTCCAGCCTTGCATATCCGTAACCCCACATACCGGTAAAATAACGCAGGCAGAACCTCAAATATTGCATCCCCCCGCTTTCCTTCATCTGATATACCCTTACGGCTTCGGTCAGCCGGTGCTTCACGGCAGTACCGTAAAACGGATCACAGCTTTCCTGATCAATCTCATTTCTGTGCCGGAACAAATAGGCGTAATCCGGATAATGCCTGATATCGCTGAGTCCTCTTCCTTTCGGATTCAGCTCCAGCTCCACTGCATAACCGATCATATTGGAGGCGGCTTTTTTCAAGCGGTCAATCCCGTTCCATGAGGAACCCTCTACCTGCCGGTATGCGCCCATACATTCCGGAAGGTAATACATCTTTCCCATCTGGAACAGCCAGTAGGTAATATTATTATCATCAAAATATCTCCGGCAATTCTCCGTCGGCGGAGCTTCGTGATACCGGTTACGGAACAGAATGGCATTCGACTGTACAAACATCAATTTCCAATACTGTTTCACAGATATCTTCCGTTCCCTTTTTGCCCTCAGCAGAGGCGTCTGTCTTCCGTCCGGATACACCATCATCAGATTATGCGCGCACATAATGCAGTCCTTGTTCTCCGGAAGCTCTAATATTTCTACCATACGCTGCAGCCGGTCATCCGCCGTATAATAATCGTCACCATCCAAAAAGGTACAGTATTTTCCTCTTGCATTTTCCAGAAGGTTCAGGCGGTTAGCCGCGGAACGTTCTACTCTGTTATATACCCTGCCTGCCTCTCTCTCCATGGAATAGACCCTGACCTTATCCGGATACTGTTTTTCGTATTCCAAAAGAATCTCCCTCGTCCCGTCATCAGAGCCGTCGTCTCCCACCAATATCTCATATGCAGACTCTATCCTCTGGCTTAACACTGATTCCATTGTCTGTGCAATATATTCTTTTATATTATAAGCTGTTATCAATACACTGACTTCCAAAACAGTCCCTCTTTATTTTTTCTGAATATCATGAATGGACGGCAGACCCTTTAAAAAGGGGACTCTGTGCAGTCCATGCCAGATCCTGCGTATCCATTTTCCGTTATTATCCGGATTAGCTGTCGGTTTCTGATATCCGGCAGGTTTCCCAGTGTGTACCTCCGTCAATACCCTGATCCATTCCGGCAGGATCCTCTCCGGCAAGAACTCTGTTCTTGCAAATGCTGCTGCAGCCTGTCCCATGCGGATATTTTTTTCTTTATCTACAAGAAGATCAACGATTACCGGCGCAAGCTGTTTTACATCTTTATAAAGGATCCCCGTTTTTCCATCCTGTACTGTATCTAACAGACCATTTTTGCGGCGTGATACCACAGGCATACCGCAGGCTCCTTTTTCGATTGCGGATAAGCAGAACGTCTCCGTCGCCATGGGATTGACCACTCCCACCGCAGACTGTCTGTAGATCTCATACTTTTCCTCTCCCATGATCCCATGAAAAAACACGGAAGGAAGCAGCTTTCCCTTCTGATCGCAAAGAAAGGGAAGAAACAGCTCCTCATATTCCTTATCCGCGATCCCCATAGCTCCCATCATGCTGTTTGGATCGTACAGCTTCCCGGAACCAATAACATGAAGCTGCGCATCCGGCACCTGCCTGATGATCTCTTTCCAAGCCGCTGCCAGCAGATGAAAATTTTTATCATATGTCAGGCTTCCGGTATAAGTCACATACGGCGGATACACATCCCCCCTGATCATCTCTCCGGCGGGCGGCACAAACATATTTCTGACCACATCCATCTTACGGATAATGTTATCGTCCAGATAATAATCATACATCTCCCGTCCGACGCAGATGATACGGCTGACGGCTTCCCAGCGATCCAGCAGACGGATCTCTTCAATTGTCAGCTTATTGTGCATCCAGACAATATATTTAAGCGGATAATCCGCCATCAGGTCATAAATGTCTTTCGTCTGATGGTTTCTGATCAGGATCATCTCATTGCCATCTAAAACAGCCTGTTCCAGCGCCTCGCGAATCGTGTCTGTTTTTTTTGCCTTCCCCGCCGGAAGGAGATTTTCTTTTATCTGATATACAGTATAGTCAATCTTATCCCCATGATCATTCAGGTATTTCATTAAAAGCAGGAAACAGAACGCCGTTCCGCCGACGCCGGGATTGCCGGATTCCGGATGAGAAAGATCCTTATGTTCCATCTCATCCTCCTGAAATAGTATTGCCAGCTTGATCATTCCTCCGGCTCCTTTGCTTCAAAATATGATTCATCTACAAGAAGATTATATCCGTTTTTCGTACAACCGGAATCCAACAGCTCATCAATGTAAGGAATCAACTCCTCCGGTCTAGGCACCCTGTTGATTGGACTTTTCATTGCCGTCATTTCTTTGATTCTGGGATCCATTTTGGATAGAAACTTTGTGTCCATCATAATCGGGGAAATTCCATTGATCTTCAGATTTTTTCCACCATACTCTGCGGCTGCCGCCTTCATAGCTCCCAGCATCGCATATTTTGCCACGATATAATCCGGCATAAACTTCGGCGGAAGCTCGTCCTCCACATAAGAGGAAAGCATCACCAGCACCCTGTTGCCATATTCCTTTTGCATCAGCGGAAGAAATTCTCTTGTAATGATCAAGAAAGAATACAGCTGGACATTCATCTCCTGCCTTAAGTAATCCGTATCGATCTCCCGATAACGCATATAATCAAATGTCACAGCCGGGAAATGAAGGATATAATTGGGATATTTGACATACTGCATCACCCTATTGACAAGCTTCAATGCCTGTTCCTCATCTGTCAGATCAGCCTGCAGGAGTTTTAATTCGATCCCTGAATATTCCTTAGCAATTTCCTCCAGCTTGTCTTTATTTTTAAAATAATGCGCACATATTAAAATAGGATTTTTGGCATTTTTACGGGTATGTTTTGCAAGGCTTCTGATATATTCCACAGCAACATCAGAAGACGCTCCAATGATCAAATACGTTTTTTTGAAATCCCTGCGTTCCTTCTCCATATCTTATCGCTGCCTTCCCGTCATATTTCACATGACCTCTTTTAAAACTATGTTCAGAGGCTCTGCCTCATAATACCCATATTAACTGTTCTGCAAAAAAAGCCGTTCCCTGCAGAATCACGCTTTACACCCAACAACAAGCGTCGCCCTTGATACTTTCTTTCCCTTCCCATTTTTAATATATGCCTTTATTTTTACCCTCTGAAAGCCCTCATGGATCTCCACGACCTCACCCGTCACCGTCAGCTCGTCTCCCTCATAGACAGGTGCATTAAATGTTGTATGGATCTCGTGAAAGATACAATGCTCTCCGGGCAGATAGACTCCTGCCAGAGTCGAATAAAAGGATGCCGTAAGCATCCCATAAACAAGCCTGTGTTCATATCCGTGTTCCCTGGCATACGCTTCTGTCAGATGCATCGGATTGACATCCCCCGAAAGAGCGGTAAACTGTTCCTGCATTTCTTTTGTTACAGTCACCTGAAAGGATTCCGTCATCCCCGTAGTCAATTCTTCCAGTGTATAATGATTCATCTGTTAAAACCGGCCTTTCTTTATAAGCTGCCTAAAAGGTTCCTTCAGTGGCTTTGGATAATATCGATCATTTCCCCCACATTCTTCATCCCGACAACATCCTTCATCTGAAATTTAAACCCAAAAGCCGACTCCACCTCGGAGATCAGCGTGATATGCATCAGGCTGTCCCAGTCCTCTACATCATCTGCCGTCGTTTCTTCCACAACAACAATCGAATCATCATCAAATACGTCATGAAAGATATCATTTACTTTTTTTAAGATCTCTTCTCTGCTCATACGTTTCCTCCCTACAATAACACTTTACAGTTTAGCATATATTTTAGTATACCACAAGCATACACTGTTATTCCGCACGTTCTATCCATGTTTTCCGGTTCTGATAATCAGCCGTCATGATTTCATATTTGCCTTTTCCCAGCGGATAAAATCCCATCTCTTCATAAAGATGCTCCACCATTGCATTTTTAGGGGTCTTGATATATTCTCCCACAACCCGTACTGCGTCTGCCTTTTTGGCTTCTTCCAGCATCGTATTGACAATAAAGGCTTCCATCGTCCGCTTCAATACCCTGCAGCTCATCAGCCAGTTTTCAATAAATAACGAATCTTCTTCTTTCTTCATGACCACTAAGCTGATCAATCCGTGATCGCCAAACTTATCCTTCAAAGTAAAATACAAGGTAATATACTGATCATCCTCCGCCAGTCCGGCTGCCTCCTCCTCCGTGTAGCGCACCGTGCGCAGATTAAACTGATTGGAACGCTGGGACAGCTGTGCGATTCTCGGAATATGAAACGCATCAAAGGGTTTCGCTTCCGCTGACATGCCAAGCTGTTCAAGATATTCTTCATAAGTCGCAAACTGCTGTTTTAAAGAGGTTCTTCCCGCTTCCTCGCGGTACTGTCTTGTCCTGTCCTGATCCGCCTCGCTGTAAGAAATCGTCTCAAACAGATTCTGTTCCTTCAGATAGGAAAGATACAGCGCAGGATCCTCCGGAAGCTCCGGCACGGTAACCTCCGGAAGCATACTTCTTACCAGATTCCGTTCAAAAGGATTGTCATCTATAAAGACAAAACTGTCCATGCCAAGATTCAGGATCTCAGCTATTTTCCGGATATTACCCGCCTTATCCTCCCAATTTGCAATAAAAACAGCAATATCCTCCAGCCGCAGCGCCATCTCCGGATGCTTTAAAAAGGGCTCCTTTGCTTTCTCCTCATCATTTTTACTGCAAACAGCCAATATAACGCCGCGCTTCGTCAATTCCTTCAGCCAGAGCTGAAATTCCCAAAATGCGTGTCCTATACCAAGTTCCCCGATCTGGATTCCCTCCAGTCCGTCGTCTCCGATCACACCACCCCACAATGTCTGGTCAAGATCAAGAATCACGCATTTTTTTAACCTTGCCATTACCGCTTTGATGATACTGATGACTTCTCTTGCAATCGCCGGAAGCGCCTCCGTGGAAAATGGCATCTTCGCGATATAGTAAAGCTTTTCATCATGAAACCTTTGTCTTCCATACAGATTCTGCACATAAGATATGTCTACGGGATAGATTCCCCCATTCTGCGCCCCCTGCATGAAAAGAAGGTTTAATTTTCTAAGCTGCCACAGAAAAGAACTCTCTACACAATTGGCATAATTACCAAAACACCTGTCATCCGCTTCCGCAAAATTAAACTGCAGGATCTTCATTTTTCTGCCCGTTTCCGGATGGCTGTATTCCTGCAGCCGTTTCCAGATCCTGCAGATCTCCTCATATTTCTCCGCAGCAAATCCGTCCCTTTCCCCGACAGGCATTCCGCAATATGCTTCGTACAGCTTTTCCGTACACATCACGATCAGTATTGCATCCGCCCGATACCGGTAAAGCTCCGAATCCGGATCCATCACCTGCGCAAGGATCTGATCATAATCCGTATCCAGAAGCTCCAGACCGATTCCTTCCTCATATGCGTATCCGGAAACTGCCTGCGCGATATGCTGCGTCGCACAGTCCCCCACCAGAACCATACGATATCCGGGCAGGCCGCTTTTATCCTTTTTGCTATTCTTCTTTAACTGTAAAAATGATGGCATCATCACAAATCCTCTGTTATTTTATATATTTATATAATTACGCAACAGTTTTGTTTGGTTTACATAACTCCTTATCTGAACTTTACGCTATGCAAACTACATAGACAGGATTAGGAACAAATAATTATACTTATTACATCAACGGATTCCTTCATACTCCAGCAGCCTCTCCGATAAGATTTCAGAATATACTGCTGCACCCTCAGAATTCAAATGGGCTGTATGATTATAAAAATATTCTACCGGCAGGAAATAATCCTGCGGAATCCCAAGAATATCCGCATTCATATAATCCGTCATCTGCTCATGGTACTGCGCCAGTTCTTCCTCCGTTTCGATCAAGGAACCGTCAATCGTCATCGAATACGCAATTACAAAGGTAATATTTTGTTCCTCACACCAGAGCGCAAATTCATTCAGCATATCCATCGTTTCCAGTTCCATATCTTCAAAGCACAAAGTATCTGTCGGAGATACCTCGGTTCCGATCAAATTGCCTTCCCTAAGGGCTGTCATATTCCCTTTCTCATCAAAAGAATCCAGAGAATACACCTGCTCATTTTGGGAAATTCCGGAACGCACGATCTCCACCAGATCTCCCGCAAATAAAGCATACAGCTTCCGCCAGATCATTTTGTTGCGATAGCCGTCCAGTGTTCCCTCCCGCAGACTCCAATAATGTGTCAGCCGTTCCTTATCACTTTCCAGAGCAGCGGAAATCACCATAAAGTCCTCATTATACCAGTTCGACTTTCCAAGCATATATACGATCGTATCTCCCGGTTTGGCTGTCTCGTGTAAAATATCAACCAAAACCGGGATTCCAATACCCGCCTCGATGCCAAGAATCTGAACCGGTCTTTCCAGCTTCTCCTCCATCACGGATACATCGATCCCAAAGGGAACATAAGAGGAGCCAAAGACGATCACTTCCGGATCCCTGTTGTCCTCTGCCAATGCCTGATACTGTAAAAGCAGTGCTTTCTGATATGCATGATCATAGGCATCCGGACATATCTCAGACTGCCATAAAAACCAGAACAGAGCATGATATGCACCATATGCCAATCCCAGCACTATGATAAATTTCAAGATAAATAAACTAAATTTTTTCAAATTAATCCTCCGTGCCAGGGCAGCTTGCTGCATTGACACACAATATAATTTCCGCCTGCATAACCATCCTTTGAAGCCGCATTTCTAAATATGCATTTAACAACCGGTCATGCACCTATTTAAAATACATAGTAAGCAAATCCTCCGCTGGACATATCCCCTTTTGTGATATAGATCAGCAATATACCACCCACGTAGACCGCGTAACGCACCACCGCCGGGAACCTGTGAAATCTTTCATATACATCGATCCCTTTGTATTTCATACCATCAACCACACCAAGAATCAGTAGTGGAACAAAGATCAAAAACAGATCATAAACATGCCAATAGATAAATTCCGCCGCCTGATATACATACGGCTGCGTAAACAGATTCCGCATCATTCTCATGGTCACCTCCATGGTATCCGGGCGGAAAAACAAAAAGCTGAAAGAAACCAGCAAAAATGTCCTGAAGATACGAAGCATATCCATCCATTTTGAAGCAAATATCTTCGGCGCGCTCTGATTCACCTTATCATAAACCGGTTTTAACAGTTCCGCGGAAATGATGATCAGCCCACAGAACCAGTCATAACAAAGATAGTTCCAGTCAAATCCGTGCCACAGCCCGATCAGCGTCCATACGGCAGTCAGTGAAATTGCCGTAGGGAACACATTCATGCCATAGCGGTTCTTTTTTTTCTTCATCGATTTACGGATCTTATCGCACAGCTTTGTTCTTTGTACCGGATAGAAAACATAATTCTTAAACCACAGACCTAAACTGATATGCCATCTGCGCCAAAATTCCGACATGGATTTGGAACCATAAGGGACATTAAAATTCTCCCGGATCTTAATGCCAAGCAATAGCGCACAACCGACTGCCATGTCCATATAACCGGAAAAATCCGTATAGAGCTGGATCGCGTATAAAATCATAACAATCAGTACGGTAACTCCATAATAGCCTTCTCCCGTCTCATATACCTGATCTACCACATATCCGATCCGGTCAGCGATCACCAATTTTTTCATCAGTCCGAATGCAATCCGGTAACATCCTCTAAGCGCCATATCATAATCGAAACGATGCGGTGAAAGCAGCTGATCCCTCAATTCCTTATAATCCGCAAACGGTCCCTGCAAAACATGTGGAAAAAATGAAATATACAACGCGTATTTCAAAAGATTCTTCTCCGCCGGCACCGTCTGTCGATGCACTTCAATACAATACCCGATACACTGCAGCGTGTAAAAAGAAAGACCCAGCGGCATAATCATACTTGCAAACGGCATACGCATCACGAACAACAGCAGCACAAACAAAATCACAGTCACAGCAATAGCATACCGTTTCTGTCCTGTCTTTTCAATCAACAGACCAAACGCAAAGGAAACTAAAACCACCGCCAACAGAAAAAGCGCACTCTTCCAACCTGTCTGATAATAAAAATATCCATTGGCAAACAGAAGAATGATCCACTGAAACTTCCCGGGCATCAGATAATATATGACAAATGTAACTGCCATGAATACGGCAAATTCTATCGTTGTAAAAGTCATTTTATTCTTTTTCCCTTATAATGTACTGCGGTCTTTCTTTGATCTCGTCATAGATCTTTGCAATATAAACTCCGGTGATCCCGATAGAAAACAGAATACAGCCGGTAGCAATGACCATTAAAACTATCAGTGTAGGATATCCCTCCACTGCAATCCCCATATAATGATCCACAACAGCATCGATTGCCAGAATCAAACCAATCACAAAAAATAATAATCCCACGGCCACTATCATATACAACGGTGTGACCGTAAAAGAAATCAGATTGCTGCAGGCATACTTGACAAGAGCAGCCGACGACCATTTTGTCTTTCCCACCGTTCGTTCCCGCACCTCATATGTTACGCTGACAGTCTTAAAACCCGTCCAGAAAGAAAGCGCCCTGAAAAATGTATTTCTCTCCTTCAAACTGCATAATACATCCACGACCTTCCGGTCCATAAATTTATAATCCGAGGAATCGTTCATATCCATCTTGATAAATCCACTGATCATCTTATAAAAAGTGGCCGCCATCATCTTATGAAAAAAAGATTCCCTGCCGCGGTCACTCTTTTTTCCCTCAATCACCTCATAGCCCTTCTCCCATAAGGAAGCCATCTCTAAAATCACTGATGGCGGATGCTGAAGATCCGCGTCCAATACAACCACGGCATCTCCACGGGATTCCCTAAGTCCGGCAAAAACCGCTGCTTCTTTTCCGAAGTTACGGGAAAAAGAGACATAATGAACCTGTGGGTCCTTTTTATGAAGATTTTTCATCTTGGAAAGCGTACCATCTTTAGAACCATCGTCCACCAGGATATATTCTATATCCATCTTAAGGGGCTGCAGAGTCTCCTGTACCGTATGATAAAAGATTTCTAAAGATTCCTCTTCATTATAACAGGGTACAATAATTGATAATAAACTCATCCATAACCTCCGGTTTCTCAATCACACACAACAACCATGTCTACAACAATACTGCCGTCCCCCGATATGCCGCGTTCACCCTGCGGACTTACGGATCTGCAGTCCTACCGTCAGAATCAGATTTACGATCACACCAACAACCAGAATACCATATATTAACCGTCTTTTCCACTGTTTCCTGCACATGCCGATCAGAATAACAATACTGTAGAGAAAAGCAAAATACATAAAAATCAGCGTCCTGTGCCAGGAAGCAAACATCGTCGGTGAAAGCATCAGCGCCATCCGCACCGCAAAACCACTTCCAAGCGCCCAGATCATGACCAATTTTTTCCGAAGATCGGGAATCACTCTCCATATTGTATAGACGGATGCCGCAATAAACAAAATCAGCCCAAACACTTCTGATATCTGCACAAATGCCGTTTTAAAATCCTCCATATAGATTGCCGGCATTGTAAAATCATATCTTGTCTTATGACCGATGATAAAATCTTTAATAAAATAACAGCCGGTAAAAATAATATCCACAGCAAGCGGAATACAAGCCATCACTCGGTCAAAACCACTTCTCTTAGCACCGGTTTCCCCTTCCCAGCCTGCTCCGCAAAACGCCAACAGCAATGAAAACAGGAAAAATATCACATCAGGGATCATTACAAAATGTTCAAACACAAACACTGAACATAACCTTGCCTTTTCCCAAATACTCAAATCAAAAAATTGCGGCATCCAGTTCTCCGCCTCCATAATCGTCCGTTCATCATTGCCGGGCGCAAGCATGGCAAACAGAATCCCCGCAATCCCAATCAAAACTGCTGTCAGTTCATACCACCTGCTTTTTTTATCCAAAACGGCAAAAACAAAAGCCATACCAAAGACCATCGTCAGCATCGCCGCCGACTGCTCACAATTTGCGGTAAAGATCATAGCCATAAGATACAGCGGATATTTCCAGACAGGAATCTTTTCGCCGCGGTATCTTCGAAAAGCGCCGCTAAGGGCATATAACAGCGTCGCCAGCGGCCACATATAATTCAGCGAAGTACAGATCCATCCGGCAGATCCCATATGCATATAAGGGTATGCGGCAAATGCCAGAAACACAATGATATTTCCCCTGCTCCGTTTATCATTCACCAGCAATACTGTCATGCAATGATATACCAATATACAGATCAGGGTATCCAGCACCTGCCATACGAAAAACGGCATCCTGATCAGCGTAAACAAAATCGCTTCGGAAAGCACTCTGGAAGAATCCGTCAGATATCGGTCTACCAGAAGTTCAAAGAGCGAATCCCACTGACTTCTGACAATAACAAAAAACGCGTCATCATTTGTAAATCCCACAAAAGTGAGATGCAGCAGAAAGAAAAAGACAGCATTCACTACCATCATGATTCCATATTGATTTTTTTCCTGCTGACTTCCGCCTTCTGTCCTCTTCACAAGCCTATCCTTTCTTCCATACCTCTAATTTTCTATTTAATTTATTACTTCTTTATTATAATTAAATCTTTGTCCCTTCCCTGACTTCTTCTTTTGCATTATCTTATTTGTCCTTTTTCTTTTTTCGGTTTCTTGCCGACTTCCACTGCGCCACTTTTTTATTATAGAGATGCATCGGTTTTTTTACCACATCCAGAACCGCTTCGATCTGCTTATCGTCCTCCATCTTTTTCTGATAATCCCGACCAATATAAACCATATTACGGCGAATCGCTTTTTCTTTATCCTGCTCGAAGATCGATCTCAGAAAAGCGGCCGCATATTCCTCTCTCAGGTATTCCGCTGCCTGACTGTCATCCCTTACAATCGGCGCTTTGATCATCTTCAAATACAACTCCTGATTTTCATTGATTTCTTTTACATGCTCTACCACACTCCTAAAATTGGAAAAATCATGGCAGTTGACAAACGCCTCCGGGTTAAATTCTTCCGCAATCCGCGGACTTCCCCAATAAACAGGTATCGTATCCGCCGCAAATGCTTCAAATATCTTTTCTGTTGTATAACCACTCATGGTAGAGTTTTCAAAAGCAATGGTAAAACGGTAATTTTTTGCAAATTCCATCTTATCCTTCACCGGTCCGCCCACATTGTTTCGGTATCTGCCACCGCAATCCACTGTCCGGTAACGGTTTAACTCATCTAACATCTGCACACGTTCTCTGGCAGCGTTGGGATTGGAAACCACAAAATTGCAGAATCCCTGTTTTCGAAGATAATACTCGTCCGGATGCTCATGCTTCCTTTTTGCCGCTTTCACAATCTTTTTATCGTACAATAAATATAAGGGAAGCCTTATATATCTGTCCTCAAAATCAATATAATGAAACCCCATCGCATAATCATACAGATTAAAATCAGGAACAATATTCTCACCGACATAAAATATCTTAACACAGTTGTGATATTTAAAATGCTTATTTCCAAAACAGCTGCAGAAAACATAATCCGGATCTTCACTTATCTCTATATCATAATATTTTTTTAAAATATTATAAAAATAATTATCTGTCTTGATCAGATCGCTCCAAAAATCAATAAAATTAATTTTAATCTTCTTCATAGACTTCTTTTCTCCTGATTATTTAATCCTCCACCACAGCCGCTTGCTTCTGCACAGTAACCGCTGCCTGTTCAGAGCCCGCCTGATACAGGCTCCATCCGATGAACAGCATCCAGATCCCGTTTTTATTAAAATACGGCAGAAACGCCTCCGCCATGGCATACAGCGTAAAGCCCAGAATCAATACCAGTGCCGGCATATCTTTTTTCTGATACATCCTATAAAACAGATAAAAGAGAGCCACAAAATAAACCAGCAGGAATATAAGTCCCTGATTATACAATGCATTTACGAATCCAACTTCCGTTGCTTCCATGAACCCCTGATATCCCCATAAAGGGATTGGATAAGCAAGATATGTTTTATGGATAAAAAACAACCGTCCGGTAGTCAGTTCATTCAGAACCTGCCAAAATCCCACACCGGTCAGGTCAGTTTCTGCAGACGGCAAAAAACAAACCATGGATATCATAATAAATAATATCTCCAGCGCCATCAGGCTGTTACCAAGAATAAAAAATCTTTTTTGCGCCTGAACCGTCTTAAGAAACCTCACAAGCCAAAATGCCACGATCACGCAAACAGCCGCCGTCACCCCCATTTTAGAGCCAGCCATCCGGAATAAAATCATCATAACTACCGCGGCCACCGCCATCATCCAGAGCTTTAACTGTCTTCCATAAGTGTATAAGCCCAGAACCAGCGTCCGGAACAGGAAAAAGGCAAATCCATTGGGATGATAAAAGCCAAAGCAGTATCTCGTCTCCTCCTCATGACGGAAATGCCGTGTCAGACTGACGGTATTATGAAGTCCCAACCCTGCCAAAACCGACGTATAAATCATAATTACCAGCGTTCCCCAGAAAAAAAACTTAATCACCGGCTCTGCTTTTTGTTCCCTTCCGGCAAGCAGGATCAGCAAGATACGCAGAATCAATGCAGAGGACTGCACATAATAATACCCTAATCCCACTACTGCGCAGATCAGATAAAGCAGCCAGTTTTTTTTCAATTCCAAATGCATACAGATAGAAAGCGAAAAAAACAGCATCCCAAGAATAATGATCATTGGTTCATGATACCCGCCAAATGCATAACCTGAAACAGAGACAATCAGCTCACACAATATCCCCGCCCAAAAAGCAATCTTACCAATAACATCCATTTTCCACACCCTTTGAATCTGTTTTTAAATGCTCGCTTGCCAGCGGATACCTCCACGACTCATTATAAAACGGCTTTAACTGAGAAAAATCATCCCACCTCGCGCCTCTAATCCCAAATAACAGCTGTAGTGCACCGCCAACATGAATCGCCTGTTTTCCCGCCTCCCGTAGTCTTGCTGCCAAGGGCAGTCCATACGCTCCGCAGGCAATCAGCGCAACATCAAATTCTTCCTTCATTGTCTCTTCAAACATATACTCCAGCGCATCGAACCAGCTTGGAAATCTGTCGTCCTCCTGCCCGTATAACGTCTGCACCGCCTTCACACAGCGCAGTTCAAACTCAGGCAGGATATCACTCCCTTGAAATAACTTCTCCCGCTTTTTATACTGTTCCAGAATACTTTCCTCAAAGGGGTGAACACAGACTACTTTCTTTCCTTTAAGACATCTTGTCCATGGCTCCCCGGGACAATACCAAGGCTCCAGCCCTTCCAGTCTGCCTAACAGAAGCTCCTGCCTTCCATAATGCTTCAGCATATAATCTTCCATCTGATTATACCACACACCAACCATATCCATACTTTTTAAGGAGTCCTGCATCAATCGTACAAACCGGTCAAACTCATCCATATCCCCGAAAAATCCGGAAAGGCAGATCAACAGGCTTCTTGCCTCTTCCTTTGTCTTCAAGGGTTTGTTTTGCGGCTGACCGCCGATCATCGCCTTTAACTCTGTCCCGCCGATCCTTCCTGCCGCAAACGGTTCTCCGGATAAGATCAATTCTTCCAATTTTTTATTGGTATCCTCAATGGATAGGATCCTTTTACCGTAATAAGACTTCCTTTTACCCGGCATCTTAAGATGCACCACCATATATCTGTATACTTTCCAGTACAGCCGTTTATAACTCCATTCTAAATCCATACTAATAACCATGCCTTTCCACAACCTGCGCATTTGTGCCTGCGGTCCAAATGCGCGTGTGAAAAATTTATTTTTCATACTTACCTCTTAAACCAATACCCAATTGTCCCTTGCAAGCGCAAGATCTACATCCGCTTTATATCTGGACGGCGCTATTACGATACTGTTTTCCTTTTCTCCAAACAGCGCCCCCCAATAACTGAATGTGCTGTTGGCAATAATCATATGCTGACAGCTGCTGATCAGCTGCATGTCGATATAACTTGCCTTCCCCTTGTTATGCACCGGTATATAATCTCCAAAAAAACCAAATTTCCCCGCAACATAATCCATATCATCGGAAAAAACATAGAACACCGGATCCGCCACTCTTTCTTTGATATACTCCGCCGCCTTTTTGTAATATTCTAACCCTATGATATCAAAAACATTCCCAACGTAATCACCCCGCCTGACATGAACAGCCACCGACTGACACTTCTCCATTTCTTCCTTCAGCGCATGATTCCTTCCCTCTAACGGCACACAAAAGCTCAATTCCTTACGCAACAGCTCTTCGCACTTTTGAAAATAAGCGTCAGAGCAAAACACGCCCTCGATATACCAGTCCTTCTGCGAATCTAAAGTAAGATAAACAGGATTAAAGCGATATTGCATAGGACCAAAATCATAGATATGTGCATCCTTCGTATCCCTGCCTTTGTTTTTCCAAGCGGCATTTTTCCTTGCCAGATAACGCAGTGCCGCCAGCGGATAATACCTCGGGTAATATTCATGAACTCTTGCAACCTCTTCATAAGATGCCGTCCTTAGCTTTATCCCGAATACCCTGTCAAGCTCATATCCCTGATGCTCTTTATAATTACGGTCAAACCACGTCAGATCCGCTTTTAGATCTTCTGATATATATTCCTGCATATATCGGTAAAAACAATATTCAAAGATCTGATTGCCAAGGCCACCATGAAAACGTATGATAAACAATGCCGTCCTCCTATTTTGCATATTATTTCTATATCTTATCCGACACTTTTATGGTTTTCGTGAAGCAGGCATGCTATCTCCTCCGCATTGCGTTCCTCCGAAAAACATTTTCTTGCCCGCTCAGCACCTGCCATTCCCATCTGCCCGATCTTCTCCGGATGCTGTATCAGGCATTTCATGGCATTCACAAGCTCCGGCATATCATTATACAGATATCCGGTCACCTGATCTTTGATGATCTCAGGAGTTCCACCGCTGTTCCTCCCGATCACCGGCATGCCGTGCAGCATATATTCCACGGTCACCAAACCAAAGCCCTCATATTCGGAAGCAATCAAACCGACATCCATTGTTTCCAAAAGCTCATGTACATCCGCCCGATACCCCGTCAGCTTTACCTGGGATAATCCTGCCTGCTGAATTTTTCTCTGCAGTCTTTCACGGTAAGCTTCTTTGCCGTCACCCACCAGATAGACTTCATATTCCGTGATTCCCTCCCGATTCAGATACTCGCATGCTTCTATGATATCCTCCTGATGCTTCATCGGAAACAAATAACCAATACAGCAAAACCGCAAGGGACGACCTTCCTGATTTCTTTTATTTATGGAATATTCCCCGCTGACCCCGTTATAGATCCGCCTGATCTTTGCGTCAGGATATCTCTGTTGGAAATTCTCCTTCAAGGCATCAGATATCGCCACAAGACACTCTGCCTGTTCATACAGCTCACAGACCCTTTTCTTTTGGAAAAAGTATCTCATATGAAAATGTTCCCATGAAAATTCACGAATATGCCAGATATGCCTGCATTGCAGCTTTTCTGCCAACATGGCACCTGTTCCGATCACGCTGGAATTAGAATAGAGCAAATCCGGTTTTTTCCCGAAGACCGCTTCATCGCAAAGCATCCGATATAGAGAATCCACTTCCTGTATCAGTTTTTTCCTGCGCCTGATTTTTTTTACCAGAAAGCGGATCGGAGTAGAATAGACTGCCTGCCATTGTGTCACCGGATGAACAATGACCCGTATGCCTGCTTCCGACAAATGCTCCGCCATCCCGCCCTCTGATGGCACAACCACTACCGGTTCTTCCCCGTATTTCGTCTTCAACAGTACAGCAAGATGAAACAGCGACTTATTAGCACCATACATGTTATCATAATGTGTAATAAATAATATCTTCATATCCATCCTCATACATCTGACATCTTACCCATGCAGACTATCAGTATCAAGAGCACTGTACTGCTTGCCCAGCACTTCCCCTTTATCCCGCAAAAGCGCTATACCGTCCTTGATTTCATAGATCATATCACAGTTTCTGATCGTCGTCAAACGGTGCGCCACAATGATCATGGTCTTTGTACCATGAAGGGAATCTATTGATTCCATAACGGCTGTTTCCGTTTCCGTGTCTAAAGCGCTGGTTGCTTCATCCAGAACAAGTATCTCCGGATTCTCATAAAGCGCCCTTGCAATAGCAATCCTCTGGCGCTGTCCGCCGGAAAGTCTGACACCGCGCTCACCCACCATGGTATCCAATCCTTCCGGCAGCTCACGCACAAAGGCTGCCAGCTGCGCTTCTTCCAGGGCATGCCATATCTTATCCTCGTCAATCTGCTCCTCATAAACTCCAAATGCCACATTATTGCGAACCGTGTCGTCGGTCAGATAGACTGCCTGCGGCACATATCCGATGATCCTTGACCATCCCGGAAGATTCTGATAAACGTCCACACCATCCAGCAGGATCTTTCCTTTCTGCGGCGCCAGCAGACCTAAGATCACATCAGCCAGAGTCGTCTTTCCTGCGCCGGAGGGTCCGATCAAAGCAATAGACTGGCCTTTTTGGATCGTCAATTCCAGCTCTTTAAGCACTTCCTCTTTTCCGGCGGGATATTTCCATGTGATCCTGTCGATCCTCAACTCACGATCAAACACCAGCGGTTCTACCTTATCCGGATCAACATTTCGCAGCTGATAAGACGCCTCATTCTCAATACTTTTCAACATTTCATACATCGAATCCAGTCTGGGGCGGTTGTACATGATTGCATTCAGGTTGGTCGTAAGACGGCTGACCGCGGGAAATAAACGAAAGGAAGCGGCAGCAATGATGGCAAGATTGGTTACAAAACCGGTAATATCATCGATCATATGAAGACGCACGATTATCACTCCAATCAGCCCGCCGATACACACCACCTCATACACATTGGTGGGAATGACATTTAAGAAGTTATTGCGCTTTGCCGCCCTTGCATTTAAGGAACAGGACTGGTCAAAACTGTCTTCAAAATATTTCTGGCGGTTCATCACCATGATCTCTTTGATTCCGGTAAATGCCTGCGTCAGATATTGCAGCATCTTTGCTTCACAATCCTGTCCAATCCGACCAAACATCTTTACCAGCTTTTTCAGTCCGAAAAACAGGATCAACATACAGGAACCTAAGATCCCCACCAGAGAAAACGCAAGAATCGGATCCAGCACTACAATATAAGCGCTGATCGCCGTAATGGTAAACACCTCCGCCAGCACACGGAACAAATAAAAGAATACTGCAAACACGCCGACCACATCCTGATTGATTGTCCTAATCAGCACGGATGAATTTACGCCAAGGTGAAACAGATAAGAACTATGCAGGAACGTATTGGCTGTTTTGATGGACAGGTCACGTTGCACGCTGGTGGAATACCAAGCCTGCACATAAGACGACATCATCAGATAGGCATTTTTCAAAATATACACAATGATGATCAGTATCCCCATAACCTTCATCATCTGAACCGGGGTATCCATCTGAAACCATCTGGAAAAAAAAGCGACATACCATTTATTCTTTGCTTCTTCCGGCGTCATGATAGTCTCGATGAATGGCAAAAGAGAAGAAACGCCCAACAGCTCCCACACGGATCCGATCAACGCGATCGCCGTTACAAAAACGTACTGCCGCTTCTGTTTGCTGTTCATAATATAATTTAATTTTTTTATGATATCTCCCATTGCTTTCATGTGATTATATAATCCTCCTGTAAGGCATCCGTCTGTTCCGGTTCGTCAAAGCTCCTTATTTCCTTTCCGCATCTTCCCCCACTCATAAAGCATCAGAACTCCCGCCATGTAAAACAATGCCATATTGTAAATCATATATCTGGTCTGGCAGAAAATAAGCGCTGCCGTAACGCCGACATTAACACCGATACTGATAAAAACAGTCATTCCAAACAAACCGGCGCGCCTTGTTTCCTGTTTCAGAAGACAGACTACCATCAGTCCGGAATAGATAAGATAAGCGCAAAGTGCATACCAGTCCAGCAATGAGTTTCTCTTTGCCACCGAATTGATCAGTCCGTTTCCCACAGAAGAAAGATATACCTTGATATACGTCCCGATATTGTCTGCCAGCAGCGAGCTTACGATGACACCGCTCATCCGGTCTGCTTCCTGCTCTGCTTCCAGACCCTCAGCAAATCCCTGCTCCATAGCATATTCGATAAACATAGGACCTGTGGTGTCAATCGTGATCTTGTCATAATGTGCGCCATAATGCGCTTCCAGATTGCGCCATCCTGACTTGGCAAAGCGGTAATTACATTCCTTTTCTTCCAGAATCTCCATCACCTGCCGGAAAAGCTCCCGTACCACAGGCTCCTCAATCAACGCCGCATCCTCTTTATCCGCTATATACAATGAAGTGGTAAGCACAAGATTCATATCTCTGGTATTCTGTGTAAATTCACCCCGCATCACATAATTGTATAATCTTGTCCCGCCCAATGCAAGCAGGATGCTGCATAGAATCATCCCCACAACGGCAGCCATCCGCCTAAAATATCCCTTTTGTCCGATCCAGCCAAGCAGCAAAACTGCAAACAATACGATATAGCCCACCGCCATCTGTTTTCTGACATCCATCATGATGGCTGCCAGTATAAGCGCATAAAGTACATAACGCATATGAGTCTCCCACAACGCTTTTAACAGAAACGTAATAAAGATCAGCCATAGAGAAAGCGTAATCCCTTCTGTCAGTATACTGTTCGGATAAATGGAGGCTCTGCCGGCTGCAAACTGACACAGCAGCGCAACCGCAAAATGCATGGCTATCATCACATAAGTCATCCATTCTTTCCATGCATATTTCTGCCTCAGATACATCGTCAGATACCATACGGCATACGCCATCAAAAGATTCTGCACGAACGCCACTGCATACAGGTAACGCGGCTCCCCAAAGACCGCCCGGAATATCATCAGAAACAACGGATATACCGGTTCTCTTGCCGATATCATATGGATATATCCATTAGAATCAGCCCCAAGCTGCGGTCCATAAATGAAACACATTGTGACATAAAAGATAAGGCATACCACAAGAGGAAGCCCTGTTTCCGGCAATCCGCCCTGTTTATGCTCCATATGGCTGCTTTTATTTTCTTTTTCAATGATTGTTTGTTTCATTTACTCCATCTCTTTGATTCTATCGGCTGATCTCTTTGAGCATCCGTTCCTATCCTTGCAGCTTCGATAAAACAGCTTCTTAAACGCTTATGCTTCTTTCCCACTGATGTCTGAAGCGGTAAGAATCTCCCGTTTTTTCTGATTGATCGCCAGCAGATGCATCTCAAATTCCCGGCGCTTCTTCGTCACCATATCTGATAAAATCATCCCCGCAAAAAATGCCTGCAATGCAGCAAGCTCAATAAATCCACTGACTATCAGCGTCGGCATGTTCTCCACCAGACCGCTGTTTAAAAACCGTGCAAATACCCAAAGAAACATCACCGCCGCGATAATAGTCATTACAGATGCCAATACTGAAAAAAAGGACAGCGGCTTATAATCTTTATATAGCTTGATAATCGTAGAAAGCACTTTAAAGCCGTCAGAATAGGTATTTAATTTCGACTCGCTACCTTCCGGGCGATCACGATACTCTACCACTACATTTTCAATCGCCATCTGATTAAATACTGCATGTATTGTCATCTCCGTTTCAATTTCAAACCCCCTGCTCAGTACCGGATAGCTCTTGACAAATTCATAGGACAAAGCCCGGTATCCTGTCATAATATCCTTGATCTCACAGCCAAACAGCCGGTTAATGGCACTCCTTACCACAGAATTGCCCATGTTATGGAACGGACGCTTGTTTTCCGTAAAATAAGTTGAGGAAAGCCGGTCACCTACCACCATATCAATATTCTTCTCCAGCACAAGCGATGCCATCTTAGAGGCATACTCCATCGGATAGGTATCATCCCCATCCACCATAATATAGCACAGCGCATCAATCTCGCGAAACATCCTTCTCAGCACATTTCCCTTGCCCTGCCGATATTCACTGCGTACCACAGCCCCTGCTTTTTTAGCCAATTCAGCCGTAGCGTCCGTAGAATTATTATCATACACATAGACAACCGCCTCCGGCAACGCCTCTTTCGCATCCTTAACAACCTTCTCTATGGTTTTTTCTTCATTATAGCACGGGATCAAAACCGCTATTTTATCCATTCAAGCTTCCTCCATCAAAGCAGTGTTACTGCAGTAACCTGTCTCTTTTTCTATCATGCTATTAAGGATTTTTTCCAATAAACCGTAAAAATTCATCATAATCTCTGATATAATCGTCTTCATCATAATATTTTGACGCAAAGACCATCAGCACCGCGCCTTCCGAAAATTCCGACATTTCACGCCACATATTATTGGATACATAGAGCCCCTCATAAGGATTGTCGAGCAGCACCGTCTTCTTCTCTGTTCCATCATCTAAAAGTATTTTTACCGAACCGTGTACGCATACCAAAAGCTGCTCCAAGGATTTGTGGGCATGCATCCCGCGGACGACTCCGGTTTTCGTATCAAACATATAATATACACGTTTGATCTCAAACGGCACATCCGTCTTCTCTTCCAATGCCACCAGATGACCCCTTGAATCGCCATGCTGCTGCAGCGGATACTTTTTGATCTCCATATCTAAGCTCCTGCCTTTCCTTCTACCTCATCGTATCCCTGTAAAATTCAGACACTCCACACCGTGAGTGTCAGCCGTCCTGTTTTAACAAAGAACGCATCAATTCAATATCCTTATAAATACTTGGGTGAATCCTGCCGGTGGATACCCCGCCCATCCGGTGATGGATGCTCACCATACCGCTCCATCCGAACTTCACCTTCTTCTGCAGCAGCATCACATAATAAGGATAATCCTCCACCAGATGATACCGCTCGTCAAAATATCCATAAGTTTCAAATAATTCTTTCTGATAAAATGTGCAGCAGCCGCTGATCACATTTTTCTTTCTGATCATATAATCCAAGAGTATACCGGGGGCATACTTCAACAGCATTCCAGTCAGCATAGAAGGGCGGATTTTCTTTTTCTCTGGCATAACATCCATCCTTCTGGTGGTCAAGAGCAGCGTCTTCTTCTGTTCAAATGTCCTGACAATCTTTTCTATGGTATCTTTCTTAGCAAAGATATCTCCGGAAGAACAGCTGATCAAATACCTTCCCTCCGCCATTTTCAGCACCCTGTTTAAATGTTTAACCGTTCCCACATTCTTTTCATTCAGATTAATCCTGACCTGTCCGTATTTTTTTCTAAGGGAAGCGGCATACTTCTCCAAAATACTGACATCATAATTCTGCGATCCATCATCGCTGATGATCACCTCCGCATCCGTATAAGTCTGCTTCATCACTGACTCTATCGTTGCCGGAAGCTCCCCCGCATTATTATAAACCAATATATATATGGTTACTGTCGGTTTTTTACTCTCCATGGAATCACGCCTTTCCACACCTCTGTCACTGCTCAGGGACTGCTTTCTGAAATCCCTTCCTCATTCTGTTTTTCTGCCTCAACCATATCTGTCCCCTCTATCTGCAGTGCCTGTGTGGCAGCTTCCTGCCATACCTTGGTATCCGTCTTATCATATGTCAGTTTTCTGATATGATACTGCACATCCTCAATAATCTTGCGATTTGCACTTAATACATCCGCAAGCATACCGATAACAAATGTCATAAAACCCATGATCATCAACGTACATGCTAAAATCAATGACTGAATATGTCCTGCATTCCTGCCGTTAAGATAATAAGTCAGGAAACGAATCCCCAGACCAAAACCTGCCAGAAACGGAATCGCCCCCACCACCGTCAGGCATGCCAGCGGACGGTACATTAGTAATGCCCTTAAGATTGTCAGCATGGATTTTTTAATATAAGAACCGATGCTGTTAAATAGCCTTGACTTACGAAGCTCCGGATTGGTTCTGACCGGCACGGATGTGATCGCCATCTTATTCCTTCCCGCCTGCACAATCGTTTCCAGGGTATAGGTATATTCATTAATTACATTAAAATGCATGGCTGCTTCTCTGGAAAACGCGCGGAATCCTGAAGGCGCATCCGGAATCTGGGTTTTTGATGCTTTTCTCACTACCCAGCTTCCAAAATGCTGAAGCTTTTTCTTGATCCATGAAAAATGCTCTGTCTGATCAATCGGTCTCTCCCCGACAACAATATCCGCCTCTCCCTTCAGGATCGGCGTAATCAGCTTCTCAATATCTTCCCCGCAATATTGATTATCCGCATCCGTGTTCACAATGATGTCCGCCCCATAAGAAAGACATGCTTCGATTCCTGCCATAAATCCCTTTGCCAAACCCTTATTTCTGGTAAAGCTGACCACATGATGAACCCCCCAGTTCATAGCGACTTCCACAGTCTTGTCCTGACTGCCGTCATTAATGATCAGATATTCTATCTCATCAATCCCGTCAATCTTCTTCGGAAGATCATTTAATGCAATTTCTAAAGTATCCGCCTCGTTATAACAGGGGATCTGTATGATCAGTTTCATTATTATACTCCTTTGTTTTATTGATTATAGATCAACAGCGATAACGGGGTTTTAAGCGTTACCGCCTCCTTTGCATATGGCAGCCCGCTTTCCACAAAATTATCATATAGAGAGGTTTTCATAACTCCCACGTATAAAAATGTCCATTTCTCATCCTCCGGCTTAAACCGTCCCAGATTATACTGCACCACATAGATATCTTCATACCTTGCCCTGCATTCCATCAGCTGCACTGACAGCCGGTCATAATTCAGATACAGAACATCAGCGCCTGTCAATCCTTTTAGAGCAAGCGCAAAAATACGTGGACTGTGATACCCTTGATCATAGATTAGTATCACATCCTTCTGGATCATCGGATCATCTTCCAGATCCACTCTTTGATCCCCTATCAAAGCTGCGATCTCCTCCAATTGCTCATAACTTATATATGTCAGATCCTGCTCATTATATAGCAGGCTGCTTTGCGATTTGACCAATGTGATCATGCACAGACAGACCGGCACTGCGATCTGCCATGGTATGCGGTTTAAAAAATATCCTCCCATGATCAGGATCAGAACCACAAACGGCGAAAGGTATCTTGCATAATAATAATAATAATAAATCAAGACCCACAAAACGCCGCAATAGAAAACCATCACATAGAAGCAGCTCAACACAAACGTCATCACATTACGGTCACGCAGCGCGTTACCGGCTTTCAGCCATATCCCAAGCACCATTGCCGGCACCATTATATAACCTGTCATGACCAGATAACCCATGACGCTCAGCTTCATAGGCCACATATCCATACGGTATGCCTTGAATCCCTTATAAACAAAAAAGATGATCAATAACAGTGTTACTACGCGAAGCACCCAGCCTACGGTCTTTTTGACCGAAAGGCTCCCTCTCATCCTACTCCACCATGGGAACAGCATCCTCCGTACTTCTTTTTGCCACAAAATCAAAGCCACTTCAAAAACAACTGCCGATGCGATCCAGATCACCGCTTCAATATTACCCTCGTTTAGAAGATTCCTTGATTTACTGAACAACTGCTGAAAATTTTTCATCGTATAATGCAGCGCCGTACTTTGCATCATGGAATACCCTGTTGCATAACCAACCATCAGAAGCATCAGCGCCGACAGAAATCCACGCTTTTTACTCTGCAGATAATTAGTCAGATAAAGCACAACAAACAGCGGGATCAACACCGTAAATATCACATGATAGTAACATGCCGCCAGCAGCGGGATCACCGACCAGAAATATACCTTCTTTTTAGAATTTTCGGTCATCAGCTCAAAAAATGCGCAGATCATCAGAGTAAATCCCATCTCTGTCAATGTCTGCTGGGCGCTCCATACAATAACCGGACACACCGCCATAAAGGATACCATGATCCAGTTCACCCATTGTTTAAATCCCAGATTATCCCCAATCAGCCATACATTAGCAAGCACCAGAAGATATAATACCGTCAAAATGCCAGGCATATTGCTTAACCCAAACATCTTTCCCCACAATCCCAGAAGTGCAGGAAACGTGGCAATGCCATGCAGAATGCCATTCACTTCATTGGCATTCTCAAGATTATCATTTTTTAGCAGATAATAACCATCCATATCTTCGATTATCCGCAGATATTCGCTTTTCTCCCAGTTATTTTCCACATAATAATATTCCGGGAAGTCTATGATATTATCATTATACCCGCCTATATACATCATTGCGCGTATCTGGTATAATCCCTGATCCTGTCCGGTTCCGTAAAAACCGGCTTTCTCATGTACTAAAAATGCACTAAGAGCCAATATTATTGCAAGCGGAAGATATTTCTTCCATGAAAGAGTAAAACGCATTCCTTTCTCCCGATACAATTTCAACCGCCGCAATATTTTATTGTTACGACAAATAGCGCTTTGAAAAAAGCATAAAACGCCAATCACTGCCACCTCAATCAATACTGTGCCCAGAGTCCCCCGCAGCAAATCAAAATGATTGACCCATATCATCAATCCGCTGACAACAATATAAATGCAGTAATAAAACCCTTGGGAAACGATAAGAAGCCGCCCAATCTCCGCTCTCCGATATATCAATGCCGTCATAAGGAATGATGTAATCATCCCTAAAATCCATAAACAAATCAACATTTTTTCACCGCTTCCTCATATATTCTGATAATTCCATTTAACATTTCTTCATACGTAAACATTTTTTCGGGAATATTTAAAAACGCATCCTCTTTATCCTCTATTACTGCAATCAGTTTATCAGCAAGATCCATCACGTCTCTGTTTTTAAAGGAACGGCAGGTTCCGTAAGCCACCTCCGGCAGCGATCCCCCGTCACTGTAGATCAGCCTTGTTCCAATCTGACATGCCTCTAAAGCGCTGAATCCAAATCCTTCTGTCAATGACGGCACCACCACCGTATCCGCCTGACGAATGCATGCCTCCAGATCCTTTCTTTCCACCGAATCGCGTATCCTGACAATATCCTCCAGACGGTCTTTTTTGATCTTTCTGAGAAACGCCGCACGCAGATCCTCCGGCTCCTTACCCAATAAGAAGCAAAAATATATTCCCTTTGTTGAAAGCAGCTCTATACGCTTATTT
The DNA here is from genome assembly GCA_964421915.1 of uncultured Lachnospiraceae bacterium. GTDB lineage: Bacteria > Bacillota > Clostridia > Lachnospirales > Lachnospiraceae > NK4A136. The sequence continues at coordinate 79,925 of CAYQZB010000007.1, forward strand.
ACTTCCATAATTGCCTGCTCATAGATATGGATTCCCTTTGTTTTTCCCGGTCTTCCATAGTATAAAAACACCTTGGCATCCTCCGGCAGTCCAAAATATCCGCGCAGTGAAAAATCAGAAGTATTTTCTGTCTTTCCAAGCTCATTGGCAAGATAGACCCTTGTCACATTTTTCTTCCCCATATAATGCTCAATATCCCGCTTAGTGGCGTCAGAAATCGCATGGTAGCGAGAAAAGCGTCTCCGACAGGTATATTGTTCCACCACAAAAAATACCGTTGCTCTGATAAAATTATCCGCCCAGTACCATTTCCATCCTCTTGCCTCATAGATTGTCAGCACGGATGGCTTGTGATATCTTCGCGCAAGCCTGCTGACGAGCGGGGATGTTGTAAAGATAGAAGTATGCACGATATCGCACCACGAAATATGCGGCTCAATATCGCTCTCTTTGGGAAACGGATGTCCAAACATAGATCTCCACGGACAATACCACACCTTGAACCCGCCCATCTCACGATAGCCAAGATACTCCTCGCCCACATTCCTTGCTACCACATGAACTTCATGTCCCAGTTTGGCCAATCCCATCGCAAGATCATAAAACATTTTTTCAGCTCCGCCCACATAAGGATAAAAATGGGGCAGAATGATCGCAATCTTCATTTGCAGTTTTACTCCGTTACCTTTTCTATCTTTCCATGCTCCACTTTATATAAAATATCGCAGTTCTCTATGGTCTTTAACCGGTGCGCGATAATGACCATCGTTTTTCTCCCCTTCAGCGAGTTGATTGCTTCCATGATCGCCGCCTCCGTTTCATTATCAAGTGCGCTTGTCGCTTCGTCAAAAACAAGAAGCTCCGGATCATGATAAAGCGCCCTGGCAATTCCAATCCTCTGCCTCTGCCCTCCTGAAAGACGCACGCCCCTGTCTCCGATGATCGTATCCAGCCCTTCCGGCAGGGAACGGATATAATCTGCCATCTGCGCCTCCTGTAAGACTTCCCAGATCCGGTCTTCCTTTATCTCATCCTCCTCCACGCCAAACGCTACATTGGCACGAATCGTATTATCCAGCATATAAATATTCTGGGCAATATAACCGATATTATGAAGCCATGCGGCATATCTCTCCCGAATATCAACCCCATCACACACTATCTTACCTTTTTTCGGTACCAGAAGTCCGAGAAGAACATCTATGATCGTTGTCTTGCCTGCACCGGAGCTGCCGATCACGCCCACGGAAGAACCAGCGGGAATTTCCATATCCGCATGATCAAAAATCCTTCGTTCCGTATTCGGATATGCATACGTTATATCATTTAAACAGATCTTATCTTTAAAAGACATCGTTTCCTCAGATTCATGCAGTTCCGCAGCCTTTAATGACGCTATGTTCAGATGGTCGCAGACAAAATTCAAGGACGGCTCATAATAGGCGATGGTGGACAGATGTGTAGAGATCCTGTTAATGCTGGGCATCAGTCTGACTGCCGCAACCGCAAATGCCCCAAGGAGCGGCAGCATCTTGGCCATATCTGCTCCATTGATAAAGCTGACCAGCATATATCCCAACAGTCCGACAATACAGACTGTTTCAATAATCAGACGCGGCGCATTGTTCAATACCGTATATCTTCTGGTCACGCCTGACAGCTTATGATACGCATCCGCAAAATTCTTCAAAAAATAATTTTCCTTTGCTGCGACTTTCACATCCTTGATGCCGAAGATTCCCTGCTGCATCCATTTCATCGTAAGCACCTGCTGTTTCAGCCTTCCCTGTCCCAGATTGCCAAGCAGCGGTTTTAACAAAAAGATGATCACTGCAACCATTACCCCAAGCAGGGCGGCAATACTGAGCATCATTCCGAGATCCACAAACAATAGCAAAAACAAGCACAGGCAGACGGATACCGCGATCTCCGTCAACAGCTTCATCACCTCCTGCAGCAGTTCAAATACATGGGGAATGTCTTTATTAATCGTCTGAAACAATGCATTGACGTCTGCATTCAGATAATATTCATAGGGTCGGTTTAAATACTCATTCAGCAGACGGATCGACGATTCTGCCTCTGTTTTCGTTACAAAACGCGCCTGAATGTAATAAAGAAATAAAAGATACACATTTTTAATCAAAAAGATCGACATCGTTACAGTCAGCAGCAGCTTCACAAAAGAAGCAGAATCACTGATTGTCAGATGCAGCCAGCCGCAGACCATTTGCACATATTCATTTTCCAAAATCGCCTCCGGATCGACAACAGCCGAAACCAGCGGCACGATAGACGATACTCCCAGCGTTTCCAGTAAAGCGCTGATAAAGATCAGAACTACAAGAACCGCCACGCTGCGCTTCTGTTTTTTATTCAGTAATTGTTTCAGTCTCTTATAAACATTCATTCTGCTGTAAAATCGTTCCTCCGGTTTAATATTGATTTCCGAATATTCTTCTATTCCAAGCCTTATATCATTTATCTCAATATGTCCTGCAGCGCCATATCATTCTTCCTGATATATTCCTTCATAAATGTGTTGGCATTCACCGAAAGCTCCATTGCTTTTTCATCGTCCTGAAGCAGCGTCAGGATTGCTTTGGCATATGCCTCGTCATCATCCGCAACATAAGCAAACGGCTGATCAGCAGACAGTCCACGCACTCCCACGGAGTGAGATACCAGCGGCTTTGCTTTGCTGACCGCCTCTATCGTTTTGATATTCAGTCCTGTGCCGACATGTACCGGATTAATGACCAGCCTCGCGTCTTTGTATGCCAGATCGATATCATCAATGATTCCTAATTTCTCATATTCACTGCTATCCGGAATATGCCTGCAGATCGTGCCTGCCAGCTTTACATGGTACGGTACGCCGCTTTGTTTCAGAATCGGCAGGATCTTATCAATAAAGTGCTTCACGCCTTCCCGATTTACCACATAATAGCTGCCCAAAAACAGGATGGTATCTGTATCCGCCACATAGGGCTCACTAACCGGCATATTTTCCCCAATCGTGCAGACCCTGACCTGTTCCGGCAGGATACTCCGGAAAAATTTTTCTTCCTCCTCCTGAATCGCCACGACCCAGTCCGCACGCGCAAGCCCCCTTGCTTCCTCTTTCTTTGAAACTGCAAATTCATAATTTCGATACCCTACGGCTTCATACATCTGACGTTTAAAGGTAAATGCATTCACCGTATCGATGACCTTTGTCACATCTTCCGGCACATAACAAAGCGCCTTGGATGTATAAACATATTCTGCCCAGACTACGTCGTAATGACGCTCCTTCAATAGATTTTTCATAAAATTGCCGATTTCCGGACTGATTTTTTCATCCACGCTGAAATATTTAAATAATCCCGGAATATGAAGAAGCTCCAGCGCCTTACGCACCTTACGTTTCAGAAAGACGGGAAACGTCCGCTTCTTGTTGTCAAACGTAATAAAATGATCTTTTCCGATAAATTCTTCTGTCAACGCGGGATCCTCCTCCGGGTAGGTTGCAAGAAATAAAAAGTCTACCTCGCAGCCGTGAGCCCGCATCATATTCACCAGATTATATACTCTTTTCCGATTGCCACGCTCCAAAGGCAGGATAATGGTATCGGAGATCATCAAAATCTTCTTCAAAATATACTTCCTCACTTACGCTTATTCTCCCGTTGCACAGCATCGACATATCATCGCCGGAGACGCTTTCGCAATCACTGATTTTTCACCAAGGTTTACTTGACAGATGGCAGCGGTACCACTGCTCCAGCATCAGAACACTCCAAACCAGCCGGGGGGTTGCTCCTTTTGTCTCAAACTGTTTCCATAACCGTTTTACCTCTATAGGATCTAAGATTCCGTCTTCTGCTGCCTTACTGTGAAGCAGAAGTTCTTTCGCCCATTCTGCAATATCACCTTCCCTTAACCAGCGTTCCAGCGGCACGGAAAAGCCCTTTTTAGGGCGGTCGAGCAGCCGCTCGGGCACATAGCGGTATAAAACCTCTCTTAACACACGCTTTGTTGTAACTCCATCATATTTATATTCCATCGGAAGACTCCACGCAAATTCGATCACGTCACGATCCAGCATCGGAATCCTGTTTTCCAGCGACACCGCCATACCCGCACGGTCAACCTTCACCAGTATGTCATCCGGATGATAATGGAGCATGTCATCCAACATTAAAGAGGCGCATTCATTCTTTAATAATTGGCATCCATTGTCCCTCAGCGGGATGCCGCGCCACGCCAGCCTGTCCATCGTCCGGCTCATATGACCCAGCGCTTCCTTCATGACCACGGCATTTTCCGCCTGCAGGCACATCGTGCCGCGATACATCTTCGGATTGCCGCCAGCCAAAGCATTTCCCAGCTTTCCGGCGATATTTCTAAGCCCCCAGGGTATCTTTCCGGTTTTCTTCCATACCCTCAACAGCTTTACATACGTCTGATAACCGCAGAACAGTTCATCTCCGGCATCCCCGCTCAAAACCACCGTAACCTTTTCTTTTGCCAGCCTGCTGACCAGATAAGTCGGGATCTGCGAGGAATCCGCAAAAGGCTCCCCATACATATAAGGAATCTTCGGGATCACTTCCTTCAGTTCTTTTTCACCGACATAAACCTCTGTATGATCCGTATCAAGATGCTTTGCGATCTCCTTTGCTGCATCTGCCTCATTATATTTTTTCTCTTCAAATCCGATAGTAAATGTTTTTACCTTTTGGGTACTGATCCGGCTCATCAGGGCTACGATGGTCGCACTGTCTATCCCTGCTGACAGATATGCACCAAGCGGCACATCGGAAATCATCTGTCCCCTGACGGCATCTCCCAATATCCTGTCCAGTTCCTCTACTGCTTCTTCAAAGCTGCCGGAAAAAGGTGCTTCTTCCCCGCATTTTGCCGCCTCCTCCATAGACCAGTAGGCTTGGTGCATCTCCGATCCCTCTCCCGCAAATGGACAGGACAGAGTCATCACGGTACCCGGCATCAGTTTGCGGATACCCTCATAGATCGTATCCGGTGCCGGTACATAACCATAACGAATATAGCCGGACACTGCATTCTGATCAATCTTCTTTGCAAATCCGGGAAACTGCCTAATCGCCGTTAATTCTGATGCAAATACAAAGCAGCCATTGATACTGCCATAAAACAGCGGTTTTTCACCAACACGGTCCCGCATCAGTGATAATGTTTTCTTCTGCCGGTCATATAACGCAATAGCAAACATTCCCTTTGCTTTTTTTAACGCTTTCTCTATCCCCAGATGTTCCATTGCCTCCAACAGAATCTCCGTATCGGATGTCCCTCTCCAGGTCACGTCATGTCCCGCCTGTTTCAGTCCGGCATTCAGATCTTCGGCATTATAGATTTCTCCGTTATACACCATGACAAAACGTCCGGAATGAGACATCATCGGCTGTGCGCCGCAGGGAGACAGATCCTGGATTGACAGTCTCCGGTGTCCCAATGTCACGCCGCTTTGTTCATCCAGCCAGATGCCTTCCGCATCCGGTCCGCGGTGGATCAGGCAGTTGTTCATTTTATTGATCAGCTCCGTCCTCTGATCCCATCCCCACGAATCAGCAATAAAACCGGCTATTCCACACATGCGATCAATTGCACCTCAATCATAAATTTTAACATCAGCCTATCATTTTACTTTTTAAAAATTAATATTCTACAAAAACGCAAACTTAGGCATACTATAGTAGTATACCATACTTTTATACATTTTGTACATGATTTCAAAAAAAGGGGGATTTTATTTTCAGATATTTATTATTATGATATAATAACCCCAGAAGAAAAACAAGCGACGCGAAACGGCATTTGTTTTTCTGCGGTAATTATTTAGATAATATAACATGATAACCAAGGGAGCTTCATATGAACCACGAATTACAAAAACTGATCCGACAGGATTTATCCCGTATCTATGACCATAAGCTAACGATAAAGGATCGCCTTTTTCTCCCTCTGGAGATAAAGTATCTGATCCTCTGGCGTAAAGCTTCCTGGTATCGTCAGAAGGAGCTTTCTGAGAAAAAACCGGGCAGCAGAATCCGCTTCCTGTTTTACGGAATAAAACTAATGAATCTTACTAAAAAAACACAAATCAATATTCCTGCCGAAGTCAAGGCTGGTCCCGGGCTCTACCTCGGTCATCTCGGAAGAGTCATCCTACATCCTGACGTTACCCTTGGAGCCAATGTAAATCTCTCTACAGGCATCACCATCGGACAATGTAACCGTGGCAGTAAAAAAGGGGTTCCTACCATAGGCAGCCAAGTTTGGATCGGCACTAATGCTGTTATTGTCGGCAGGATCTCCATAGGCGACGATGTCCTGATTGCCCCCGGAGCCTATGTGAATATGGATGTTCCGTCACATTCCATCGTCATCGGCAATCCTGCCGTCATCCATCCGTCAGACTTTGCAACAAAAGACTACATTAATCGTCCCATCTCTTCAGAACAGTAAATTTATAAAAGAAGTCCTGTACGGTAATCAAATAATCAGAACCATGGTAGGCAATATGATCCGTATCCCCTACCACATAAATCTTTCTGAAATATGCCGTATTGCCCGCATATGCTTCACTTTCCCCTTTCAATACAGCATCCAGAGAACTGTTCTGCGTCATAATCAGATGAGATGCCTCATACCCCTTTCTGAAAAGATAATAATCATACCATCCTTCCAGCACAACTCCGCCCACTTCATCATAGCTGATACACACTAAAAGCACATCCTGCTCCTTCAAATCGTCTTCCATGATTATCTGCTCTGCCGCATAGGAATATCTTGCATATTGCTCTTTGGAATCCGAAAGACTCCTGATGCCCCCAAGGGCGCATGCTGTCAGAAGAAGGCTGACGGCAGTCCCATATGCTATTCTTTGATGACTTTTTCCGACCAATGCCATAAATCTCTCGATCCCGTAAGAAACCGTCAACAGAATACATGGAAGCGCCGCAATAAAGTACCGGTTTTCATATAATCCGCCACCGGGGTTGACCCATCTGCTATAAATAAATATCAAGGTCATCATTATCGGTCCTGTTAACGCATAAATGAACTGATGAAGATTCGTCTGCTTTAATATAACAATATCATATAGCAGCCAAAGAAACCCGATGCCATATAAGATACATAAAAGATAACTGCCTCCCAGCAGATATCCAACAGTCTCCGGCAGCTCCAACCATCCCGGTGGCGCGATCCAAAAAGACCCCGTATCCACCTTTGACGCATGCATTGATGTTATAAACCAAGGGAGAAATACGATCGCAGACACCAGAAACGGAAGCATCAATTTCCATTTTTTCTTATCGTGCAAAATACTGGGCAGCGCGCCTATACCAAGCAGCACAAGATATAAAACGCCAAAATAGTGGGAAAACGCCAAAATGATCATCGCTCCCGAAGTAATACACAGACGCTTAGTATCCATCCGGTCTTTCAAACGTAAGAAACTGTCCGTGACCAATACCGCAGCAAAAAAAAGGAGCGCATAAGCCCGGAGCTCCAAAGCAATACGATTAATGACGGTGGTGGAACACAGGCACATAAACAGCGCTGCATAAGCTGCCCTTCTTCCTATGGTACGATCTGCCAAACGCACAAGCAGCCAGATACCCGCCAGAGTCATCAGGATCCCCGGAAGCAGCAGCCAGATATTTTCCGGCGGAAGGATATGATAGAATCCATATACGATCAGCGCATAAAGAGGAAGATTGGTCACTTCGATCGTCTGATAATAATGCAGCACATCTCCCAAAGATAACCCACTCCGTACAAAGCCTATGGTCGCCATCTCATCATACCAAAATTCCTTCAAACCTGCAGCCCATATCATATATATAAAGAGAAAGAAAAGAGACAGCGCACAGACACTCCAAAAAACATGATCTGTTTTTCGGATATTGTTTGTATTTTCCATTTTATTTTCTAATGTATTAACCATGTCTTTCCGTAACCTGCTGAAAAATTTTCAATTCAATCAATTCCGAAAACCGTTTCCGGCAAAGATCTTCATATATTTGTTTTGAACCGATGCTTCACCAAATACCGTCTCTCTAAGCCTCTGATAATCAGTCCGGTACTTTGTTACATCTTGGAAAAGCAGCTCAGGCGACAGTTCTTCCCAGCCTTCAAACCCCACCCCCGGGATATCGTTTCCTTCCAGAATCGCCCGGTAGGTAACGGGAACCGTATCCACAAACACCGCTTCCTGCATCACGCCGGAAGTCTGCGCGGCATAATTCAACGGAGAATAGGGCAGCACTGTATATTTTGCTCCGGCAAGCAGGGAAAGATACTCTTCCTGCGAAAGATACCGGTCTTGAATCTCTATCTTTCCATTGCCCTGTCCTGCAATCGTCCGCAATGCTTTTACCCGTTCCTGATCATAGAACCGCCCCGCCACCGTAAGCGGATAGCCGATCCCGGCAAATGCCTTTACCATTTCTTCCAGCTGCTTTCCGTTTCCCATGGTTCCCAGACAGACTGCGCGTTCTTCTTTTCCCGCGTATGAAGATTTCCGGCGGCGATATGGCTCATATAACCCTTTTTTGTCATAATAGTCGGGGATATACTCCCAGCGGCAGTTTGAAAAAGTAAATTGTTTTCCCGTGGAAATAATCAGATCAATTTTTTTCTGTGCCTGCTCAAAAACCCACTGTTTAACGCCGGCTACAAATCTTGCTTTACCACCTGCCTGCGCATCTGCATGATACCCGTCCAGAAATAAGGTACACACAATCTTCTGCTTTGGCTTTTTATGCAAGAACAAATACAGCATCAGATAATATTCCACATTAAAAAACCAGAGGATATCAGCATCCGTATGTTTTAAAGCATTACGGATATTGGTAAACATATGGAGCTTATTTGTAATCTTTTCCGGAAAAGGAGTCTTCCCTTTCATGACAATGTGGCAGGGCAGGACTTTAACCTGCGAAGCCCCCGCGTTTTTCCATTCTTCCCGCGGCAGTTCCTTTAGGATTACTTTAGGGGCAAAGACGGATACTTCACAGTCATTACGAATCAACTGCAGATATTCCTGCAGAACTTTTGGAGCATGACCTACTGCCTTGCCCTCCGCGTCGCATCTGCCCTGATATTCCACCATGCATACTTTATTCATGCATCTTCCTCTCTGTCATATTTTCTCATATACGCGTTTGCGAAACGCTTATCAGATTCTTTCCTATTGTGCATCATTTATCATTTTTCGTTCCAAATTTCTGTCTGTGAGATTTACATAACTCGAAGTCGGAAAATATATGTTCCAAAAATGATTTCATAACATAGATGTTCTAACATATATTTTCAAACAAAGAGTTATGTAATCCGGACTTAACTCTTTCGCAATTACCTATACCTTCTACAATTTTATTCTGCGGTTTAAGATATAGTATGCCCGCAGCATCCGATGCATCATAGGGATGCTGACAAGAGATAATGCAGCCGCCACCCGGTTTCGCAGTTTCGCTCCGGAGTCCAGAAGCACCGTATTCTGCATCTTTCTGATATCCCGGTAGATCTGCCGGTTCATCTTTTCATGCGCTTCATCTATCGGCGTCTCTGACAGGATCTGAAAGCAGGCGGAAAAGAAACGGCTGACTGCTGCCTTTCTGCAGGAAGGTAGATTTGCCTTTACATAGGTGATCATCTCCCGGCAATGCTTATAGTAATCCTGATTCCTCTCATCACAGGTAGAAAACATCGTATTGCTCTTACGCTGGTAATACTGGTACTCCGACTCACTGCCATATGCCACCTTATCTGCTGCGGCAAAGAGCTTATAAATCGTTCCCATATCCTCCGCCTTGGTATCTTCCGGAAACTGCACCTTATCCCACAGCTCCTTTTTGCTGATCATCCCCCATGGTACGCTCAAAAAGTATTTCTGATAGAGCAGACATTCCACGGCATCCTCTCCTGAGATACAGAAACGCACTTCGTCCTCTCCCACATCCACTTCGATCACTTTGTTGCCGTCATACACCTTATCATAAGAGCATACTGCGATCTCCGAATCGTATTCCTGCATCAATTCCCACAAATAAGAAAGATAAATCTCCGATACGGTATCATCACTGTCAATAAACGCAACGGCCTCTCCCCTTGCCTGACGGACGCCATAATTTCTTGCTGCAGCAGCGCCCCCGTTTTCCGTATGGAATACCCTGATATTTTCATTTTCCTCCGCACGGGTATCGCATATAATACCCGACTGATCCGTAGAGCCATCGTCTACAAGGATGATCTCATACTCCTTAAACTCCTGCATCTCAACGCTTTTGATGCACACATCCAAAGTGTTTTCTGCATTGTGTACCGGTATTACCACACTGATCAACGGTTTTTTCTCCATATTTTTATCTCCCTTTCTTTTTTTGCATACGAAGCAGGCATTCCTGCATTTCTTTATAATCCTTAAAATCTTTCCGCCATCCATGGACTGCAAAAGGGATATCTCCCTTTTCAAAACATTCCCTCAGATGATATTCCCTTGCAAACGCAAGACCGCATTCCACGCTTGCCAGCCGGAAACCGCACCGATTCTCCCGTCCAAAGACGCCAAAAAAGATATCTTCATTTCTCTTAAGGAACCAGTATAATTTACGATGCCGGAATTCATGGATCAGGGCAATGCACTTGCGGATATTGCGCAGGGAAAAACCCCCATTGCCCATCCGGATACCGCATCCTTTCTTTTTGCAGCACTGGATCCGAAATCCGGGGAAGCCCTTCTTTCGTGGGAATGTCCACTCCCAGATCCGGCGCTCCGGGATCCATGGCGCGCCATAATAATCATATCCCATCCTGATAAATTCCGGAATCCGGTTCCTGTCCTGCACGATTACGGCATCCGGCTGTGCAATCAGCAGATATTCATATTTTAAAAAGCGTTGGTAAAATGCTTCTGACAGCATCAGCCTGTTATAAGATTTGGTTCCTGTAAAAAAACGGTCTGCAAATCGTTCATAACCGATCTCAGGAAAGTGTTCCCGATACCATTCACAATCCAACTGTTCCGGCGCAATAAATACGATAGGGGTTCCCTTTAGAACCTCAGCATATTTACCGACACAGGCTTCTTCATCTGCGGACAGCTCTTTTTTATAAATTGGAATTACGGTAATATAGCTTTTTTCCGGCATACCTCTGCTTAATTTCCTTTCTAATCCACAACTATATCTTTTATGGCGGCAAGCTCTTCTATGATCTCAACCGTCCTGTCCCACGAAAACCGTTCCTGCTCTTGAAGGACATTTTCTCTGAAGGTTTCCGCTTTGTTCTCCTTAAAATATCTCAGAATCGCTTTTGCTAAAGCATCCGGGTCACATGGATCTACCACATATCCTGTCTTTCCATCCGTCACCGCCTCCGGCAGTCCGCCTACTCTGGTAGCGATCACGGGAATCCCAAACCCAAAAGCGATCTGGACGATCGCGCTTTGTGTCGCCGACTCATAAGGACAGACATTCAGGTCGGCTGCCGCAAAGTAAGGCTCCACCTCGGCATCCGGGATATATCCGTCCCGGAGCACGAAGCCGTCCCTGACGCCCGTCTCTTCGATCATTTCCATATACATCTCCTTGGAACCGCCAAAATCCCCTATAATGTAGATCTTTATGGAAGGATCCTCACGAATCAATGCGGGTGCCGCCTGAATCAGGTATTTCAATCCCTTATATTTACGCACCAATCCGAAAAACAGCAGCATTTTCTCCTGTTCAGACAGTCCAAGCTGCTCTCTTGCATCCTCTCTGCTGATATTGTTCAGCTTAAACGCATTATAGGTTGGCAGTACCGTCCGCCGGTATTCCATTTTGGGCAGAAGGAGTTTCAGATTGCCTTCATCCTCCCTGGAATGAAGCACGCAGTAATCTCCCTTCTTCAATGTTGTTTTTGTCAGAAACCTGTCCATCGGAAACCGCTCATGGGGCAGCACATTATGACAGACAAAAAGGATCGGGTATTTTTTTAAACCGGCAAGCATGATCTGATAACACGGCGCAAAATACGGATGCCACCACTGTACGATGATCAGATCAGGAGCCAGCTTTTTGATCTTCCCTGCAGAGCTTAACCAGTTCAACGGATTGGCGGTATTGATCCAGTATTTTGTATCCGGGATCTCAAAGGTCTTATTACCATAGTCCCTTTGTTCTTTTTTAAACATAAACTTGGGATACTGCAGTTTATAAGACACCGTTTCCACATCATATTTTTTTGCGAGCGTCCGGCTCAGCAGCCCTGTATAATGGGAGATCCCCCCTTTATAGGGATAAACCGGTCCTATGATTACGATTTTCTTCTTTTTTGACAAGACTCTTTTTTCCTTTTCTCCATTACTTTTCATGATTGATATGATCCATCCGCTGTTTTTGCAATGGCATCCTTTGTTACGATTCTTACAAAATATTCTCTGACTGCTAATTTTTTATGATCTTCCCGATATAGTCCAGCCATTCCCCGGCAATCCGGTCCGGCGATGCCTTTTTTACAATCTCCCCGGCACGTACGGCCATCTCTTCAGCAAATTCCGGTTTCGACAACACCTTTCGGATGGCTTTTGCCATTTCCTCATCATCCCCCACAGGAGTCAATAGCCCGTTCCTTCCGTCTTCAATCAGCGTCCTTGGTCCTCCGCAGGGACAGTCGGTGGAGATGACAGGCATCTGCATAGCCATAGCTTCCATCAACGCATTCGGCATCCCCTCGTACTTGGAAGACATTACAAATACCGCAGCGTCTATGAGATCCTGTTCCAACCGGTTGCTGTTCCCCATGAACAGTACCCTGTCCTGCAGCTGATGCGCCTTAATATACTCCTTCAGCATATGATGGGTATTATCCTCACTGGCATCACCATACAGCTTAAGCAAAACCTCAGGGTATTCCTCCATAATCCGCTCAAATGCTTTGATCAATACGATATGATCTTTGGCTTCATGGAACCTTCCGGCTGTTACGATCTCTTTTCTGCGCTGTTTTGATTTTGTCAGCGAGAGAAACTTTTTATGCAACGGATTTAGTATGACGGTGGATTTTTTTTGTACTGCTTTCGGGAAAAAATCCCTCGCATAGTCTGTCTGGAATACAGCCCCCGCTGCCCTTCCATACAGCAGGCGGCTTAACATCTTTTGCTTTGCCGATGCATAATCCACATACGGATCGCTTCTGACAGAGACGATCACCGGCACCTTTGTCCCCTTTGCTGCCAGCACCGCACGGTAATTGGCATTCCTGCAAAATGACAAAACCACATCCGGTTTTTCCCTGAGCATCAGATCATGAAGTCTTCTGGTACGGAGACTGCGCTGTTTACTTCCGGACAGGCTTTCTTCCTCTTCCTTTAACCCTGCATCAAGACGCCGCACCTGATCAGGCAGAGGGTATTCGTCCTTTGCTTCCCATTCCGTAGCGATGACCACTTCTTTCCCCATCCCCACAAACTCCTCGGAAAGATTAGCAACCACCCGCTCTGCCCCGCCTTTGCCGAGGCTGTTGATATGAAACATGATTTTATTCACCATAGATTATTATTCCTCACGTATTACGATAAATTAAATAAATAATTACGAACGATCTCATCCGGCTTACATTACTCTATGGATAAAAAATCTTCCATAAATTTATTATAATCAAATTTTCCTTTAGATTTTATCCGTTTCACAGCAATTAAAATCATTTCTTTTGTTTGTACCAATTTTTCCATACTGTCTGCATTATAATAGCTTTCAAAATCCATTCTGATTACTATACTGACAACACTTTTATTGTTATAAAATCGTATGTGTTCCTGCCAGTTCCCTTTATCATACATTTCTTGTGGCGCTATAACAGGTACTATTCCGATTGTATGTAGAATCTCACTATATTCTTTGTCTTTGAAAAATAAATATGCTTTTTGACAAAACTTATATACTTCATCATCCACACCGTAGTGTTCTTTGAAATAGGCAGGAGAATTAATATTCAATTCCATAAATCGTCTCATCCGTTTCTATTAGTTGAATCATTTATGTTCCAAAAATGATTGCAATTATAGTTTTACAATTACAACCCTGCATACCACTCTGCCAGATCCTTCACATCATATCCCGCTTTTCTGACCAGTTCCTGTGACATCATGGCATAACTGTCTCTGGGATTCTCTGACAACGCGACCGCCTGCTCCGCCCAGCGTTCTTTTGGTTCCTCCAGCGACATGCTGATCACCTGCTCTGTCACCACCACTTCCTTTGTGATCCGGTCCGAGATCAGACAGGGCAACCCTGCCGCCTGCGCCTCGATCACTGATAACGGCAATCCTTCATAAATGGATGGGAATAAAAAGACGTCTGTCATCTGTAACAGCTTCGGCACATCAGAACGAATCCCCGTCAAAATCACCTGTTTCTCCAGATGCAGTTCCTTCACCTGCCGTTCGATCTCCTCCCTGAGCCCGCCTTCCCCGATCAGCAGCAATCTGGCATTGGGCTGTTTCTTGACAATTTCAGCAAAAAAGTCTACTAAAAACTTATGGTTTTTGGCAGGCATATAGATTCCCACATGACTATAGACAACACAGTCCTCCATCTGCCACTCGCTTCTTGCCTGCTCCCTGAGCTGATCAGAAAACCGGTACTGTTCCACATCGATGGCATTCTTTACGATCTGAAATGCTCTCTTTCCATACATCCATTTCCCCGCATTTTCCGAACAGGCAAACCGGTCCGTAGGAATACAATCCATAAACATCCGGAAAAACTTATGAAGTCCCACATGGGAACTGTTAGAGGAATGGGACTGATAGATCCGTTTCTTTGCTCCGCCCATCCGGGCAGCCAGCAGGTCCAGCACCGGAAATGCATTGTCTGAATGGCGGATCACCACCTGATATCCATTCTCCCTCACGATCTTCCTGATTGCAAGAAAATTCCCCAGCGGATGTCTGGATTTTCTGGGCGCAAGATATACCTTTCCCCCTGCCGCCTCTATCTCTTTTGTATAGTCGCCTTCACGGATGCTGTGTACAATCACATCAAACTGCACCTTATCACGATCCAGATTCCTATAGATATTCATGATGAAATTTTCCAGACCGCCGGGATACATACCTCCCACGATATGAAGCATACGTTTCATCGATATAACCGCTTTCCTTTCACAACCTATTTATCTCATCAAAGATTACAACATATCCCTATATAATTGCCTAAGCTGTGCAGCCTGTTCCTTCACATCAAACCCATTGGCCTTTAAAATGCCCTCCGGCGGCTGCCAGACATATCTCTGATCCCATCGGTCAAATTTTTTCTGTTTCCGGTTCCTGATCTCCTCGTAATGCGCCAGTGTGATTACAGCCCACTCCTTCGGACTGCGGTTCAGGCTCTCATAATCCACCAGTTCCGTCACCGCCACATCTCTGGTCACCGTATCAGAAACAATACAGGGAAGCCCCGCCGCCTGCGCCTCCACAATCGTTCCGGGAAGTCCTTCATATCGGGAGGGAAATACCAGCACATCCATCGCCTGATAATAGTTCTCCACCGCACTCTGCCTGCCGGCAAAGACAACCTGCTCCGCTATTCCAAGTTCTTCCGCCTGTTGTCTGACGTTCTCCATCAGACTGCCCTCCCCTACCAGAAAAAGCACCGCGTTCTTTTGTTCTTTTAAGATCTCTGCAAACACATTCAACAGGAACTCATGGTTCTTCGCATAATGAAATCTACCTACATGACCGACGACAAACTTGCCTTCCATATGATACTTCCTGCGTATCTCCCCTCCTGCTTCCCTCAAAGCCTCTGTGGGAACATATTTTTCTACATCAATGGCATTAGGAAGGATCCTGACCTCGCCGGCTTCTACATGTTTCTCTCCATAAACTGCTCTGGCAGCTTCTGTAGAACATGCCCACATATAATCCGTCTTTTTGTCCAGATTGCGCCGCAGCCACTTTGTCAGCTTTCCCTTCATCCCCGGATCGACTCCTGCGCTCCGCACATGGGCAATCGTTGTCTTCACACCGCATTTTTTCGCTATCGGCAGATAGATCGCCGCTGTACTGGTCATATGCCCCTGAACAATATCGATCTTAGGATGTTCCATAAAAAATTTCCGCATTGCCCTGCAATAAGAAAAATAATTCAGAAATCGAAACCGCGGCACCCGGTAGATCCGACACCCTAACCGCGCCGCTTCCTCTTCATAATAATCAGGTCCCGTATCATGCAGTAAAAAATCGTACTGTACCTCAGAATCCTTCATTTCACGACAGAGATCCATCACACGGCTCTCCGCCCCGCCCAATTCCAGACAACTCAAAACCTGTAATACGACGCTCTTCTTCTCCAACGTCCCAATCCCTTCCTAATCCTTAATCCACCATGTCAGAGCAGCTTGCTGCAAAGACACACAATGAGAAATCCTCGCAGACTGTTTCTCATCTGCCCGCCGCACGGACTCCGCAGAGGAAATTCTTCATTACAGCAAGGCTGTATTCCCATATACTCATGAATAGATTCCGGGGAACAGCACTCCTTTTCAGCATCTCTCCATAACTGACAAACTGATCCTGATATTTCTCAAACATCTTTTCATAGTAGTGAAAGTCTTCCTCCCGCATAGTCGCCGTATGGACTACAAAAGTTGTAATCCCATCTTTCTTCCCCAATTCCTTGCTTTTCTGTATTGCAATGGGAAGATAGATCATTCCGCCCCGTTCATAGGGACCGCTGCCAAATCCATCGGTAATATATCGGAAACCGCACATCTTTAACGCTTTTACCGTATTACGGTCAAAGGAATGTGCCGGCGCCATAAAGATTTCCGTCCGCAGATTCATCTCCCGCAACGCTTTCACTCCCTCCCGCAGTTTCTTCACCTGCGTTGCAAAATCCAGTCCTGCAAATTCTGAAAAATGATTCAACGGGAATATACCGCCCTTTTTCGTCGTATAGATATGATCATATCCATGCATGGCGATCACCCAGCCCTGCTTTTGTTTCTCCTTCAGCCAGTCCGCATAGTCTTCCTTTTTCTCCCCAACCTTAAGGGATTGATCCTGATTGGCAGGAATAACGCCGATCAGAGGACAGATGCCGTACTTCTCCAATAAAGCTTCAAACCGATGAAAATTTTCCCAATCCATATCTTCCGTAATATCGTCAATCCGAATGGTAATCTTTCTCATAAGATATTCGACCTTTCCAAACACCACACTAAACCGCCAGATTTTCTTTATACCAGTCGATTGCCAATGCTATCCCTGACGCGAAGTCATATTCCGGATCATAACCCAAAAGGTTTCTTGCCTTACTGATATCTGCATTGGAATGTTTAATATCGCCCGGCCGGTCCGGTCCAAAATGAGGTTCTACCGATACTCCCAGCGCCTTACAAAGATCATAATAAATATCAATCAGGAACTCCCGTCCGCCATAAGCAATATTAAACGCCTCTCCGGCGGCTTCCGATGGCGCAAGGCACGCTTTTAAATTGGCCTGAATAACATTATCAATATAAGTGAAATCTCTGGACTGCTTACCGTCGCCATTGATCGTGGGCACTTCCCCATGAAGAAGCTGACGAATAAAACGCGGAATCACCGCCGCATATGCCCCATCGGGATCCTGCCTGCGTCCAAACACATTAAAATAGCGCAGTCCGTAGGTATCCAATCCATACAGCTTTTTATACAGCTTGCCATATTCTTCATCTGCCCGCTTTGTCAGCGCATAAGGGGATAACAGATTACCCTCCTGCCCTTCCACCTTAGGAAGCACCGGATGATCACCATACACGGAAGAACTGGAAGCATATACAAACTTCTTTACGCCCTGCTGTCTTGCAGCCTCCATCATATTTAGGGTTCCTCTGATATTATTTTCCTCGTAAAACAAAGGCATCTCTATACTTCTCGGCACACTGCCCCAGGCTGCTTCATTCATCACATAATCGACACCCTCGCATGCCTTCATACAGGTGTCCAGCTCCTTGATATCTCCCTTAATAAAGGTATATCCATCCCTGCCCTGCAGGAAATCAATATTTTCCTGCTTTCCGGTAGAAAGGTCGTCCAGACAGCGCACCTGATATCCCATATCCAGAATCGCCTCGCACAGATTTGAACCGATAAATCCTGCCCCGCCGGTTACCAGAAAAACACTGCCTTTCTCAAACTTCAGATCCTGATATCCCATCGTCACTATTACCTCATTCCTAAATTTTTATAAACATTATCAAAACTATAATATCCTGCTTACATAACTCTTATCAACTATCGTTGATCAAAGATATGTCTATGTTGTACAACGTACGTTTACGAAGGGTGAGTATCATTACAGCCTCCAGTACAGGTAATTCCCCTTAGCATCGTAAGCCTTCCGGTTCAGGATCCCCTTCAGATCCAGCAGCACCTTCTTAGCATGATCCGACGCAAAAAAGCTGTCGATCTGCGCTTCTGTCAGCGACATAAACTGCGTATGGCTGACGGCAATGATCACAGCATCCATATCTTTTACCGCGTCCATTCCCTGGAATGTGATCCCATACAGACGCTTTGCCTCGTCCGCATCCGCCTCCGGATCCACCACGATCGGCGTGATCCCATACTCCATCAGTTCATTATAAATATCGATCACCTTTGTATTTCTGGTATCGGGGCAGTTCTCCTTAAACGTAAATCCCAAAATGCCCACTTTCGCTTTATTGACATTGATATCCGCCTTGATCAGATTTTTGACAAGGCTCTCCGCCACATATTTTCCCATATCGTCATTGATCCTGCGTCCGGACAGGATGATCTGTGAATGATATCCCAGCTCCTCCGCTTTATAAGTCAGGTAATATGGGTCAACCCCAATGCAATGTCCCCCGACCAGTCCCGGATAAAATTTCAGAAAATTCCATTTGGTCCCTGCAGCGTCCAAAACTGCCTTTGTATCAATGCCCATACGGTTAAAGATGATGGACAGCTCATTCATAAACGCGATGTTGATATCCCTCTGGCTGTTCTCTATTACCTTTGCTGCTTCTGCCACCTTGATGGATTCCGCACGGTATACACCCGCTTCCACCACCAGCTCATAAACCTTGGCAACCGTATCCAAGGTCTCCTCATCCATACCGGATACAATCTTGGTAATGGTCTCCAGGCGGTGTACTTTGTCACCGGGATTGATACGCTCCGGTGAATACCCAATCTTAAAATCCACTCCGCATTTCAATCCCGACTCTTTTTCCAGAATCGGCAGACAAATATCCTCCGTAACACCGGGATACACCGTGGATTCAAATACAACGACAGACCCTTTCGTCAGATTTCTGCCAAGGATCCTGCTTGCGCCCTCTACAGGAGAAAGATCAGGCGTATGGTCGCTATTGACCGGTGTCGGCACGGCAACGATATGGAATTTTGCCTCCCGAAGCTTCTGCTCATCGGAAGTAAATTCCACCTTTGTATTTTTAATGACCTCGTCTCCGACTTCCCTCGTCGGGTCAATACCGGACTGATATAATGCTATCTTTTCTGCGTTCAAATCAAAACCGATGACGTTTACCTTTCTGGCAAATGCCACAGCAATCGGCATTCCTACATATCCAAGACCTACCAATGATATTTTTTCCTCTTTTGCCACAATTTTTTCATAAAGACCCATCATTTTTCCTCGCTTTCTATTCTATAATTAGTGTTTGCAAAACAATCTCTTTATAATTCCACAACTCCATCCATGAGGTTTACATAACTCTTTCGCAAATACCTGATTTACTTATTCTAATATTTCCGCAATTTCCGCAAGATACCTCTCCACAACTTTCTTTCTGTCAAATTCCCTGCACATCTTTTCCCTTCCGTATTTTCCCATAGCCTCTTTTTCTTCCACAGGCAGAAGGTAAAACTGCTCCACCTTCTGATATAGCGCTTCCGTATCTGTCACAGGAAACAGATAACCGTTTTTTCCATCCTCCACCGCTTCACGGCATCCGGGAATATCCGATACGATAAGGGGTCTTCCGGATGCTGCCGCCTCTAAACACACATTAGACATCCCCTCATGATGTGAGGGCTGTATCACACATCCCGCTTTTTGGAAATACGGCTGCATATGATCCTGCCATCCATGATACGTCAGCAATCCGTCCGCTTCCATCTGCCGGATCCGCTCCCCGTAAGCATCCTCGCAGAATCCAATCACATGAAACTGCGTGTCAGGATACTTTTTTTTCATTCTCGTTAAGACTTCCAAAAATTCTTCCGCGCCCTTTTCCCTCATGATCCTGGCAATATAATAAAAGCTTTTCGCATACTGCTCCTCATAAGGAAAACAGACAAATTTCTCCAAGTTGATACCGGAGCCTGCCATCAGGACTTCATTACCATGCAGGACTTTATTCTCAGCAAGAATCTCCAAACTGCTTCGATTCTGCAAAAATACACGTTCTGCCTCCTTCAGTCCCTTACGATACAACCAGACTGCCATCCACTGCAGCGGACCGTTTTTTTGGAAAGCTGTCCCCAAGCCCGTAACATTGCTCATATAGGGGATTTTTAGCTTCCGGCATGCCATACCCCCATAGACATTGGGCTTGATCGTATAGGTCAGAACCAACGCGGGATTGGCTTCTTTTAATAAATGCAGATATCGTCGGTACAGAGCAATCTCCGACAACGGATTTTTGCCTCTGCGCCGAAAAGGCGTTTCTACCAGCTGACAGTCCATTTCCTTTAACTCATCATACTTTTCATAGTCAGCCTCTTCCATCGGCGTAAACAGCGTGACCTGATACTCTTTCAAAAGCGCGCAGATCAGCTCGTATCTGAAATTATATAAACTTCCAAAACTATTAGAGATCAATACGATCTTCTGTGAAGAGTCTTTCATAATCCTGCACCAGTTTTTCCCAGCTATAGTATCGACGGATCCTCTCCTTTGCTTTTCTCCCCAGCGAAAGGATTTCCTCCTGTGACAGCTTTTCCGCCTGTCCGATCAGCCGCTGCAGATTACCGTCTTTCTTAGACCAATACAAGGCGGCATCTCCCGCCACTTCTTTCCCAAACTCCACATCCAGCACCAGATTCAGATCCGTCACCGCCAGCGCCTCCAGCAGAGAAGGGTTGGTTCCGCCTACCTCATGCCCGTGAAAATAGGCAAACGCATTTTTACGTATGATGGAAAGCAGCTGCCCATCATATACCGTCCCTACAAATTTGATCCGTGGATCCTGCTCAAATCCGGTATTCATCTTTAACTGTTCATAAAACTTATTCTTTTCAATATTGGAAATAATCACCAGATCCCTCTCAGAATCCGATTTCATGAACTCCCTGATAACCGTCTCGTAATTATTATCCGGCACAAACCTTCCTACGATCAGATAATAACCTTTCTCTCTGATTCCCTTATCCTTACACCACTGCATCCAAGGATCCTCAGCCTGTCCCTGCTTCTGACACAAGTCTTTCTTTGGATTCTCATCCGCATCCTCGTTGATATCCGCCCCATATGCCAGATAAGACGTGCGTTTCACCCTGCTGCCATAAGTTTTTTTAATATAGCGTTCTATTGCTTTCGCATCGCAGATAACAAGATCCGCATTTTTTACAAGGCATCCCTCACAGTAATATAAAAATCTCTTTGCCACCATATTCCACTTGGCGCGTTTCCATTCCAGTCCGTCAGGATTTACGTATATTCTGCATCCCAACTTTCTCAGGCTCTCTGCATGATATTTCATCAGCGGTCCGATCCGGCAGCCCAATATATACACCACCGTATCACTGTCCGGATGCTCTTTTTTCCATCGCTCGATTTCGGAAAGTGCCAGCGATACATGCAAAATTCTGCCAGGCGCTCCCGGAAGCGGGACTTTTACCCGGAAACAGTCCGCATCCTGATAATCAAAATGCTCCGGCTTCTTTAAGTCCTCTTTCTGCGCCATACAGGAAACATGATATTTAATCTGATCGGTCGTTCTTCCCCGCACGAGGCGTTCCGCAAATGTTTCAAAGCCTCCGTATCTTGCAGGGATTCCTTTACTTGCAACCAAAAATACATCTGTCATGATCCGGCTCTGCCTTCCTTCTTTTCTGCATCCAATAAAAGTCCCTCATCAACAGACGATGCCGCCTCCTGCACTGTCCCGGCCGACAGTTCCTCCTGCACAAATCCCTCCGTACTGGATTTCATAAAAAGCACCTTGATCGTCATAACGATAATCCTGAAGTCCAATGCCAAAGAATAATTTTCAATATACATCAGATCCAGCTTCAATTTATCATAAGCTGTAGTATTGTATTTGCCATACACCTGCGCATAGCCGGTCAGCCCTCCTTGTACTTTTGTACGGAAGCCGAATTCCGGTATCTTTTCCGTGTATTTCCTTACATGCTCTACGCGCTCCGGTCTTGGTCCCACCAGACTCATATCGCCCTTTAAAACATTAAAGAGCTGCGGAAGCTCATCGATCCTTGTCTTACGGATGAACCGCCCCACCTTGGTAATGCGCTCATCATCCGTGGCAGCAGGTCTCGCCCTGCCGTCTGCCTCCGCATCCACAATCATACTGCGGAATTTATAGATCATAAATGGTCTATCGTTTAAGGTGATCCTTTCCTGGACAAACATCACAGGGCCATGATCCTCCAGTTTAATGCATATCGCTGTGATCAGCATAATGGGGGATGTAACGATCAACATCAACAGAGAAATCACGATATCAATGGTGCGTTTCAGAAGCTTCTGTTCAAAACTTAATCCGATATTGTTAGACATCAGGAGCGGCGTATCAAACAGATGATGCTCTCTTGCGCTTCGGATCATAATATCTGAAAGCTTCGGTGTCTGATAAACCCTGACGCCTTTTCCATAGCAGAACTTAATGATGTCATTGCGCAGATTGGAGGCGACATCATAGACAATCACGGAATCATGCTCTTTTATTTTATCGCATATCTTTTCAAAACCGCATGAAATATGGATCTTCTCACTGACAACATACTTATCCTTTCTGGTATTGACCTTGTCTAAAAACAAACGGACAGAATCATTCTCATAAATCACCAGCATATCCCATGCCGGAAACAGTTTTATATACAGCTTGTCAAACAGCAGCACCAACAGTATCGAAAGAAAGAGCTGCACCACCCATAAGATCAGCATTGCCAGAAAGATCTCATCCAATGTATAGATGGAGCTGATCGTCAACACAATCTGTACCGCCATGACCAGATTCACACAGAACATGGCAAGCGCCTGAGACAAGATCGCGTTCAACGGCGTAAAAAACCCAATCTCAAATCCGCCGAAAATCTGTATCAGGATCAATGTTACCACCACATATACCGCGATCTGCATCAGGTTACCGGAACCGGTAAACGGCTTTTCATTCAGCTTATTCAGATACTGATACCACAGATACCCAAACATTCCGCCCATGGCATCCAAGGTCAGCAGGACTTCACTAAATCGAAATATTCTTTTATACTGTTCGTAGCTTTTATCCTTCATGTCTGTCCTTTCACTCCCGGTGCATCATCCGGATCTCCCGACGTCCATCACCTGATCCTTCTCCCTCGGATCGCACAGAAGCATGCCGTACATCATAAATAACATCATATTGATCACATATGCAGGATGTCCCATCCATTCCGTCACCTGACTCATCAGGCAGATCCCTATCAACAATACCGCCATCAGCAGGTCATGGGAATCTTCTTCCTGTCCCTTTTTCCAATATCTGCATACCGCCACGACAAAAGCACAGAAATTCAACAGTGCATAGATGACTCCGGTCAAAATGCCATATTGATACAATACATGAATATAAGTGCTGTGTGCATGATAAGTAAAATACCCGCTCTCCAAAGTAATATGTCCCGGATAATGTCCTTCCCAATTCGTCTTTTCCAGATATGCTTTCCAGATATCGATCCTGCCGTTGGTCACGTCACGCTCCGTATCGATGACCACTTCGCTGCTTTCCTCCTTCGCTTCCTCCGTAAAAGGGATATAAATACCCCATTTTCCAAACGCAAGCGTCAAAAAGCTTTCTATCGTAGTATATTTGGGCGAATCAATCGGATCCCCTTTCACAATCCTTGTCTCAGGATTGTATTCTCCCATAAAAAAATACGGTACATTCATATACGCCGGTATATAGCGGATGGAATAATACGTTGCATGAAACAGAGAAGCCACTGACACAATCACCAGTCCATATTGCAGCAGCACTTTTCTTTTTCTTGGCGAACGGATCATCTGAAGAATAAATAAGACAAAGAATGCAAAGACAAGCCCCATAATCGTCGTCCTCGTATAATTGAAGATTGCCAGAGAACAGGCAAAGCCCAGCATCAGGTAGTAGAATACAAGTCCAACGAGATATTTTTTCGCTTCACGCCATTTTTTCATCCAAAGATCTATCCGATTAAACAAAACCACAATCACGCAAGCCAGATACATCCCCGCCATATTCGCATTGACAAAATAAGTCGTATAACGCTCGCAATCATAGGGGCGACGCATCAAAGACATAAAGGAAACATAAAAGAAAGACAATATCACCGCATCCTGTAATGCCTTCCATACCGCCCGCTGCCGCTGATTTCCGGTCAGCACCCAGTAAAATGACGTCATGCAGATGACAAAAAATGTTGCATAAAAATACTCCTTCTTAAAGATCGTAAGAAGGACGATAAATGCAAGCCAAATGCCCCCCAACAGCGGATGAAAACTCCGAATGCCAATCCGTCTGTTTTTAATCAGATCATAAACAATGGCGATCAGTACGATGCCCCAAATCAGCACCACCAGTTTTCCCATCCTGATCACATCCACATGCTGATACTCACAGGTATCCGCAATCCAATGTTTCTGATATGCGACACGCGTATAAAAATAACATGCCGGCAGATAAAGCAGCGACCATATCGTCATCCACTGCTTAATCTCCATCATGCTCAGCACAAGAAGTCCAAAACCGATGCAAAACAGCCGGAAACCCACTGCCTGTTCATAATTGACGCCCGCATTCATAAACCGGATGCCCGCATATATGATTTCACAAAAGAAAATGACAAAGAAAAAATAGCGTACCTTTGCAATTTCATTCTCTGACATCTTAAACTTATCTATCAACGCATTCATTATCCCAATATTACCTTTTCCACACAAATAAGATCCAGCTTTTATCCACCGCCATATTTTAATAATTCCCATTCTATGGGAAATATTTCATGCTAATTTATCCATCACACATAAAATGGTAAATTTTGTTATTTTCTCTTTGATTATATAACAAAAGGAGAAGATTTGCAACGAAGACGCCATTACCGCCCTCCATCCTTCGAACGTCCTCTGTTTACTGACTTTTTCAGATAAGAATACACCCGGTCCAGACCGACTGCCAACAGATAAATATATCCCATAGAACTTATAAACAGCACAAGCGTATTAGATCCGCTCATCACCTTCCCTGAATAGTGCGCAAGATACCGGTGCAGAAATACATGGTGAATCAGGAAAAAGGCATAGGAATGCCGTCCAATGGCAGTAATCAATTTCCTGATCCTCTCTCCTCTCATCCACTCAGCAGCCTCCATGACGATCATATAACAGGAGAGCGTCCTGATAAAAATTTTAATGTATGAATTGATCGGAAACGCTGTCCCTTCCGCTGCAAGGAGAAGGATAAAAAGCGCAAGACCGGCTGCCGCCGCAATCCGCCGCCCGACAGCAAACTTCTTCTTGTCTGCACCAAGGCGGAGCATCTCGATCATCATTCCTAATACAAAATAAAAGCTGCATACGATCAGATTTTTCTCAATCACCATCGGAAACGGATTTGCAAACAGCAGCCAGACGCTTCCTGCCAGAAAAACAACCGGCAGAATGTATTTGTTTTTTTTCATGATCTTACGATAGAGCGGGAATAAAAGATACAGCATGATGATCATCCCAAGAAACCATTCTCCCAGCAGATAAAAAGTCGGAAGATAATCATTGAGATATCCGTCCACCCCTATGACCGTCAGCAGAAAATTCACCTTAGGCGCTTCCGGCATACCTCCCGTCTGATAAAAATAATCCAGAAAAGCAAAAAGATACGCAAGCCAGAACAATGGAAATATGCCTAAAAATCTTTTTTTATAAAACTCTTTTAAAGAAATTTTTTCCGAATACTGAAAGATCAAAGCAGCGCCGGATACCATAAAAAAAGCGGACAGCGCAAGCGGTGCAAGAATATGGGAAACGCTTTTATAAACCTCAAGCTTTGCATTGACGCCAAACACCTCCGATGCAACCGTAAAATGATACATTGTCACCATAATAAAGCTTAATATTCTGACCAAATCAAGATAAAGAATCCTCTCCTTTTTCAACTGACACTCCTCCCTTGTATCCCATACTTTCGCTATTCTACCGCCGCCTTATTATTTTTTTCTATTTTAGGGAATTGCGAAAGAGTTATGTAATCCGGACTTAACTCTTTCGCAATTACTTATTAGTCTGTTCTTACAGATTCTACGGTGCATCTTTTACTTTCTGCATAAAGATCACTGTCCGGCTGCAGCCGTCTCTTTCAACCGTCTCCGTCCTGTCCTTTATCCGCATAAATCCGTTTTTTTCATAATTACGGACCGCTTTTTTATTATCCGAATATACCCTTAGGATGATCCTCTCCAGCTGCAGCGTCTGAAAGCCATAGGAAACGCCCAGCCTGACCGCCTCCGTGCCATAACCTCTCCCTAGAGCATCCTGTTCCCCAATAAAGATACCAAGCTCCGCTGTCCGCATTTCGGGATCAATATCGCGCAGATAAAAGCTTCCGATCCCTTTGTCATTTTCCTTCATGCAGATGATAAACTGCTGTACCTTTCCGGTATTTACTTTTGTTCTGATCCACTCCAGATGCGTCTCCCTTGTCAGCGGTGTGCGGTAGATAAATTGTTCCATAACATGGGGCGCATTTCTCCATGCAATCACCTGATCCGTATCTTCTATCTTCATCTTACGCAGATAGATTCGTTCTCCAACAACATCCATAATAGTCCTCCATGTCAGAGCAGTTTTACTGCGATCTGATTGAAAAATCAGCACATCAGTGTGATTTTTCAATCTACTTTCTGATAGATGCCGAAGTTTTCGCCGACAGCATCTACCTGCTGAAACACTGCCGTTTCTCCGGTTCTCCAAAAGTAAAAGTCTTCCAGTTCTTTGATATCCATTCCGACACCCTCTTTGAGCGCCAGATACACATTTTCTCCATGTTCAAGCGCGTCAAATGCCGACTCATATCCCCAACCGGCCAGTTTTTCTGTCACATGCTGACTTCCCGCCACCCATCCTCCAAGCAGAAGATAATTCTCATAAGAACCGTCATAATCCCTGACCGCATATTCTGTATGATATACAACAGCATACACATCCAGAAGATAAAGATTCTCCGGATGGGATTTCATAAAATCATATAACCGATCTTCTTCTCTATTGATCGCCAGCTGGTGCGCCCTTGTCTCCAATGTTTTCGGCAAAACCTGATATGCAGTTTCCAGCGACAGGATCATGAGTACGATTCCCGCCAGAGCAATTCCCATATGATTTACAATACTGCTGATCCTCTTCTCTATGATTTGCTCCGGAGGAGACGGAGCATTCTGAGCCAGCATATTGTCTGACAGTACGGATCCAGCCTCCATGCCGCTGTTCCTGCTGCAAGTAAAATTGCTAAAAGAAATAAAATTGCCAACACAATCAGAAGTTCTTCTCACACTCAATGCATCGACGATCATCGCCAACAGCACAAGCAATTCGATCAGATATAGTGAAATGACGATACGCTCCGGATATCTGCCTTCCGCCAAAAGATAGATCCACAAGCCGGATCTTACC
>CAYQZB010000008.1:0-9444 GCA_964421915.1 uncultured Lachnospiraceae bacterium
GTGTAATTTTATCTTACATCAGTTTGGAGGTTTACACAAACTTTGGGATGGTCCCTTTATAAATTTCCAAGTCCTTTTTTTATTTTATTTTTCACTCTTTGCAGGGCATTATCCGTAGATTTCTCATCTCTGCCAAGGATCTTTGCTATCTCGATATAATTCAGCCCCACCATGCAGAGATCACAGACCTGACGCTCCAGAGGACTCAATTCCTCATTGATGAGCTTTTCTATGCGTTCCACATTTTCCAGGGATATCATGCGTTCTTCCGGATTTTTTTCCAGTGGCGCCTCCAGTGCGTTGATCAGCTGCATATCCTCTCCGGTGCCGTCATTCACCTGCGTGGAAGCATAAAGGGAAATATAATGGTTCAGCGGAAAATGCTTTTTCCGGTCAGCCGCCTGAACCGCGGTATACATCTGTCTGGAAATGCAGACATCCGCAAAGGTAAAAAAACTTGCGTCCCTCCCCGCGTCATAATCCCTGACCGCTTTAAACAGTCCAATCATCCCTTCCTGAATGATGTCTTCATTGTCTCCACCCAGGATATACATCCGCTGCGCCTTCTTCCGGACAAGAGCCTTATATTTTTCTATGATATATTCCATGATCTCCGTTTCACCATCTCTGATACGGGTGATCAGTTCTTCATCTGTCTGATTTTCATAAGTTCTGACATTCCTCATACCACTGAACTCCATTTCCCAAGGTCTTAATCCCCCATGCCGCCTTCGGCGGCTCAAATCCGCATGAGAAATGCCATGCTTTTTGGCATTTCTCGGTGTGAAAAGTGTTTCTAATTGCTAAAGCAATTAGAAACACTTTTCACACTCACACTATATTCTCTGCCTTACGATCTCATACGCAAGTACGCCCGCCGCCACGGATGCATTTAAAGAATCAATCTTTCCCTTCATGGGGATCGCGGCATGGAAATCGCAATTTTCCTTTACCAGACGGCTGACGCCTTCTCCCTCGCTGCCGATCACCAGACCGATCGCGCCCTTCAGATCCAGCCGGTACATGATCTCTCCATCCATATCCGCGCAGACGAACCACATCCCTTTCTTTTTTAATTGCTCAATCGTGGTTGAAAGATTCGTTACCTTTGCCACTTTTATATAATTTAACGCCCCCGCCGATGTCCTTGCCACCGCAGCAGTCAATCCCACCGCGCGGTTCTTCGGGATAATGACGCCGTGCGCCCCCGCCTGATGCGCTGTCCTGATGATCGCGCCCAGATTGTGCGGATCCTCTATCCCGTCCAGCAGGAAAAGAAATGGCGGTTCTCCCCTGTCTTCCGCTTCTTTTAAAAGCTCATCCACTTCAGCATAATCATAAGCCGCCGCATAAGCGATCACGCCCTGATGCTTTCCCGTCTGGGACATCTGGTCGAGACGTTCCTTCGGGACAAATTTTATCAGGGAATCATGCTTCTTCGCTTCCCGCTTGATCGTCATCACCGGTCCGTCCTGACAGCCGTCTAATATAAATATCTTATCAATGGTTTTTCCGGAACGATATGCCTCTATGACGGCATTTCTTCCCTCGATCATCATCTCTGTGTATCCCATGTCTTCTAAGCCTTCCCATATTCTTATCTTTTTTCATTTTCTTTTATGCCTAAGTTATCCCCTTTTCATGCCACAGCTTACTGAGCAGTGTCTTCTTTCAGCTGTTCATTGTATCTTTCCGTCTGATCATCACCGTCCTCATCCTGCTGCACACCCCATAGATCGGTACGCTCCCATCCCAGCTTGATCAATTCCAGCGCCCGTTCCACATCCTTCTTCAGATAAAGATACCCGATGACCGCCTCCATCCCTGTTGCCTTCCGGTAATCTCCAAGGCTTGCATTCTTAGGAACGGTATGAGATTTCGCGTTTTTTCCCCTACGGTACACATCCTGTTCTTCCTCCGTCAGCTCCTCCTGCACCGCCATGATCATATCTGCCTGCGCCTTTGCCTTGACATAGACCGTTGCCTTTTTATGCAGTTTTCTCACCGGGCAGTTGCTCTGCCCTACCAGAAGCGTACGTACAATCAGCTCATAAACACAATCCCCGACATACGCAAGCACTAAAGGGGAGTAGGAATTTATCTCCTGCTCCCCCAATTGAAACATTTCTTTCATCTGTTGTAATATATTTTCTTCCGGCATTTCTCATCTCCATGGATTTTTAAGCTTTATGCCATTTCACGCCTTCTCTGGTATCTTCCAGAACAATGCCTTTCTCCAGAAGCTCCGCTCTGATCTCATCCGCTTTTGCAAAATCTTTTTCCTTCTTGGCAGCCTTACGTTCTTCGATCTTTGTAAGCACATAGCTTTCCAATTCCGCATCCACCGCATTGCCCTCCCGCAGCTTTGCAGCAGCAGTCAACAGATCGAGCGAAAGCACCCTGTCAAAATCTTCCGCCAGCAGCCGTTTTGTCCGATCGGAAATATCCGCCTTCAGCATATCATATACAACCGTCAGGGCCATGGAAGTATTCAGGTCATCAGCCAATGCGTCCTTAAATTTCTCCTGAAACTGCTGAAACGCCGCCTCATCCTGTTCCCCGTCCTCCGACAGCTCTGCAATCCGCTTTACCAGCTTTGTATAAGCAGCCGTCATATTATCCAACACCTCATAAGAAAACTCCAGCGGCTTCCGGTAATGCGATTGCAGACAGAACATCCTGTAGGCAAGCGGCAGATATCCCTTTTCTTCCAACAGCGAAACCGTCAGGAATTCCCCCTTGGACTTGCTCATCTTTCCGTCCTTATCGATCAGATGATGCACATGGAACCAGTAATTACACCATTTATGACCAAGATAAGATTCACTCTGCGCCACCTCATTGGTATGGTGCGGAAAGATATTGTCCACACCGCCGCAGTGAATATCCATATATTCACCCAGATGCTTCATGCTGATGCAGGAACATTCTATATGCCAGCCCGGATAGCCAATCCCCCAGGGACTTTCCCATTTCAATTCCTGATCGTCAAATTTGGACTTTGTAAACCAGAGGACAAAATCGCTCTTATTTCTTTTATTGGTATCCTCCTGCACATCGTCACGCACGCCTACCATCAGCTCGTTTTCATTCTGATTGGAAAAGATATAATACTCCTTTAACTTAGAAGTATCAAAGTAAACATTATCTCCGGCGATATACGCATATCCCTTTTCCAGAAGGGCTGTAATCATATGGATAAACTCGTCGATGCAATTGGTCGCCGGTTCTACGACATCCGGCGTCTTGATATTTAATTTTGCACAGTCGTCAAAAAAAGCATCCGTATAAAACTGGGCGATCTCCATGACCGACTTCTTTTCACGCTTTGCGCCCTTTAACATCTTATCCTCTCCGGTATCCGCATCCGAAGAAAGATGCCCAACATCCGTGATATTCATGACACGCTTCACATCATATCCGGCATAACGCAGCGCTTTTTCCAGAACATCCTCCATAATGTAGCTTCTCAGGTTGCCGATATGCGCATAATGATAGACGGTGGGACCACAGGTATACATTCCGACCTTCCCTTCCACATTTGGCACAAACGCTTCCACTTGTCTGGTTAATGTATTATAAATCTTCATTGAGCCATATTCCTTTCCCGCATATCCTGTTTTATATTTTCGGGCAGCAATCCTACATTTCCGCATTATGCTTTCAAGTACCTTCCTGCACCTTCCGCATTATGCTTTCGGGCAGCCGCCGCATCCCTCGCAGGCTTGAGACGGACCAGCATCTTCCGCATCACAAACGATACGCTGCGAATATATTTCCCTTGGACTATTCAATATGCAGACCGCCTGCGCGGAGATCCCTTCCTTCCTTCCGGTAAAACCAAGTCCCTCCTCCGTCGTCGCTTTCACATTGATCTGTGAACAATCAAGCTGCAAAACATCCGCAATATTGACGCGCATCTGATCTATATAAGGGCGCATCTTTGGCGCCTGCGCTATGATCGTCGCGTCAATATTCTCGATCATGAAGCATTGCTCTTCCAAAAGCTTCCCTACTTCCTCTAACAGCTTCAGGCTGGAAGCTCCTTTATACTTTTCATCCGTATCCGGAAAATGCAGTCCGATATCCCCTAACGCCGCAGCTCCGAGAAGCGCGTCCATAATAGCATGAAGAAGCACATCCGCATCGGAATGGCCCAGCAGCCCTTCCTCATACGGAATCTTCACGCCGCCTAAGATCAGCTCCCTGCCCTTAACCAGTCTATGAACATCATACCCTGTTCCAATACGCATAGCACACTCCATCCTCATTATGATATCTTAGCCACTTTTCATCTGATAGCAGCATTCCTATGATCCGGCTAATCTCAAATATCACCCCGCGAGAATCCTTTCCCAACAGCATAACAGCAGGATACGGCTGCTATTGCTGAAGCACTTCACCCAATTCCATCGCCGCCTGAAGCGCCGCCTGAAGATAATCCTCG
This sequence comes from uncultured Lachnospiraceae bacterium, assembly GCA_964421915.1. Taxonomy (GTDB): domain Bacteria; phylum Bacillota; class Clostridia; order Lachnospirales; family Lachnospiraceae; genus NK4A136. The sequence goes on from CAYQZB010000008.1 coordinate 4,448, forward strand.
ATCTCATGAATAGAACTTGTCTGTTTCTCCGCAAGGATGTTGGCATCCGTGATGGAAGCCGTGATTTCATTCAGATCTGCAAAGATCGCCTGTAACGCCGTATTGATCTCCACTGCGGAAGTGCCGCTGGCAGTCGCCATCTCACCCATCTCCTTGGCAACCACGGTAAATCCCCTGCCTGCATCACCACTTCTGGCAGCCTCAATGGATGCATTCAACGCCAAGATCTTTGACTTAGAAGCGTTGGCCTTAATCTTGGATACCACGGTAGAAGTATCCTCTACACCCTTACTGATGCTTCCTGTCTTCTCCTGCATGCTCTGCATCTTTTCAAACAGATTTTCAAAATGAATCGTCATCATATCTATCGCATTGTTGATCTGGTCAATGGCATCCATAAAGATCTCTGCTTTTTCCATAGCAAGATCATTATCATGTTTTGCATAAGTTGTAACGATACAGCCGACTACCGCTCCATCATCCTCCACCGGAACATATGTTATCTCATATTTCTTTCCGGTCTCGTCAATTCCTTCATCACAAACAGAATTTCCCGTACGAAATACCTGCGCCAGCATTTCTGCTTCCACCGTGGCGCTGTCTCCTACATTATGCTTTGGCGTGATCCCAATCGCGTCACAAAAGACCACGGTATGATTTTCATCAAACAACTCCAAAAGGATCTCCTGCTGCCTTACCATTTGGCGCATTTTTTGTAATACTTCCACTGTATCTCCCAACTTTTTCAGCATAAACTTACTGTCCCTCTCTTTCTTTTCAACTCAACATTTCCCATGATTGCAATACCGCCTGTCATCCACTGTTCAAGCATATCATTACTATTTTATTATAACATTAATATAGCTGGTTGTTAAGCAAAATATAATATTTACAAGCTCCTTGTACGCCGGTCACCGTGTAGTATCCTTCCGGTATTCGTCCGGCTCAGATCCACAATCTTTCCATGGCGGTTATAATAAGTCAATAATGTGGAATTGCGTGCCGGCTGAATGGTATGATTCTCTGTCAGGATATCCACAACGCCATTGGTATCATGCCGCGCAATCAGCTCCCTGATCAATGCATCCTTATCCATCTGCGCATCTTCTCCAGCCGATGCCGCAGTTACATTTTTGTCCGGAGATGTCCCATAAGCGTCTGTGTTCTGAGCCTTTGAAGCAGCTTCTGCTTTATCTCCCTGTTCTTCTTTCCCATCATCTCCATACCAGATGAATCTAAAAATATTAATGAAAAAATTCTTTATTCCGTCCAGGAAACCGCGAAACAGCTCTCCTTCCGCCTGTCCTTTTGCTTCAGAAGTATCTTTCCTGACAGCCGGGGTATCATTGGCAGAAGCCGCTTTTGCAGCCACAGTTTTTACATCTGCCGCTTTTTTATGGGTTTCTGCGGCTTCGGTTATTTTCTTTTCTTCCTCTTTATCATTCTGATCCTTATGCTCCCAGACAACTCCCTTTTCATCATACTGAAGCAAAAACGGGGGTGCATCCATGTCTGTTCTGGATGGTCTTACGGAATGATTCCTATAGGAATTAATATTGTTATTATTTACGCCATTAACCATGGACATCCTCCCTGCATGAAAGCCAAAGCGCCAAGATCAGTATAACAAATTTTCAAACGATATGCAATGTCAACAGAGCACACCCTCAGGGTTGTTTCATGAATCTCCTCCACCATCCATACTTATTACAGGCATATTGTCAATCAGACCGGATTCCTGCTTATGAAGGTCTCCCTTACGGTTTATCCTTCTTTCTGAACTTCTGTCCAGTAAAAAAGCGCAGAATTCCCCCGACAACATGGCTATCCGCAGGAGATTGCAGGCAAACTTCCGGAGTGATGATGCCGATATAAGTATCTACCGGCTGTGGATATTTTTTCCCGGGGACACGTCTGGATGTTCGTTTATAGAGATAATAAGTATCCCCCTTCTTTTATTCTTCATGAAACAACCCTGTTTCTATATAGACAAAAAAGGGTATGGCACTAACCATACCCTGCTCTGGCTACTCAGAGAGACCTCGTCGTTCAAATTATCCTTTAAAATGTGGCCTCGTCGGCAGAAAAACACTTTTACTCAGGATTTTCTCACCGCTCTACTGTAAAGGAAATACATTCCTTTCTGGTGAGCTCCCGGGTTCTTGCGTCCGGCTGTCCCAGGCCTGCACTGATCTGGAAGCGGCTGCCGCCGGATACCTTTTTGCCTTCCTCGTTGACGACTAAGAAAGCATCTTCACAGAGCTTCAAATCAATTTTTCTGGTTTCCCCGCCGTTTAAATGTACTCTGGAAAAAGCACACAGTCTGGGATTTGTGGGCGCATAGGGAGAATCCAGGGCTTTCAGATATACCTGAACCACTTCCTCTATAGCCACAGAGCTCTTATTTGTCACAGTGACTGTGACAGTGGTGTCATTGCATTCTGCACTTTCTACAGAAGCATCCCCATAGGTCAGGCCATAACCGAAGGGATACAGAGGGCTTCCTGTGAAATACCGGTAGGTTCTTCCTGCCATGGAATAGTCCTCAAAATCGGGGAGCTCCTCCACGCTGTTATAAAAGGTTACAGGCAGCTTGCCGGAAGGAGAAATTTCTCCAAACAACATTTTAGCTATGGTCTGTCCGCCCCTTGCTCCGGGATACCAGATCTGTACCACGGCATCCGCATTCTCCTGAAAATAGTTCAGATCCATGGCGCTTCCGGTCATATTCAGCATTATAACAGGTTTTCCCACTTTGATTACAGCTTCTGCCAGCTCTCTCTGGGACTGGGGCAGCAGCAGGTCAACTTTGTCACCGGAGGCATAGCTGTTCCCGGTATCTCCTTCTTCACCCTCAAGCGTTTCATCCAGTCCCAGAACTAAAATCACCACATCGCTGTTCAGGGCCACATTGATTGCCTCACTGATGCGGTCCTGCCTCAGGCCGAGTCCTTCCACCTTCTCCTGGAACAGATGGCAGCCTTCGGAATAATAGACCCTTGCCCTCCCGGCAACGTAATCCTGAATTCCCTCTAATACAGTGATATACCTGGATGAGGTTCCATGGTAATTGCCGATCAGCGCCCGGCGGCTGTCAGCATTGGGACCGATGACGCCGATAGTCTTCAGACTTTCCACATTAAGGGGAAGAATACCGTTATTTTTCAGCAGAACAGAGCTTTCCGCAGTGGCTCTGGCAGCCTTTTCCAGATGCTCCTCGCATTCCAGCTTATCGAATCCTATGGCATCATATTCCGTATCGTCAAACAGTCCCAGCAGGAACCTGGTAGTAAACAGTCTTTCCGCTGCCTGGCTGATTTCTTCCTCAGTCACCAGTCCGGCTTCGTGAGCCTTCAGCAGATGGGGATAGGTACAGCCGCAGTTTACATCACAGCCGTTTTTCAATGCCAGGGAGGCGGACTCCTCCGCAGTGTCAGTCACCATATGATTGACATGGAAATCCCGGATGGCCCAGCAGTCAGAAACGAAATGCCCCTGGAAATCCCAGTCTCCCCGCAGAATATCCCGGATCAGCGTCTTGCTTCCGCAGCAGGGTTCTCCATTGGTTCTGTTGTAAGCACCCATGACGGCTTCCACATCGGCTTCCTTTACAAGGGTTTCAAAGGCGGGAAGGTAAGTCTCGTATAAATCCTTTTGGGACGCCTGAGCGTCAAACTTATGGCGGAGAGCTTCCGGTCCGGAGTGAACCGCGAAATGCTTTGCACAGGCTGCCGCCATCATATACTCGCCGTCTCCCTGCATGCCTTTTACATAGGCTTTTCCCATTTCTCCGGTGAGGAAAGGATCCTCTCCATAGGTCTCATGCCCTCTGCCCCACCTGGGATCCCGGAATATATTGATGTTGGGAGACCAGAAGGTAAGTCCTTTGTAAATATCTCTGTCGCCCTGGGTACTGCTGGAATTATACTTTGCACGTCCCTCCACAGCGGTAACTCTTCCCATTTCTCCGGCCAGCTCAGTATCAAAGGATGCGGCAACGCCGATTGCCTGGGGAAAGCTGGTGGCGGTTCCGGCTCTTGCCACGCCGTGAAGTCCCTCGTTCCACCAGTTATAGGCCGGTATGCCAAGCCTGGGAATTGCAGGTGCGTCGTACTTTAACTGGGAGACCTTTTCTTCCAGTGTCATGCGGCTTACCAACTCGTGTGCCCGTTGTCTTGCTTTTTCTCTGTCCCTCATTTTATGTCCTCCATTCTTATTTTGAATACTGTTTCTTCAGCGCAGTTGTTCCAGGGCATAAAGCTGCCTTTTCCCCGGACAGGATAATCCATAGCATAAGTATAACATGGAACTGAAAAGATGTCTTCTCAAACTTTAAACCCTGATCACACCCTAACTTAAAAAGGGAATCATCATCATAATCATTCCCTTTTTATCATTATATTTTACCAACCATCAATATGAAACTGTTACTGTGTGCGAGGTCCCAACAACGGATTACCCGCCAGCAAAGGATTGGCAGCGCCGGGACCTGTTGCAGGCTGCTGCGACACTCCATAGCTTGGCTGGAAGCTCTGCTGCTGCGGCACTCCATAGCTTGGCTGGAAGTTCTGCTGCTGCGGCACTCCATAGCTTGGCTGGAAGCTCTGCTGCTGCGGCACTCCATAGCTTGGTCGGAAGCTCTGCTGCTGCGCTCCATAGCTTGGCTGGAAACTCTGCTGCGACGGCGCTCCCAATAACGGATTGGCAGCATACACAGCTGCATTTTGCTGTGGGGCGTTCACTTGATTAGCCGGCGCTCCCAATAATGGATTCGGCGCATATGCCGCTGCCGGCTGGCTCATCGGCTGATTCAACGACGGCGATTCAAATATCGGCTGCGCTGCTGCCGGCTGTCCCATCGGCTGATTCAACGACGGCGATTCAAATATCGGCTGCGCTGCCGCCGGCTGTCCCATCGGCTGATTCAATGACGGCGATTCAAATATCGGCTGCGCCGCTGCCGGCTGTCCCATCGGCTGATTTAACGACGGTGATTC
>CAYQZB010000008.1:9544-106604 GCA_964421915.1 uncultured Lachnospiraceae bacterium
ATATCGGCTGCGCCGCTGCCGGCTGTCCCATCGGCTGATTTAACGACGGTGATTCAAATATCGGCGCATCACTCGGCATAGCCGCAGGCGTCACCGTCGGCTGATTCAATGACGGCGATTCAAAAACAGGCTGTTCTGCCGCCCCCTTACCACTCAGGAAATCCAACTTTGGAATATTGATTGCCGCAGTCGTCTTTGAATTATAGACCGCATCAAGCCCAATCGTACCAAATGCACTGTTCCTGCCGTTATTCTTGGCATCTTTGTGCATCTGCTTTACATATTTTTTGATATTGTATTTACACCCCGGACATGCTTTTATCGTATCATCAACGATTCTCTTACACCCCGGACATTCCAACATTGCCATATATGTAATCTCCATCCCCCAAAATTATTTTATGTTTTTTACGGAAAAATTGTTGTGATCAATGTTACGACCTTATCATATTCCGCGGAAACAGCAGGCATCATGGCTGCTCCCTCCTCAAATCTTTCGGTACGAAAACATTCCACCTGACTGGTGATTGCATGATATAAACCCTGTAGCGCGAGATTACCGCATACTCCCTTTAATGTATGGGAAGCCGTAAATGCCCTCTTGCAGTCCTTCTCTTCAACTGCTGCAGTCAGTTCCTGATAATTGGGGTCTGCCAAAAATTTCTTCAGGAACTTTTCATACATGGCTTCATTATTTAAAAAACGTTCCATAGCCCCCTTCAGATCCACACCTGCGTCTTGCAGCTTCTGTTTTGCTTCGTCTGTCATAATCCCTTCCTTTCTGAAATCAGCTTGTTCAAAGCAGATATCGCCTAACATTCATTATATTAATGACTTACCCTTTATGACTGTCCGCAAATCCCTCAATCCTTGTCCGTGCATATTCCATACATTTTAATATCCTCGGTGCAAAAATGCCGCATTTGCCCTCCATAATCATATGATATGCGGTATCTTTATCTAATGCTTTTTTATAGACTCGTTCCGAAACCAGCGCATCATAAACATCCACCACTGATACCAGCTGTGCGGACAAGGGGATATCATCCCCCTTCAATTGATCCGGATAGCCTTTGCCATCATATCGTTCGTGATGATGACGACAGATCTCATAAGATGTCGTCAGCTGCTCATTGTCCTGTACGATATCCAGCAATTTCAATATTTTACAACCCTTGGTCGTATGGCTCTTCATAATCTCAAATTCTTCCGGGGTCAGCCTGCCCGGCTTTAAAAGGATCCCATCCGGTATGGCGATCTTACCGATATCGTGAAGCGCCGATGCCCTGACAATGATATTGATCATATATGGCGTCAGACCGCTGTCAGGAAAAAGCTCCATATATGCCTCTGCCATGATCCGCGTTAGACCTTTTACTCTTTTGACATGCTCGCCGGATTCAAGGTCTCGGAACTCAACAATATTGCTGACCACATCGATCAGATTCTCATTAAAGAGCTCCATCTTCCGTTCCTGCTCGTGGAGCTTTGCCCTCTGGCTTTCCACCTTATGCGCCAGCGCATCCGCGCTTCGATACGTTTCTACCAGATTATTGATCCGCTGGATAACCGTCTGCGCCACAAATGGTTTGGAAATGACTGCGCTTGCACCCATGGAATAGCAGGAAAATTCTGTCTGCTCATCATTTTGCGCCGTAATCAGCACTACCGGTATATGCTCCAGAATCTTTCTGGAGCTTAAAATCTGCAACACCTGATATCCGTTCATCACCGGCATCACCAGATCCAAGAGAATGACCGCAATGTCATTGATATGTATGCCAAGCTGTGTAATCGCTTCCCGTCCATTCGCCGCTTCTAAAATGCCATAATCCTTCTCAAACATCTGCTTCAGAAGCTCACGGTTTTGCTCATCATCATCAACAATCAGTATGTAACTTCTCATTGGCTTACTCTCCACATTAGGAACATATTAGGAATGGGCATTGCTTTCGCAGATATTATAACATAGATTTCCAGAAAAAAAAATAGTAAAGTATCATAAAATATTTTTTGGTATAAGACAAATAAGCAGACGCTAAAAAACTTGTGATTGTGTTTTTTAATCGCCTGCCTAATTTTTAGATTTTTATATGCTGCCATTCACAACCTCATTTCCTTCCGAATTTCTAAAATATCTGCATTATTAAAATATATTAACATCTTTTAACAAAATCTCAGCAATAGACTTAAGCGTCTTTTCATTATAATCTCCGCCTATTGCATAAGTCGTATTAAAAATTTCATCAATATACTTTTCACATATAGAATTGTCATTAATTTGCAATATATCTTTTACAATGCGAAGGCAATTATTCTTTTCAATTTCTGTTGGCTTGTACATCACATTCCTCCACTATTCTTTTGGCAATTCGGTAATGGTTTATTAGTCTCCTATGGAAACCAACCCTAAATCTCTTGACTGTGCCTTTTGAGCAATCTCTACTAAATCTTTCAACATTTGATTACCTTCATCCGGTTCTTCATAAGTCTGAAGCAACGATGTGTCTAAGATATAATTGCATACCTCAATTATTTTCGATAAATCATTTTTAGAAACTTCAACATCAACATAGGGATTAATCTCATACAACTTACTCATATCAAATGACTCTTGTTTGCTTAACTTATAAACGAAATCAATCAACTCATCACTAAATTCTACATTAACATCCCATTCATCAATCTCATCTATGGAATTGCCTATATAAAAATTCATGATATTTTCACACCCCTGTTACTATATACTTAATAAAGAATTTATACCCCAAATCGGTGTGGGAGGTTCGTGTTATTTATGATAATATTTTTTTATTATTTTATTAAACTCTTCATCTTTAAACGACTCAATCATTTCTTTTAATGTCGTATTACCTTCCATCCTGTCCAAATCTAATCCAAATTTTAACATCAACTCCAGAATATCATTATTCTTCTCATTTATGGTTCCAATAGCTTCTAAAACAGGAGAAAATCCTCTTTCATCAGCAATATTAGGATTTGCTCCTAATTCTAGCAAAATCTTAATCGCCTCAATATAATGAGTTTGGCAAGCTCTATGAAGATACGATATCCCCTTAGCATCTTGAAAATTCGGATTTTTCAAATTTCGAATCTTTTCCAGTAATTCTTCAGATTTTTCAACTCCCAATCTAAAAAATATTTCATCACGGTTAAACATTTTGGGATACATATTTTTCCTCCCTTTCCAGTAGTCTGTTCTTAAAATATTATGTAAATATCATTATATATCTGAGTTCTGGATTAACGTCATAATGATCTATTATAACTTTCTATCAAGTATTTCATTTTTTTACCATCGCTCTCATCCGAGTCAATACAATTAACTTGTCCCATAAGAATTCTTAATATTCCGTTGTATTGTCCATCAGCCGACCGATGGTGTCGTGAACATAGCAGAGGGTCATTTTGGTTTTAGGAATCAGACTCTACGGTTAGATTAAGTTTGATGGAGTTTACATCAAGAGTTATGGTTTATTTAACAATTTTTTATTTCGATGTAGGCATCATTGTCGTAATAGTATAAAAAAGCTTCCACAAGATCATCATCCGTAAAATAAGGATTCTGTTGTTCAACATTCCAAACAATTGCTTGCACTGTTTGGATGTTTAATGCATACATTAGCTGTTTCTTTTTTGCCTCTTTGGGCACCTCATCTTCATCATCTTCTACATCATTCGAGTTTAAAACCATTCCTTTCGTATCTTTATTCCAAACTTCATCTTTCGGTAAAAATAAAGCATCAGACCACTTAAAATTCATTATATTATTTAAAATATAAGATAATTTATGCATAATATCAAATTCTCTTCTAATCCTAATGATTGATTAATGCTTGTTCCAGAACAGTGTGAACTTTCTATATTGCTTTATAAATGTCGTCTCCTGATAATCCTTTATCGATTTTCTTTGGTATTATTTACTCTCGGATGTGGTTTGTGTCCGTTGCATATAAAGGCTCTGCAAGTTATCGGTCTGACATTTTCAGTGTCCCAGATTCATACACATTACCGTGTCCGCCGGAGTCTGTGCACATCACCGGATTATTCCTGCAATATGCATACAGGTTCAGCAAATATATTTATCCCAGCCTATCTTCTTGATTTCGTCACAATCTGGATCTACTATCATACCAAAGCCTGGCTCTTTACAGGTTGTTTTTGCAATATTGAATGGGGTGTTCCATTCTGATTCACATTCCGAACAACAACAGAATAAAGTTGCTGAAGATATTTTTTTACAATCTCTACCCATCCTTGATTACATATTGGACACCATTTTACTTTATTTTCATACATATCATTCACCTCCTATTGCATAAGCCGTTCCAAAATTTCCCGCAGAAGTTCCTCTGCTCTGTCCATTTCAATCAGCAACGGATTCATATAATCGCTAAAGGCTATTTCCATCACCCAACCGGTATAGTTATGCGCATCAAAATTACAGTTCCAAACTGTTTTCTTTTTTCAGAAATTCTCTGATACTTATTGTTGTAATTCCCATGTCATCCCTTTTTAATTTAATGTAATTCCCTACAACAACAATTTTTTGAAGGAATCCGGAATGTTCAATAATGGTCGTTCTTCCTGTCTCTTTTTTTCCTCATCCGGTATAGAAAACGCAGACTGTATATAGTATTTATTATTTCCTTTGCAGGCAATAAAATCCACTTCCAACTGCTTACGCACCGTTTCTTTTACGCAGCTTTATCTGTTCCGTATAAAATTATCATAATCTCCTCCGAAATGTTGACCAAGCGACCACTTTGTCATAATGAATATATCATATCCATTGCATATAATCCCCTTTTTTCCTTCCTTTTTTATGGCAGCATGAATGCTTTGCCTTAATCTTATGCCAGCTCCCCGATTACCACCTGCCCATAGGGATATGTATCAATTTCTACTGCTGAAGAAGCCTCCCTTTTTAGAATCTTAAATGCTTAAACAGTCAATTGGTCTCATCATACATTCTCCATTGTCGATAATAATAAATCCGCCGCCACAGTCATACCAATCACATTTACATTTGATCTCTATGCGATCCTCAAAAACGCAGATCAAAGATAACTGCAGCGATTCTAACTTTTCCCCAACAGTTTTGGCAGAAAGCAATTTAAGAGCTTTGGCTTTTGCGATATGTTTTGGGAGATTTTGTTCATCATAATCTTCCAAAACCTTTGCAAGTTCCTGCACGGCGGCAGTCTCTATGTTTTTTTCCAGCGTTTTGATATTATCAACCAAAAGATTTTAAAATAAATTACGCAGTATTAAATGATAAGATTTCTGTTTTAACTTCTTGCCGCTTCCCTACGATTGTCATTTCTGTTTTTTGTTGCAGGCTCCAATATCCTTCCTTGAAAGTTATTTTGCCATACACCTCATCTAAAATCGTTTTTTTGCCATAATAATATCATCCTCCTTCAAGGTAAATTGATGAATCAATACACTATGTATTTTGAACTATATCCCAAAAATACCTATAATTAAATTTTAATATTTCCTTTTTCCCATTCATGAAGAAACATTTTAGCTTCAAATCCTAGTAATCCTTTTTTCTTTTCTAATTCTTTTAATATTTTTTTTGAATCATCCGGCAATAATGTTATAAGACTGGATGCCACATTCAACTTAACATAATCATTTTCGTGCTGCATACATGGGATTAGCAACTCTAATTCACAACTCATTGATAATTGTTTGCGAATTTTTCTTATAGTATTTGATTGACTATTAGCGTTTTTATGGTCACCTGATTCTATTGCTTCACCGTATTTAATTGATGCTGCCAAAAAAGTTTCTATTAAATTTTCTTTTTTATCCATATTTATAATCTCCTATTGCCTGAAATTCTTATCGTTGAAGCAAAAGTTAGTCCAGCAACGGATTCATATAATCTCTAAAAGTTTCCGGTATCAATTCTGCCAAAGAGCATTAAGTCGGCTTTCTTTTTATCCACCATGATTTTTTTCAGGTCTTTACGATTCAAATTTATCAGTCCGTCGTAACCGCCGCGACGCACCCATCTTTGAATCCCCTCTTCACGGACAAAGGCTATTTCCATCACCCAGGCTTTATCTTTGTCATCATAATATCCCTTCCACTCCGAAAGCGTCCCCATGGGCGGTACGATCTTTAGCTCCCACGCTTCTTTGCCCAAGTCAAATGCTTTCAGCACTTCCTCTATTTTGGAAAAGTCCCTGACCTCTTGTTCCATCCCCCTGAAGGTCAGAAAAAAATGATAGTCAAGATTGGGATCGATCCGCGACATTTTAGCGTCAAAGCTTTTGTCCCAGATGATGATCCTGATTCCCAGTACTGCAATAAGAAGTCCCACTATTGCCACAATGATCCCGATCATTGACACATGGTTATCCTCAACGCCAAGAAAAACCACCATGAAAATTGCGAAAATGCCCAATGTCACTAAGGCTGTGCCAAATGTAGTCCAGCTTCTGTGTTTAGAAATAAGATACATCGTTACCTCCCTTCATCATTGCCTGTTGATACGAAAGTTCTTTTTCTTTGCGTTCTCTTTCCATTTTTTCTTTCTCTTTCCGATCAATTTTTCTATACAGAAAAAAAGTCCCAACTGCAACGACAATAAACACTACCATACAAATTGAGACCCTTACAGTTACGATCCTTTCGGCAATATCGCTTTTTCTCCAGCTGCCCGCCATATCTATGTAATATTCCAGTTCGTCCTCCGAAAAATCGTACTTATCTGTAAGATATTCTATCGCATCTGACCACAACAACTCTTTCGTTTCCCCAATCGGCAGCTTTACCGTCCCGCTTCGCGGCAATTTTACCGCATAATCGTCCAATAGCACAAGCATGGTATCTCCATTTTCAAGCTCTACGGAAAAAAGCTGACCGTACACTTTTTTGTTGTCATCTTTATTTAAAAACCTTACAAAGGCGGATTTTGTCATGGTATCCTCAGACAACCCCAAATAGATATGTAACGGTTTGATAGTCCCGGCATCCACCACCAGAGTATAACCGTCACCTTCCTCCAAAATCTCCTCTCTTGATTCTAATTCCGGAACGTCATCCTCCGCCGGATATCCGGTATAGTTCTGCGCATCAAAGTACTCCACGGGTTCTGTTTGTGAATATATCATTCTATCATAATTCGGTATAAATCCTACCAGCGCCGCCATAAACATCGCCACAATTAAGCTAAACTGAATATTTTGCCGTATATCACGTAAAGCCGACAGCACTTCTTTCATTACAATTCTCCCTTTTTTCACATGAGTTCAAATGTTTCGCTTTCCCTATTGGCAGTTTTACTATCCCAATATGTAGTCTTTGTTTTTTACCAATTCATAATAATCAGAGGAAATATATTTTTTAGATTTGAACTTTTTTCCCTCATACATAGGATTGACAACAAAATGCTCAACCTCTGTATAAGGAGCTGTTTTCTTCACAACACGCACAAGTTTATGATATAATTTTGTAAGCATATCCGGGCGGGAAACCCAATTGCCATCATCTGCATATAGTCCGGTCATAACATAAAGTCGATTTGCAACAATTAAATGCTTTTCTTCATTTGGTATTGAAAAACCTGCTTCAATCACATTAAGCAGTACATCAGAGGGAACATATTGCTTTTCCGATATTAGCTCAATATCAAAATTCCCGATTGCAGGATTATGAAAATAATATCCGCTGCAATTTGGCTTAATAGTGTCCAAAGTTGTTCCACTAAGTAATTGAAATCTGCCATTTTCAAATGACTGCCTGTAAATGATACAGTCACTGTTCAAAGCTGATTGTGCAACGGATAAAAAATCTTCATATCCCATGTAATAATTGATTTGCTTTCCCATATCACAGCTTCCTTAATGTTTCATACAATGATACCATATCGGAAGCGGTATCCCCCTGCAGTCTCCGACCGATGCGGTTATATACAAACGCGTTCGTTCCCTTGATATTCACTCCATACCCAATATTAGAACTGATGAATCCTCCCCCGATATTTTTCCAGACTACAACACTAACGAATCCGGCTGCCTTCTTCAAAACATCATTAAACATTTCTTCGTTAAGTTTCTTTTGCTGAAACGCCTGACTCAGCGCGTCCAAAACGCTTTCAAATGCCGGAACTACTCCCTCCTCAAAATCCAGTGTCACATGAAAAACCTGCTGCACAAAACCGATAAAATCAATCCCATAGCCAAGCTGCATAAATTCCCCATTTAAATATTCTTTTTCGCCCTGTGCAATCTTTATTTTCTGCTCATCATAAAAAGCAATCAGCTCCTCAACTGACTTTGTATAATCAATCTTACAGGCCTCCACATCACTGATTTTCAGATCCAACTTCGTCGAATCCGCCGGCGGAACATTATCCTTTTGTTCTTCCTTCTTCTGAAACTTATCAAATAATCCCATCTTTTGTTTCCCTCATATGTTTATATATCGCTTACGTCTGCCTCAATGCTGCCTATAAAAGTAAAAACACCATATTTACTCTCAATTGTTTCAAGCATTTTTCCGGTATAGTTCATCTCATAAAACATAACACAGCAGTTATATTTTCTTTCCAACTGAGAGCCTATTAATTTTTTATACTCTTCAATTACATACTCCGGCGCACCGGTATCTAACAACAGACCTAAATCGTCTGTCTTTTCGTCCAAAAAACTTACCAGTGAGAAATCTTCATCATAATACACTATGCCAAAATCTTCTCCTAATTTAAAAGCGCTTTTTTCGTCATCATCTTCATCACCTTCTTCGTATGTGCCTCCATACTCAATGTACTCGTTAAATAATTCCTGACTTTCGCAGTCACCTAACCAAACTGACAAATATCCTTGTCCACCATAATACTCAGCCATAATAATCAAATGTCCTCTCTTCTTATTTATCATATTCCATTTCCGGAGGCCGTGCCTGTCTACTGGGTTGTAATGTCCAAGTATTATACTTTATGTTCTTCCCCAATACCCATTCCTCATCATTTAGCAAAAAAACAATATGGTAATAATGTCTAATGATTTCAACTCTCACCACTTTAATGGATTTCTTTACATCATCAATGCTTTCAATCTCTTCTCCTATCTCCCAATCTTCTTTTTCTGAATTAAATTCTTTTACAAAAATCTCATCCATCATTTTGCAATCGTTTTGAAAAACCTCATATGCAGCCTTAATCTTGTTGTTTATTTTCTCGGTATCGGCATCTGAGTACGAAGATACAAAATTACGATCGTAGCAATAAATGTCTAACGCAATAATTAAATCACTGCCTACAATATTCAAAAAATCCATCTTCTTTTTAATTGCCCAAAAACAGGGATTTCCTGATTCATCTGCCAGACATACCACCTCTCCAAAATAGGGACTGTCTGCTCTTGCAATTTCTGTTTCAACGATTTGCATACTTAATCACCAACAACCTTTCCACCGACAGTGTGTTCGATATGGGGACCATGTTTCTTAACAAATGCCACAAAACCGTCTATCTTGCCTATGCCGAGATAAAAATTAACAGCAGACGCGCTTGCTAAAAATTTCTTTTTGCTGGGAGTCAGATACTCACCGCGCAGGATCTTATCATCCTTGCCATAAATAGAAAATTCTCCCCTAAAGGTGGCAATATATGCAATTTCGCTTATATTCCATTTTTTGTATCCCGGCAGCGTTCCGGAGCCAAAACGAAACAATAATTCTCCTTTTTCCGTGACGTAGAAATCACCAAATGCCTCCTTGACAGGATATTGTTCCGCTATTTCCTTAAGAAACTTTTTGCCGTTTTTCTTATCATATAATATAGCAACGGTCAAGATAATAACAAATCCTACAATAATGGCAATTCCCTGGGGTGTCATCTCTCCTGAGCTTTGTAAAATCATGTAACTTTGTAACAGAATGGCAATTCCTTGTGATATCATAATTATTTCCTCCATATTAAATAAATTTATCTTTGATTGTCCTTACCCTATAACATATCTTTTAATCAAGCCAGCAACATAATTGTTTCAAACGGGGCAGTTTATCAAAACCTTCCTTACTTTCAAAGTCCGCTTCCACAAGTTCAAGGACTTCCAAATGCTCTAAGCTTTCAACAAACTTAAAATCTTTATATGTACCCCCATGCAGGCGAAGTACTTTAATATTTGGAAATTTTTCCAGTTCAGCTCCTATTGCCTTGGTTGTTTCGGCATACCATTTTTCCCATTCCTCCCAATCGTTGATTCCTGATGAATAATGTATTTCTGATACCGTGTCGCCAAACTTTTTAGCTTTGGCAATGACTTCATCAGATAATTCATGTTCCTCATGCTTGTATGAAATAGGCGATGTAGATAATACATATCCATAGGGATTACGGATTTTGCGATATTCATCCTCAATCATCTTATCTACATACTCTTTGATTTGGCTGCCATTAAGTACGCAACACTCCCATTCATCTCCACCCCAGGGATTTGAAAACGGAACAGGGGGTTCTTCCAGAGATATTTCAATGATTAAGTCACCGTCAACGCTCATCCTAAAATACCTGATCTGTCCCAAATCATCGGAAGTGATTTCCTCTTTTTTAAAAAATTTCTTCAATTCATCTTCCAGCCATTGCAATGAAAGTTTTTGCATTGTTTCTAATAACCCTCCTTCACTTATTTTTTAATATGTTTCATCATTTATCTCGCCTGCTGTTTCTTCTCCTGCGTTATATCTATGATTGGAACTCTGCAATCCTCCAAGGCTTTCAGCGTCAGTCCTATATTATGCCGGTCATATACAGGCAGCCTGACTTCTTTCCCGTTTTTCAGGCGGAAATAAATTTCCTGCACTATAAACCGATACCTAAGAGTTGCCCATGTATAGTACACATAAGCGATTTCCCTGATCTGTTCCTTTGGAATGGCAATCGGATCGAGCTTCGGAAGCCCCGTATTTGCTATTGAGCCGATCACGTAGCTTTCCGAAATCACCAGATTGTGTTTTTTCATAAACGGCAGACCTTTATTTAAGTCAGCTTGTAACTGTTCCAAAAAATCCTCCCCGACATTTGACAGATATGTATTTACATTCCTGATCAATTGTTTCCTTTCATCCTTATGTTTAGCCTTGTATCGAACCAAAGCAATGATGCACAAGGGGAGCATTAACATAATGAATATTGATATGAGTCCAATAGCCCAGCCTGCTGCTGTTGCTGCGTTCTCCGACAAAATTAATAAAATAGCAATCGTATAAAAAGCCCCCCACACCAACATAACGATTAAAGCAATAATATACACCAGTCGGAAATCCTTCATCTTAAAGAGTATTTCATTCAGCTCCAGCGCCCTCTTATCCTCCGGGTAATACCGATATTGGCTGATGTCAATTGTCTTCCTGCTTTTTTTAGTATGTATAGATTTGACCGCAATGATAAAGATATCAACTATGATCAATATTAAAATGCCATATCGAAACATCGGACTGTTATAATAATACAAAGATAATATCGACCTGCCGTTCTCAGTCACGCCTATGACCTCATCGGAATTGGTATTAATAAATACATTTCTTTTTATGGAATCGCCGTCGTATATCATACCTTTGATCTCCTGTTCACCGGCTCTCCCAAACACAGCAAAAGCCGGAGCCCAAAATGACTCTTGCGGGTCATCTTCATACTCCAGCTTAATTTCCCTTGTTGAGTTACGGTATTCCATTTTTACGGGAACCAGCTCCACACGCTTCTCAACCTCAATATGTACTCCGAATTGCGCCAGCAGGGTAATCAATATAAATCCCAGAAAAATAAAATTCACAATAAAAATTTCATAATTCTTTTTGATAAAATTCATTTCTAAACAGACTCCCTTGTAATTTTTTTGCTAACTTTGACCTGCATATAAAATTTACCCCGGTGTCGTCTGTTTTCCAACCCGCATTGCACGAAATGACTATTTTATTGCACGAAATGACCATGACATTTATAAAATCACCACCGCCCGGAACTTTTCCCGGTCACAGGAGATCGCAAAGTCGCCGCCATATTTATCCACCACAGCCTTTACGTTCATAAGTCCCACACCGTGCATTTCTCCGTCGGAATCCAAAACGATACCGTCCCTGATCTGCACTTCTTCCGCCACGGGATTCTTTACGGAAAAGATCGTCTTTCCGCCCTCCTGCACCAGCTTAATATTTATGACGGCTTTACGTTCCGCCCTCACCACCTTCACGCACTCATGGATGGCGTTGTCCAGCAGATTGGAAAGCAGGATTACTATCTCCTCCTCATCCAGCCGCATCCCACTCATGTCGCCTACCCTGAAAATCATGGACACCCCCTGCTCCCTCGCGACATGGAACTTCTGGTTCAGGACTGCGTTCACGACAGGATGGTTTGTATTGACCGCCGACATCTCCACGGATATACTCTCCGTCAGTCTCTCCGCAAGCGCGGCAGCAGCCTGCGTGTTCCCTTCCTTTAACAGCACCTGCATCGTCCTGATCTGGTTCTTATAATCATGCATCTTCCGCCCCTGCCGCTCATAGACCGCCTGCATATCCCAG
This sequence comes from uncultured Lachnospiraceae bacterium, assembly GCA_964421915.1. GTDB lineage: Bacteria > Bacillota > Clostridia > Lachnospirales > Lachnospiraceae > NK4A136. Next base: position 22,109 of record CAYQZB010000008.1, read on the forward strand.
TAATGCGCAAGCTGGCTTTCTTTCTTCTGGTTGGTCAGCGCGTTTTCCCTTAACAGCTCCCCCTTTTCACGAATATTCTTCATCACCGCCATCACAAGGAAATTTATCATGATCTGCCCAGCCGCAATAAAAAGATAGATTGACTGCACCTTTTTTTCGCTGATGTAACAAGAATACATAGGCAGCGTGGATGCCACGGTGAACAGCGGCATCACGCAGAATTTCTGCCATTCCTTATAGGAAAGTTCCTTATTATTTCTCTTCCCTTTCCATATCCTCTGCAATAGAAATAGCAGGAAAACCCAGACCAGCACTAACAGTATGTTTTCGACCTGCATAGAAAGAATATCTATCAAATACAATAGCGGATAATACAGTACAAAAAAGAAAATACGCTGCTTTAACTCCATCTTATAAAACACCGTGCAGAATGCTGTGAATATCAAGACTACCAGCGTAATCTTGATTCCCATTGGGCCCAGATATTCCCCCGGAAATACAGCGACAAAGTTAGCAAGGTACAGGACAATATACCTGCACTTATCCTTCCATCCCTTCCTTTTCCTTTTCATAAACATATCAAAAAAATATACGATCCCCCACGTCTCTATCGCTATGAGGCATAAAGAAAGTATCCACATTCCTATTCCTGTCAGCATGATCACTCCGCCCCCTTAAACAACGTGTACTGCCGCTTCACTTCCTGATACCTTGACTTCGGTACGGATATCTCTTTTCCCGTGGTCAGGATCATGATGTAGCTGCTGATCCTCTCGACATACTTCATGTTGATGAGGAAGCTCTGGTGTATCCGCACAAAGCCCATCCCCTTCAGATCCTCTTCCAGCTCATCCATCTTTTTATAAATGCTGAATGTCCGTCCCTGTGTGTAGAACACATTCTTGTGTTTACTCGTTTCAATATAGATGATGTCGTCCGCCTTAAGCCGCATATTCCCCTCCACAAAGTCGAACTCCACCATCCGCTCCTCCTGCCGGATTTCCCAAAGGATATCATCCATACATTCCTGCAAAGTCTGATCCAGATCATCTTTTAAGAGGAAACGGCTCGCCTTCACCTTATATCCGTCCAGCGCATAGTTCACATAAGCGGTGACCAGCACGATATGCACTTTCGGGCATTTTGCCTTTATCTGCTTTGCCGTCTCCAAGCCATCCAGACCCTCCATGTTGATGTCAAGGAATATAATCCGGCATTTCCGTATATAATCCATATCCCCGCACAGACTTTTCCCGGAACCGTATTCTTTTATTTCAAAATCCTGCCCGTAGGCTTCCAGCAGCGCCTTAAGTGCACCGCGGTCATCCTCCCTGTCATCGCAGATCGCTATCTTCATCGCACCAACCTCCTATTTATTGCATCAAACCAACATTATTACCACTCACATACTATTTCCCAAGTCATTTTCTATGTCAGATCACCAAATTTATAATTTTAGAATTCAAAAATAAAAAGTCCAGAATGATTGATTTATCAAAATTTCTGGACTTCATCAAGTAGCGAGAGGGGGATTTGAACCCTCGACACCACGGGTATGAACCGTGTGCTCTAGCCAACTGAGCTATCTCGCCATATATTAAACTAACTTTGCAGATTGAAAATCAGTGGGGCCTATAGGGCTCGAACCTATGACCCTCTGCTTGTAAGGCAGATGCTCTCCCAGCTGAGCTAAGACCCCAAAAGGACTAACTGATTTGCGTTCTTATTTTCAACCTGCCTTGCTATTATATCGAATCCCCGAATGATTGTCAATATTTTTTTGCATTTGACTTTCCCCATTTTTATCTGTGAAAAATCCCCAAACAAAATATCAATGGCATTAAGTTAAGAAAATCTCACATCACAGAAATGTGGTGTGGGATTTTTTTGCAATAAAGTATTGACAAATCAGATAAAAAATGCGGCCGCTTTAACTGCTGAATATCCAGGAAGCAGTTAAAGCGGCCCTTGTAATCAAGAAAACCTGATTGCAAGGAGGACAACGCATGAATAGAAATTCACATGAATTAAAAGAATTGTTAATGAATCTAATCTACAAGCAAAAGCAGGATTTAAGAGGACTTGTTTCTAATCCTGTAATTGATTTTTCAAGAAATCGAAAAATCCCCTATGAATCCATGATTCTATCATTACTGACAATGGAAGGTTCTGCTTTGACAAATGAACTGTTACGTCAATTTGGATGTAAAATCACAACAGCAACAGCATCAGCTTTTGTCCAGCAAAGGAAGAAAATACTTCCGGCAGCTTTTGAAAAGCTGTTCCGTGAATTTGTTGAACAAACTTCACAGGAAAAGCAGTATAAAGGATATAAACTTTTGGCTGTTGATGGCTCAGACATTCAAATCCCAACTGATTTAAATGATAAGGACTCCCTTTTTATAAAAAAAGAGGGTTCAAAACCTTATAACTTACTTCATTTAAATGCACTATATAATCTGCTTTCCCATACATATGAAGATGCCATTGTATTCAAGCGTAAGGAAGCAGGCGAAAACAAAGCATTGACAAAAATGGTTGATCAATCTGCCATTAATGGAAAAACAATTGTAATTATGGACAGGGGATATGAATCCTACAACAATATGGCACATATACAGGAAAAAGGATGGTTTTATTTAATAAGAGTGAAAGATTTCGGTCTACACAAAACAGGAATACTTCACGGACTGGAACTGCCTGTTTCGGATGAATTCGATGAATATATCAATTTAAATTTAACACGCAGGCAGACAAATAAAACGAAAGAACTATTTCTAAAAAAGAACAGTTTCCGAAAAATATCACATAATAAAACCTTTGATTATCTTCCGGCGAAAAGTAAAAAATCCGACGAAATGATATTTTATCATCTTCCATTTAGAATTGTACGTTTTCCTATAACAGATGATACTTACGAAGTTGTTGTAACAAATCTGGATGCGACAGAATTTCCGCCAGATGAACTGAAAAGACTGTATGGAATGAGATGGGGAATTGAAACATCATTTAGAGATTTGAAGTACACTGTAGGATTACTTCATTTTCATTCAAAAAAGGTGGAATATATCTTGCAAGAAATATACGCCGGTTTAATAATGTATAATTTTTCTGAACTGATTACCTCGCACGTAGTCATAGAAAAAAGCAATAGAAAACATGAATATAAAGTCAATTTTTCTGTTGCAGTACATATTTGCCGCGAATTTCTGTTAAAAGAAAGTATTCCACCAGATATTGAAAGACTTATTGCAAGATATGTAACGCCTATTCGCCCGGGGCGTTCAGGACCACGCGATATGAAGGTCAAGCAAGCAATAAGCTTCATGTATAGAATAGCATAATTTTAACAAAAATAGAAATTTTTTTTAGACAAGGCATCCCTTGTCTGGTTGTTATGCCCTGAAAGCTACATTTAATGAAATTTAACTCTTCTCAAGAAAAAAGAAAAGAGAAGCTAATACCAAAAATTGATAATAACTTCTCTTAATTTTTCTTAACTTAATGCCATTGAACAAAATATCCGGGGATTTAAAATGATTTTCCTTAAGTTTAGTTTACTCCCGCCAGACGAAGCTTCTCCTGTAAACATTGAATCTCCGCCTTCTGCTCTGCGATCTTTGCCTCCTGCTTGGCATCCTTTGCTTCGTATTTTGCCAATTTCGTTTCCTGCTTGGCTAACTCTGTCTCCTGCTTGGCATTCTCTGCCTTCTGCTTTTCCAACTCCGCCTTCTTCTCGGCAAGCTCCGCCTCCAGTTCCCTAAACTCATGGGTGGCTAATCTTATTAAAGGTTTTGTCATCTTATCCACCTCCGCTCTCAGATTCCCGTGCTTCACAAACACCCGATCCGCCGCATTACGGATTAGCCTTACATAATCATTATACTGAAGCTCCGTAAGTCTGCCCGCTGCCACTTCATCCTCTAAAATCAATATAACTTCATTCAGATACTCTGTCAATTCCTTTTCCGTGATATTTTTTCCCTTTCTTAACCGCTGACGGAAGCGGAGCATCGTGTAGGGCAGGAACAGTACCAGATGCTTCTCCCTGATCTCTTTCAGGGAATACTTCTGCACCCTGACGACCGGGAGCCGGTAGATATGTTCACTGTTATCCTGAAAGAGGATACGGCACTGAAGATGATCGGGACTGGAACTGCTTCCTTCCGGATAGAGCACTACGGAATTCGGGAATTTCAGCGTGATCTCTTTGGTCTCTCCGTCTACCACTTTCGTATGCGTGATCGCAAAATGCACGTCATAGGCGAACATGCAGATCACCATCTCCTGATTTTCCTTCATCTGACATTCCAGATGATAATAATCCGTGCCGCCTACTAACAGCGCGATATCCATAAGGGTAGACCCCGGCGGCGCTTCCCTGTTCTCCCAAAACGTGGAGGTCTCTGTATTCAGCAGTACGATGGAAGTATCTTCAGGATATTCTTTCCCATACACTTCTTTAAACAGTGGAAAAAGCTGCTCCGGCATGGCATCAACGATGGCTTTTATGATCTCATCCCAAATCTTACCCTCGAAAACAGCGGGCTCCGGTATCTGTGTTTCTTCCGGCATCTGCTTTTCTCTTGTCGTGTGTGCGTTTTGCGTCTTGTGTTTCTTTTCTGTCATAAAACATCCTCCTCTTTTTTCTTTGGCAGCACTAAAAAAACCCAAATGCTGCGATACAAATAAGAGCTTCAACTGTGAAATATGGCGATACGCCGGGATTTTTGAACTGCCGCGATGACAGCCGCAAATGACTTTCACGTGAGGACAGTATATCAGTCATGTTGCGATTTGTAAATATGTTTTTTCATAATCACAAAAGTTTCATAATTTTAAAATAATGAAATTTTCAAAATAAATTTACATATTCTTTCCCCAAAAGTCCGATCACAACAGCTAAATCAGTTTGAACACTTTAAAATAACGGACAATGGAGTATTTGTGTTTTAAAATGGGGAAACTGAGGTTTTTTGCAGAATCTGTTTCCCCATATCATAATCCTGCGCTCCGGTGGGATCGTCGCAAAGCATCAGCTTCTGACGATCCATTCCCGGTTCTTTGACGCATCATGTGTTTACGGTCTGCGCAGCGCCTTCAGCTCCCCATCCTGCACGTCGATCAGGATAGTGTCTCTCGCATGGATCTCATCCGCTAAGATCAGCTTCGCGCTCAATGTCTCCACAGTCTTCTGGATATAGCGTTTTAGCGGTCTTGCGCCATACACAGGGTCATAGCCGTGCTCCGTGATATAGCTTTTGGCGTCCGCTGACAGCTCTACGCTGATCTCCTTATCCAGAAGGCGGCGGTTCAGCTCTTCAATGATCAGATCTACGATACCAGCAATATTATCCTTTGTCAACGGCTTAAACAGGATCACTTCATCAAGACGGTTTAAAAACTCCGGTCTGAAATGCAGCTTCAGTTCCTCCATGACTTCCGCCTGCGCCGCGTCACTGATATTGCCGTTTTCATCTATCCCTTCCAGCAACGCCGGTGCGCCGATATTGGACGTCATGATCAGGATCGTATTCTTAAAATCTACCGTCCTCCCTCTGGAATCCGTGATCCTTCCGTCATCCAGCACTTGGAGAAGCACGTTAAATACATCTGGATGCGCCTTCTCCACTTCGTCAAAAAGCACGACCGAGTACGGTTTTCTCCGCACCGCCTCTGTCAGCTGTCCGCCTTCGTCGTAGCCCACATATCCCGGAGGCGCCCCGATCAGTCTTGCCACGGAATGTTTTTCCATATATTCACTCATATCCAGCCTGACGATATTGGCCTCATCATCAAACAATGTCTGCGCCAACGATTTGGCAAGCTCCGTCTTTCCTACACCGGTCGGGCCTAAGAATAGGAAGGAACCGATCGGCTTCCCCGGATCTTTTATGCCCGCTTTGGAGCGGATGATCGCTTCGGACACCTTGGTCACGCCTTCCTCCTGCCCTATGACACGCCGATGCAGCTGCTCATCCAGATGCAGAATCTTGTTCCGTTCCGATTCGGTGAGCTTCGCCACGGGGATGCCGGTCCACCTTGACACGATCCGCGCGATCTCTTCATCAGAGACGCTTTCATGCACCATGGAAGCCTCTTTCGTCTTTACAAGCTCTTCCTCCGACTCCAATTGTTTTTTGAGCGCCGGAAGGGTTCCGTAGGTAAGCTCGCCCGCACGTTCCAGATTGCCCTCCCGCTGCGCGATCTGGATCTCGTTATTCACAGATTCGATCTCCTCACGGAGCTTGGACAGCCTTTCCACCGCGCCCTTTTCATTTTCCCACTGGGTCTTATCCCTATCAAACTGCTCCTTCGCTTCCGCCAGCTCCTTCTTAAGCGTCTCCAGCCGTTCCCGGCTCAGATGATCTTCTTCCTTTTTTAATGCGGCTACCTCGATCTCCATCTGCATGATACGGCGCTGCATTTCATCCAACTCCGTCGGCATCGTATCCAGCTCTGTCTTGATCAGAGCGCATGCCTCATCCACCAAATCGATCGCTTTGTCCGGAAGAAAACGGTCGGAAATATAGCGGTGTGAAAGGATCGCTGCGCTTACCAGCGCATTATCCATGATCTTCACGCCATGGAACACCTCATACCGTTCCTTTAATCCCCGCAGGATGGATATCGTATCCTCCACTGCCGGCTCATCCACCTGCACCGGCTGGAACCGGCGTTCCAGCGCCTTATCCTTCTCCACGTATTTACGATATTCGTCCAATGTCGTTGCGCCGATACAGTGCAGCTCGCCCCTTGCCAGAAGTGGTTTTAACATATTGCCGGCATCCAGAGAGCCTTCCGTATTGCCTGCGCCGACGATGGTATGCAGCTCATCAATAAAGAGGATGATCTTCCCCTCCGACTTTTTCACTTCGTCGAGGACCGCTTTCAGACGTTCTTCAAACTCACCCCTATATTTTGCGCCCGCCACAAGCGCGCCCATATCCAACGCAAAGAGCTGCTTATCCTTTAACGCCTGCGGCACGTCGCCCCTGACGATACGCTGTGCCAGTCCCTCTACCACCGCCGTCTTGCCGACGCCCGGCTCACCGATCAATACCGGATTATTCTTTGTCTTTCTGGACAGGATGCGGATCACGTTGCGGATCTCGCCGTCCCTCCCTATGACCGGATCCAGCTTCTGGTTTCTCGCCCGCTCCACCAGATCCTGCCCGTATTTTTCCAAGGTATCATACGTCGCTTCCGGATTGTCGCTGGTCACCCTCTGATTTCCTCTGACCTGCATCAGCGCATTTAGAAAGCGGTCTCTTGTCAGTCCATATTCCTGAAACAGCTTCCTGATCTCTTTATTCGGATGCTTCAGCATCGCAAGAAAAAGATGCTCCACGGATACATAGTCGTCTCCCATGGCTTTCGCTTCATCCTCCGCGCTGATCAGCACCTTATTCAGATCCTGCCCCACCATGATCTGTCCGCCCTGTACCTTGACGCGTTTTGAAAGAGCCTGCTCCGCCCTTCCGATAAAATGCTCCTTATCAATCTCCATCTTCTCGATCAGCTTTAAGATCAGACTGTCCGGAAGATTCAGCAGCGCGTACAAAAGATGTTCCTGCTCAATTTCCTGATTCCCGTATTCATAAGCAAGCTTTTCACAATCTTCCACCGCCTGCATGGAATTTTTCGTAAATTTTGATATATTCATACGATCACCCTGCCTTTCTGCTTTCTATATCCTGCCGTTCAACGGCAGTCCTTAAGATCCTCTGCTGTTGTTTTTATTATTTCACTTCTTTACATAATTATATATACCACAAATTGTTAGCCACTTCAATAGGTGAGTGCTAATTTTTAAAAATTTTTTCTATATAAAAAGAACAGCAGCGCCACTGCAATACTCTTGCATGACCGCTGCCGTCTTTTATATTAAAGTAGTGCAGCCGTTAAAAAATCTGAAAATACCGCACTGCCAATAATACCTTCATGATATCTTCCATAATACCTGTCAAATCATTCGGAAAATAAGGATAGAAATGCAAACATCCCGGAAAAGGAGGATCCCCCTGTTTACCGACTATCCATGTCCAATACAGAACGCCGAAATCCGTTTCGACAGATCAATGCAGGATTTTCCTTACAACCGTAAATAATTATCAAAATAAGAAAACTCCTGTTAATCTTTATATCGGTCATGATTGGGATTTTTTTAACCCCACGGCACGAATTGACTAAAAAAAGCACGAAATGACTATAGACATATTACTATAAAGCCAAACCATCATTATTAATATCAAACAACACGCTGACCTCAAAAAAATGCACAAATAAAATGCAATTAACATCTGTAAATTTTTATAGAAATATGATAAACTAAAAAAGTCCAAAACATTATAGTGGGATTTAAGAAAGGGGAAAAATAATGAACTACAAAAATTTATCCGATATGCAGCGTGCCAACGGAACAAGCGTCATGGCATATGGACTAATGAATATTGTTCTGGTGGTATGCTATCTAATCGAAGTTATCAAAGGCTCCAGAGATATACCATACTATATCATTTTCTGTGTGCTGGCACTGATTCCTCTGATCGCCTGTATCGTAATCTATAAAAAGAATCAGGATTCAACCGTTATTCCTTATCTGATGACCATAGGTTTTACCGTATTTTATCTTTATATCCTGTTTACAACCACCTCACCGGTAGCTTATACATACGGCTTTATGATCGCGGTATTATTGATCTCATATAACAATGTCCGGTTATCTTCTTACTATGTTATTATCGTCACACTGGGCAATATCATACAGGTTGCGGTCATGGGCTTTACAGGCGGCATCCCCAAGGATTCCCTTCCGGATGTGGAGATCCGTATTGGTTCTGTCGTTCTGTTTTCCCTGTTTCTGTATATGGCAACCATCGTATCTGATAAAGTCAACAGGAACCGTCTTGAGCAGATCAATTCAGAAAAAGAGCACACCACGGAGATGATGCGGCAGATCCTGCAGATCGCGGATCAGATGAGTGCTACTATCCAGAGTGTTTCAGAAAAAATGAGCGTTTTGGAGTCTACCGCTGAAAAAACCAAGTTTTCCATGCAGGAGGTTGCGCAGGGCAACAATGAGACCGTGGATTCCATACAGATGCAGATGGAACAGACGGAAGAGATCCAGCAGAGCATCCAGAGAGTCAGCGAGTCTTCCTCTTCCATTATAGAGAATATCAGATCCACCCAGCAGGAGCTGAATGACTCAAAGCACAGCATCGACGATCTGATCCGTTATGTCACGATTTCCAATGAAGCCAACGAAAATGTTTCCAAAGAGCTTGCGGAATTAAATGAATATACGAACCAGATGCAGTCGATCATTGAATTGATCAACAATATCACATCACAGACAAGCCTGCTTTCCTTAAACGCAAGCATAGAAGCCGCGCGTGCCGGAGAAGCCGGAAAAGGGTTTGCCGTCGTTGCTTCCGAGATCTCCAATCTTGCAACACAGACACAAAATGCTACCGTTGACATCACGACGCTGATCGACAATATTTCTAATGAGCTTGCGTCAGTAGTCAAGGTGATCGAAAATATGATAAAGAATATCCAGGCGCAGAATGATGCCGCCAACAACACGGCAAGAAACTTTGAAGCCATCGCCGTAAAGACGGAAGAGGTTGCCACTGCAGCAGGTCAGATGAGCCATATGGTCTATGAACTGGGAAATGCCAATGAAGTCATTGTCAAAGGCATCGAGACCATTTCCGCAGTTACGGAGGAAGTTACCGCACATTCTACGGAAACCCTGAATGTCAGTGAAGCCAACAATGCGATCACGATCGAAGTCGGTCAGCTCATCAGCGATCTGAACCAGATGGCAGACCGGCTCCGTTCGATGGAGGCGCAGTAAACAATAATCAATAATGTTTTATTTGCTGTCCTAAATATCCAAAAATCCCCTGTCAATGACGGGGGATTTCATTTTAATACACTTTCCAGGGATAACTGTTTATAGTTCTTCCGCCGGTTTGGACTGCGGCTGGCTGCATGTGATCGTCAGGTTGCCATTCCTGCACCGGATTGCATCAATCAGCTCCTTCTCCTTTTTGGAATCCTTCAGGACGATCTCATAGCTCAGTTCAAACATGCTGCCCAGATCCGTCGTTTTGACCTTGATCAGCTGCGCGGAGATCAGATATTCGTCAAAAATATCGCTGAACACATCCTCATAGTTAAGATTCTCCGGAATCAGCACATTCAGCGTCTTATACTTCCGCCCTGATTCCGCAAAATGAGTCGCATTGATCAGGAAAAATACCAATCCCACAACAGCCACGATACATATGCTGAATGTAAGATATCCCATGCCGTTCGCCAGACCGATCACAATGGAAAAAAACAGCGCCGTCATATCCTTGGAATTGCCCGGTGCCGAGCGGAAGCGCAGCAGCGCAAAAGCTCCCATAACCGCAATGGAAGTACCCAGATTGCCATTGACAATCATGATTACTACCTGAACCAATGCCGGAAGCAGAACCAGCGCCGTGACAAAGTTCTTGGTATAATGGGATCGATACATATAAATCAGGGCAATCATAAAGCCGCAGGCAATGGACGTCCCTGTACAGAGCAGAAGCTCCGGGATGCTCATCAGACCTTCCGCCTCATTTAGTACGCTTGTAAACATATTTTTCTCCTCGTTGTTTGTTCTTTATATTTATTTAAGTGATAGCAATACCGTTTTGTCCGGTTTACTATCTGGTTTACATAACAATAGTTTCAGGATCCCTTTCTATAGATGCATCATTCCAAAAAGGGAGTATTTCTTCCATTCCATTTAAATATGTATGGATATGATGATTCTTCTTATAGATGCTGCCATACTTGGAAAAAGAATTAGGATAGATCTGCAGCTCCGACAGCAGTGATACAAACCACTTCGGCAGCGCAATCGGCGCTTTTAGTTCCAGAACCCTGATATCTTCATCAAGGAGCAGTTCACCTGCATCTCCCGCCAAAAGATCAAGATCTTCCTCCCGGCTCCTGATCCTGCGGTCTATCGTAAATCTCACATTATCATGTCCCACCAGATCATACGCCTCTCTGTCATATGCCAGAAATAAACTAGGCTGAAGCGGATAAAAATGAAGCGCATAATCGATCTCTTTTAATATCTGGCAGTCATATTCCGCAGGATAGACACCCTGCTCCAGATATTCCCTCGCCGTATGCATCGGCATCTGTGTCCTGCGCTTATAAACCGTTCCCTTCCACTTCTTTTTCAGTTCCAGATAGACGCCGGAATCCTCTGTGGGAACGCCATAGCTTCTCAACCGCAGCTTTTCCTTATAAACCGGTTTATCAATGGAACGACGCACCAGCTCATGAAGCTCCGTATCATAATAAATATTACAGACCGTATGCAGACCGTATGCATCCATGACCGCCCGATCCCCCAATACGGCAAATAATTCATGCGCCTGTTCTTTTGTCAGAAGATATTTTTTTTCCACCCGTTTAAATGTGCCGCCCATATCCTATGTCACATCCATTCCCTTCCGGCAATCATATTACAAGAAAAGAGGGGATACTCCCATTAGGGAAGCATCCCCTTTTTGATTTTGGTTTCTATACCGCCGATACCATAGGAATCGTATCTGCGCTAAATCTTGTCATTGTCCTCATCTGCTCCATGACATCCTGATAATTGACCGTCCCGGGCTGCTTTGAAATATCTTCCTTCTCTTTCCCGGACGATTGCTGAGCCACCTTTTCCACAACAGCAGTCGTATCTCCGTATGCTGTCTCCTGACCAATCTTTTTCACCGGTTGAAGGCTTCTCGGATTACCGTATACTGCAGAAATCCTATAATTATGTAATCCAAACGAACCTATACCGCCGATCCGCATATTCCATCTGCTCCTTTTTTACATATCCTTATCCGCAGTGCCCTAGCTCGATTCCGCTTTGCTCCATCTCGCTCGCGGGCTTCGCCCTATTTACTGCATCATTGCTTTCGCATACATTTTACCACAATATTTTGACTATGCCAAGTGCTATTCTAAAATTACCGGGAAGAGATCATCTCTTCCAAGGCATCTCTGATTTCTTCCCCATATTCTATGCTTTCCTGCATTCCGCCTCCCTGCTTAATATACTGCTCCAATGTATAAAGATACATATCCTTGATCTCCGTATCATAAGCAGTCAAGTGATCGCCTGACATATCCTCTGCCAGCGGCCGGTATACCTGAAATAGATCCTGACTCTGATTACACAGGTAAGTACACTTCCCATATCCAAGAGAACCGGCAGCAACCAATGCCTCCCTGTTGTTCACAAAGTCGCCATCCACAGCCATCGCCGTCATTGCGTCTACGTCACAGCACAGCGTCCTGATGATATCCGCGGCAAAGCTGACATCCGAACAACCTACGGTTGCAGCTAATCCATTGCCGCCCCATTGAAAATCCACCGGACCCTTTACAATGACCGTATTATCCAGCCAGCTGTCTGTCAGGACGTACCCGGTAAACCACGGCGAACCGGCATAGGTAATCGCGGCCGGCGTCTGGATGCCGTCTCCGTCCATCGCATCCATCCAATCAAACGTCCATTGCTGAGCGCCAAGAGTATATCTCTCAAATCCTCTGGTAAGCCGCATCATCTGACCAATCTGTGCCGCATCCGCCGGTTTTCCGTTCTCATCTACCCATGAAAAATCCTGTCCGGGCATTGCAGTTCCCCCATAAAGCTCCCCATATCCCGGCAGCAGGGTAACCATTCCCCCGGACTTCGTATAAACCATTCGTGCAGCCGCCATCATTTTTTTCCAGTCGCTAAAATATCGGTCATGCAGCTCCGCAGCATTACTCGTCCCCAAATATTCCTCCGCAAGATCCGCACGGATCTGTAATGCCCCCGGCGAAGCAACGCAGTAAAATGTCCTAACCGCCCCCTGAGCATCCGTCCCATTTTCAATGGTGTAAGGGAACATATTGCTCATGTCCGTCTCTGTGATCCCAAGATCTTCTGCGGATAAAAGCGCCCCCGTCTCCATGATCCCGATAGCATAATCCGGCTCCAGAAAGATAAGATCAGGATAAAGCGAATCCTCCGGTTCTGACAGGATCTTTTCCAGATCCGCCAGAAATTCATTGTAATCATAATAGGAAACAAAAGTGATACGATCCAGAATATCGCTTTGTCCTGCGGCATAGATATCCGTGATCCATGTCTCAATCGACGGACTTCTGTACCAAATTACAAAATCGCCTGTTCCGCTGACTATCGCATACGAAGATAATTCCATTCCCAGCGAATCTACATCCGTAAAGCCAAAAAGAAGAACTGCTATTATCGCCGGAAGAAGTATTTTCCATCCAAACTTCTTATTACACTTTCTATTCATACCCATCCTCCATATCAGAGCGGCTTGCAGCAATGACACGCGATAAAAAATCCGTGCAGGCGGTTTCTCATCTGCAATCAAAGCAATTTGAGTCAGAGCAGCAAAACAATGATCCGATACATCAATTGTCGCTTACGCTGTAATTCGGCGCTTCCTTTGTGATATGGATATCATGAGGATGGCTTTCCTTTAAGGAAGCAGCGGAAATCTTGACAAACCTTCCGTTTTCTTTTAACTCCTCAACCGTCGCTGCGCCGCAGTAGCCCATTCCTGCCCTGAGACCGCCCATCAACTGAAATACCGTATCCTCCACGATCCCTTTATAAGCTACGCGCCCTTCGACGCCTTCCGGCACCAGCTTCTTGGCATTCTCCTGAAAATATCTGTCTTTGCTCCCGTTTTCCATTGCGGAGATAGAACCCATACCGCGGTATACCTTATACTTTCTTCCCTGAAACAGCTCAAATGTTCCCGGACTCTCGTCACAGCCGGCAAAAATGCTTCCCATCATACAGACGCTGCCGCCTGCTGCAATGGCCTTTGTGATATCTCCTGAATATTTGATACCGCCATCGGCAATAATCGGAATACCGTATTCCTTTGCCACTTCATAAGCGTCCATGATTGCTGTGATCTGAGGCACGCCGATACCTGCCACCACTCGCGTCGTACAGATAGATCCCGGTCCGATCCCCACCTTGACTGCGTCCGCTCCGGCTTCAATCAATGCCTTCGTTCCCTCTCCTGTCGCCACATTGCCGGCAACCAACTGCATTTCCGGATATTTTTCTTTGATCATCTTAATACAATTAATTACATTGGCGGAATGACCATGTGCGGAATCCAGCACGATCACATCTACACCCGCCTTAGCCAGTGCATCCACACGTTCCAGAACATTGGCTGTAATGCCGACACCGGCGCCGCAGAGCAGCCGCCCCTTATCATCCTTGGCAGCCAGCGGATATTTGATCGCCTTTTCAATATCTTTAATTGTGATAAGCCCCTTTAAATTAAAATCATTGTCTACAATCGGAAGTTTTTCCTTGCGGGAAGCCGCCAGAATGTTCTTGGCATCCTCTAATGTAATACCCTCTTTCGCAGTTACCAGATTTTCACTGGTCATGGACTCTCTGATCTTCTTGGAAAAATCCTTTTCAAACTTCAGATCGCGATTCGTAATGATGCCGACCAGTTTTTTCCCTTCCGTAATTGGTACGCCGGAAATCCTGTATTTCGCCATCAACGCATCTGCATCTGCAAGAGTATGCTCCGGAGATAAAGAAAACGGGTCTGTGATAACGCCATTCTCCGAACGTTTAACCTTGTCTACCTCTTCCGCCTGTTCATCAATGGACATATTTTTATGAATAATACCGATACCGCCCTGTCTTGCCATAGCGATCGCCATGCGGTGTTCTGTCACGGTATCCATTCCGGCGCTCATGATAGGGATATTCAGCCGGATCTTCTTCGTCAGATAAGTTGATAGATCTACCTGATTCGGAACGACTTCCGAATAACCCGGCACCAGAAGAACGTCGTCAAATGTAATGCCTTCCTTCATAATCTGTCCCATTTTTCTCCTCCTGTTCTGCTTTGTCAGCCACTTTGTATTTTATTTAATCAAAATATACCTTCCTTGGTGCAGCATTTTGAACCATCTTCACAAACTCCGCAGGCAGATCAAGTATGACTTTCTGATTTCCCTCATAGATCATAACATAGGGCACATGCTCATCTTCCTTCAGACTCCATAAGGGAACCTCCTTTAGGGTACGATGCTCAAATGCTTTCAAACGGAACGAATTAGCCGGTGCCAAAAGCTCGATCTTATCCGTATCGTAAACAGCAACCTGCTTCCTGTCTCTTTGTGCCATGATCTTGTCCACTGTGATCTGCTTATCACAATACAGGTACTCATATTCCAAATCTGTGCTTGGAAATACAACAAAATAAGTGATAGCAGCCAGAATACCCGCGATGATCAGAGAAGGCTGTATCACAATGGAAAGTAAGAAAAAAAAGACTGTCAGCACGATCATTGATATCCTGATCAAATGATCTTTAACAGTAATCTTTTTACGGACCATATACTCCATATACGAATCTTTCATATATTCTATATCCTCATTTGCTTAGTTAATTATTCCTATTTTATCACAGCTATGGGGAATTGCAAGACTAAGATTGCATATATTTTTGTTAAAAAATGACGATTTGACCGTGATTTTTTATTATGATATACTGTATGAAATGATAATGATCAGCAGGCGTGATCCGCCCAAAAAGGAGCCCTTATGAAAGAAAAACTCTACACCATCCCACTTAATGATGCTGTCAACGCCCAAGACGAGTGTCCTCTATGCTTTGTGGAGCGTTCTCTGGAGCAGGATATGCTGGACTTTGCCTTAGGTTCCAGCGCTTCCTATATGGAGAGTGACGTCCGCGGCATGACGGATCAGGAAGGCTTCTGCCGGACACATTTTAAAAAAATGTTTGACTATGGTAACACGTTAGGCAATGCATGGATCCTAAAGACCCATTATGTGAAAATGCGCAGTGAGTTCCAGTCTGTTACAAAAAATTACCAGCCGGGTAAAACCAGCCTTTCCGATAAGCTCTTAAAGAAAAACTCCGGCAGGAATCCCTTAGCGGAATGGGTACATACCAAGGAAGCCTCCTGTTATATCTGCAGCCGCATGAAGGAAATATACATCTGCTATATCGACACCTTTTTTGTTATGTTTGAAAAGGATGAGGAATTCAGAAACAAGATCAAAAACTGCAAGGGGTTCTGTCTGCCGCATTTTGCCGACCTGTGCGAAGGCGCTGACAAAAAGCTGTCCGCCGGATCTTTGTCCGGCTTTTATGAAATAATGATCCCCCTGATGCAGCAAAATCTTGACCGCATGCAGGAGGATGTAGACTGGATGGTTGAAAAATTTGATTACCGCTATAAAGACGCCGACTGGAAAAACTCCAAGGACGCCATCCAACGCGGGATGCAGAAGCTAAAGGGCGGATATCCCGCAGATGCGCCTTACAAACCGACAAAATAGCATCTTAGGAAACACTGGGCATATCTGCGTTTTCCCAAGGCTCCTTATCTGTCCCACTTATCTGCCAGAGAGTTGACCTGATCCGCAAATTTTGCAAGATCCTTATTTGCACCGCCTTCATTACGACGGATAACAGCAAGCAGGCGCTGACCTGCTGCAAGCAGTCTGGCAAATACATCAGAAGCGCGGGCAGTCTTCTTTCTGACTGCAACAGGAGCCGCTTCATATTCAAAAGCATCCGCCAGAAGATCATATCTTGTTCCACTATAGGGCGCATAAGCTTGATAACCATACTCCGTTCTGATATACTCTGCAAAATCCTTGGAAGAATCATCATCCCCATGAACCACAAATACCATTTGCGGTTTTTCTCCGATGGCCTGCAGCCATTCAATTAAACCGTTCTTATCCGCATGACCTGACATACCCGGAAGCTGGGCAATCTCCGCCCGGATATCGATCGGCTCCCCAAAGAGCTTCACTTCTGCGGCTCCCTCCACGATGGTACGCCCCAATGTTCCGACAGCCTGATAGCCGACAAATAAGATCGTACATTCCGGTCTCCAGAGATTATGTTTGAGGTGATGGCGGATACGTCCTGCCTCGCACATACCGGAAGCGGAAATGATCACCTTAGGCTCTTCATCAAAATTAATTAATTTAGATTCCTCACTGGTAATGCTCAGATGCAGATTCGGAAAAGTCAGCGGATTAATTCCTCTCTTCACCAACGCCATCGCCTCATCCGAAAAGCAGCCCGCGATATTCTTCTGAAATACCCCTGTCGCCTCCACAGCCAGCGGACTATCTACATATACCGGA
This sequence comes from uncultured Lachnospiraceae bacterium, assembly GCA_964421915.1. Classification (GTDB taxonomy): domain Bacteria; phylum Bacillota; class Clostridia; order Lachnospirales; family Lachnospiraceae; genus NK4A136. The sequence continues at coordinate 39,360 of CAYQZB010000008.1, forward strand.
AAATCTTCCGCAATCAGATTCCTCTCCTTGATCTCACGGATATAGTACAGCATCTCCTGCGTCCTGCCCACAGCAAACGAAGGGATCACCACGTTGCCGCCGCGATCCAGCGTAGTCCTTATAATGCCTGCCAGCTCCGTCACATAATCCGGACGCTCCGCCGTATGGTAACGGTTGCCGTAAGTGGATTCCATGATCACATAATCAGCGCCGTCCACATAGCTCGGATCCTTGATCAGGGTGTGTTTTTTATTGCCGATGTCACCGGAAAAGACGATCTTCTTTGTCACTCCGTCCTCCGTCGCCCAGACCTCGATGCTGGCCGATCCGAGAAGATGCCCTACATCCTTAAAACGCACTTTGATCCCTTCGCACAGATCAACCGTTTCATCATAATGCACCGGCACAAGTCTTTTGATCGCCCCGTCCGCATCCTCCATGGTATATAAAGGCTCCGCCTGTGCCGCTCCTGCGCTCCTCTTTGCCTTCCTGTTCTTCCACTCTGCCTCCTGCATCTGGATATGCGCGCAGTCGCGAAGCATGATGCTGCAGAGGTCTACCGTTGCGTCTGTGGCAATGATCTGCCCCCGGAAGCCTCTGGCATACAACAGCGGCAGCAATCCCGAATGATCTACATGCGCATGGGACAATAACACATAATCGATCTGTCCTTCATCCACAGGCAGATCAACATTTTCAAAATAATTGATCCCCTGCTCCATACCGTAATCCAGCAGGATATGCTTTCCCGCCGCATTCAGATAATGACAGCTTCCCGTCACCTCATGTGTTGCACCCACAAATGTCAGTTTCATATGCCATCCCTCCCATATACTATTTTTGTTATGCTTTCCCTGCCTTAGATGCAGCCGCCTTCACAATATCCTCTACAATCCTTTGATCGATCTCCTTCAACACTTCTGCGGAAGGTCTTGCCGTATAATATCCCTGAATCAGGTCAACACCCAGACTGATCACCTTGCTCAGTTCTTCCTTAGTCTCCACACCCTCTGCAAGCACTTTAATATTATTGAGCCTTGCAAATTCCACCGTATTACTGATGAAAAGCTGCTTATTCGTATCCTTATGGACATCCGTGATCAGGAAACGATCCAGCTTAATGATCTGCGGCTGATAACGCAGCAGATTTACAATGTTGGAAAATCCCGTGCCGTAATCATCTATCGCCAGCTGACAGGTAACCCCGTTGCATTCCAGACATTTAATCTGCATAAGCTCTGCATCCGTCGTTTCATTTTTCTCTATGATCTCTATTGTACAGTAACCAAACAGATGACCATATTTCTCCACCAGCTGCTGATTATCATCCTCCTTCAAAAAGCATCCCGGAATGGTATTGATAAACACACGCCTTCCCGAAAAGTCATCAAAATGCGTATCCAGATAATCCAACACATTAAACAGCGTTGCCCGCTCGATATCATACAAACGCTTATATTCACTTGCTGCATTCAGAATCTGATCCGGTCTTAAATTGATTTTCTCATCCGTCCGCATCAAAGCCTCATACGCATAGATTCTTCCGGTCTTCGCATCAACGATGGGCTGAAAATGATACGAAAACAGATTCTTCTCAATCAGCAGATCAAAAATATGATAATCCACCTCATCTGCCTTTCCTTCTTCTATGATCGAAGGCTGCCCATATTTCATTTTGTTCAGGTACATTTCACCGGTTGCCGCCTTGATAAAGCTCAGCATATCATTTTCCCAACCCGGTTCCGATACTATGCAGCCGCAATTGACTTCTATCTTAAATTCTTTAATGCGGGTTCTGCTATACTCATCAATGATCGGGAAAAATGTAGAGGTCGCATGGTCGATGGTCGGTCCTATCATTTCAGGCTCTTCGATTAAGTTCATAATGATAAACTCATCATCAGAAATCCTTGCGATTAAGGAACTATTCGGATTAGCAAGCTGAAGCGCCTCCGATATCCGGCTTACAATCTCATCTGCCGTTTCCAGCCCAAACTTTTGAAAGATATAGCGATAACGCTGAATGGCATAAATAGAAACTGCAATATGATACTGCGAAAATTCCGCATAATTTTCTTTAATCTGGGCAATCAATCCCTTCATATTCAAAAGACCCGTATGCGCGTCAAAATACTGAAGTGCCCCCATCTTCATCGTCATATGTTCCTGCCTGATCCGGTTAACAATGACACCAAAATACAGATTAATAATGCGGCATAAACGATGGAGCTTGTCTGCCGTTTCCGTAAGATCGGAAATCTGCACCATATAATATCCACAGACCTCATCCGCCACATAGATTGACTGAAAAACAAACATGACCTTTTCAGAAATATGCTCCGCGAGCTTTGGATACATCTCCAAAAGATCAAATACCTCCTGTCCCTGCGGAATATCATTGCCATCTCTTGAAGAGATATTTACCATTTTATCGGTGAATGGATAATCCGGGTCTATTTCAGTATTTTTTCTTGCCATTGCGAGGAAATTGCTGTTCAATGCAACTCCCGAAGCCGGCAGTATATTATCAGAAAGGTTACGTCCGATCACTGTAAGATCCGTACTCTCATGAATATGATCCGCCCAGGAATAGATAATCTCCTCATGCATCCTCGTATCTTCCAGAAGATGGCTCAGCCGGTCAGCCTCCTCCCGGTATCTATAATTCTGCTCTGTATGACATCCGCAGGATTCGGAAAGTACAATGGAATGATGTTCTTCGATAGTATAGGGCTCCAAATTTCTTTCTACGGCATCCTGCATCATTTTCAAGCAGACACCGACGATCTTAGAGATATCCTGTGCGCAGGTAGTAAGTCCGGGTTGATGAAACCTTAAATCTGCCTGCCCGCCAAACCCTATCACAATCACGTCCTCCGGCACTTTGATCCCATAACCTTTCAAACAGTCACAGACCAACGCTGCAATGTGATCATTGGCACAGACCACCGCCTGCGGAAGCTCCTTCGCATCAATCCATTGTTTGAGCGCATTGTTAATAGAATATCTGCGCTTTTCACAGCGGATAATACCCCAATCAGGGATTTTCAATCCATAATCTGACATTACCCCGCAAAAGCATTCCAGCCTATGTGCAGTATCCGGTTTTGGGATCATTTCTTCCAGATCGATATAATAAAGCTTCTTAGCGTGATGCACATCGACAATATGGGAAATCAGCGCCTTATAAGTATCCGTATCATTCTTTTTGATGGAAAAACACCCGGGATATTCACCATACACCACGACAACCGGAATCTTTTTCTTTTCTGCCTTGGTAATCAGCTGCTGCACAATCTTTTTATCGTAAAAACAGGAGTCAACGATGATCAGGATATCCAGTATACCAAAGTTGACCATCTGATAGGCGGACTTCGCACCCTCTTCACAATCATCACCAGAGGAAAAGTCAGTAAAACTGTTAAATACCAAAAAACGGTAATCTTCCTTCAAGGCTTCATTATGTAATGATTGTAAAAAATCCGTTATAAATCCGTCATGTAACTTTATTATACAGACACCGGCAATCTTGTATCCGTTCAGCATTTAACAGCTCTCCCTATACGTTGTTATTTACTAATCATTTGCCGTAATTTGTTTTCAAAAATAAATTAGTAGATCAGCTTCATTCCTCCGCTGACCACTTCAAATTCATTGACCTCCTGACCTTCGCCCCGTTCTCCGTCTAATGACCAGTCCTCTTTTGCAGGGCATATGATCTGCGCCTTTCTGACCTTGACAAGATTCACCAGATCATGATCAAAATTTTGTTCATATAAAGCCTTCACCGCTTCATTCATCTGCATAAGATCCTTAGGCTGCCTGATCATAAGGATCTCATACAACCCATCCCCCAGATCGATCTCGCCATTATCCAAGTTCATGACACCGCCCAGAGAAAATGTATTGCAGACTGCCGTCAGGATAAACTCTCCCTCATATACTTCTTCTCCCGTATCGATCTTCATATAAACGGGCGTAAACTGCGTAAGGTCTTTCACGCCCTCCAAAATATACGCCAGATGCCCCAGCCTGTTCTTAAACTTCTGGGGTGTTTCATAAGAAGTTCTGGTAAACAGCCCGCAGGATGCCGTATAGACAAAAGTCCTGCCATTAAATATTCCAAGATCCAGTCTTCTCGGCGTCCCCTCCATAATCTGCTTCGCTGCTTCCTGCGGCTCTGACGGAAGTCCCAGACTGGATGCAAAATCATTAGTAGAGCCCGCCGGAATGTATCCGACCGGTTTTTTCCAGCCGATCTTCCTTGCCCCGCTCAATGCCTCATTCAGCGTACCGTCACCACCCATGCATACGATCAGGTCGATCTGATCATCCGCATGTTCCTCCACAAGCGCCGCTGCGTCTCCGGACTTTCTGGTATAACTGACGATCGTTTCATATCCATGATCGGCAAAAACATTTATAATATCACACAATGTATTTACCTTTTTTTTGACTCCTGCATTGGGATTAATAACCATTAAGATCCGCTTAAATGCTCCCATTGAGATTACTTCTCCCTTCTATCTGTTCATTTTTAAAAATGATATTTATGTTCAACACTATATATCCGTAATACGATTATGTTCCGCGTCATACGTATATCCGGCAGCCTCCAGCCCCGCTATCAATGCCGTCTGGTCGATATCCATATCTTCACACAGACTTTCCAGACTGGGATAATAATCCCTAAGCTTCATATTCAGATAACTGTACATTAGGTTTGGATCCTGAGGTATCATGATATCACTTTCATCCCTTCTGCATCTTTCATTTTCTGTCTCCGGCAGCTGCACCTCATATATTTATCTTAACAATTTCTTTCGTCACCGGATCAGCATCCGCCCTCGCACTGTTCCAGAAGCTGCGTCCACCGCAGATCGACTTCCTTCTGGAACGCCTCAATCAGATATTCATTGCCCGACTTAAACAGATGCTTAAACCTTCCCTGACGCTTTAAGAAATCTTCTATCGGAAGTTTATTCTTAGGGCGGTAATTTAAGATCCATTTCCCCTCGATCACTTCAAACAACGGCCAGTAGCATGTCTCCACTGCAGATTTACAGATATCAATGATATCCGGCGCCTCATAACGCCAGCCTCTCGGACAGGGCGCCATGATATTTAAAAATGCCGGTCCCTCCGTATAGATCGCTCTCTCCGACTTCTCATAAAGATCTTTCATATTGCCGATAAAGGTCGTCTGTCCGACATAAGGAATCCTGTGCGCCGCCATGATAGCTGCCAAATCCTTACGATACTGCGGTTTTCCTGCCGACTTCGTTCCGGAAGGCGTTGTCGTCGTATCCGCATACATCGGGGTTGCCGAGGAACGCTGTGTTCCCGTATTCATATATGCGCCATTATCATAGCACACATATACCATATCATGCCCTCGTTCCATCGCACCGGACAGGGATTGAAGACCAATATCATATGTCCCGCCGTCTCCTCCGAAGGTGATAAACTTATAATCCTCCGCCACCTTCCCTTTTTCTTTCAGCACGCGGTACGCCGTCTCCACGCCGCTTAAGGTTGCGCCCGCATTTTCAAATGCGCTGTGGATATAGCTGTCCTGATATGCCGTATAGGGATACATATAAGTCGATACCTCCAGGCAGCCTGTGGCATTGCCTACAACGGCCTTATCTCCCGGATGCAGCGCCTTTAAAACATTCCTTACCGCGATCGTGCCGCCGCAGCCTGCGCACATCCTGTGCCCCGGCGCAAGACGTTCCTCTCTTTCCTGTATTCCCTTGAAATCAAATGCACCTGCCATGATGATATCATCCTTTCCACGCATCCCATACTTATCCACGCAGCCCCAAATAGGTATACTGCCTGTCCGTCACACCTTCCTTTGCGATCCCGGAAAGCGTTTCATAAACTCCCTTTGCGTCCTCCACCGTAAGATCACGGCCCGAAAGTCCATATACGATATTAATCGCTTCCGCTGTATTCTTATTCTCATACATCGCTGCCCTCAGCTCTGCGCCCAGAGGACCTCCGTGACCGCTATAGCTCTCACACCGGTCCAGGATAGCCACAGCCTTGGCGGATGCAAGGGCTTTCGCAAGCTCCTCTCCCGGAAACGGCCGGAATACCCGGACTTTGATCAGTCCTGCTTTCACATTCTTCTGGCGCAGCTCATCCACCGCATCCTTGATCGTTCCGCAGGCAGAGCCTATCGCAACGATCACATAATCGGCATCCTCAGATCTGTATTTTTCAAAAAATCCATAAGCTCTGCCCGAAATGGCTTCATATTCCTTTGCCACATCCAGGATCACCTGTTTTGCGTTCATTATCGCCTGTGCCTGCGCCCGCTTTGCCTCCATACAATAGGGCGACGTCGCATAAGGTCCAAGTGCCATCACTTCATTTTGATTCAGCAGATAATGCTCCGGCTCATAGCTTCCCACAAACCTCTTTACCGGTTCATCTTCCATCAGTTCGATATTTTCCACAGCATGGCTGGTAATAAATCCGTCCTGACAGATCATCACCGGAAGCTTCACGTCTGTATGTTCCGCAATCCGGTATGCCTGTATCAGATTATCATAGACCTCCTGATTGTTCTCCGCATAGATCTGGATCCACCCGGAATCCCTTGCTCCCATGCTGTCAGAATGTTCTGCATTAATATTCAGCGGTCCGGTCAGACCACGGTTTACTACCGTCATAACCAACGGCAGTCTGGAAGACGCCGTGACATAGAGCATCTCCCACATCAATGCCAGACCGCAGGAGGACGTTGCGGTGATCGTCCTGGCGCCCGCCGCCTCAGAACCCATCGCTGCGCTCATCGCGCTGTGTTCGCTTTCTACCGGGATAAATTCCGTGTCTATCTCACCATTGGCAATCATATTGGACACAAACTGCGGGATCTCTGTCGAAGGCGTAATCGGAAATGCCGGCATGACATCCGGATTGATCTGCCTGATCGCATATGCAACCGCTTCATTGCCTGACATTCTGTTCTTCATTCCCATTACATTCACCATACCTTTCTTACTTTCCTTCCTTCATCCTGATTGCATGGAATGGGCATGCCTTTTCACAGATACCGCATCCCTTGCAGTGCATCAGGTCAAACGCCCTTCTCCTGCCATCCACCACAGGGATACAGCTGTCCGGACAATAGGGAACGCACAAAAGGCACTGCTTGCAATTCTCCTCGATAAATTCCGGCGTCCGGCTCCTCCACTCTCCGGTCTCCACCAACGCAGACGTAGCCGGTTCATAAATCTGTAAGCCTTCCGTCAGATCCTGCCATTTCGTATTTTCATTGATGTATTTCGCTTTCAGAGCCATTCAATGCCTGCACTCCTTTCGATATGATATCCTAAAAAACTCTGTCAATAATCCACATCCTTCAAAACGGATACACGGCTCTAATATTTAAACCTGCTGATCAATTCCTCCAATTCCTGTGCCAGCTTTTTATTTTGTTCCGCCTCATCCTGAACCGTATCTGCGATCTGTGCAATACACTCGTTCTTTTCAACAATGGTATTGATCGCAAGATGATTTTCCTCCGTGATGCTGTTTACCTCAGCGACACTATCGGAGATCTGCCTGACAGAAGCTTCCAATGTCTTAACAGACTTATTAACCTCGGAAAGCTGCTCCCTGATATTATTTACAGAAATATTGTTCCCCTCAGATCTCTCAGCAAAATCTTTAAACTGATCCACAACTTCCTTCTCCATAAAATCTATAATGGAACTAAAACAGTTATTAACAGCTGCAATACTGTCATCAGTCTCATTACAGATCGCCTGGATACTGGATGCCATATTACGGGATGTTTCCGCCAAATTTCCTATTTCTTCCGCAACAACAGCAAAACCGCGTCCTGCCTCACCGGCTCTTGCAGCCTCAATGGAAGCATTTAATGACAGCAGATTGGTCTGTCCGGCAATATTAAGAATCTCTGATGCCAGCTCATTGATCTTGGTAAGACTGCTCAAGCTGCAGATCGCGCTGTCCACGGAGCTTTTTGTCTGAGCCAGCGTATCCTGCCCGTTCTTATATGCATAATCCGCTTTGGTCTGCATATCCTGTACGCTTCCGATAACGGAATTGCTGGACTTTACGGATCCTGAAACACTCTCAAGAATATTTTCCACCACAAAATTGATATTTTTGATCTCGGAATTTACATTCGTTACGATGGAATTGGTGCTTTCCAACGCAGCAGACAGTTCCTCTGTTGTAGCCATATTATCCATGACATCCTCTACCATCTTTAAGGAAGAACCATGCAGATGTTCCGCCTTGTCTTCCAACGTAACGCCGCACTTTTTCAGCGTACCTGTTATTTCCTGCAGGGAATATATCAAGGTATCTGTCGCATTGGCAATACTTCCAATCTCATCATTTCTGCTGCTGTACTTCTGAATCTCTTTATTTTCCGCAATATTCAGTTCCTGAAGGGATACAATCCCGCCTTCAATAGATTTCATGGGCTTCAGTATCTGACCTACAATAATAAAGGAAACAACAATCAATACAACCAGCGCGGCAACACAAAATACGATCATTGTAGCAGTCAGACGATTGGCCGAAGCAAAGATCTCTTTCTGGTTGTCTGATACAAAGAACAGCCAGTTATGTTCCGCCATATAATAATAAGAAGCTATATATTTCTCTCCGTCTTGTTCATATTCTATATATCCGCTTGTATCCTCTGTCGCATCCTGCAGCTGCCCGCACAGCTCGATGATATATTCTTCCTCTGCAGGCGCCGAAACCATTTCTTCATCATCATGGAAGATAAACGTACCATTTGATACATTTATCATACGGTAAATAGCGTTATTCATTCCATCCATTGTCAGATTATCCAGAATCTGAATCAGTCCTTTACTGAAGATACCGCCGCCTACAAGACCTGCCGGATTACCCTGTTCATCATAAACCGCCATATACATAGAGACGATCTGCTGCCCACTGGCAGGGGAAATGATGATACCGGTATTATACACACCATCCGCCGCAAGCATGGAATTCTGCAGCGCCGCCAACGCGTCTCCCGTTCTTGTAGTGATACCGACTACTGCCGCATTGGTATGGGCAAGTACATGGGTATCCCATTCGCTGGCATATAAACCCTCCAGATTGTCAACATCACCCGAAAATTTTTCCGTATAGCTCTGCGCTGCGGCAACTGCTGCCGGATCCTCCGGATTCTTCATGATGTCAAGCACCTCACCCGCCCGGCTGTATGCAGTGAGTGTTCCCTCTGCTTCTTTTACATAATTCATGATGATCTGGCTGCGTTCCTGAACGATCGTATTCATGCTGTTGATCGTGCTTTCTCTGGTATCCTTTGTAATGCTTTGGATTACCATGATGGAAAGTACTGTCATAACAACGATCTGCATGGCCAACATTGAAATAATGATTTTTTGCCCCAGACCGAATGATGCCTTTACGCCATTTTGTTTGCTCTCCATTAAATTGTCCTCCTTTATCCTATCTGTGGTTTTGATTTTATATTTTATATGCGTTGCTCCTTACTTCCTCGAGCGCCATCTTCAGCGCCTTCATATTGCCATCCAATACTTCCGGCTTTCTGGCAAATTTATGCTGCAAGGATTTCTTCATCTCCTCTAAAAAACGATCCGGTTCCATAATACCGGTGATCTTCACAATAGCTGCCAGCATCGGTGTATTCGGAAAATACTGCCCCAGTGTGCGATCACAGATCTCCCTTGCATTGATCGTATATATCCTTCCTTCGTAACCATTCAGTTCCGGCATCAGTTCCTCACTGCTCCGTTCCGTGTTGATCAAAATAGCTCCGCCCTTTTTGATCCCTCTGGTGACATCCACCGTATGGAGCAGCGTCTCATCCACTACTGCCACATAATTAGGTTCATAAATATTGCTGTGTACACGGATCTCCTGATCGCTGATCCTGTCATACGCCGTGATCGGCGCGCCCATGCGCTCCGGGCCGTATTCCGGGAATCCCTGTACATGCTTTCCGATGTTAAATGCAACATCCGCCAGCAGAAGCGCCGCCGTCTTGGCTCCCTGTCCGCCGCGTCCGTGCCATCGGATCTCTACCAATTCGCTCATTGCTTATGTATCCTTTCTATTATGAAATATGGCATGTGCGTCAATCAGGCGCACATACCATGCTCCCGCAATTGATTGACCGTCAATCAGCTCAAGGGATACTTTGCCGTCAGCTTATCTACGATCGTCCTTGCGTCACCGACCTTCTCAGCGCCGCCCTTGATAAGTATTGCGATCGCCTCGGCAATCTGATCCATGTCTTCCGTATTCATGCCCCGGCTTGTAACAGAAGGCGTACCCAGACGGATACCGCTGGTAACGAACGGTGACTGCGGATCATTCGGTATTGTATTCTTGTTGGCAGTCAGATGCGCCTCGTCCAGAAGCTTTTCGATCTCCTTGCCGGTCAGCTGAAACGGCGTCAGGTCAACAAGCATCAGATGATTGTCCGTGCCGCCGGATACGATCTTGATGCCGCGGCTCATCAGCCCTTTACACAGAGCCTGTGCATTATCTACGATACCCTGACAATATACCTTGAAATCATCGGAAAGCGCCTCCTGGAAGCAGACAGCCTTTGCCGCGATCACATGCATCAACGGTCCGCCCTGGATACCGGGGAATACTGCCTTATTAAAATTATATTTCTTTGCTGCCTCCTCATTGCAGAGGATCAGACCGCCGCGGGGACCGCGGAGCGTCTTATGCGTCGTCGTCGTCACCACGTCCGCATAGGGGATCGGGCTTGGATGAAGCCCTGTGGCTACCAATCCTGCAATATGCGCCATATCTACCATCAGGACAGCGCCTGCCTCGTCAGCCACTTCCCTGAATTTCTTAAAATCAATCGTCCTTGCATAAGCGCTTGCCCCTGCAATGATCATCTTGGGTCTGCACTCCAGTGCGATCTCTCTTAATTTATCATAGTCGATAAAGCCCTCGTCATTCACGCCGTATGGTACGATCTTAAAATATTTACCGGAAATGTTCACCGGACTTCCATGTGTCAGATGCCCGCCATGATCAAGATTCATCCCCATGATCGTATCGCCGGGATTACAGATTGCAAACTGTACAGCCAGATTCGCCTGTGCGCCGGAATGTGGCTGTACATTGGCATAATCACAGCCAAAAAGCTTCTTTGCACGTTCCCTTGCCAGATCCTCCACAACATCCACGCAATCGCAGCCGCCATAATATCTCTTTCCCGGATAACCCTCCGCGTATTTATTGGTCAGTACACTTCCCATAGACGCCATGACAGCCTTGCTTACCCAGTTCTCCGAAGCAATCAGTTCTATATGGCTGTTCTGACGTTCCTGCTCATCCACGATCGCCTGGGCTATTTCGGGATCGACTTTTTTAATTTCTTCCAATGAATACATATTTGTTCCCTCCATCATTATAGTCTATCGTAAACAGTAGATAAATCTGCCGTTTAAATATGAAATATTCCTATCAAAACATTTTAACACAAAATATCCAGATATAAAATAGGCAAAAAGATAAATTTTAACTCAAAAAATGCGCGGCATCTATTTTGACATAAATATTTCCTCCGCATACCTTACTGATTCCATCGCGTCCTTCGCATACTTATCCGCATGGATCATATCGGCATATTCCTGTGTCAAAACGGCACCGCCGACAAGCACTCTGCAGTCAACACCCTCCTCATGAAGCATTTTAATCGTTTCTTCCATCGCGGGAACTGTCGTTGTCATCAAAGCGCTCAAGCCCACCAGACGGATATTCTCCTCCTTTGCCGTCTTCACAATCAGCTCCGGCGGTACATCCTTTCCAAGATCGATCACGTCGTATCCATAATTCTCTAATAATACCTTCACTATATTTTTCCCGATATCATGGATATCCCCCTTGACTGTTGCTAAGATGATACGCCCCTTCTTTTCTTCTGCCGCACCCTTTGACTGCATCGCTTCCTTGATCACGTCAAACGCTGACTTGGCAGCCTCCGCGCTCATCAGAAGCTGGGGTAAAAATACCCGTTTTTCCTCAAAGCCTTTCCCTACGATATCCAATGCAGGGATCAGTTTACCGTCAATGATCTCTATAGATTCCATCGTCTGAAGGTACTCCCCTGTCAGATGAGCCGCTCTTTCCTTTAGTCCTTTTACAATCGCTTCGATCAAAGGATCTTTTGCGGAATCATTGCCTGTTCCGCCGCCAGCCGTTCCGTTTTCCATACCTGCCCTGCCATCCGCCGCTCCAGGTCCCATACCTGCTCCACCTGCCGTGTTTCCGGCTGCCACCGTCGGCAGCTTCGACGCATATTCAATATAATCAGTAAAATTCTCATCATATCCCTGCAATGCGCAAAATGTGTAATACGCCTTCATCATCTCTCCGGAATTCGGATTCATGATCGCGGCGTCCAGTCCATTCTGCATCGCCATGGTAAAGAAGGATGCATTGATAAAATCCCGGTTCGGCAGTCCAAAGGAAATATTGGACACTCCCAGACTTGTCCTTCCCCGATACCGTTCCTTGATGCCTTTTAGGGAATCCAGCGTCACCTTCGCCGATTCCTTATCCGCACTGACGCTCATTGCCAGCGGATCAATGATGATATCCTTCTTCGCAATCCCATATTCTGCCGCTTTTTTGTAGATCTTATCAACAATCGCCAGCCGTCCTTCTGCCGTTTCGGGGATACCATCCTCATCAATCGTAAGCGCCACCACAAGTCCGCCGTATTTTCTGACCAGCGGAAATACTTCCCGCATCACTTCCTCTTTGCCATTGACGGAATTGATCATTGCCTTGCCATTATAACGGCGAAGCGCCTGTTCCATCGCTTTACTATCCGTCGTGTCGATCTGCAGCGGAAGGTCGGTCACACCCTGCAGCTCCATGACAACCTCCGTCATCATGGCAGCCTCGTCGATCTCCGGAAGTCCTACATTGACATCCAAGACATCCGCCTTTTTCTCCTGCTGCGTCAGTCCTTCCTGTAAGATATAATCCATATTGTGATCACGGAGAGCCTGTTTAAACTTGGATTTACCGGTGGGATTGATCCTCTCGCCGATGAGTACCGGCTTCCCTGAAAATTCCACCGTATGCGTATAAGAAGCGATCAGGGTATGTTCTTTGAACGTCAGAGGCAGCGGCGTCATCTCTTTGACCGCAGCGATCATGCTGCTGATATGCAGCGGCGTCGTTCCGCAGCAGCCACCAAGGATCCGGCCGCCCAGTCCGGCGATTCTGATCATCGCATCCCTGAATTTATCCGGCGTCACATCATACACCGTCTTTCCATTCTCCGTCCTCGGAATGCCGGCATTGGGATTGACGATTATGGGAACGGAAGCATATTCCGCCAGTTCCTCCACAATGCCCATCATCTGTTCCGGTCCGAGGCTGCAATTGATTCCCAGAGCATCTACACCCAGCCCCTCTGCCGCCGCTACCACGGCTTTCGCATCCGCACCGGTCAAAAGCTTTCCTGATGCATCATAAGCAGTCGTCAGAAACACCGGAAGTTCGCAGGTCTCTTTTGCTGCCAAAATTGCCGCCTTCGCCTCATAGATATCATTCATGGTCTCAATCAGGATCAAGTCCACGCCGTAAGCTGCTCCGATGGCGATCGTCTTACAAAAGAGCTCTACGGCATCTTCAAAATCCAGATCGCCAAGAGGTTTTAACAACTTGCCAAGGGGACCGATATCCAGCGCGATATAATGCTCCTTTGATAAAAATCTGTCTGCAAGCAAGCTTTTTTCCGCTTCCGCTGACGCAACAGCTTCTCTGGCATTATCAATCGCGCGTTCCACAACATTCTTCAGGGAATATTCCCCCTCATCCGAAAACTTTAGCGCATTGGCGCCAAAGGTATTGGTCTTTAAGATATTGCTGCCCGCCATAAGATAATCATAATGGATCTTTCTGATCTCGTCGGCATGGGTAATATTCCACATCTCCGGCAGTTCGCCCGCTTTCAGTCCTGCTGCCTGAAGAAGCGTTCCGCAACCTCCGTCAAAAAACACAAAGCCTTCTTTCATTTTTTCCCGTATTGTTTTCATACTATTTTTCGTCCCCCTGTTCCTCCAGACACTTTTTTAAAGCATCAGCCGCATCCATGATCTGGTCACGTTCACGGCTGTCAAGCGCCGTTTCAAACTCCCTCATGCACCGTTCTATGAGCGTCCGCTTCTTCCCGGTGCTTTCTTCATAACAGCGTTCCCCGCGAAGCAGAAGCAGCTTGTTCTCCTCCTGATCCCTGGGCGATATCTTCAGATAAGAAAGCTCCTCCAGACGGGTCTTGATCTCCTCGTCCGTCATGGTGTTATATTTCCCTTTAATGATCTGTTTTTTCACCCTGCCGGTGGAAACCACCTTTACTTCCACTTCCAGAATGGAATTGATATCATAGGTATAAGTCACGTCCACGGATTCCTCGCCGCGGGGTTTTTTCGGGATCCTGATATCCATCGTGCCGATCAGCAGATTATTGGCCGTCAGACGGCTTTCTCCCTGAAATACGTTGATACGTATCCTCTCCTGATCATCATGCAGGGTATAGAGCCGCTCCGTCCTGCTTGCGGGGATCACGGTATTACGTTCAATGATCGGGCAGTAATGACCACTCTCAAAACTCCCGTCAGGCCGTTCCACTGAAACCTCTGTTCCCAGAGTAAACGCGCAGACATCCGTCAGAATAATTTCCTTTACGTCTTTATCCCGCGCCTTCATGGCCGCCTGGATCGCAGCGCCCAGCGCCACCGCTTCATCCGGCTGGACCGATGTATCAGGAAACTGCCTGAACAACTTCACAATAAATTCCCTGATCAGCGGCATCCTTGTAGCTCCGCCCACCAGCACCACCTGATCAATATCCGTGATCTTGACATGGGCATCCGTGATGCTTCGCTGCAACGGCTTTCTGATACGCTCTAAAAGGGGCTCGCAAAGCTTCTCATACGCCTTTGCGGTAATGCTCATCTCCTTTGTTTCCCCGCCCACCTTACATTTCATTTTGGGATTCTTCTTTTCCCCAAGTTCTCTTTTACAGAGTTCCGCCGCCTTATGAATGGCAGTCAGCGTTTTTGCATCCAGCTTATCAATCTCTATCTCGTTCTTCCTGATAAACTCCTGCTCAATCACCTCCGTAAAATTCTCCCCGCCCAGATAATTATCTCCTGCTACTGCGCGCACTTCCAAAATCGTGCCGTACAATTCCAGAATCGATACGTCAAACGTACCGCCGCCCAGATCAAAGACCATAAAGCGGGTATTCTCTTTCTTGTCATACAGTCCGTAAGTGATTGCCGCCGCCGTCGGTTCACTGATGATACGCTCCACCTTCAGCCCCGCCAGCTTTCCGGCAAGCTTCGTAGCTTTACGGCGTTCATCATCAAAGTATGCCGGAACACTGATCACGGCTTCCGTCACTTTCTTTCCGAGATACTCCTCCGCATCCTCTTTCAGGCATCTTAAAACAAAGGCGGAAAGCTCCTCCGGCTTGAATCTGCGTCCACCCAGATCATACTCCTTCTTACTTCCCATAAAACGCTTAAAGACATCCGCCATCCGCTCCGGATGAAGCATGCCGTATTCCTTTGCCGTCTCCCCTACCAGGATCTGTCCCTCCTCATCCACCGCTACCACGGATGGAGTCAGGTTCTTATGAAGCCTGTTCGGTATGATAACTGCTTTTTTATTTTTACAATAAGCCGCAAGACTGTTCGTCGTGCCAAGATCGATCCCTATAATCATGAATCCACCTCATTCTTTATTTATTTTATCTCCTTCTGTCGATCATGATCAGCAGCTGCTGCGCCGATGAATTATTGCCGCGGTAGCAGCACCGATTGGATTCCTGGCAGAGGATACGTGCCTTTTCCATATCTCCCTCCAGATAAGCCAGCCGCGCCATGGCTTCTTTCATTTCCGTACACTCCTCTTCGCTGCACCAGTAACACATACAGCCTCTCTGCATTTTCTCCACATATGTATATGCCAGCTCTGTCCTGCCGGAATAAAACGCATACAGAAAATAGTTATACAATTTTTGTCTTGCCCCGGTGGTCATCCTGTCGATCAGCTCTTCTATGGAATATTCCAGATCAGTACACTCCTTAAACGGCTTATCCTGATACCTGCGGTAGATCCCTGCAAACTTTTTGGCATTTTTCATATCGCCCGCATAGTAATAAGCGATCATCATATTCTCCACCAGATCCTTTGCATCATCATAATCCCGCATTTTTTTCGTCATCTCATAAATCTTCTCATAATGCATGAGCGCAGTTTCATATTCTGCGATATGAAAATAAATATCAGCCAGCTTGAACCTAAGATTGATCCTGTCATTCAGCGGTTCCTCTTCCTTCTCCGCTTCCTCCTGTATCCATGCGGTTGTCCGGTCCAGATATTTTTCTACATACCGGCATGCCTCCCCGGCGGCAGGATAAAGGCTCCAGATCTCGTAAATATCCTGAATACGGCTGGTCTCGTCGGAAAGCTTCTCACAATGCCTTTTCGTCACATCGATGCTTCCATACTCCTTCCTGATCCAGTTCAGCGCCTCCTTGATATGTCCCTGCTGCGCTTCCACATACGCCAGGCTTTCCAGACATTTCTTATGTTCCTCCTCTTTGGTAAGCTCCTTAGCCAGCTTCTTCAGACATCGGGTACCTTCTTCATAATCCCCTTTCCGCAGATAACAGTTCAGGATCTTTCCGATACAATATTCATTATCTTCATTAAATCTTTGTTTCGTATGGATGCTCTTCAGATAACATTTAATCGCCTCATCCAGCCGCCCCATTGTGCGGAGGATATCCGCTTTCGTGAACCACAGTCCGCTTTTTCCTTCCCCTTCAAAGCTTTTGTCGATATCCTCCAAAGCGGACTCATACTCCCGCATATAATAATGGATCTTTGCTTTTCTCCAATAATTCCAAGGCACGATGCCATTCTCTTCATCCTGCTGCAGGAAGTATTCCAACGCTTTCTTCCCGTATTCCGGCTGGTATGCGCTCACAAATTTACGCAGATAGACCCAGCCGATCCTCCAGTATTCCTTTTGCTTCTTAGGCGCGATCTCAACCGCCTTCTGATAATAAACAATCGCTTCATTATACTTTCCCGCATTTTCTTTGATCCTGCCCAGATAAATATACACCCATTCAAATGCCATATCCTTGTCTTCACATGCCTTCAGATAACGATATGCCTTTTTGTCATCCTTCTTATGGATATGGTATAACCGTCCGATATAATACAGCTTGGAGATACCATCTGCAAGGCGTTCTGATTCCAAGATATACCGCAGCGCAGCATCTCTGGTGGATTTCCCGCTGAGATGTTCGTCCTCGTTCAGATAGTACCTGTTCATAAGCGCTTCAGCGATCAATTCCTTCGGCGCCTTTTCCTTCTTCATGCGTCGGAGCACCTTCGCTGCGTAATCATCCGCCGCCTGCCATTCCTCCGGCGTTTTTACCAGTCCGTTTTTTGCTTTCATGCGCAGCGCCATCAGTTGATAGCTTTCTACTCCCGCCTCATCTGCCTGCCTGAAGATATTTTCAGCATCCTTTAATTGACGATAAGCGATAAATACTCTGGCGGCGCGTTCATAGATCTCCGGATTGCCGTTATATAACCGCTTTGCCTGATAAAAGGTATCGATGACTTCCTGCGCCATGTGCAGCCCTTCATACGCTTCCTGCAGATAAAAATATGCCCAGTAAAAGTTCGGATCCAGCTCCTTTATCTTCTCACAGACAGCCGCCATGCTTTGATAGTTCTTTGCCTCCCTATACAGCATCACCTTACTCATATAATGGTTAAGGTTTTCCGGTTCCAGTTCTATGGCATGATCCAGAGACTTTTCCGCCAGATCAAAATACTCCTTCCCTTCTTCCTCCCCATGTAAAAAATAGAGATTACTCCAGGCGCTGCCCTCCATACGGCATATATCTACCATCTGCTTTTCAGCGTCCTCCGGTTTCTCTTCTTCCAGACATTCCCGCCAGCTCTCCGTTTCCCGGATCGTCTCATGATATTCCTGATTCAGATAATGCATGGAAGCGGAAAGTCTATGCCACCATGCAGCATGCTGACAATACTCCGGATGCGCCGCAAAAAACGCCTGCCCATCCTTACTCCTTTCTGCCTGAACATAACTCCATCCAAGCTCTTTTACATCCTCCGCCGACAGATGATCGGCGTCCTTTTCATATTCCTCAATGGCTTTTGGCAGCACTTCCTCCAGAAGCTTTGTCAGCTCCTCCACGTTTCTGAGTCCTCTCGCCTTTGCCGCCAGCCTGCGCGCCTCCTTCCAATCCTCCTGATCCCTGCGGATCTGCGCCATTCCAAAAAGAGCTTTAAAACGGTAATATTCACCTGCAAAATGATCTGATTTCAAGTATTTGTCAAAGATCTCCTCGGCTTCCCCGGACTGCCCCAGTCCGTACAAGCCTGTTGCACCTTGTATCTGTATTGCCTCACTATCCGGATATCGCCGGATCAGCTGCTGATACTGTTTCAGCGCCTCCTCATTTTTCCCTTCCTTCTGCCAGAGCTTTGCCCATTCAAACTCCAGCCAAGGATACCCTATCTTGTATGATTCAAGACGCTCCAGTTTCTCCCGCCTCTTTGTTAAATCCTCCAGCGCATGCTCCGCCACCTGATTGGCATACTCATTATAATCCCACATAAATCCATCATAATCTGCACCTTCCGCGCCTTCCAACGCTTCAAACCAGAAATCCGAAACCCCTTCCTTATCCTCAAGCTTCTTCACCATATGATCCACAAAGCCCGCGGGAAGATGTTCCTCAAATTCCCGTCTGTTTTCCCGGATCAGGAAGGTATGATCCAACATCTGCCAGATTGCGGCAGGGAGACGGAATTTCTTTGAAAGCTCCTCAAACAGGCACCATTTAACGGCTTCTCCCTCGTCAAGAGAATCGATCACGGGATCCGCCAGCAGCGTCTCCCATTCCTTCGGATCAATCCTTCTTGAGATAGACGCATAGATCTGATCAAACTTTATCATAAAACGACCGACTGCACTATCTTCTTCCAGACCTGAACGGGATATGCTGTTTTTTTCATCCGCTTCATCCGGCGTATCAGCATAGGCTGCCGCCTCCTCATAAGCTGCCCTGAGACGTTTGAAGCCTTCCGGGTCGTCTTCCGGATTCACTGACGTCAGAAGTTCATGGTAAGCTTTTCTGATCACCGCCAGATCCTTCGTCTGTTCCAGATGCAGGATAGCGAAACACTCTTTGATGCGGATATCCCGTTCTTCTGCAGAATGAGTATTCATAAATGATTTCCTCCAATTTCCGAAATATAGCGTTCTTTAAAGACACGTTTATCAGCGTTTCTCCAGCCCAATCACCGCCGTCACTGACTTCTCCGGCGCCATAATCAACGTATCCATTAAGGAAAGTCCGATATATCTTGATGGCTGCAATACGGCAAAAATCCCTTTCTGGTTCTCCAGCGCATAATCCCCATAGCCCGGACTGTATCGCGGATGCGTCTTATATCCTCCGGCTTCAGCATCCTTCCTAAGATCATCATTTAACTGATTGCACAGACTTTCCACTGCCGCCGCCCCGGCTGCCTGTAAGATAGCCGCTTTTGCCATAGACGTAAGCCTTGTTCTGCGAAGCAGACGGTCATATTCCGCCCCGATTGTGGCCGCAAACAAAAAAATCTCCTGACAGCCGCAAAGGTTTCTTGTCAGGTCATGACTGACCACTTCACCATAGGGAAGCAGGATCCTCCCATCGCCCTTCACTTCAATCGGAAAACGTCCGTAACAGGCTTTGGGATGCATTACAGCTTCCGTCGATGCAGCCGCTTCACGGATATGTCCCTGAATAACCGTCAAAGAACTGTCTGCCCATTCAGGGGGATCATCTGCATTCACATCTCCAACTATATCCGTATCTTTAACCCTATCCGCATTCATCCCCGCTATCCATCCGGGGCTGTAACCAAGATAACGGTACACCTCTTTTTCTAAAATAACAATATCCCCATTTTGAGGAACATAAGTAATCACGGGAGCATCCATTGTTTTTATTACTACGCCTTTCACTGCTTTACTCAGTACAACTTTTCCAAACAATCAATTCTATAGGGGCACGGATTTGCAAAAAAACGAAAGCTGTTATCATTTTTTACAAGACGGAATGATCTCCGAAAGATTATCCTGCAGCTTCGCTGCGACGTCCGGTTTGTTCATCGTATAAATATGGATCGCATTGATCCCATTCGCCAGAAGATCTATGATCTGATCCGTGGCATAAGCAATCCCTGCCTGCTTCATGGCTGCGGGATTGTCTGAAAATTTATCCAGTAAAGAAACAAATCTCCGCGGGATAAATGCCTGTGACAGCTTTAAGATCCTTTCCATCTGTTTTGCATTGGTCACCGGCATGATCCCGGCAACGATGGGAACATTGATTCCGGCTTCACGCAGCTTATACATATAATTATAAAAAATGCTGTTGTCAAAAAACATCTGCGTCGTCAGGAAAGCGCAGCCCGCGTCTACCTTCTTCTTCATATTGACAATGTCCTCCGCCATATTGGCTGCCTCCGGATGCTTCTCCGGATAACATGCGCCGCCGATACAGAAGTCACCGTATTTCCTGATCTCATGCACCAGTGCATCCGCATGACGAAATTCCCAGTCCGAAGTATCCTCCACGCCCTGCGGCAGATCTCCCCTGAGCGCAAGGATATTCTCAATATGGTGCTCCTTCAGATCCATGACACGCTCTTTGATATTCTCTGCCGTTGCATTGACACAGGTCAGATGCGCCAGGGGCGGCACCTGATGCTTCAGCACGTTAGATGCAATCGCTGTCGTATATTGACTGGTTCCGCCTCCTGCGCCATAGGTAACGCTCATAAAGTCCGGCTTTAATGCCGCGATCTCATTCGTCGCCTTCTCCACGCTTTCATAGAGATCACTTGTCTTCGGGGGGAATACCTCAAAGGACAGGGTAGGTTGTTTTTTTTCAAGTATTTCAGATATCTTCATCTTCTGATAACGCTCCTTTCAAAAATCTTACATCCACCTTTAACATCATGTTATGTAAACCGCATAAATATATCTTCGTAAAATGTTCTTCAAACGTAATTTTACAATTGCTCATTTTTTACTGCTGCCGGATAACCCCTTCATATGCCGAAAATGCGGAAGGAACCGGATAATCTTTCTCCATCTCTTCCGGCGATACGAGATGCCACCGTCCATCTGCCTTGGTAATATCCTTCGTTTCGGAAAGCTCATCCGCCCGGACAAGATAAGCCTTCATCAGCCACTCTTTATGAGTAAAAATATGCTTCGCCGATGGCAGGGATTCTATGTAGATCGGTGCAAATCCAAGTTCCTTGACAAAATCCAGCGCTTCCTTTTTTTTACAATGCCCTTCCATAGAAGGCAGTTCATAAAGTCCTGCCAAAAGCCCCTTGCCCGGTCGTTTATGAAGCAGGACACCGCCTTTCAAGCGGATCACAAGCACTGTCTTTTTTTCCACTGTTCTCTGCTTTTTCGGCGGTTTATATGGAATCCTGTCAGTCATCCCTTCCCGGCAGGTAATACACAGCTCCTTCCACGGACATTGATCGCATTTTGGCTGTCCGTTTGGAATACATATCATAGCCCCCAGATCCATCAGCGCCTGATTAAACGTACCGCTCTCGCCCTTCGGAAGGATCTTCAGCAGTTCACCGGAGATTCTCTTCCTGACGCCATCATCGCTGATATCCGATTCGTCGCCCGTCACTCTGGTGATCACCCGCAGGACATTGCCATCAACTGCCGGAACATCCGCCCCAAAAGCGATTGAGGCAATCGCGCCAGCCGTATATGCTCCGATCCCCGGCAGCTTTAACAGGTCTTCATAGGTATCCGGCATGTTTCCCTGATAATTTTCCATGATCATTATGGCAGACTTCTTCAGGTTTCTTGCTCTGTTATAATATCCCAATCCCTCCCAAAGCTTTAAAAGACGTTCCTCCTGTACTGCCGCCAATGAAGTAATATCCGGAAGTTCATCAAGAAAACGTCTGTAATATTCCTTTACAGCCTCTACGCGAGTCTGCTGCAGCATGATCTCGGATATCCAGATATGATACGGTACAGGATCCTCTCTCCACGGAAGGGTTCTTTTATTATCCCGATACCAGTGTAATAACGGCTTCACGGCATGCAACAAAATATCTTCTTTATCAGCACCCTTATTTTTGCCTAACATAATGCAGCCTGCCCCTTTCCTCCCCTTTCATGCATATATGCGCTCACCATGCACATAAGCAATGCTCCGGGAGGGGATCGCATTGCCGTTGAACCGAAAAATTATATGCGCTTCTGTTCATACTTCTGTTTTGTGATAATATCATTCTTAATATGTTTATACCGCTCCTCCATGGTCCATTCTTCCTGCGGCTCCATTCCCTGCGACATCTCAATCACCGTCAGCATATCCGGCGTAAGAAAGCTTTTGATTCGAAACAACGCATCCAGCTTGTCCTCCGGTTCCCTTGCATCCAAAAATAACAATAGATTCGGATCGATCCCTCCTGCCGTCTCCGTCACATCCGGAAGCTTCTCTAATACCGCAACATCCCGACTTTCCGGTAAGCGTTCAGACGGTATGACTGCAGCGGCTCTTTCTTCGTTCCTCTCCCCACGCAATGTTCCCACAGCCTCTGTATCCGCCATCCGTTCAAAACGGTATTCCTGCGCTGCGTTCGGATATTTCACACGATCCAGCCTTTCCAAAAATTCGGACAGCGGTCTTGCATATATCTTAAATGGAGCATATAACCCCTGATAGACCACAAGCATTTTGCCGGTCCCTTCCTCTTCTGCCAGCGCAATAATCTGATACAGATTTCCCTTAAAGTGCCGATATATCTCAAATGCTTTTGGTTCCATCAGCTTCTCTGCCTCCTGTCCGCATGATATCTTTTTTATCCTGCACCCAATATATTATATCAAATGAATCACTAATAGACAAGTCATACCGCCCCATTCCTACTACCTTTGCCAAACCCTCTTATATCGTAAAACTGCTTACCTTATCGGATATTTTTGCTTTATCGGCCCTGCTTACCTTATTGTTCCTCTTA
This sequence comes from uncultured Lachnospiraceae bacterium, assembly GCA_964421915.1. GTDB lineage: Bacteria > Bacillota > Clostridia > Lachnospirales > Lachnospiraceae > NK4A136. Next base: position 62,517 of record CAYQZB010000008.1, read on the forward strand.
TGGCACGATCTCATAAATTATGCTGCAATGATCAGCCGGAAAAGAAATATCCGATAATCGAAGCAGCAATTCTTCCCCTGCCTCCGTTCCGGCGGCAGTAATTTTTCCATGATGGATCCTCACACAATAACAACGGCTGCCATCTGCATAGATAATACTGTTTAATGTAAGTCCCGGATCAGAATATCCGTATTCCCGCAGCCTCATATCCAGAACCTCCAGAAAACATAATTCCAAATCATGATACGATTCTTCCTCCGTCATCCCTGCGCTGCTGCCAGACGCACTTATGGGAAGCATTGTCACCAGGAAAAATATGATCAACACAGTAAACAAAACCGTTCCTGCCTTTTTCTCCAGCCCTTTCACCACTTCATTCATCATTACCCCTTTGTACATTATTTTCATCCTCCCCTGTTTTCATTATTTCATACAGCATTTCCTTACTGTATTTTTATAGTACTGCTTTTCATGTACAATAAAACGGTCATAATGGAAAAGCGGAGATAGCGCATAACAGATACGGAGGATGAAAAGCCGCATTGATCATACCGAAACAAAATTTTACGACGTACTTTTTATTATATCATATGGTTTACATAAAATGAGGTTTTTTTCTTCAATGCCGAGTTTTTTTCTCTCAATGTTTTTCAGCAAATAAAAAAGAGCCCGCAAAAGCCCTTTTTACATGTTTCACGTCAAATTTACGCATATTCGCTCAATTTTTATCAAATTGGGAATTTATCTGCTATACTGAAGATGGTAAAGCTTTATAGGAGCTTACCTGATACAAAACATCAAATCTTATCACCTCGAGGCATGGGCAGGGATGCGTCAGCGCCCCTGCTCATATTCTGTGCTGTATCTTACGATCAGCAGCTCCACTCCCAGCTTATCCGCGATCCGTCCCGACTTGATCGCCGCTTCAGTCTCCACGCAGTCCGTCACTATCCTTTTCAGATCTTCTACGCTGTATCCTGCCGCCTGACGAGGATATTTATCCGCAAGAAACGTCTGATTGGCAGGCAGATTCATCTTTCTGGCAATGCCGCCCTTATCATACCCCTTGATTTTCAACTCCTTTGCCTGCATCATATTATTAAATTGTCTTATCAGCAGATTCAAAACTTCATTCGGTCTTTTCTGCAATGCAAGCAGATCATAATAGAGCTGCAATGCTTTCTTCTGCTGCTTCCCGACGATCGCCTCGACCATTTCAAAAACCCTGTCTTCCAGACTGCGCGCCGTCAAAGCCTCTACATCCGCCTCCACGATCTGATTCCTGTCCTGCGCATAGCTTAACAGCTTCTCCATTTCATTGCGGATCGTCCATAGGTCAAGCCCAGCACGCTGCGTCAGCAGTTCTGCCGCACCGGCGGAGATCTTCTTTCCCTCTCCCGCTGCCAGCCCCGCCATCCAGCGGTGGACCGACAGCTTATCCAGCTCCTTAAAATCAATATCTATGCCTTCCTTACTTACGGTCTTGTACATTTTGCCGCGCTTATCCAGTTCCCTCTCCACAAAAAGGAAATGCACCGTTTCGGAAGGATGCTTTAGATATTCCGCCATTTCCTCACAGGACGACTTAAACCATCCGGAATCTATAATCAATATCGTTCTTCGATCCGCCAAAAACGGCATCGTATCTGCCAGTGAAATCACTTCATCTGCATTGATCTTATTTCCTTCAAACCGATGAAAATTCATCGTATCCTCCGGATCTGTCAACGCCTGCAGAAACTTGTCTTTGTACTGACGCTTCAAATATTCTTCTTCCCCATATAACAGATATGCCTGCTTCGGATTTCCGTCTTTGATCTCCTGCAGCAGCTTTTCCAGATGCTGCTTGACGTCATTGATACTTTTTATCTCCACTGATATAACCTTGACCCTTCCTTCCGCTTCAACCCCTGCAAAGCTTCTGTTTTTCATCATGTATATTTTCTCGCCCCATATATGAGGGAGCCTACCCGGATCATCGTGCTTCCTTCCAGAATGGCGTTTTCATAGTCCTGACTCATCCCCATCGAAAGGATCTCCATGGAAACATTATCATATTTTAAATCCTTCGCTTTTTCAAACAGCAGCCTCGTCTTCTCAAAATATTTACGGTTTTCCAGATCCGAAGTATCCGCAGGCGGGATCGTCATCAGACCTTTCACTCTGATATGCGGCTGTGCTGCGGAAAGCTCCAGCATCCTCCACAAATTATCAGCCGCCAGTCCCGTCTTGCTTTCCTCCGCACCGATATTGACCTCGATCAGGACATCCTGCACCATATCCCGCTTGGCTGCGGCTTTCTCCAATGCAGTCAGCAGATGCTCGCTGTCCATACTCTGGATCAGCTCCGCCCTTCCCAATACATATTTGATCTTATTGGTCTGAAGATGCCCGATCAGATGCACCGGTTTCCCCAGATACGCATCCGCGTCTTTTTTCTCAACCAGCTCCTGCACATGATTCTCCCCAAACAGATCGATCGCAAAGCGCGCGCTCTCTTTTACTTCTTCTATAGAACGCGTCTTGGATGCGGCAAGAAGCAGGATCTCTTCCGGTCTTCTGCCGGCAGACTGCGCCGCCTTCTCCATTTTTTCCCTGATCGCTTCAATATTTTGTTTCATATCAGCCTGATTACCGCCCATAATCATCCCTGCCTTTTCTGAAATATCTTTAAAGACACAGTATCCCTAAGAAGATTTTCTGTCTCCGGTCAAAGCCACGCAAATCCTTTAGATTTTAGGGTTCGCCTGACTCTGTGCTTTTCAAATATTATACATCAATAAGTTTATACAGGCAAAGACTATTTGACAATTTTATCCCCTATTGACTTTCTGAACATTGTTCAGTATAATATAATTGAACATTGTTCAGGAGGAGCGCTATGGATCATAAAGAACTCATCATTCAAGCCACGATCGGGCTCATTAATGAAAAAGGCGGGCAAATGGATAGCATTACTGTACGGGAGATATGCAAAAAAGCAAATGTTGGTTTAGGGCTTGTGAATTATCATTTTGGGAGCAAAGACAAACTCATAGAATTATGCGTAGAACGAATTGTAAGCGGTATTATTGATAATTTCCAAACCATCCGGGAAAACACAGAAAAACTAAATCCTTTTGAAAAACTTGCGTATCTTGGAGACATGACGTTTACCTTTTTATTTGAACACTATGCCGTGTCAAAAATTTCTGTTCTTTCAGATATGCATATGCCAAAAGAAAACGACAATACGCATAGGACATACCTTGCTTATCTTCCGCTTATGTCCGCCTGCCGCCCGGATTGGGACGAAGAAACGCTTAAACGCAAGACATTTTATCTGATTACTGCGATGCAGCAGGCTTTTTTGCGCCATAAAGTAATTATGCAGCTTTATGGGATAGACTTGACCGTTCCGGAAGAACGGAAAGCATTTCATAAAGCGGTATTACATGACATTTTGGAGGTCTAGCTTATGAAAATAACAGTGATAAACGGAACAGAAAAACAAGGTATAACCTATCGTTTAAAAGAAATTTTTTTGAAACAGTTCCGGAAAAATTCGGATATCAGGGAATTTTATCTTCCAAAGGACTGTCCGGCTTTCTGCTCAGGCTGTATAAATTGTATGTTGAAAGGCGAACATACATGCAAAGATACGGAGTACATACAAAAAATTGTATCGTCGCTATTAGAATCCGATTTGATTGTCATGACCAGTCCCGCTTATGTGATGCACGCAACAGGTTCCATGAAAGCGCTGCTTGACCATCTTGCATATTTATGGATGCCGCACCGCCCTGCTCCTGAAATGTTTACAAAGCGTGCAGTTATCATTACGCAATGTCTCGGTGCAGGAGCAAAATCCACAGCGAAAGACATAAAACACAGTCTTTCATGGTGGGGCATTTCCAAAATCACAGTATTTACAGGACAACTTATGAGCGATGTTGTCTGGGAAAGGCTTGCAGAAAAAAAGCGCTTGGAGCTTACGAAAAAAATAAGTCGTTTATCAGATAAAATTTTTCATATCAATTATGAAAAACCTCCAAAGGTAAATGCAATTACAAGGATAAAATTTCTTTTCTGCCGCATGTTGCAGAAATCATTGCACGAAGACAATCCTGACTATCTTGACGCAAAATACTGGGCAGAGATGGGATGGCTTGGAAAAACCAGACCTTGGAGAGCTTAGGAAAAAGAATCTCTTTTTTGTCCGGTCACACGTTCCCCACGTATACCTTTTCCAGATACCTCTTTGCCGTCCCGGCAAGGCGGTAAAGCTGCTCCACGTCCGTAGCTTCCCTGTCCCTCATGCGGTAACAGGGAAAAAAGCGGGTGATATGAAGAGGGATGGACGGACTTAAGCCGGAGATCCATTTAGCCTGCGCTTCCATATCTTCAGGAGAATCGTTTTCCCCCGGCACGATCAGCGTGGTCAGTTCCACATGACAGCTTTCCACCGCCCTGGCGATAAACGCCTTGACCGTCTCCATGTCCCCACCAAGCTTCCGGTAGTACTCCTCGCGAAAGCCCTTTAAGTCAATGTTCATGGCATCTATCCAAGGCAATAGCTCCTCAAGCACCGCAAGTGCAGCGGTGCCGTTTGTCACAAGAACATTCTGCATGCCGTATTCCTTCACCAGTCTGGCTGTATCACGGACAAACTCCCAACCCACCAAGGGTTCATTATAGGTGTAGGCTACGCCGATGTTTCCCGCCTTTTTCTGTTCCTTCCATGTCAGCGCCAGATCCGCGAGCTGTATGGGAGAGATATACTCCGCTTCAGGGTTCCTTCCATCCGTCATGGAGATCTCGTGATTCTGGCAGAAAGGACATCTTAGGTTACAGCCATAGCTTCCTACAGACAGTATCATGCTTCCCGGATGGAACTCATAAAGAGGCTTCTTTTCAATGGGATCCAGTGCTATGGACGTGATCCGGCCGTAATTTTCGCAGATAATCTTTCCGCCCTCGTTTTTTCTGGCTCTGCACATTCCCGTCTGTCTGGGTTCCAGCGCGCAGTGATGCATACATACCTGACAAACTGTTTTCATCGCAGCTAAGCTCCTGTTCCTCGATGATGTCGTATTACAAGTCTCCCATCATTTGACTACGATCCGCTTTCGTGTATGATACTATCACAAAAATTGCTTTTTCTCAACTAAAACCATGCCGTCTTTATAAATTCCACGCTGCATAAATATTTTTAAATATGAGATACTATGAACATAAAATATCCGGGGAAGCCTTGAGTGATTCAACGTATCCCTAAAATTTAATTTAAAAAAATTATAAAAAACAGCTTGGAAACGAGGTGTCATCGCGCAAGCTGCTCTGACATGGAGGATTAATATGAAAGCCGCAGAATACAAAAAACCAATCAATACTATCCCAAAGGGCGTTTGGGAAAGCAGCAGACCAAACGGAAAAACCGATCAGGAGCAGCAGTGCACCCAGACAACTGATTTGCAAGGAAACGGATATCCTACAGCCGGGCAGGCAAAATCCAAGGAAGTACAGAATAAATCAACGCTTCCTTAGAGCCTGCAACGCCGAAACCGCTTTACAGCGATTACCCCGATGGGAAAACTTAAAATCCGATATATCCCTCTATCCACATCTTCCCATCCCTGACATACACGCTTACCGCCCCACTCTCATCTGTCCGGTATATCATACAGCCATATTGTTTCAGCCGTTCTACAACCTCTTCATGGGGATGCCCGTAACGGTTATTCCGCCCGCAGGAGATCACGGCTGCCAGCGGACTGCAATATTCCAGAAAGGCTTCCGAAGTGGAGGTCGAGGATCCATGATGTCCGACCTTTAGCAGCTGCACCTGACGGCATCCATATTCCTCCCAATATCGTATGACTTCCCGCTCGCTTTCCGCCGTGGCGTCCCCGGTAAAGACCCCGCAGAAATCCTCATATTCTACAGAAACAACCAGCGAACTTTCATTGACATCCTCCGTCCGGTATCCTTCTTTTGGATGCAATACCGTAAGCTTAAGCTTTCCTGCCTGAAGATACTCGCCGCTTGACAATAGCAGCACCTGAACGCCATTTTCCTCTGCCAGTGAGATCAGCTCCGCACAGCTTTCCCTGATGCCATATGCATCCGGAAGCACAAGTGTATGTACGGTAATCGCATTTCCCTTCCCCATCTCCATCATTTCCTGATATCCGCTGCAATGATCCTGATCCGGATGCGTGATCAGCCAATAATCAATTTCACTGATCCCCTCATGTTTTAAAAACGGCATGAGCTGATATTCCGCCAAATGGCTTTTTGAAGAGCTTCCGCCATCGAGCATGCAGACGATCCCCTCTGCGCGGATGCAGATCCCGTCACCCTGCCCCACATCAAGCAGCGTTATGCGAAGCCCCTCTTCCGCCCGCAGTCCCATCATCAGGACCGCAACAGCGATCAACAGAAACCGGACATACACCTGCATCCGGCGAAGCCTCTTTCTTCCAACCTTTTTCCCCGACAGCGCGACTAAGATCAAAATGCCATAAAACATTATGATCTTTAAAGCTCCGGGCGCACCGGCGATCCAGCTTCTGCCCGGCAGATTCACGGCTGCGCTGCAGAGCCATTCATAGACCCGCAGGATCACATGAACGATCATTCCCACAGCCTTTCCCAAAGGCAGAAAGATACAGCCTGCCATAACCGTAAATATCCCTGCCGGAAGCAGCAGGCTCATCAGCGGAATCACCAGCAGATTCAGGAATATGGAATAAACCGGATATTCATAATAACTTGACAGCAGCACAGGCAGCGTCGCAAGATTGACACACAAGCCTCCAATAGCGGCATTGCAGAGAGTACGCAGTCTTTTATTTTTAATCTCAATCCCATCCATCAGGGCGGGATACAGGATTGCCACACCGAAAACCGCCATATAGGACAGCCAGAATCCCGTCTGATACAGCACATATGGTTCCGAAATCGTTGTACACAGCGCCGACACAGACAGCGCCGTAGGCAGATCATAACTTCTTCTTACGCAGGCTGCCGTGACCATAAATCCAAACATAACCACCGCCCGGACCGTCGAGGCGCTCGCGCCGGTCATAACGGCATAAGCGAGCATGACCATCATGGCAAATCCTCCCGATACATAAAGCGGCACGGAAAGCCGTTTCAGAAGCTGATACAACGCAATTCCGATCATGCTGATATGCAGACCGCTGATTGCCAGAATATGGGCGATCCCATTGGTCTGATAGAGCTTTTTAATGTCACGATCCATCTGAAGCTTTTCCCCCAGAAGCATCGCCCGCATCACCGAAGCATCCCGCTCATCCAGCGCATCATCCAATACGGAAGACAGATAGCAGCGGATCCGGTACAGTCCCTCTCTGAAAGCATCATATTCTTCCGAAACGCTGACAATTTCCGTTACCGATACTTTTCCGCAGTATCCCTGTAACAGATAATAGCTTTTCTGGTCAAATTCACCCGGATTCGTCGCCGCAGGGTATGCGGTCATTTTCCCCGTGAGTAAAACCGTTGCGCCCATCGGCGGCGCCTCGTGCTGCATATAACAGATTAATCCATATGTATCAACTGCGTCATTAATTGATTGAAAGGAATCTTCCCCAAACGGTGATTCCATATCGCAGAATGCGATATTACTAAGATATACTACCTGTGTCTCTCCCCTGATCTCTTTTCCGCTGACAGTGCCGCCAATCAAAAGCTTACGATCCGTCCAAGCCGATACATCCACTTCCGGCGGTCCCTTAATACAGAGCCACCAAAAGATCAGGGCGATACAGACAAGAGAGGCTGCGCATAGCGGCCTTCGCATCATCTTTTCCCTGCCTTTCCCCCAGATTTTCTAATTTATTCTATCAGATCAAGATTCCGTGTGAACGTATTCTCAAAACTGATATTATCACGATACTGCACCGCTGTTTCCCCATCTATCAGAAGCTGGACTTTATTAACACTGCTCAGCTCCGCCAGGGAATTTACGATGGAATAGATCGTCACCTCTGATGTGACATTATAAGGCTGCGTCAAAAACGAACTGTCCAGATTCACATAACATGTGCCATCGGTAATCGTAACCGAATTGATCTTTGCCGCGGGATTGATCGTCGGATAAGATTCCGTATTGCTCGGTCCCGCGATCAGCTGATCTACCACAACCCTTTCAATCGCTATATTACTGTTATATATGACCAGCCGGTTGACCTTGAGCAATGCATTTCCCTCTTCATTTGCAAAATATAATATAATATTGGCCTGTTCGTAAGCATTGATCTCCGATCCCTGATTATCAATAAACATATCCGCCGTCATTACGCCAACCGGCTTCCCTGCCAGATCCGTCAGGGGATCCCCTCCCACCAGAAAACTAACGCCGTCGATCCCCTTGATCTGCGTCAATGTCCTTACCATCGCCGCCCGCGCCAGTATCTCCGTGGAGGGCGTCAGCTGCTTATAGGCTTCATCCACTTCCAGAACGATCTGCGTCCCCTCCAGTTGATAAGAAACTGTCTGAAATCCCAGATGCATCGGCGCTTTTATATCAATGCTTTCCGGAATCGCCTGCATTTTCTCCAGCAGCTCCCGTATCTGCCCGCTCTGATCTTCCGCCTCCATTGTATAGGGCTGGCTGATCAGGGCATTTTCATCTTTGTTCAGATAATAAAGCTGTATTTCGGAGGAAGATATCGAAGCTCCATGCTGCCCTTCTGCATGCCCCGTCCTGCTGCAGGATAATAGGAATGCAATAACAAACAAATACAGCAAAGCAGCAGCCATATCGCTCCCATATCCTTTTATCTTCTTTCTTTTTATAAAGCGCACTTTTTTGCCCCTCTTTCTTCCCTGCATTGCTCCCAAACCGTAAACCTAACGGAAATTCCTGTTAAAATCAATCTACAGAGATAAAACTCAATGGTATCTTCACCAAAAAGCTGGTTCCCTCTCCCATCACACTATCCACCGTAATCGATCCGCGATGATATTGTATCGTTCTTTTTACAATGGCAAGCCCCAGACCGTTACCGTCTATCTCATTGGAATGTGATTTGTCCACCCGATAAAATCTCTCAAATATATGATCGATATCCGCCTCTGCGATCCCGATTCCCGAATCCCTCACCTCAACTGTCATATACTGATGATCCGCATCCAGTATGATCTTCACCCAGCCCGGATGGCGGTTATATTTGATACCGTTTTCAATCAGATTGGTCAATGCAAGCGTCAGTTTCACCTCATCCACATCCGCCGTAACCTCCCGCTCGCTCTCAAAGATCAGATCTACCTCCTGCTTCCTTGCGATCGGTCCCAAACGCTTTATGATCAGCTCCAGCATCGCATTGATCTTGCAGCTTTCAAAATTCATGCCGGACGCACCTTTTTCCATCTTCACAAGAGAAAGCAGATCTGTGATAATCTTATTTTCCCGGTCAATCTCCTCCGTAATGTCATGCATGAACTCACGATACATCTCCACCGGTACGTCCTCCTGCATATTCAGGGAGTCCGCGAGAACCTTCATGGAAGTGAGCGGTGTCTTTAATTCATGCGATACATTACTGACGAATTCCTGCCGCGAATCATCCAGCGCCTTCGCTCTGGCACGCATCTTATTAAAGGCTTCCACCATCTGCTGAGTCTCGATATAATCCGGAACCGCAGGTATCACCTCATCGAAGGTAACCGCCTCATTGGCAGCCTTAACCACCTCGTCAAAGGGCCGTGTAATGATCACTGATATAAAAATCGCGATACCGATGGTGCAGATCATGATCACTGTCTCCAGCACTCTCGCCTGACGGTAGATCGTCGCATAATTCTGCGTAAAGCTTTCCGTAGAGACGCTGGTCAGGATCACTCCCTCTGCACCAGAGTCCCCTTCACCCTCCGCAGTGCCAAAGATCGGAACGACGACCTCAATAAAATGATTGTTGGCATCATAATTGGTTACTGTCTTGCCACCGGAACCATCAATCACTTCCTTGGCGATCATATACCTGCCTTCACTAAGTCCATAGGTATCCTTGATAATACGAAAATTCTGATCTACAACAAGTATCCTTCCGTCGTAGATCGTAGAAAGCTGTGACAATTCCGCATTAATGATTTCTGAAGAATTATCCTGTAGATAATGATAGGATATCAGATGATTGGCAACAATACGCATCTGATTAACAACCTCACTGGTACGCGTATTAATATTTTCCTCTTCATAATGATTAAGAATACCGCGCCACATCATTGCGCTGCCAAACAATCCTGTTAAAATGATAATAAGAAATATACGAAGCTTAAAACTTCGGATAAAAGCAAGCTTACCCCTTATAATAGTATCCAACCCCCCACTTTGTCTGAACGAACTTAGGTTCGCTAGGATTGTCCTCTATCTTTTCCCTCAGACGCCGCACATGGACATCCACCGTCCGCACATCTCCGGGATAATCCGCGCCCCAGACAAGCTTCAGCAGACTGTCTCTGTTATATACTTTACCCGGATTGGTTACAAAGAGTTCTAATAATTCAAATTCTCTGGTTGTCAGATTGATCTCTCTTTGCCCGATCATCAGACGGCGGTTATCCAGATCGATCATCAATTCTCCGTTTTCAATGATATGGGAAACCGGCTTTGCATTTTTACGCGCGGCGTTTTCATATCTTCTGATAATCCCCTTGATGCGTGCCTTGACCTCCAGGATATTAAACGGCTTGGTAATATAATCGTCAGCTCCGTTTTCCAATCCCATGATCTTATCCATGTCATCACCCTTTGCCGTCAGCATCACAATCGGCACATCGGAAAACTCCCTGACCTGCTGGCACACCTCCGTGCCGGAAAGCTTTGGAAGCATCAGATCCAATAAAATCAGACTATATTGATTTGCCTTGATCTTTTCTAACGCTTCTTCCCCATCATATGCCACATCCACCTGCATCTCGTCCTGTTCCAGACTATACCGGATCCCTTTTACAATCAGCTTCTCATCATCTACGACCAATATTCTCTTACTCATCTCTATGTGAACCAATCCTTATTTAAAATATAACATGTCAGCGCACCGTGATATAACTCTCAATCTTCTCATATGTAGCGCCCTTGATCCCCGTCACCTGCATAAGATCCTCTTTACAGGCAAATGCGCCGTGATCCTCACGATATGTAATGATCGCATCCGCACGGGTCTGCCCGATCCCCGGAAGCTCCATCAACTCTGCTGCGGTAGCAAGATTGATATCCAGAAGTCCCTGGGCGTCATAGGACGACCGCTCCTCCTGTCCGGCGTTTGGAAATTCACCGGAAAGCGCCTCATCTTCCGTCGGGATCTGATACTGCATACCGTCACTGACTGTCAGCGCCAGATTGCAATAATCCTGACAAGCCTCCGGCAAAAACCCGCCTGCCGCCTCTATTGCTTCATAGAGCCTGCTGCCTGCCGGCAGGGCATAAACACCCGGCGACCTGACCGCACCGCAGACATGGATATAAACCTCCTCCTGTGGTTCCTCCGCCACAGCATCACTTCTTTCCGAATCCACAGTCTGCTGTTCCTGCAAAACCTGTCCCGAAACAGCGTCCTGAAGCGCCACCTGCGGCGATGGTGCTGCGCACGACGACAAAAAAGCTATCTGAAGCGATGCCATCATCACCATGATCATATATTTCATTTTCATAAAATCTCCTTTCCGGTGTATCTGACACCCGCAAGGAGACCTTTCAGACTAGTTTTATTCTATGCTATGTTGCATAAAATTACAAGAGTGATTTTGTTAAGATTTCATTAAATATTTTAATCCCATTTAAATAACACGCATCCCACGATTGCGACGATGATCCCGATGACCTTACGAAGCTCCAGCGGCTGCTTCTCCACCTGGAATATCCCCAGAAGTTCGATGATATAGGCAACCAGAAGCTGAGAAATGACAATAATCATAACCGCTCTTGCCGGTCCCAGCGCATCCATGCTTTTAATTACCGTAATCGTGATAAATGCGCCGATCGCACCCCCAAGGAGCATATATTTGGGCTGCACTTTAACCACGTCACCCAATGGCCCGCGCTCCATAAAAAGCCATGCCGCCAGACATACAACAAGCGCGGAAGCCTGTACATAAGCTGCCGCCGCCCAGATACCGGAAGCCTTCGTCACCTGCGTATTAAAAATGCCCTGCACGCTCATCAGGGCTCCGGACAAGATTGCGATCAAAATCCCCCACATAATACTAACCCTTTCTCTCTGCCTGCACTTCTCAGTAACAGCATATTACTTAGATTAGTATTGCCTTTTTTCCTTCTTTCATACTCTTTTGATGATTGCAAAACAGGATCATTCATCTCTCTTTTTCAGAATTGTATAGATAATTGTGAAAGAGTTAAGTCCGGCTTACATAACTCTTTGTTTGAAAATATATGTTCCAAAAAAATCATAAATGAAATCATTTTTGGAACATATATTTCCAAACTTTGAGTTATGTAAACCCCTTGAACAGAATTGCGGAACGAAAATATGCAAAAATTGAGTTTCGCAATTACCTATTTCAGAATTGTATATCAACTAAAAATAGATTATAATGACATCATTATCAGAGGAGGATTATCATGGAACTCAAGATCATACCTGCATATGATTTTCCAAATGAAATACGCATATTATTTTCTGAATATACAAAAATGCTGATTGCAGGGGATAGTTCATTTCAAAAATATCTTGAACTTCAGAATTATGATAAAGAATTAGAACATTTGGACATAAAGTATGGTTTACCGGATGGCAGATTGTATATTGCATTTTATAATAGAGAATTGGCGGGATGTATCGGACTGAGAAAAATAGACGAATGGAATTGTGAGATGAAACGGCTTTATGTCAGGCCTGCTTTTAGAGGAAAACATATAGGCAGCAAACTGGTTCAACAAATCATCAAAGATGCAAAAGACATCGGATATTCTCATATGTTATTAGATACACTGCCGTTTTTGAAGAGCGCGATTAATATGTATGAAACCATTGGTTTTTATGAAATACCAAGTTATAATGATAGTCCTATGACTACATCAATTTATATGAAGCTTGACTTATAATCTATAAAATCCCAAAAGGAAGTCTGTCATTACATTTCCAACACCAGATCACAGCGTTCCTGTATCCGGTAAGCGCTGAAATACCGTTCCTCCAAAGGAATCCAACGGTCACGAAAATGAGAGACCGCTTCGCTTCCATTCCGGCTGCGGATACGCCGGATCTGCTCCTCAGGTTCAATACTCAGAAAAACCCGCAGATCATAAAAATCCCATAAAAAAGGATGACAGCTATAGGAACCTTCCACAATCGTGACATCCTTTGGTTTCATCTGAATCAGGGATGACAGTTCCATCTTTTTACAGTCAAACTGCTGATAGGAAAACGCTTTTCCCTGACTAAGGGGCGTCATAACTTCCTTAAGAAACCTTTCATAATCCACATTGCCGCCCGGTTCCTGCATACGCTCTTTTGTACGCTGTCCGGGCTGTAAGAAAAAATGATCCATATGGATTACATTACATCCGATTTCTTCCTGCAGTAAGGCGGCTAATGAGGTCTTCCCCGCGCCGCATCTTCCATCAATGGCAACCAGCAGCGGCTTTTTATGATGGCCGCGGATCTGCTGTAATATGGCAGAGCATGCAGTTTTCCCTTCTTCCATACTTCAGTCCCCCGCATTTTGCAGTAAAGCTTTATTTCTGCCGAACCGCACAAGACCGGTACGGTTCAACGCAACCATAATCGTCGGAATCAGAATAAGCTGCAGGATGATCCCCGGAACCGCATTCAAAAACGCACCGGCGATAAACATCTGCCATGTAAAACCATTGCCGTTAATGCCAAGCAGCACTACCTGAACAACTCCCCATACCAGACGTCCTGCCAGCATTGCTGCGATCATACAGCGATATAATGCAATGACGCACTGCCAACGGGAATGGGAATACAGCCAGCCGATCACCGCTCCATATGTGGCAAGCTCAAACGCCATGGCAATTCCCGTCGGGAAAAGAATCGGCATTCCAAACACCATGGAGCGCAGAAGCGGCACTATAAACCCGACAATAAGACCATACTGCCAGCCGCAGATCAAGCCGCACAAAAAAACGGGAATGTGCATGGGCAGAAGCATGCTGCCAATCTGCTTGATCTGTCCGGTCAGGAACGGCAATACCAGCCCCAACGCCATAAACATAGCCGACAATGTTAAATTAATAATAGGTTTCTTTCTTGTTTCATCCATTCCGAAAATCCTCCATTTCATTATCCTTACATCCTGCTTCTTTTTTAATAAGCAGCAATCTCTTTTACCCGTGTAAGTTTTCCTACCATATGCTTTCTTTAGTCTATTATATAATTTTATATCGATTAAAACAATTTATTTTTTTTGGAGGGGTTGTATAAGTGAATCTTATGCGGGATAACACAGGCTATTTGAGAGAAACTTTTTTCTTCTTCCTTTCCGGAAGCTCCGCCCACATCTCCTTCACCATGATCTGCAGTTTCTCCCGGTCTTCTATAATCGTACAGGGAAGCATCTCCTTCGTTCCCTCATAGGGCAGCTCCGGCTCACTGTCCGGCATGTATTTCTTACTTGTTTCCGTGATTTTGATCAACAGCTCGCCCGAGCCGTATATGCCGCCGAAAATTCTTTCATTGTAGTAAAAGATATATCCGCCCATTATAGGGATATTCCTCACTCCCGGCAGATCTGACAATTGATCCATCACATATTCCATCATCTTCTTATTCTGATCCTTACCCATATTAATCACCATGCCTTTTCATTACCTGCAAATTCTCGACAACGAAAAGCAAAAGCTTTTTGTTGTATGCTGCCGCAGGCACAATATTTGCAAAACGAATTTATTCGTTTTTTATCATCTTCAAAAACTTCTTCTCTGACAAAATCTCATTAGATACATATTTCCCGTCTAAGAACAATGCGTAATTGGTAACCGGTGTAGGTACGTTTTGCGCGGTCTCCCTGTCCTCAATATGAATGGAATGAAATGGTACTTCCTTTTCCTGCGCGATTTTTTCTATCAACGGTACATATTTTGCCGGGAACGGACACTGATTCGTATAGTACAGCACATAACCTTTCTCCTCTGTTCCCGGATGCTTCGCACATTCCTTAAACCTTGGCTGCTCCGCATTTTTCTCAAACGGCAGGAACCATAGCTGGATTCCGTTATCTGATTCATCGCTCACGGAAAACCCTTTATATTCCAAGAACTTAGGGTCTGCCAAAAACGCCCTTTTCTTCGCGGAAGATAAGATGCATAGCCCCCTCTTTCCCTTTTCTTTGCTGTCCTCGATACATGTTTCCAACAGATCGTTGGAATATCCGTGCCCTTTCAGGGACCCGGAAACCCAAAGACAGTCAATGTACATATATCCCTCTGCTATAATCGGGACCCATGCATTTTCTGCAGGAATATACTCTATGAAGCACTTTCCCCGTTCTACACTTTTAAGAAAGACAAGTCCTTCCTCAAACCGCTCTGACAACCATGCCTTCTTTGATGATACCTGAATGTCTTTATTGTTGGAAATGGCACAGCAGATGTGCTCCTTTTCCAGATTTTCCTTTGTAACTCTTATATATTCCATACTTTTATACTCTCCTTATCGGATGCCGGATCACCGTTTTCAGCCTTTCCGGAGCCACCCTGCGCGCATCGCTTAAATAAATTTCATGATGATATCTCTGGTCTGTAATATCTAATGTATATCCCTGTTCTTCCATAAAATGATGCATCCCTTCTATGGTTGCCGGTTCATCATCATATGCTCCGATATGCATACACTGTACGCAAAGACCTTCCTCATATGTCAGGAATTCCACTTTAGAGAAATCCGTTGCCTTCTTTCTTGACGCTTCTTCCACGGCCCAGTTAAAATCCTCTTTGGTCACAAAATCCGGCAGACGAATAACCGAGATCCATTGGAAGCTGTCCTTACGGCTGTAATCAATTCCAACTGAAAAACTGCTCCTTTCCGCCACCTGTGAATTTGGGCCGCAGGCACAATATTTGCTTTCCTGCCACCAGAACCCTTCCAACGGCGGTACGACATAATCAAAATATCCTTCTATCCGGTGGTCGCCCTTCTTACTCATCTTGATCGTAAATGCAATCCCGTACAAAAGCCCAATAGAAGCTTTATACTCTCCGCCTTCCGTATTTGGATCGCCGCTGCCGCGTACCGCCAGAAAATTCATCTTTGGCACCGTCACGATTTCAGGTTTTGCTTTCGGCAGATAAAATTCTTTGTATTCCTTCTTATAATCAAACGCCATTCCCAGAGCCTCCCTTTAGCCGGTTCACGCGGTCTTCCACTGTCTTCATAAACTCTTCTTCCGACAGATTCGGATCACGTGTCCCAAAAATGATCCCACAGGGAAGGTTCTTACACTCTCCACAGGAAGCAAATCCCTGTTGTATCTTACTGCAATGATAAATCGGGCACTCCTTCCCCTCCGGCGCATGGAATACCCTCCCACTTGCTTCATTACAGCCTGTGCATAAATTTCCATATAGACTGCAGGCGCCGCAATCGGCCCCACAGCAGCTCACATTCTCACTCATCTTGATCCTCCTTATATAATTTGATTGTTTCTTCCGCAATACTCCTGATTGCATTGCGGACATCTTTCGGTTCCAATACCTCCGCCTTTGAGCCAAACGTCAGAAGCCATGTGATAAGATTCTCCCTATCCGTATAGTCGGCGGAAAAAAGAAGTCTTCCGTCCTCAGCCTCCGTAAAACAGTGAGGACCGAATTCTTCCACCAGCCTCCATTTCACATCAGGCGCAAACAGCGCCTTTACCTTGATGCCGCCCGGAAAGATTTTCTCATTGGACAGATCCGGTATGGGAGCATTTCTGCTTACAAAACTCTGGTCGGATTCCGCCATCTGATCCATACGGTTTAGCTTAAACAGCCGATAATCCTTTCTGTCCCTGCACCATCCCCATACATACCAGCTTGACCACTGAAACACTAGGTAGTATGGTTCAATACAACGCCGGCTTTCTCCTGCAGGCGCATAATACTTAAATGTCAGAAAGTGTCTGTTTTCAATCGCGCTCTGAATGACCTCAATCTTCGGTGCCAGAGAGCCCTTGTACCAGGACGACAAGTCGATCAACATGGAATCCCTGCCGCTGATAAACTCCGACGATCCTGTCTGCAGCTTTTCCATCAGTTGTCCATAATACCTGCTTCCGCTTACACTGTCCAGACTCCGAAGCCCCGCGAGGATCATCTGCATATCCTTGGAGGTCAATATGGTCCTGTCCATACGGTATCCATCCATAATACTGATACCGCCGCTGGCGCCCTGAGCCGTCCTGATGGGAATCCCTGCCTTACAAAGATCTTCAATATCCCTGTTGATGGTTCTTCTTGATACCTCAAACCTCTCTGCCAGATCCGGCGCCGTTGTCTTCTCTTCCTGCAGTAAGATGGACAATATCCCGATCAGTCTGTCTATCTTCATCACTTTTCACGCTCCGTTTACATCATATCAGCCATAACACGACAACTGTATGTCATGTTCATTATATCAAATATAACTTTTTTATAAAAGAAATTATTCTTTGCCCACCTAAATCAGGCATATTTCTATGCTGCCAGAAAAAAAGAAAATCAGATAAAAAACCGCGCCTGACATTCATTGATGACGGACACGGCTTTTCGAACTGTTTATGAACTGCATTTATAATTTTCCAAACATTTTACTGAACATCTGACCGGATTGGAATACAAAATCACATTACAATTCCGGTGTGGCTGAGGGAATCACTTCTTCCGCAACGCCCTCCCCGGCGATCTGCGTCTTCATCTGTTCGGAAAGCTGCCTGAGCACATCATTGACATTGCCTCCATCCCAGATCCTGGTATATGCCAGCTCCAATTGTATCCAGAAATTGCTGATTTCCAAGATCTTAGGCAGCGAAGTAGAATTTTCATAAATAGCAACGATCTCATCCCGGATATCCGTCACAAAATCTTCAATCGGATACGTCGCCTGCATCTTACCTGTCCTGTCGTACAGAGTGTCCGCAGTCTCGTAGACAAGGTATCTTGCAAAGATATTTGCCATCTCCTTATGCTCGCTGTAACCGTTCACTGCGATGACATTCGTTACGGACAAACCTCTTGCAGCATGCACTCCATCAATGCTCGGCAGCAGCGCGATGCCGTATTCATACGGAAATCCACCGTCCTCCTTTGCTTGCTCAAGGCTGCTGATGGCATCAATCGTCGCAATCGTAAAGAGGGTCTTGCCATCCAGAAATTCCTGCAGTACCTGAGCATAACTGCTTTCCTTGGATTCTATGGAAAAAAACTGGCGCAGTCCCTGATATACGCTCATACACGCAATGGAATCTTCATTATAGATCTCGATCACAGACGCATCATCCCCACAGGGGCCTCCCACATCCATATACGCGCCCGCGAAAAAATAATTATATAAAATATCAGAAACATCCCACAGAAAGATATTCTCCACCTGCCCCGGAGCATTGTAGGCATCCGCAATGTTAAGGATATCCTCTATGGAAGCCGGGATCAGATCATGCATCTTCCGCGAGACAGCCGCATCCCAGGATGCCTCATCATATCCTTCCGGTATCCCCTGCTCCATAAACATGTCTTCTCCGTCGTCCATCCCTTCATCAGCGTCCCCGTCCCGTCCGGCTTCGCCTCCTAAAAGGATCTCCTCACGCAGCGCGCCGTCTGCGATCTGGGTCAGATAGGTTTTATTATACAGCAGAAACGACGTCTCATAGTAAAAGGGATAGGCATAATATTCCCCCTTATAAGTCACCGCATCCAGCGCTGTCCGGGGAAAATAAAAATTATCCAGAATCCCTTTTGTGTCCTCCACCTGGGACGCCAGTCCCGCCATAATCAGCCTCTCCAGAGAATCCGAACCTGTCAGATAAAGATCCGGTATCTCATTGCCGCTGACGGAAGCCGCATTTAATGCCTGAACATACTCAAGTCCCGACTGAAGCACCGGCACTACACGCACATCATAATCCTCATAAAAAGCCAATGCCGCACTATTAATATAATCAGTCAGCGCTTCATCCGTATACCAGATATATATGGTATCCTTCTGAAGCCCTGACATTGATCCATTGTCCGCAGCGCCGCCGCGCGTCCCCGCGTACCATATTCCCGCCAGCATTGCCAGCAGAAGAACGATTGACGTTATCCTGTGTTTTGAACCCATACTTAGCATCCACGCCTTTTTTACTATCATTTAAAATATATCCCGGCACCGCACAAGCCTGCGGCCAGAAATCATAAACATTTTTTCAGAATTGCCACCATTTCATCCACATGCTCCCTCGTGATGACCAGAGGCGGCAGAAAACGGATCACGTTCGTACCGGCATTGATCAGCACCAGTCCCTCCTCCAAAGCACGTTTGATAATGTCTCCAACCGGATGGTCAAATTCCAACCCCTGCATCAGTCCGCGTCCGCGCCGGTCAATAATATCCTTATGTTCCGCCTTCAAGCTGTCAAGCTGTTCTTCCAGATAAGCCGAAACGGAGGATACATTGTTCAGCACATCCTTCTTTTCAAAGAGCTCCATCACCTTGCATACCGCAGCCCCGGCCAACGGATTACCGCCGTAGGTCGTACCATGATCGCCTGCCGCAAGAGAATGATCCGCCACCTTCTGCGTCATTAAAAATGCTCCTACCGGTATACCGCAGCCAAGCGCTTTCGCAGACGTCATAATATCCGGCTTGACGCCATACTGCTGCCATGCGAACATCGAGCCGGTTCTGCCCATACCGCACTGGATCTCATCTAAGATCAGCAGGATATCCCGTTCGTTACAGATATCCCTTACCGCCTGCAGGAATCCCTTTTCCGCGGGATGAATACCGCCCTCTCCCTGCACTGTTTCCATCATGACCGCACATGTCTTGTCCGTCAGCTGAGCCTTGACGCTCTCTATATCATTGAAATCAGCAAATCTCACATTACCGATCATCGGACGGAACGCCTCCCGATATTTCGGCGTTCCCGTTACGGACAATGCCCCCATGGTGCGTCCGTGAAAAGAGTGTTCCATCGCTATAATCTCATGCTCTGTCGTATTATCCTTCAAATACGCGTATTTTCTTGCCGCCTTGATCGCGCCCTCTACCGCCTCTGCGCCGCTGTTCGTAAAAAAGATCCGATCCATGCCGGATACCTTCAGGACTGCCTCTGCGGCCTTGATCGCAGGTACGTTATAATAATAATTGGATGTGTGCAATAGCTTATCAACCTGTGCCTTGACTGCATCATTATATTCCTGATCGCCATAGCCCAAAGCAAACACACCGATGCCCGAGCAGAAATCAAGATATTTCTTTCCGTCCGCATCTTTTAAATAAACGCCCTCTCCACTCTCAAATACAACCGGATAGCGGTTATATGTATGAAGCAGGACGCTTTCCGCCTCATCAATATATTGCTGCATACTCATGTTTATCATCCTTTCCTTCCTTCGGCGCCGCTCATCCCGCATGTTCGTCCTTATATTCCTCCGGAGCCGCTCCATCCATCATATTGTCCTTATGTTAATCCAGACTCTCTCCGTCCTGTATAATCGCCGTTCCGATACCCTGATTGGTAAAGATCTCCAGCAGCAGGCAGTGCGCGATCCGTCCGTCTAAGATATGCACCCTGTTAACGCCGTTTTCGATCGCATCAATGCAGTTATTCAGCTTCGGAAGCATGCCGCCGCCGATCCATCCGCCGTCAACCAGCTCACGCGCCTGACTGGAATTTAATCTTGAGATAAAAGAAGATTTATCATTGATATCCCGATACAGTCCTTCGATATCCGTCAAAAACGCAAGCTTCTCCGCGCCCACCGCCTGTGCAATGGCGCATGCCGCGTCATCCGCATTGATGTTATAGCTTTCAAACTGCTCATCCATTCCGATCGGTGCAACCACCGGCAGAAAATCCTTCTCCAAAAGATCTTGTAATATCTTGACATCCACATGGGTAATCTGTCCCACATAACCGATATCTTTACCATCAGACAGCTTCTTTTCCACCTTTAAGAGTTCCCCGTCTTTGCCGCTGATGCCCGCGGCATATACGCCAAGGGACTGGATCATGGATACCAGACGCTTATTTACCTTGCTGAGCACCATTTCCGCAATTTCCATCGTCTCCGCATCCGTCACGCGGAGTCCGTTGACAAATTCCGATTCCTTGCCCACCTTCTTCACCCAGCTGCTGATCTCCTTGCCGCCGCCATGTACAATGATTGGCTTAAATCCTACCAGCTTCAGCAGTACCACATCTTTAATGACATTTTTCTGCAGCTCCGGATCCGTCATGGCGCTTCCGCCATATTTCACGACGATGATCCTTCTGTTAAATTTTTGTATATAAGGCAGCGCCTCGATCAAAACCTCCGCCTTGCTTAAGATCTTGTCCATTTCCTTATCGTTCAATTTTCAGTTCTCCCCTCGATGGTATATTTTCATAGGTAATTGCGAAACTCTGCTTATGTTCTTTCCTAATTGTGCACCATTGACAATTCTATGCAGCCCCGTCAGGAGCGGTAATCCGCATTGATCTTCACATAATCATAAGTAAGATCACATCCCCATGCCGTTGCGGACGCGTCCCCCGCATGCATATCAACGATCACGGACACCTCCGGTTCCGACAGGATCTTAGTCGCTTCTTCCTCGCTGTAATCCGCCGCAATGCCGCCCTGAAAGACCTGTATCCTTCCCGCTCTGCTGTTAAAATACAGATCCACCTTTTCCGGCTGAAAATCTATGCCGGAATATCCCAGCGCGCACATGATCCTTCCCGCATTGGCATCATGTCCATAGATCATCGCTTTTACCAGACTGGAACAGACAACGGATTTCGCAAGTATCTTTGCGTCTTCCTTTGTCCCTGCTCCCTGAACCGTAACCTCCAATAACGCGGTGGCTCCTTCGCCATCCCCCGCCATCTGCTTTGCCAGATATTCACAGATCTGATACAGCGCAGCTTTAAACGTCTGATAATCTTCATCCTCCGCCGCGATCTCCTGATTGCCCGCCATCCCATTGGCAAGGATAACAAGCGTATCATTGGTGGACGTATCGCCGTCCACCGAGATCATATTAAAAGTATCCTGCACAACCTCCGAAAGCGCCCTCTGCAGCAATGTCTTAGAGATAGCAGCATCCGTTGTGATAAATCCAAGCATGGTACACATATCGGGATGTATCATGCCGGAGCCCTTGCACATCCCCCCTATGGTGATCGTGCCGCTGCCAAGTGTTACGGTCATGGCAGTTTCTTTCTTATGGGTATCCGTTGTCATGATCGCCTGCGCTGCCTTTGTTCCGGCTTCTTTCGTTGTCTGCTTTATCTTCAGCAGCTCCTTTGTCCCATGGACGATCCTGTCAATCGGGATCTGCATGCCGATGACGCCTGTGGATGCGACCAGTATATTCTCCGGGCTGACATTCATTACCTCCGCCGCTGCTTCCGCGGTCGCCTTACAGATCTTCATGCCCTCCTGTCCGGTACACGCATTGGCAATTCCGGAATTAATGATTACGGCTCTCACATGATCCGCCTTTTCCACAACCTGTCTGTCCCATATGACAGGCGCAGCCTTTACCACATTTGACGTAAATACGCCGGCTGCATTACATGGCTGCTCACTATAAATAAGCGCCATGTCCTCTCTGTCCTGATATTTGATTCCGGCAGCATAAGATGACGCGGCAAATCCTTTCGGGCTTGTCACGCCTCCGGCAATTGTAACGATCCTGTCCATCATTTTTAATTATGCCTTTCCTGAGATATATTGTTATTAGGCGGCTTTTATTGATTAAAAGCCGTTATATTCGCTTCATTTAAAGTAAAATCATAGTAATTAAGATCTTCTCTTTTTGTCCATCCGATACTGTTCCAGAAAGCATTGCCGATATCATTTTTCGTAAATGCGATCAATGACACCTTATTGATGTGTTCCTCCTTCAGCGCATTCATGGCATGAACAGCCATTGCTTTACCTATCCCGCGCCGCCTGTATCCGTCTGCGACGCAGACATGGTAAAAACAGCCGCGTCTTCCGTCATGTCCGCACAGAATACTGCCAACGATCTTTCCGTCCTCTATCGCAACCACGCTTGTAGTAGGATTTCTTTTTAAAAATATCTCAACGCCCTCTCTGGAATCATCCACGCTGCGGATTCCGAACCCTTTAATACCCATCCACAGATCATGAACCTCCTGATAGTCGTCTATCGTCATTGTCCTTATCATTGCCTGTACTCTCTATTCTTTTGATCCCATTATATTATTTTTTTGCGGAAGAGCCCACTTTTGTCTCCGTTTCCAGCAGGAATGCCGCCATCATTTCCTCCATGACATTACAGATCTTGCGTCTGTTTTTAACGCACACACTGCAAAAATCATCATAAAGGACATTAGACACCCTGAAAACACAGATGATCCTTTCAATATGGATCGGCTTAGTCAAATCAACATGGTAAAGCTCCTGAATCTTATCATAATCCCCGTTTAGCAGCGGATTAAAAAATTTGTCATGACGGGCATACTCAATATATGCAGAAAATAAGTATTCCATCATTTCGCTTTTATTGACCTTCAAATCCCTGCAGCGCTGCGCAAACCTTGTATGGATCTCTGTAGCCAGCCGGTTATACTTTGAGATCCGTAATAATCCAAGATTATTGTTGCTGATCAGATAAGCCGCGATCATTTCCTCCAATACATCACAGATCCTCTGATTATTTTTTTTGCACTGCTCATTAAATTCCTCATACAAATGCTCATAGATACGAAAAGCAAACACCTGACGCTCTATATGTTTGGAATCCGTAATATCCACACCATAATTAGACCGGATAACAATATGATCCCTTCTGGTCAGGAAATGGACAGCTCCGGGAGTTTTATCACTACACTTAAGATAATCTTTCACAAAATGCTCCAAAAGATCGCTTTTATTGATTTTTTCCCGTTGGCAATAATCTATCAGCTGCTTATGCAGCTCCGTTGACAATCTGATATTTTTTGACACACGGGATAAAATATGTCCGCTCTTTTTATAATTTTCTTCATAAAACTTTTGATACTCTTCATAAAAAAATATTTTTGGCATATGCACCTCCACTTATTTTGCTACAAATAATCATATATTCAATCCTATATAAATGTCAATAACAACTTGCAAATCTTAAAAAATCGCCGAAAAAGCAGAAGGGCGCTTTTCATTCGCTAATTTCCAAGATACCGCTCGAGCAGCTCCTCCGAAAAGTAGTGATAACGTATCCTGTCAGCATTGATCCTGTCGTACCAGTCTCCCCGCCATTCATCGCTTTGTCCCACTTCCCGGATATCGCATCCGTCCTCAGTAAAGGAAACGATTTTTCCATAATGATAAGTAGTCTTCCGATCTTCATAGATACTTCCCATTTCGAAGATACCCTGATTTGACATGATACCTATTTCATCATCGCCATATCCGCCATAATGATATTGATAACTATATACATCGCCATCTGCATAATGCAGGATCTGCGTTGTTTCATGCGAACCGCTTAATACTACTTCGTATATTCCATCCTGATCCATATCCACGATGCTGAAATACAAGATCCCCTTACCGTTCTGCTGCTGATAATCGTCCAGATAAAACCTCTGCTGAGCATCCGTTACGCTGATCAATTCCTGTCTGCCTGTTAATACGTCATAATACGCCTGCCTTATCTCCGGCTCCATCGGATATGACACCGTATCGGTCATCGGCACTGCTTCTGCATGCTTTAGCATATACAATTCCTCTTCCGGCAGACCTCCCAAAAGGCAGGCATCCAGTCCCACACAAGGAATATCTTCTGCCCGTCCGGTTTCTTCTAGGTTCTGCTGAAATTCTTCATATTCTTCCTGTGATACACTGATGCCTCCTATTTCATAATCACTATCACCAACATAACTGTACCGGGCTTCTGCAGCCGTTTCTTCTGCATAGCCGTCTTTGTCTAATTCCGTAAGCCGACTGTAATAACCATGAGCTGCGCTGTCACTGCCACCATAGACCCCATTCATATAAACAGGATTCATATGTCTAAATACGGACTGGAAACCATATACTGAATTATCTTCATAGTGAAATACTGCTGCGTACCCCACTCCGCCATAGTATAGGATAAGCTCATTTCCACCATCATTGTTCAGGTCAGCCAGCACAAATTCATCATAATCCGCCCATTTTTCCCGGGGATCCCCGCACGGACTTCCGTAGTGCCATGAATATTCATCCCAGTAAAACTCCTGATTACCTTCATCATAGCTGATAAACGGCATTTTACTATTCAGCACCATCCAATATGCCAGCATATCCTCAGGTACATCCAACGCCTTGATCTCTTCCCATTCCACGCTAAACAGCTCGTCATCCGGCATTTCTTCGTTTTCGCTGTTGGTATAAAATTCCTTTTCTGCGTCCGAATCAAAATGACGTTCAATATATTCAATAGAAATCCGTCCGTCTTCATAAATCGTAATATAACACCGTTCAGAATAATTAGGACTGTATGCCATCCACATACATACCTTGTCAAATGGATATTCCTTTATTTCGCCAAATTCTATCAGATTTTTAAATAACGGATCATATTTTTCGCCTAAAAGCTCCTGTATCTGCTCCAACTCATTTTCCGTAAATATCTCACTTACATCAGTACAGTTCGTATATTCCACTTCCCCTTGAATATAGGTTCCCGCTGCGGTGGACATCCCTCCGCCGCCAAACCACGCCCGTACATGTGCGTCGTGCGTAACCTCAATAGAATCTTCAAGAAAATGAAAATAAATGCCATGGTCACCATCCTTATTTCGCAAAGAGGCTTCCAGATCCTCATCATACAACACAGCCGTATCTTCCTCTATAAATGTTGCTGTCCCTTCTGCTGTTCCACTATATGATGAATACGTTACATCAAGCGTAACCTCAAACGACTCCCCCTCTTTCCAATCGCTGATAACAATTCTTGCCCACTGGTAAGATGCTACGTCTGTTCGATACCACTCGCCCTCATATCCCGTTGCCGCATCATCTGAAGCATTCGTTTCCATATTCCCGTCCGATATATATTCGTCTGGCATATTTTTGTCCGACATGATTTCACTGACAGCATTGACGCTTACTTCCTCCTTACCATCCTGACCCGAACAGGCGGTAAACAGAAGCGCCAGGCTGATACCTAAAATAAATACTGTATTTTTCATATATTTTATTTAGCCTCTCTCGTATTTTCGCCCTTGTACATCCCATCTTAAAACTCCGCAAACTCCGGCATCCATGTTCCCAGATTACAATCCAGATAAAGGCTGTACGCCGGTTCGTCGCTTTCGTCCATATAAATGTAATAATATTCCACCGAACCATGGGTAATATACGCTCTTTCGTACTCCACTCTTCCGAGTTCGTCAAAATAGCTGTACCAATATTGGAACGTGGATCCAAAACAAAGATGATAGTGGTGATACTCTCTCTGTCTCAATGTCCCGTTATCGTCATACTCATAGTACATATTTAGTATACGAACCACTTCTCCATCTATAGTCGCATATGCTTCATAGTGCGCCACTCTCCCGGCATCATCATATTCTATATTTTCTTCTTCAATGTCAGAAACTGTCGTTCCCTTGTAGGATTCATATTTCGTATAATCCACATTTAATCTATCCTCCCATGGATCCCATGGCTCCGGTATATAGGTGCCCAAAAAGGAAAATCCATATACCCCGGAAGTTATCCATTCATCGGGATCCCTTTGATAATAACGAAGTCCGCAGCCAAGGCCGGTGGCTTCATCATAATATAAAACCAGCCGCATACTGCCATCCGGCAAAGCATACTCATAAAACGGGTCGCTTTCCCCAAAACCATATTGATCCAAAAAATCCTGCTCTTCCACATACCATGCGGTTTGCTCTTTAAATGGATTCTGCTCAACATAAACATAAACTCCTTCATGAACCATTTCCTCTGAATTGGCAGTATCAGCGGAATCGTCCTCCTCTATTTCATTCCACTCAAGATCCAATATATTTTCCCCAGATATGGTCCAGCCGTCTATCTTCTTCAATCCACCGTCAGCATACTTCCAAACCTGATTGTAAGTATTGCTACGAAGATAAAGCTCCTGCTTACCATCATAATCATAATCAAAATATGCATACAAATATCCATGACCCGCGTTTGCTGCCAAATATGCTTCATATACGGTCTTCTCCTCCTCCGGCAGAATAGCTGTTTCAACTTCTACAGGAGTGTTCATCTCTGTTTCATCTTCTACGGGAGCATTTATCTCTGTTTCATCTTCTACAGGGACGTCCGTCTCCGCTTCCTGTATGATGTCTGATCCTTCCATCGGATCTGCAATATCCGTGCTTCCGGTCTGAATATTATCCGCTTCCTCCCGTCCGCAGGCGCAAAACATTGACAATACCATTACGGTAAAAAATAATTCCAGATATTTTTTCATAATGCTCCTTCCTGTCAGAGCAGTTTCACTGCGATGACATACTCCTTGTCCTTTGCTTTTTCATTTGATAGTATATACTATCCCGACGTTTGTTGTCCACACTTATATGCTGCTAAAATTACATTCAATGGCACGAATTAGAAACATTATGTGGCGATAACATTTTCTACCTCAAAAATATATTCGCCGCATCCACCGCTACCGCTGCCACAATAATCATATCCAGCAGGACTGCTGCCACAGCGGGCATCTCCTCTACCCATTTTTCGATCCGTGGGTACACGATCCCGATCACAAGCATACTGAAAATCCCAAAAAATATGCTGCTGGGCAAAGAGATCCTTCCCTGAAAGAAATGCAGCGGCCAATGGGAATAATCCCAAAGCTGCTGCCCCGTAATCCATTCGATCACATAAGAAGCGCCCAGTTCCACTGCCGTTGATATAACGACACCGTACAAGAATATCACAGGCAGACTCCGCCGTTTTCCAAGAAACGCCATGATAACAAACGCGCCGAATCCATAGATCGGGCAGAGCGGCAGATGCAGTACGCCGCGATCCATATAATGCTTCCAGACGATAAAACCCATAGCAATCTCATACAGCCAGCCGACAAAACTGCCTATAGTAAAGCAGACTATGTATTGTGTTATTTTGACATACCCCTTATGCTGTTCCGCTTCCATATCCATCATCCGTTTTATCAAAGTTATAGTCAATCCTGTTCTTCTGTTATTTAAGTTTTACTCCTCATTCCTTACATATTTCCAGTAGGAAAATTGCTCATTCACTACGATCTTCTCCTCTGTGTAATCAAACAACATAAACTCGTATAAAACAAGTTCACGTTCCTCCTCATAAAGCTTATTTACCAGATCATAATGTTCTTCTTCAGTGTATATAGTTTCAGAAATCACATTTCCTTCCTCATCATATTTTGTTTCTCTGGCATAATCCTCTCCTTCCTTTCCAAGGTACAGTTCATAAACAGTCTTCCATAGTAATATCTTTCTTTGTATGATGGTTCATTATATCATTAAATTATATTATTTTCATCCATATATCCTATTAAAAACATTAATCAGATCCTTTATGTTGTAATCCTAAAACTTTATTTGACATCTTTTGTACAAAGGGTTGACTTTTTATCCACAATAATATATTATCATATCAATTTCATATCTTTCTAATTTCAGGTATCTGATTGGCAGTTCACCATATATACCTTGTTATTACTAATAAAGCTATGAACCTTGCAGATTTTCTTATTGCCTATTTTTGTTATTGCGTACCTTAAAACACGTTTTTCTTCAAATATATTATCTATTTGTTCTATCGTTATACAACACAGTATCAGGATTACAGATTTTCAACCTGTATCATCAATTCATAACTTATGCCACCAATGAAAGCGAGGAATTTACTATGGCAAACGACACCACAACGAAAAACACTATTACAATGAAAAACACCGCAAATATTAGCCTGGATGACGCCCACGGCGCTATCCCAGTCCGTATGACCAATGATTACCTTTTCCGGGCACTGATGCAGCGCAACTCTAAGGTTTTAAAATCCCTGATCTGCTCCCTGCTCCATCTGGATCCTGATGACGTTATCTCCGTCACGATTCTTAATCCAATCGAATTGGGAGAAACCATTGATGAAAAGAATTATATCCTTGACATCAAAGTGGATCTAAACGGACATACTACCATCAATCTGGAAATGCAGGTAGTCAATGAAGGAAATTGGCCGGAACGCTCTCTCTGCTATCTGTGCCGCGTCTTTGATAACTTAAACCGCGGGGAAGATTACCAAGACGTACATTCCGCTATTCAGATCGGTATTCTGGATTTCACCCTCTTTGAGGACAGCCCGGAATTTTTTTCCAATTACTATCTTATGAATTCAAAAAATCATCGGATCTATAGTGACAAATTTCGTCTGTCTGTGTTAGACTTAACTCAGATAGACCTTGCAACTGAAGAAGACCGCGCCTATCGAATCGATCGCTGGGCCGCTCTTTTCAAAGCCACCACATGGGAGGAATTAAAAATGCTTGCAAAGAACAATCAGTACATCGAGGATGCCGTTACGACCGTCCGCCAGCTAACGCAGGAAGAAAAGATCCGTCAGCAGTGTGAAGCGCGTGAGGATTATTACCGCCGCACGGCGGGTCGGGAGAAACTTCTCAAAAAGACCGCTTCGGAGCGTGATGAACTGAAAGAGCAGATCTCTCAAAAAGATGCGGAAATTGCTAAGAAAGATGCCGATATTGCTAAGAAGGACGCCGAAATCGAGCGTCTCCGCAGTCTTCTCGCCAATCGTGACAGTTCTGGCGAGAATATAAACTAGAACCACAAACCTTTTTCCTACCCTACTTACACTCCGGCAGCCTCAGCGCAGCGTACTCTCCGTTATGGAATAGCAGTCCATATCCCATCTGCGGATATTCACGCTGGGAGCGGACCGGGAAGATATTCAGGGTTCCCTGGGGACTAAGCACCAGTCCGTGGGATGCTGTTTTAACCCACTTTGACAGGGAATCATAGCTCTTTAGTTTTGCAGAGTGTACGGTAATGATGATACCGATTCCACATTCGGCAGCATCTGTTATGACGTTATAAAGCCTGTCCTCAAACGCACTGCCGTCTGTAAGGAATTTATCGATATCGTCAATGATGATATAGACAGGATCCTCCGTCTGATAATATTGCTGTGAACTTATCGTATTACCGTTGTCCAGCTCCTGCCTGTATCTTTGCTTTCTTTCATTACATAGCTGTTCTGTGTGGTCAATAAAATCCTCCCACTCATCTTCATCCTGAATATAGCTTATTCCTTCCTTATCCTGATAAGGATACAGGCTCATGGCGGAAGAATCAAACAGATACGCCGTTCCATTTCCAACGATCTGGTTTAACAGAATCTTCAGCGTATTGGTCTTACCTTTTCCGGTCTCACCGATGATTACAAACGGTGACTGCTGACGGGTAAATCCTGCCTTGGTAACGGATTCGATCTCAAGACCCAGCGCCAGATCAAACAGTTCCCTTCCGTCCTCAAAATCTGAGAGCATATGGAAGGCGAACTGTTCCGGAAGCACCGGTATTCTGGGGGCGCGCCTGTCAGGGTATTTCGCTGCTATCCTTTGTATCAACTCTTTAAGTCTGCTGTTATACTCTACATCGCTTGAAAACTTCACCATGGTATAGATCTGCATAATATTTACATTGACCGTCTTGATCAGCGCCCTTCCCCTGATCTCAGGAAGATCATAATCACTCTTTCCTACCAATGTATGGGCTTCCGAACGGTCAAAAAGATATCCGGCGATCTTGATCTTAAAATTATTCAGGATGGAATACTTAACGCCATTTACTCTCGTAGCGGTTATGAGCATAAAGATTCCCAATCCTGCGCCGTCTCTTGACAGCTTGGTAAAGAAATCCTCCGCATCTGTTCCCAACTCGCGCACCACGTCAAAATTATCAACGACGATCACAATGGCTTTCAAATGATCTTCGCTGGTCTGATTATATACGGTAAAATTCTGCACCATTTTTTCTGCAAAAAGTTTCTTTCTGCGGGATACCTCATCCTGTATGATATTGATAAATTTCCCAAGTTTTTCCGTATCGTCATACAGAATATAATCCGCCGTGTGGGGCAGGGCGTTTAAAGGAATCAACGCGCTGTTGCCAAGATCAAGAATATAAAAATTCAGATCCTCCACCTGATTCTGCAGTGCAAGGCTGATGACAGCCGTCATTAAGAAGATGGTCTTTCCGTATCCTGAAGACGACATAAATACAATATTACCCTCTTTTGCCAAGTCAGCACAGTACTCCCTCTGCTGCTGTTCTTCGGGAATGTCAATAACGCCAAGGGGAATATTCAGATTAACAAAGGCTGTTCTGTCATATGCAGCTGTCTGCTTCCATGTTTCATCCTCCGTAACTGCGCTTAGAGGACTTTCCAGAATATACGGAAGGGAAGGAAGCCAAGGTTTTCTCACGCCTTCCACGCCCTCCTTCTCAAAGAGTTCCTTAAGATAATCAATCGTGACGTCAAGCTGTGTGGCTTTCATGCTGCCTTCCTCTTCACCGCCGCTTAGATCCTCGTTAAGAAGCATCCCCTGTCCCAGATCATTGACCAGATATACCCTGTTATCCTTCGCCTTCTTTGTGCCGCCTTCTTCATATTCCGCACCGCTCCACGCCGACTGGAACAATTCATAGATCTCGTTATTGCCCACCTGAAGGTAGGCACGCCCCGCCTGGGTGATAAATGCCGCATCCGGCGTCTTGATGATCTCCCGGCTGTCGCCCTCATTCTGCACCTTTAGCGCCAGTTTAAATTTGGAGTTGGTCCAGATCTGGTCATTTACTACACCTGTGGGTTTTTGTGTGGCAAGGATCAGATGAATCCCCAGGCTTCGACCGATTCGCGCTGTGGAAACAAGCTCGTCCATAAAATCAGGCTGTTCCTTTTTCAGCTCCGCAAACTCGTCACTAATCAGGAAAAGATGGGGAATGGGTTCTTCCACTTCTCCATTTTTATACAGCTTATTATATGCATTGATATGGTTTACATTGTGCTGTCCAAAGATCCTCTGACGTCTTGCAAGCTCACTCTTGATGGAAGCCATCGCCCTCTGGCTTTCGCTTCCGTCAAGGTTGGTGATGGTTCCCAACAGATGGGGAAGGTCCTTGAAAAGTCCTGCCATTCCGCCGCCCTTATAGTCGATCAGAAGAAATCCCACTTCATAGGGGCGGAAATTAACCGCCAGAGACAGGATATAGGACTGTACGATTTCCGATTTACCGGAACCGGTCGTTCCTGCCACAAGGCCGTGGGGTCCATGGGCTTTTTCATGGAGATTCAGATAGACGATATCATTCTCAGCCCTTACGCCTAAGGGAACCGCAAGGGACTTATGGGACTGGTTCTGTGCCCATCTTTGCTCCGAACGCAGTTCGGAAGGTTTTTTCACCCCGTACATCTCAAAGAAAGTGATACTTTCGGGTATTTTGGAGGTAACCCCTGTCTCATGGATCAAAACGCTAAGATTCCTTGCCATCCATTCGGGATTGCAGTCACCTACATGGTTCAGCGTAAACCGCTTATTCACTACCTTGTTTTCATTCAGCAGTAAAGACGCTTCCTTGGAATCGTGTATCTCCACGATGGTTCCGATGATCTCCGGAAGATTCCCCCGCAGATAACTGGTATAGATCACAGAGAATCCAAGCTCTTTGCCTGATTTATTCAGATACTCCATGATGGAATGGTCCATAATCAGTTTCGGTTCATCAATAATGAACACAAAGTGAGGCAGAAACATGGACTGCTTATTGCTTTCCTCAATCTTCAGCTTTCTGTCCTTTAAGATCTGGAAGAGGCTTCCCAGCACCTGATCACGCATCTGCTCGGAATTGATGTCCCCGGACATGTTCAGGCTCTTAATGGTAAGATGGGGATACCACCTCATCCACCGGAATGCCTCATTATATTTTTTATTATGAATGATAACGATCTGCAGGTCATGATAACTCTGCTGAAATGTCAGCTGCGCCACAATCAGGTTTAACTGCTCCAGTATGATTGCCTTCTCCCCCACAAGGCCAAGATGCGCATTCCGCAGATTGACGGCAACCGCTTTCTCTTCGATATAGGAAAATTGCTCTCCAAGCAACTTGGCTTTTTGATCAAGCTTATCCTCTTCCATTTTCAGTTCATCATAATGATAGTTAATGGAATAGCTTGCCTTTTCCCTGCATTTACCAAGGGATATTTCAAGGAAATCGTCATCCTCCGCACTCCGCTCATAGATACGGCTGCTGTAATTGCAGATCATCTTCTCGATCTCCGCCATATCAGGATAATTATAACGGTCGGCATCAATTTCCTCCTGATGCAGCTTATGTAATTCTTTCCGCTTCCTCAACAGATAATCCCTGTATAAATCTTCTCTGGCTTCATTCTTCCGCTTACATTCCTTCTTGTTGTTAATGTAGCCCGTAATGGAAAAGATCAGCGTCATGAGCGTTGATGTAACAGACATCAGGACAAAAATACCTCTTTTCATTACTATGGCAATCGCTATGGTGATGCCAAGCATAATGACCGGAGGTACGATCGTCTGGACCAGACTTCCTTTCGGCATGGATGCCTCCGCCGGCGGGTTGGAGATCTCAACCTTATCATCCGGCGCATGCATGATCAGCCGGGGAGATCTGGTATAACTCGGAAAATCTTCAAAAGGCTTTCCGCCGGGATCACATTCCACAAGGGATACCTTTACGGCGTCCATATCCCCAAAGATTTCGATGTAATCATGATAATAAACAAGCAATGCTGTTCCGACCAGGAGCTGATCCCCTGCGGTCAGCATGATTTCCTGCCCGTCACGATCATCAGATAGTTCCTTACGGTTAAGATACAGTCTGTTATCTGAAGTGGCTCCGTATATCGTCAGTTTTCCCTGCTCTACGGATAAAGTAATTTCCAGACCCTCTATGCATATATCCGCATCTCTGTCAGAAATGGCAAATACGCCCTGATGTTCATACCGGTGGGGCGAATCCGGCATATATAATACTTTCTGACCGTCTCCTCTTTCTATCCACTGATACGCTTCCATGCCGCCAACCTGATAGTTCCATCCCTGATATGTAACGGTATCCTGAACAGGTATCTGATCATAACTGTTTTTTGCTGTTATCAAAATGTAATCCACCGCTAACCTCCATATTGCGCTTTATTCTTCTGTAAATGATGAAAATTCTTCCCTCAATGGGTCCAGTTTATTGTCGATTTCCTGTAACAGTTGGTTCTTCTCCTGCCCGGATAAAGAAGGATCGGTCTCGATCACCGCTTTTTTCTTAAGGTATGCATAGTAAAGAAGCTGATTGCTCGATTCCAGCATGGCGATATCAATGGCTTTGTCCGTATCCAGACGATTGATATAGATCCAATACTCCATGATCCTTTCATTGCCATTCAGGGTGATCGTGTTCAGGATGTTTCTCATGCTTTCTTCGCTAAAGCTTTCACATCTGACACAGGCATATGACAGAATATATTTCTGATAGGTATCCATCCTATCTACTTCCACAGGATCCATTGCCTCTACGATACTGTTGTAATCCGATTGCAGATATGCCCCGTATGCGGCCATGACGGCCTTGTCATAAGGCTGTACCCATATGAGCAGATAGGCAAGGAGCGCCGCGCCTGCCGCCAGCAGTACGCCTGTGATTCCAAGTGCCACTTTTCTTCCGCTGTTTCCTGCCTTTGATACCTCCACAAAGCGGGTCTCGCGGTCTTTTCTGTAACGGAAATATTCCTCATGAAGCCTATCTGCGATCTGCTCCACATCTTCACACTCCACAATCCTGCCTAAGAACTTATCTTCCTTAAGAAGTTCCTGACCGCCTTTGTCATAGTCCTCAAACTTATATTTCTTTACCAGAGTGCATCCGATCAGGGATTTATATTCCTTTAAAAATTCTTCCGCGGAATACTCCTTCTCCGCGCCATAAACGTCCCTTGCCTTGACAAATACCCTGCCCTGAATATCATAATACAGATTCTCAGGCGCAAGAGTAAATTGGTACAGCTTCGCCGTCTTTTGCAATCTTCCCGCATCTATCAGGGCGGAGATCATCAGTTCCTTCTTCTCCCGGCGGATCCCGGTCCATGGAAAGACGTGACTGATATCATAACTAAAGATCAGATCCTCCTGATTCTCTTCCACAGAACAATCCAAAAATCCTTCCTGTGGTCTGCTCAGCTTCTTAAGCTCAAAGTCATTGGTTACGGAAAACTGTGATCTTCTGACGGTTTCAATAATGTTTTTCTCCTCCGGGATATATCCGGATTTCTGGTGTTGTTTCTTTTTGTACATGGATGCTCCTTGTTTGCCAGCAGTTTTGATATATTTCTGGCAGTTTTTATCTAAGTTTTAGACTTGATCTTTTATTATTTTAGTTTTACTCCTCATTCCTTACATATTTCCAGTAGGAAAATTGTTCATTTACCACAATATCGTCCTTTGTATAATCATCCAATATACCATAAAATAAATTTAATTCACATATCCCATAAAACTCATTTATCAAATCATTAATTTCTACCACAGGATATGTGTTCTCCGAGATTATATTTCCTTCCTCATCATATTTTATTTCCCTGACATAATTCTCTTCTTCCGTACCAAGATACAACTCATAGACTGTTTTCCATTTTCCATCCACAAACTTTGCGCCACGCATGATGATACTGTCATATTGGATGTTTCGCTGATGAATATCGGAAATGTCATAAAAAATCCCGGTATTCTTATCATAAAGAACAGTCATGTACGTAGAGCCATCATCATATACAGCTTTCCCATCCGATACGATTGCTCCTCCGTATATACAGGTCTCCTCCTCCGGATTCCACACAAATACATAAGGATATGCATACTTCGGCTCATAAGCATCACTAGCCTCACCATCATCTATCAGTATAAAATCATCTACTCCATCACCATTAACATCCTCCATATAATGAATTTCCTCATATTCAACAATAAATTCGTATAGTTTCCTTATATAGAGAATCTCATCACCCTGCTGAATAGTAAACTGATAATCAGCCTTATGACCTAACCAGCATACTGTCTCAGCCGTTTCATATATAGGACTGATTCTGGAAAATGTAGCCGTATATTCATTTTCTCCTGAGGTAAATGTCTCACTCCACACTTCTACCGGGAAAGCTGTTTTATTAGTCAATTCCTCTCTATTAAGGCATAAAATTCTGTCCCTGATTCTTCTGAATGGTGTTGTAACAATGTCCTCCTCCGAAGCATAAAAATCCATCCGGATCACGGCATCTTTACTCTC
The DNA here is from genome assembly GCA_964421915.1 of uncultured Lachnospiraceae bacterium. Lineage (GTDB taxonomy): Bacteria > Bacillota > Clostridia > Lachnospirales > Lachnospiraceae > NK4A136. The sequence continues at coordinate 99,003 of CAYQZB010000008.1, forward strand.
TCCTTCATTATTCTCATAACTAATCAGTATCTCAGAATTGCTGTCCATCCGGATGTCAGTAATAGTTCCATATACATTGGGTATCAGAATCCAGTTAGCAGATATCATATGATCTTCGCCTATCGTATGGGCATCATAATAAGTACCGTCTTTCGGATTCCAGTTCTGGATCTTGATCCATTCCGGAACCCCTTCTATTGCAATATCTCTTGATACCTGTGTCGTAACATAGGCATATAGTCCGTTAGAAAGTTCAAAGACTTTCATTTCTTCCGCTATATCCTGACTGTCGTTTCCGCTGACCGTAACTCCAGTTTGATTCTCACTTACTATATCAGCAGATACATTTTCAGATGCCATGTTTTGACTTGTACCGTTATCCCGACTGATTTCAGGTTCTCTATCCAGATTCCTGCATCCTGCCATCAGCATGATTATAAATAAACAAATACCTCTCATTAAGTTTATTTTTTTTAACATTTAACATCTCTCCTCTCTGGCATCCGCCATGGTTTATGGCAACTGCGTATTCAAGTCAAAATCTATTAAGCCGGCTTTCTGCAGGGCATTATAGTATTCTTCAAAATCTCTCCAATTATTAGGGGCACTAAATTGAAGGTATACAGATGTATCCCATTCACTTGGGATATCTGAAGCAGAAATTTCATTATCTTCGTTATTTTTAAAATATTCAATCGTTTCGGCAGAAATATTCAGCCTATAATCTTCATTATTATTTTCATATTGTGCAACAAACCATCCCCCGTTGTTATCATTCAATCTAAGGGAATCATACTTTACAATCAAAGCCAACGCATCATTCATCGTGTAGCCCCCATCTTCATTATCTGTACTAACCTTTGAATTTACAAAACTCTCTGTAGTTAGGACAATCCCAAGAATTAATCTCCCTCCATTCTCACCGCAGCGCTCAACATTATAATTATTCAGACACCCATCTTTCGTCTGTGTATATTGCGTCCAGTACCATGCCGATGCTTCCCATGGATATTCTGCCACCTTATCCGAATATCCCAGCTGATTCTCATCTATCTCATCGTTAATGCCATATAGATCATAGATATATTGAAGACAATCTTGTTGTGTTTTTTTCCCTGTGACCTGAATATATCCGGCGCCTCTCGCTACCCTAGGGTATTTGCGTCCTACTTTGTATATTTCCTGAGTATATATAAATCCGCCGGACTCTCCCGCGCAACAGATCAAAAAATTGGCTATGCTGTTACGGTCTGTAATACCAAAAAGCCGAAATATTTCATTGGCTTTACAACATTCCTCCGGCGAAAATGTCCTATTAGCTAAAACCTGCAGACAATTATAGATATATACTGTCGTAACAACATGATTAAAGCATTTCCTTAATTCGTCTATAACACTATTTGGATTATCTTTTTCTTCTGCCAATTCACAAATATTTCTGTACTCCTCTTCACTGACAAACCCCAAATCATGCAATTTCTCTATGGATTTCATGCAATCTTCTAATTCACAATTTTCCCCAAAAAGCGTATTCCATATATTGTAACAATTGATATTTATCGTCTTATCCCTCATATCTTTCACTTTCGGACTGACATTATTCATACTTCCATTAGTTAACAACGCCATATTGGGTTTGCCGTCACTCATAGAATCCATGAACTCCGTCATTGTACGGACCATGGCAATCTGTTCCTTGACTTTTGCCTGACATTCCTTCATATGTCCTGCGTATCTTGTATTGATCTCCGCCACGTTTTCAAAAACAGTATTTACCCTGTTTCTTGTCATTTCATTGGTTTCCAGCACCCTTTCGTGATATTTATCCACATACTTCGTATACGCGCTTACTGCCAGCTTGTCCGGCCAGTCCCCGAACTCTTCCGCACTGCTCCCGCACCATTCCATAAAAGATTTCCATTCCCTATTATCTATTTCATCCAACAGCCTGAAAATTTCCTGTCTTTTTTCTTCTGAAAACTCCCTTACCATTCCGTATCCACACTCCTTCCTCAAAATAGATACTATGCAGAGAATGCCTGTTTTTGGCATTCTCCCGTGTGAGAAGTACTTCTCACACGGATATCTCTATGTTCTTTTTATCCGCTTTCTTAAAATCTCTGATGACGCAGTCCAGATACTTTGACGTGCTTTCCATTAGTATCTCCGCCGCTTCATAAAAGGAATCATATAAATCCGCTGTCTGTTCCAGCTCCGTGATATTTTGTCCCTCGCCCCGCAAAGCAGCTCTTTCTGCCGCCGGATAACTGGCAGGCAGTTTTTGTATTCCATTGATACACTCCCTTATCGATCCATATTCCAGTTCCAAACCTGACATATTTTTCCGCCCCTTCCTTAATACTGATACTGATCCTGCTCGCAGATTTCTTCCAGATAGCCGCCTGTCAGGTCCCTTGCCTCTGTTGACACCTCCAGAACAACCTGCTTTAGTTTTTCCGCATACGCCAGATAGGATTTCAATCTGTCGGCAGTATCTCCCTGTACGATTCCATTTTCCGTTACCTTCCTGATGGCATCTAAATAAGAATCTATCATACCCTGCAGCTGCTTCCCCTGCCTTTCAAAATATTCCGCCATTTCATTAATATAGTTGTCATCAACAATCACCTTAAGGTATCCCATAGTTATTTTCCTCTTTTCCTGTTTCTTCAGTTTACGTTCTCCATTCACTGTCTGAGACTGTTAATACTGCTGTTAAGACGCGATATTTCACTTCTGCAGCTGCTGATTATTGCATGCTGCCGTTCTATTTCCCGTCCAACCTCTGTTTTTATCTCGTCCATATTATGAGACGCACTGTTATAGGCCTCTCCATTTAGGATATCGTCCAGCACATACCCATATGCATCCACCAGATGGGCTTGATTCAATATCCCTATAAAGTCCTCCCGTTTTGTTTTCCGTTTGCTTTTGGAATCTCCCACTTTCGTATGATAATCATTACATTTTTTCTGAAGAGCTGTCAGCTGACGGATGTTTTTTCCCGCTTCCGCAATCCGCCCCTCCGCAGCCGCAATTCTCGCTCTCAGCTGAGATTTCCTTTGATTAAATTCATTATCCGTCATTTCGTCCAATATCTCCTTTCCTCATTTGTCAGCAGAACTTTTTAATACCAGAATATCTCCGGAATAGATTTCCGCCTCGCTATATGTCAAGAGTACGTTTGTCTGATGATCTTCTCTTAATGTTTTGATATATTTAACAGTTTCTGCTGTTTTTCTTGCCAGAAGTCCCTTTTCCTCAAGGATCTGCATTGTTTCCGATATCGTCTGGTCATCTGATACCAGCAGATCCATATCAGACCGTCCTTCTACTCTCCATGTTAATTTCAGCTGCATGTGCCTCTCTCCGTTTCCTTCTGCCCGCATTTATCTTTATCAATATATAAAGAAACAGCAACACAAAAATAATCTCTGCCATGACAAAACATATGGAATAATCTTCTTCGCTTCTGCTGTAATCCCTGTTTCTTGAAAGACGGATCTCTTCTGAAAATATCATATCCGCCTCATTTTCTTCTATATTCTCCGTCTCCGTCTGTTCCGAAAAAAGATACTCCGTCAATTCCCGCTGTTCCGCACAGGATTCCTGTTTCCTGTCATTATACTGATCGGTGCTTTCCTGAGAGAACAGATCCGTTACGCCATTAATATCCAGAAGGGAGTTATATGTAGTATTATCCCGGTTCTTCCATGCTTCCCCATCCAGAGTAAGAATACCGGATGTCCCGGAATCCCCTTCTCCTTCTTCATATTCCTCTGACATTAATGTATCGTCCATTACTGTTTTCCTTTCTTACGCCAGTAATCCATCCTTGCAGCATAGGCAGGGGACAGCGGTCATACCCGCCGCCCCGCCTTCTGCCGATCAACGACTTACAGATACTTTGGATTTGGAATGAGCCTCGTCCACAGCCTTCATCTCATTGATGTAATCATTCGTCGACTGGATCAGGCTTCTGACAACTTCCTGCGTATTTGTGAAGTTATTAGCCAGTGCAGTATAATCCTCACGGTAAGCTTCTGTTGATGCAGAAACCCATCCGTCGCATAATGCGGTTACGCTGTTTGTCATAGAACGCGTCGTAGCCTCGAATTCCTCCACATACTGTGTCAGCTTTGTGATCTCAGCCTGCATGTCATCATAACTCATTTGTAAACTTGCTGATGCTCCCATTTCTTTTCTCCTTTCTGTATGTATTTAATAACCGGGCTTTTCGGTTATTTAATCGAGTTTCTGGTTATATAACCGGCTGCCCGGGTTATTACAAATATATGTTTTCCTTCTCTGCTTCCGGCTTTTTATACCTCACCCGGATAGCGAATAAGATTACGGCCAAGCATGCTGTGATTCCAATCCCAAGAAGAATGACCAGCAGCGTCTTTATGGATATTTCATTTCCGGTGTCCGCCGTATCCGTTATGGACAGAGCTTCTCCTGTAGTTCTGGATACAACCGGGTTTATGATATAGTCATACACTTCCGTATTTCCCTGACTTCCTACCCTTGTATATGCCAGCACTTCCGTAAATCTCTCCAGCATATCAACATTCTGACTGTTTATTTCCAGTCTGGAAGCTTTCAATTCATCGATACAGCCTTCTATATTTGCTGTCGTCTGTGTATTGGCTGTATTCAGGGAATCGACCAATTGCGATGTATGCTCCGATGTCGCATAGTACACATCTTCCGCATATGTACGATATTCGTAATTGTTCTGCTCTACCACATCCAGCATACCCCTGGCATTATTTTCTATATTGTCCAGATAGGTGCCAAGATCTGCATCCCTTATATATGACATGGGATCATAGTTTTCCAGTTTATTCTCATAATCATTCATATTCTGGAATAAAACATTCTGGGCATCATCAAGCCTTGCCATCTGTCCCTGATGCACGTCCTGCAGTCTGTCCACAAAGCATGTCTGTATCACATCGTTGACTTCATCCGATTCATAATTCAGCTGAAACAAATCCAGAATCCCATCTACTGTATCACTACTGTCTTTCGACAAGGATATACTATATTCCGTAATTGATCCGGAACTACTGCCGCTCTCTGTGCCTTCAGATTCTTCTGCATTACTACCGCCTGCACCTTCTGATTCTTCCGCATTACTATCGCCTGCACCTTCTGATTCTTCCGCATTACTATCGCCTGCGCCTTCTGATTCTTCCGCATTACTATCGCCTGCACCTTCTGATTCTTCCGCATTACTACTGCCTGCGCCTTCTGATTCTTCCGCATTACTACCGCCTGCATCTTCTGATTCTTCCGCATCACCACTGCCTGCACCTTCTGATTCTTCCGCATTGTTGCTGCTTTCCGGCAGTTGAATATTCTCCCAATGGATGGAGATTGCACTAATTTTTTCTTCCAATTTTCCATTTAAATTTAATTCATCGATATATTCCTTTATTTCTTCCTCAAGCTCCTCTTGATTTATTGCATTATCTGAAACCGACAAACCCTCTTGAAAGCCCCTCTCATATGAGTCCTCCACAATCCCCTCCAGCCAATTTTCCATATTTGCCTGATATTTGTTTAAGCTTTCCTCAAGTTCTTCTGCCGCCGCACCCTTTAATGCATCCAGTATTTCCCCCTTTTCCACATTGAACTCTGATATAATATTATTTAGCTGTTCGCTAGTAATTCTTTCATTCTCTGATATAATATTATTTAGCTGTTCATTAGCAATTCTTTCATTCTCTGAAATAATATTATTTAGCTGTTCATTAGCAATTCTTTCATTTTCATCAATTAAATCAGCAATGAGAGTTTCCACTTCACCCCTCTGCTCATCAACGTCCTGATTATAAATTCCCACAGCGTCTATTAGGTTTGTCTTTCCTTCTGACAGGATATCGGCCTGTTCTGCATTGGTATCATAAACTACTGAATTATATGTAGAAAAGAAATTATACGCTGCCGTATCAACTTCACTTCTTGTTTCCTGTATCGCCGCATAATCATTCTGCGCCAGCTGGACTGATTCCATATACCTCATGAGCATGGAATCCAGCAGATTGTCATTCTGCGCCGTATAAGAAGTCAGCTCTACCGACTGTATATTATTATCCACACTCGATTCTTCTACATATTCCGCAGCCTGAATTAGCAGTGCGGCATTCACACTTTCAAGCCGTTCCAGCTCTGAGTTATCATTGGCAAGAATCGTAGAAGAATCATCCTGTATGCGGTGAAATTCCGTCAATACTGCATCCACATACATATACGCAATATTAGAATTAAATGTTGCAATAAAAGTATTCACATCACTCATCGCCTGTATCTGTGCCGTCTCGGCAAGATTGGGATTGTACTGATACTCCAACACCGTTTTGCTGGGGGCGCTCTCTATGGAAGTCACCGACGCGGAAAATGTTTCCGGGATTATGATATACGCCGCATAGGTCCCGTTTTCAATTCCCATTTTTGCATCTGTTAATCCGGTCGCCGTAAAATTCTCATTCGGAAAGTTTATCAACTGGCTTGCATAATTGATCTGTTTTTCATCCACTATCACGCCATTGTCCATATTAACCACAGCAATGGCAGCAACATGCTCCCTCTGTAGTTCCAATATCTTTTGATGCTCACGCTCGACATATATTCCCGAAACGCAGCTCAATCCCAGCAAAACTGCTATCCCCACTCCATAAAATATGCCCTTGACGGTTCTGTCTGTTATTTTCTTCATGCCCTCTGCTCCCAATGCAGTAATATCATACGTTTTTATTCCGTTATATCATTTTGACAACCATATATTTTACGTTTTTCATTCTATATTATATAAAATAATTATTTTTAGAAATTGTAATTTTATTATATTTTTAATAAATTAAAAATGCAATACTTTAATTTATCTTTTTTATAAATTAATTAAAAAGTTGTATTTTATTTATTTTTTTGTATTTTATTTTTAAATCATTAATATTATTAATATTTTTAATATTCAAAGAACAGTACTTTGCAAAGTCAAAAAGATGATTTTTTTGTTTTTAATCGTTTTTGTTAATATAAATATTATTAATACTATATTAATTTTTCAATTTTAAAATTTAAATATATTTTATATTTAATAAAGTTTTTTCAAAAATCTGAAACATTAAAATAAGCCCATTCAAAGGCTCTGATGTTTTGAAACATATTTCAAGTATCTGATTGGCAGTTCACCATATATACCTTGTTATTACTAACTAAAGCTATGAACATTGCAGATTCTTGTCTATTTTTTATTTCTGTTCTTGCATATTGTTCTTGCATACATTAAAACAAGTTTTTCTTTGAAATATTTTATCTATTTGTTCTATCGTTATTCAACACAATATAGGGGTCACAGATTTTCAATCCGTATGACCAAGGATTACCTTTTCCGGGTACTGATGCAGCGCAACACTAAGGTTTTAAAACCCCTGATCTGCTCCCTGCTCCATCTGGATCCTGATGACGTTACCTCCGTCACGATTCTTAATCCAATCGAATTGGGCGAAACCATTGATGAAAAGAATTGAATCCTCTGCATCTTTCCAATTGCAATCTATCCGCAAATGTTGTATAGTATTCCTTGTCATTACA
>CAYQZB010000009.1:0-106080 GCA_964421915.1 uncultured Lachnospiraceae bacterium
GACCTAAAAATTCGATTGCCGCCCTTGCACCCAAATAGGAACCGCCGATACCGATGACGAGCAATACATCCGAATCGCTCTGGATCTTTGCTGCCGCCTTTTTGATCCTCGCAAACTCTTCCTTATCATAATTGACCGGGAGATCGATCCAGCCCAGAAAATCATTACCCGCACCGGTCTTGCCAACCAGCATTTCCTTAGCGTCTAAAACCGGTTTTTTCATCTGCTCCACTTCATGATCCTTCACAAAGGAAGCTGCCTTGGAATAATCAAATGTTACCTTTGAACTCATCTTGCTTCGCTCCTTTTTTATAATATTAGTGTCCATATTTTACCATCTGTTTTTTACTTATAATAGTTTAGCAAAGTTGCCTCTTTTATTCAAGAGAAAAAGTGGAAAATTCAAACCGACTCTGTAAAAATAACGCCTAACAATTTATCTATCTATTAAAAATCCCTATACAGTTCATCAAGCGAAATATGCCCAATGTGTGGGTCATTCGTCTTCTCGATTCCGGCTTTCGTGATAAACATATATTTATAGCAATTAAGTCCGGTTTTCTTCACCTGCTCTATTTCTGCTTTTACTTCCGAAGCTGTTAATGAGTTCTTTTTGAATTTTACTTCATAAAATACATATCCATTCTCATCTTCTGTCACAATATCAAATTCTCCATTTGTATGATTCTCCGGAGCATCATAATAATATTTTCCGATTTTCTCAAATATCGGATTCATGAGTCCTGCCCGGTTTCTTCGAATCAGATATTGCTTTGCTATCTCCTCAAATTGAAGAGGTACATGCTTTTCTTCAAAATCACTTTCTATATATTTCATATAGAATGCATCAGCGTCCATGATATTAAGCTGGGAAGCATACCTGAAAATATATTTATAGTAAAACAGAGACAAATTGTCGCAGATATAATAACCCGCTTTTCTCTTGTTATTTTCATCATTGATAGGAACAGTCTTCTTAACAACTTCCAATTGAATGAGTTTACCTAATATATCAATAAGGGTGGGTCCGCTTGAAACATGTGACTGCGACAAAATATCGCTATATTTGGAATATCCCTTAGACAATGCTTCAAAGGTTTCGTTAGCATTAACAATCTTAGACAATTCCCCCTTTAAATACATTGGAACTTCATTTTCCAATCGCGCACCGGATGAAGCAATTAAATCTATTATATTCTCCTTTACAGACTTCTTATCATCCACTTGTTTATTAAAATGAGGAATTCCGCCAAAAACAGAATATATTCTAACTTTATCCTCATCAGAAAAATTCGGATAAAATTGTGCAGACTCATAATAATCCATGGGTTTTAAGTCAATGACAAGATTTGTTCTTCCAAATAACGGATTGGAATGTTCAATTAATGACTTCATAACTTCTACATAAGAGCCAAGAATTATGAGTGTAAGCTTTGATTTGTCTTTATTATTATCAATTAATGATTGCAGTATGCTGTCAAGTCCCTTTACACACTCTCTTAAATAAGGATATTCATCTAATACCACTACCATCTTTTTATCAAATGCCTGCTTAAATAGGAAACTTAAAGATTCCTCAATCTCTGTAAATCCAAGCTTAGGTAAATTCAGGTTTTCTGAAATTATGCTGCAAAAACTTTCGACATTGCTCTGCTCTGTCGTTTGCTTGCACTCATAATAAATGCCTGGCACCTCGGACTGTTTTAATGCAGTCTTCACAAGCTCGCTTTTCCCAACTCGTCTCCGCCCATATATAAGCGCAAAACGCAATTCGTCTGAATCGATTTCTCTGCCAAGCTTTTTTAACTGTTCTTTTCTTCCAATAAATTCCATAAATTAATTCGGTCCTTTCCGATTCGGTTTCAATCGAACTAATTTTATAATACTACCGGAATCCAATATTGTAAAGATTAGGTGACTAATTTCATTTTTTTATTATTTTTAGTTAATTTATTTAGATATCCAGGCAACCGCGATGGCGCCGGGTCCGGCATGTGTCCCTATGGTGCCTCCTACCGTTCCAACAGAAAGCTCCGTGACATGATCCGCCCACAGTGCGGCATTGTCTTCTATGTATTTATGCATCAGCTGGTCACTCAGTCCGGTATATCCGAGAAAATACGGTTTATCAAAATCTATTCCGCCGGATTCCCGGATCTTCTCTATGATAAAATTATTGGCCTTCTTAGAACCTCTTGCTTTGCCTATTACCGCAACTTCTCCATTTTCAATGGCAACGACCGGTTTAATAGACAGCATCTCTCCCGCAAAAGCAACTGTTTTAGAGACCCGTCCCCCCTTTTTCAAATATTCCAGGGTATCTAAGAGAGCAACCAGACGGATCCTCTTTTTGATACGTTCCAGTTCTTCTACGATCGCCTCTGCGTCCATTCCGTTATCTTTCAGCCGCAGAGCATATTCTACCAGAACATGTTCCCCTACAGTTACATTTTCACTGTCCACCACATAGACGTGATCCGAATACTTCTCTGTTGCCATCACAGCGCTCTGCCATGTCCCGGAAAGTCTGCCGGAAAGGGTAATAATAATCACTTTTTCCCCCTGACCTACCGCTTCTTCTACCGCCTTCTGAAAAGCATAGGGTGGGATCTGGCTTGTGGTAGGCAGGGTATCGCTTTCAATCAGTTTTTCATAAAATTCTTTATGGGACAGCGTAACTCCATCCTGATACTGTTCTTCACCGAAAGAAATAGTCATGGGAATCACCGTAAGGTCATCTCTCGTATTATCCGTAATATCCGATGCAGAATCCGTTATAATCCGTATTTTCATAAAAATAACCATCTCCTTTTTTATCTTTTCACCAATAGTCAAATAATATAATGTGCAATTATATCACTTAATTTGACCACTGGTCAATACGCCTGATATAAAAAACCAGAATACCTTTTTAAGCATTTTAAGCATACATTTTTAAGTTTTTGTAGTATTATATTTTTATAATTGATACAATGTACACAGAAGCAATGCGCAAATAAATGAAATCCTATGTCACCGGAAGCTTCCCTACAGACGGCATATGATTTCATGAACAAGCATAGATCAAAGACTGCAGGCAGGATGGAGGACTATATGATATCGAATGACAAACGCAATCTGATATTGGATTCTCTGGAAACACTTTTGGAAGAAAAAAAATTACAAAATATCTCTGTCAGCGAAATTGCCCGGAAAGCCAATATCAGCAAGGGGAGCATTTACTATTATTATCCTTCTAAGGATGCGATTTTAAACGCTCTGATTGAACGAAGCTATAAAATACCCCTGGAAACAGCAAAACAACTGGCTAATCAGCCGGAAATCCCTATTTTTACAAGGATAGCAATGTTATTCCAATCCTGCCGCAGCGTATCCGCTACCTTTATCCGCGAAAACCGCTCACAGGAAGTTGCTTCCATACAGGAAAAAGCTTATATTCACCAAAAATATACAAATTATATGATAAAACAATTAAACCCGGAACTGACGGCAATGATCAGACAGGGGATCGAGCTTGGGGAGATTCATTTTGATAATCCGGAAGCGCTTGCGGAGATCGTATTGATTGTATTAGTGATCAAGCTGGATAACACCTTGATTCCCAGCAGCGAAAAAGAGATTGAAAATACTTTGACCGGACTGATCAGTTTATTGGAAAAAGGCGCCGGTATCCCCGCTGGCGCCTTACAGTATCTGTCTCCCAAGTAAAACTGATCAAAGCGTTTTTCACGTCGAAGGATCCGGGGAAGCACTGTTTTAGTCACCGCTTCCGCAGATTTTCAGGAAAGAAATTCCCTCAAAAGCATCTCCAGTTCATCATCTCCCATATGTCCGGCATCATCTTTCCGGCTCTTTTCTATCTGTTTTTTTTCGGCTGTCTTTGCTCTTACTGTAGATAATTCCGCATCCTCATATGCATCCGACGCAATATCCTCAGCTGCATATCCGGCGTCTTCTGCATCTTCATCCGCATCTTTTTCATAATATCCGGCGTTTCTTTTCATCCCAGACATACTATTTCTTCTCTTACGAAATCCCAGCTCTTCCTCCGTCATATCCGCCATGCGCATGCTTTCCGGAAGCAGCTCCAGACGCTTTACCATATGATTCTCCATATAGTCAACCAGATTCGTCTTTAATACCTGCTTTTTCCCTGTAATATCAATTGCGGAGGAAACGCCAAAATATACATAAAGACCAATCATGCTGATGATATAATATGGCATCAGAGATATAAAACGGTCTCCTCTGGTGATTCCGATATAGATACCCATACCCGATACAAATACGGAAAACAGTACCAGCTGCCCCGACCAATGCTGCAGACTGATCAGACTGATATTGCCTATCCTCAGATGATTGATAAATTTATCTACAAAAACAGGTATATTGGTCACTCCTCCATTCATGCGATAGCAGTTTGCAAATTTTTTTTTGCACTGTTTCAGTAGCTGATTTTCCGTAGCAGTCATATTATCGGTCTCATTAATCATATTCTGATATAAGAGTCCAATCATAATTTGGAAAATTATGCTCAATACTATGAGAAGGACGACAATCCCGATGATAACATTGTGGCTCATATGTAATCTCCTTTCATTATCTACTATAATCAGGTGATTGCAAAATAGTCTTATCCAATTTATACTGACCTTATGGCTAAAGCGATAAATCGAATACTTACTATGTTATGCAGTTACCAATCTTTTAAAAATATTATAAAATAGATATCTTTATGTCTCAAGATATAAGGCATCGCCTTTCATTTACATTTTCTTCCATAATTTTATGTAAATGACTGGAAAGAATTTCTCAATTGTGTTATTATTTTTCATAATAAGGAGGAGATAACATCATGGTGTATCAAACACATGGAACCTGTTCTTCCCGGATCGACATCGAACTGGATCAGGACACGATAAAATCGGTTCAGTTTACCAACGGCTGCAACGGCAATCTGCAGGGTATATGCGCTTTAGTCAAGGGCATGAAGGTACAGGATGCCATTGACCGGCTGGAAGGGATCAGGTGCGGCACAAAAAATACATCCTGTCCTGATCAGCTTGCACGTGCATTAAAACAAATGATCCAATAATATCTAAGATGTAAGCCGTGGCAGAACCGCGGTATTGGAGTCAGGTTGAAAAACAAGGTTTTTCAACCAGCAGGTTTTGAACTGCGCCAAAACCTGAGCCATTAGCTACTCAATATCTCTGCTTAAAGCAGAGCCATAAAAAAACAGTCGCAGCATAGAGGCTATTAATTATATGAAAAAGATTGTTTTGACCGGCGGCGGGACCGCAGGACATGTTACGCCAAATATTGCTTTGCTTCCTACGCTCCGTTCGTTAGGATATGATATTTCTTATATAGGTTCTTATGACGGGATCGAAAAACGCCTTATCACCGATTTCGATATCCCTTATTACGGCGTGGCGACCGGCAAATTCAGAAGATACCTTGACCCCAAGAATCTTACCGATCCTTTCCGCGTCATTAAAGGGTATCGGGAAGCATTAAAATATCTAAAGCAGATCCGTCCGGATATCGTATTCTCCAAAGGAGGATTTGTTTCCGTTCCCGTCGTCCGTGCTGCAGCCGCCCTAAAGATCCCCTGCATCATCCATGAATCCGATCTGACTCCGGGCCTGGCGAATAAGCTCTGTATTCCTGTTGCCAAAAAGGTATGCTGCAATTTTCCGGAAACGCTGAAATGCATTCCGGATGACAAAGCCGTCCTTACCGGTTCACCCATCCGCGAGGAGCTTTCCAAGGGAGATAAGATCGCGGCGCTTAATATGTGTGGATTTACCGCCAATCTTCCGGTTATTCTGGTCATCGGCGGCAGTCTGGGCGCCAACGCCATCAATACATGCATCAGAAAAGTACTTCCAAGGCTTCTTACTGATTTTCAGGTAATCCACATCTGCGGAAAAGACAAAATTGACAATCTTTTGTTGAATACAACGGGATATAAACAATTTGAATATGTAAAAGCGGAATTAAAGGATATGTTTTCTTTGGCGGATCTTGTTATCTCAAGAGCCGGCGCCAATGCCATCTGTGAACTGCTTGCCTTAAAGATCCCCAACCTGCTGATCCCCCTGCCCGCAAAAAGCAGCCGCGGAGATCAGATCTTAAACGCAGAATCCTTTGAAGCGCAAGGCTTTAGCATGATTCTGAAGGAAGAAGATCTGGACGACAATACTTTGTTAGAAAAGATCCATGAACTGTACTTTACCAAAGACACCTACATCAAAAATATGAACAAATCAGTCACGCACGACTCCATCCGGACGATTGCGGGACTGATTGAAGATACGGTAGCGGAAAGCAAAAAATGATATCCGGCTTCTTTATATGATACTGTTTTTTACCTGTTCCAGTTCTTCCTGTGACACCTCGGTAGGTTTCCACAGGATCTTCTGCCCGTCGTCCTGATATCTCGGTATCAGATGCAGATGATAATGCATCACCGTCTGGCCTGCCACTTCGCCATTGTTCTGTACAATATTAAATCCGTCACAGGAAAGCTTTTCTGTCATCCTTGCCGCCATCTTCTTCGCCAGCACCATTACCTTTGATGCCGTTTCGTCCGGCAGTTCATAAAGATTGGCGCTATGCTCCTTCGGAAGGATCAGCGCATGTCCCCTTGTGGCAGGACCGAGATCCAGAATCACACGGAAGTCCTCATCCTCATAGATCGTCTTCGACGGTATCACTCCATTTGCAATCTTACAAAATATACAGGTATCAAGCATTGTTCTTACCTCATTTTTCTATTTGATTTATTGATAATTACAAAAGAAGCAAGTCCGGATTACATAACTCTTTGTTTGAAAATATATGTTCTGAACATCTATGTTCTAACATAGATGTTCTAACATCCATGTTATGAAATCATTTTTGGAACATATATTTTCAAACTTCGAGTTATGCAAACCTCATTGACCTATATAATTACCTTCTATATGGTCTACTTCATGAACGGAAACATACTGTCCAGTATCCGCAGGCTCTTGAAATCACCCTTGGAGACAATGCTTCCTTCCATAAATCCGCCCTGAAATGTCTTGCGGCCATCCACGATTTCATCAAAAGTATCCACATCCATCGTAAGCTCGATATCCTGTCCGCTGATTTCTTTCTCCTGAATCACAAGCTTTGCATTATCAATAATGATGACAAACGGAGCTGCTTTTCCGCGGAGATTAATCTTGTATTTCAGATGCGTCTCCGGCTGCGGAAGAAATACCTTTTCAAACAGCTCACTATAATTTCTCTGGTTATTTTTTGGCGTACTTCCCAGTTTTCCCTTAAATATATTAGCAAGCTCCTGAATATCCTTTTTCTGCCTGTCCACATACTGATCGTCGGAAACATACTCCGAAAGCTGTTCCGCCTCCTGCTGACTGAAAAAATTGTCCATTGTCTTATAAACCTTCTGCTTTACAGCCATGCCGCTTGCCGGCAGGGAACTGAGCTTCTGATTGATGGAACGGTAGACATTCTCCGCGCATTTTTCAATAATCATCTGGTACTGTTCACTGCGTTCAAGCTCCGCTACATCAGGAATATAACCACAGATGCCGTTACAGGTGATCCCGCCCAATGCTTCCCATGCGTTGATCAGATCCAGCTGCCCTTCCTTTTCCCCATAAGTTGTGGACATCACCACCGGCGCCATATATGTCTGCCGTATCTTTTCCTTATCGCCAAACAGCCAGCAGGCATCCAGAAAATTCATAATATAACCACCTACGCCG
This sequence comes from uncultured Lachnospiraceae bacterium, assembly GCA_964421915.1. GTDB lineage: Bacteria > Bacillota > Clostridia > Lachnospirales > Lachnospiraceae > NK4A136. The sequence continues at coordinate 7,767 of CAYQZB010000009.1, forward strand.
TGCCATTCCACAGTGGATGCCAGGATCACCCCGTCCGCTTCCTTTAACGTCTGCGGCAGCCGGGAAATATTATTCTTCTGGTCGTACAGGTCATACTTTTCAACACGGACATTTAACTCTTCCAATACCTGCATCATTTTCTTGACCACAAACATTGTCGGGTCGCCAATCAGTCCGCGCCCTCCATAATAAATATTGATCCTCATGCGTCACATACCTCCGGCAATTGAAATTCTTCAAGGTATCTGATATAGTCCTTTCCGGGAATCGGCTTTGAGAAGTAATATCCCTGAAAATAATCGCAGCCCAATTTTAACAGCTTAATAATCTGCGCCTCCGTCTCCACGCCTTCTACCACAACATGAAGTCCCAGCTTGTTAGTCATATTAAAGATACTCCGCAGCGTAAAATCTGCCTTTTGGTTCTTCTCTGAAGACCAGAGAATACTCTTGTCGATCTTTAGGATCTGGAACGGCATCTGATACAGATACGATACGTTGGAATATCCCGTTCCATAGTCATCCAAAGAAAGCGAAACGCCATTTTCCTCAAAATAATTGATATTACTGATCAATGCCGCATTAGATACCATCGCCGAAGATTCCGTAATTTCAAAATTTATCTGGCTGTTGCGCAGTCCATACTCCTTCATGATCTCCAAGAAATTCTTTGCCAGTTCATGGTGCATGCACTGCTTTACCGACAGGTTTACCTCAATATATTCGATCCCGAAAGCCGTAAGGTTTTCTTCCATAAAGAAACGGCATACCTCTGTAAATACCTTCTTTCCAATCTCTAAGATATAACCCTCCCGCTCGGCAAGCGGCACCATGACCTCCGGAGAAATAAAACCAAGCTTATCATCATTTAACCGTACCAAAGCCTCTGCTGCCACGATGCGTTTTTCTTTTGTGGAAAAGATCGGCTGGTAATAAACCTGAAATTTATCCTTCTCCAGACCTCGTTTGATGGCTTCTATGATATCCTTCTCATAATCCTCTCCAATGATCTCATCTGCGCCATATACATGGTCAATAATCCCCTCTTTCCTTCCTACGACGCTGATCAGATGCACAAAGTCCTCATATGTCGGAACATCCTCCGGACATTTCGCCTTGACATAGCTGGCAGACAAAATTGCTTTCATCCCTCCGTTTCTCCATGCCTGCTTAAATCTCTGGGCGATGGCTTTGATCATATTCTCCATCTGTTCCTCTTTCATGACCTTCATCTTGACCGCAAGCACGTTATCATCCACCCGGAACACATTAGTTCCCCTGGTAAAAACTGTCAGGAAAGAAACTACATCGGACAACATTTCATTGACCGAGTCCTGACCAAGCGAATCCGTCAGTATCTTAAAATCATGGATCCGGATAAAAAAGATGAAAAATGGGGATTTGGATTTATAATTCAATGCGACTTCATCCAGCAGGATGTCACGGTAAAGCGCATTCGTCTCATCAAACTCTTCATCCGGACGCTTCACCGAATAAACCATACAGATGACGCACAATGCCATGATAAAGAAAAATATCCTCTGCTCCAGAAAAATCATCTGTATCATATTGGCGCAGAATATAAATGCAACACAATTTAAAATGTAGGTGATCCTCCCAAAACCTATCGTCTTCCTGTAGCGGATAAAGACCACTGCGGTAAACACGGTATAGTATGCCATATAGATCTGCAGGATCTGCGGAATACTGCCCGCCGTGATCATACCATGTCCGTCAAACTCAAATACCCATCCCGTCCAGACAGACGCAATCAACAGTCCGGCGAACAAAAAATACGGAATCTCAAGACTCATCCGCCATTTTCTGTTTTTGGTCAGATCAACATTGGAAATACCCAACAGGTACATGACGCAGATAGGATAGATTATCTTTTGACACAGATTATAAATGACCGCCAGAATATCCATAATCATCGTTCCCTGAAATGTCCCGTTCTGGATCTGCTGGAACAGGATCACATCCATAATAGCAGCAAAAAGCATGGAACCCAGCATAACATAATATATCGTATAAATCTGCAGATTGATCCTTTTCTTGCCGCTAAAGAAGAAAAGAAGCAAAAAGTATAGGACAATTGCAACATAATCAAAGCTGAAATTATACCCCATTGCCTGCCTCCTCTAATTTCCCTTCCTTCTGCTCCGCCGCATCTTCCATAAGATGCCTAAAGCCGGCCATATCCAGCTGCTCAAAGAAGTAATCTCCCTCTGCGTAATCACACGCCATATCCGATACCATATCAAAGAAATCCTGATCGTCGATCCCCGGCACCCCTGTTTCCATATTCAGCTCCCGGGATAGCGCCAGCAGACACTCAAATGTGATCCGTGCCTTTTCATTCACCAACGCCGACTGCGTAAAGTTCTTACTGAACTTAATGATGGAAAACGGCAGATCATAGATAGCAGATATATTAGTATATCCGCTTCCATATCCGGTCAGACAGAATTTTACGCCTTTATCGGCAAGCAGCTCCATATTCTCACAAAAAGTTCCCGTTGTATTGGCAATCGCATCCTCCGAAATCTGCAGACAGATCATGGAAGGATTGACGTGATATTTTTCCATAATATCAATCAGCTTGTCGCTCAATCCCTGCAGCATGCACAACGCGGGAAGAATTTGTATACAGATAAAATCAATGCCAAGCTCTTCAAAATTCTCCTCTCCGATCGTACGGCAGGTATATTCGAAGATCATCTGCCCAAGGTTGGCCACATGCCCCGCCTTTTCTGCAAATTCCAGTATTTCATCATCATAGATATATCCTAAACTGTCTTCATAAAAACGGATCGTAACCTCCACACCTACGATGTTTCTGTCTTTCAGGCGGCAGATCGGCGTATAACGCATATCAAACCTGCTGGTTTCCATCGACTGCGCCAGCACATCACTGATCTTCTTTTCCCGCTCCAGCTCTTCCAGATCATATTTCTCAACACGCAGCGTCTCTTCCGTATAATCTTCTAACACCATACTGTCCAAGACCCCAAGCAGCTGATCAATGGTGTGAAGCTCATCCGGCATGGAGATCCTGCCAATCTTCACTTTCAGATACAGATTACATTCCAAATATCCCCAAGGCTGTCCAAACCGTTCACGGATTTCTTCAAGAATCTGTTCCGTCCTACCCTCCTGCAGATTGGAAAATTCCAGGCAGAAAATGTATTTATCTATCCTATATACATTACATTTTGTATGCAGATTTTCCAAGAAACCAACCATCTGCGACAATGCATCATCCAGCTTCTCGTAATCCGTATTAAAATCATCCTTCTGCAGATTATCCAGCATAATTACAAGCAGTTCACGAGGATTTCGGAAAAGACAGTTATGGCGCATTACATTATAAAATATTTTTTTCGAGTATGCGCCCGTCACACGGTCATTCTGTGCGCTGGGATTCTGAATAAAGAAAAGCAGTATCAATGCGCTCACCGCAATAACGGCTGTCTCCAGAACCTGTTCAGGAAACAGGAACTGAATAAGCGTACTTGTCACACACATAGTGATCACGCCGGCAAAGATCATCTTTCTGCTAAAGGAATAATATTTCCGATAAGCAAAAATCAATCCAATCAGATAAATCAGGTAATATCCTGCAATCGCATAAAAAATCCCGATGCTGCTTCCACGCTGATAAGCGCCATCAGACGTGATCGTAAACAGGCTTCCGGTCCACAGATTTGTCAGAACTATAAGATCAGCCAAAATCACCGGAAACAAAAAGGTCAGCTTAAATACCAGTGACGTCTCCCGCCAGGATTTCGCAATGCTCAGAATATACAGACACATCAACGGGAGCACCACGATATGCGTCGCAAAATATCCCGTAGAGCATGCTATCAGCGTACCTGTCGCAACATTACCGCTTCCCAGCAGACTGGTCATGCCGAATCTTATCAGCTCACAAATAGCCGACAGGGAATTCATAACAACTAAAAGCAATAATATCTCATCCTGAAAAACCGAAATTTTTCTGGTTTTATTAAAATATATTATGATAATGAACGACATCATAACAGTAGTTATCTCATAACCTGTTCCGGCAGACACGCAAAAATAACCTCCACATATTCGATAATCCTTTATATTATAGTATAAATCTTTTGGTCAGGCAAGGAGTTTACGTCATTTTTTACAGATTTTTCTGGCAAATAAATTTGTATAAAACAGCTATTTATGATACAATACAAAATCAAGCTGACAATAATCCAAACAAAATCAGCAAAAGGAAAGGATTGTGGATGAACGCCGGAAAATTTTTAAAAGGGCTGGGATGGGTGATGTTATTTTTTGTCAGCACGGCTGCCGTCATCATCTTGACTTTATATCTTCTGATGTGGCTGCTTTGCAACGGTCCTTCCGTCACGGCACGTAATACCTTTGTCGCAACCATGCTGGAGACCGGCGGCATGAAATTTGTCGTTTCATGGTATCTGTCGGAAGAAGAGGTACTCGCAATCATGAACAGCCGTCATGCCGTGGATGATGCTGCGGCACGGTATGCCGCATTGTCAGACTTCTCCGGGCAGCCGACGGCCGCTTATACCGTCGGTGCAGATCAATCTGTGTCTGCGGATGCGTTAGTGGAAGCCGCCTCTTCCTCAGTAAGGATCGGAGACGGCACGACAGCCTCCGCAGTTCCTTCTGAAATCAATGAGATCAACGATATCGGTCTGATCCCGATTAGCGGCAGAACCTTTGACGCGCTGCTCCTTGTGGTTCGTGATCCATCCCGTGTCGGCATCGCTACATCTTATCCCTGGTCTTCGACCGAACGAGAAAGAAACGGGCTGACGACCGGTGAATATTGTAATACCTTTGACGCTCTTGCCGCCATCAATGCGGGAGAATACATTACAGCCGGCGTCAACTGGGGCGGCCGTCCGGTGGGCGTGGTAGTCTGCGACGGAGAAATACTCTTTAATGAACCGTCTTATGGAGACGTCATGATCGGATTTAACGACAGCCATATCCTTATCATCGAGGAAATCGGATCCATGACAGCGAATCAGTTCACCTCCTATATCGCGGAGCACGCTATCATAGACGCCGTATCCTTTAAGGATATCAGCAATGGCGACACGAATCATTTTACGAAGCTTATCGAAAACGGCGTTCCTGTCAACCTAAACGGCAGGGGCATCGGCGCCAATCCCCGTACAGCAATCGGTCAATGCGCCGACGGAACCGTATTATTTCTGGTGACGGACGGACGCGGAACAGCGGGGCATCTTGGCGCTACCGGGCAGGATCTTATCAATATCCTTTCGGAGTACGGCGCGGTCAATGCCGCCAACTTAGACGGCGGTAGCTCCTCTTCACTTTATTATGATGGTGAATATCGGATTACTTCCTCTACGCTTTCCTATGCAGACGCTTCCAAACGGCTGCCGACAGCGTTTATTGTTACCCGCTGAGCGTGAAGACGAATTTGTTCATATTGCAAAAGCATACCTTCGGCATAGAGCTAAAGCGCATTAAAATCTGTAAGTTATAGAAAGGCATGATTATTAGGCATGAAAAAAAAGTCCGGTAAAATAAAAGTGATATATATGATTTATCTGACAGTCCTGATTCTATTGATGATGCTCTTTCTCTGGCACGCAAGAAAGACGCTGATCCTTTATGAAGCATCCCAGCCGAAGTATCTGATGGATGCGCTGATCGCTACCCCCGGACTTACCTTATCCATGAATACGGCTGTCCTGACTTTTAATGAATTTGAAACATTGGAGGACTATCGGGAGCAGCTGAAGCTGCTTTTGGAGGATAACACCCTGCAATATCATTTTCTGAAAGAAAGCTATACGGACGGCTCCCTCACCTATGGCATCTATGCGGGCGAAACACCGATCGGGACAGCCGTCCTGAAACCTGTAAGCACCATCACCCGCCTGATCGCGATCCCCATCACCGACTGGCAGCTTACGGCTTTAGACGCATATGAAGCGCATGGGGACTACAGCGCTTCCATAACCGTACCGGATAATTACACGATAAAGATCAATGATATCCCGCTTACTCACACTTATGTCACCGAAAGAACCCCTTATGAAGAACTGGAATACAGTGCGGCATATGTCAGCGTACCGGAACAGGTCACCTATGAGGTAAGCGGATTAAAGCATCCGGCTCAGATCACGATCCTGGATGCGGATGGCAGCGAACTGCCGGTATCCTCCGATGTATCTGATACACCTTCTGTTACATCTTCCGATGCATCTGCTGCGTCTCCTGTTACATCCTCCGATGCATCTAATGGCAGCGTCGTCCTTTGTTATCTTCCTGCCGAAAAGGAAATCAGCGCAGAATTAAGCTCCATCGTATTGGATGCGGTAGAAACCTATTCCAACTTTTTTTCCAGAGACCTTCCGGGATGCCGGGAAAGCATAGAGCCGATACGAGGATTATTTCCTGAGGATTCCATCTACCTGACTCTGGCAGATCAGTACCGCCGTGAAGACATGCAGATCTTTTCTTCGCATACGGATACACAATTTATCAACGAAAGCATTACGGAATATATCCCATATAATGACCGGTGCTTTTCCTGCCGCATCTCCTTTGATAAATCCATGACCTTATCCGGCGGACGGAAAATGATTGATACCACCGACAATATTTATTACTTTGTACTGCAAGACGGTAACTGGCTGATCGCCGATATCCGATAATGTACCTGTTTGGAGCAGAGAATTGAAAACACGAAAAAATTATTTCGATAAAACAAAATATATTTCCTACCTTTACACCGGAAGCATCACAATGACCGTATTGCTGATGGTTATGCTGTCTGCCTGTATGCGTCTGCCGGATCCGGAAAGCATGGACAATCCCGCAGCCTTGTCAGGCAATGATACCACAGCTGTCTCCTTCAATGCAGGCGGCAATATGGCAGAGGATCCTTTGGATCCAAACATTCCAAAGACTTATACGCTTTCTGTCAACATCGGCGCGCCCGCTTTCATCAACAGGAACGATCCGTCTGTATCACAAACGGCATCTGCCCGGTCGCTTCCGGAATCCGTTACATATTATAAAACATCCTATCACGGATCAGCTTATGATGGCATTACCTATTCTTTTGAAAATGGTATTATCTATCTGGAGATCACTCCCGATATCAGCGATGCAATGCTGACCGGCGCGCGCGTCAGCTTTATGCTGCCGGAAGAAACGAATACCAATGGGGATGATCTGACAACTGCTGCCGGAGATCATACCACAGAGGAGCTTCCTAAGCGCGGCTGTTATTTTTATTATCCGGGCGACACAGGATCCTCCGATCCGGCTTCTGCGGAATCGACGGCTTTCCTCGATACATCGGAACTGCTGACGCCCGCGTACATCAATTCCGACGGCAGTATTGACCTGACACAGAATCCCATCCTGTATATCGTAGATTCTGACGGCAGCATCACCGCTTATCCTGTTGTGACAAGACGACAGACCTATGATATCCCCACTTTGTTCCTTACTACAGATATGGGAGCAGAGATCACTTCCAAGTACGAATACGTCAGCGGTAATTTTGTCCTTGATGACACAGCATATGAAGTCAGCATCCGCGGAAGAGGCAATACCAGCTGGAGATACTATACACAGAAAAGCTATCTTTTAAAATTTGATGACAGGGTCTCTTTCTTCGGCATGATCCCTTCTGAAAAATGGGTTCTTGTCTCCACCTACCGGGATCCCTCCCTAATCCGCAACTGCGTTGCCATGGATATTGCCGCCTGTATGGATCATCTGGAATATACGCCGGAACAGATACCCGTGGACGTCTATCTGAATGGGGAGTATCTGGGAGTCTATACATTTTCCGAAAAAATAGAGGTGGATCTGCAAAAGATCAACATGTTTTCCGGAGAAGATTATCAGCCGCCGGAAGACAGCGAGGATATGGATCTTGCCTTTTTCTTAGAGTGCGGAGGCGACCTGATGAGACCCCATGTATATAGTCAGGAATATTTTATGACCGCACATTCTCCCAAAATGTTTTTCCAATACCCTGATTTGGACAAACCATACACTGATGAATTTTACTATGTATACAATTATATGAACGAACTGGACCGTGCGCTTGTCAGAGGAAAAGGATATGAAGAATATATCGATGTGGATTCGTGGGTAGACTGGTTTATCGTCATGGAACTGACCAACAATACCGACTCCGCTTTCTGGCGGAGCAGCTTCCTCTACCGGCGGCCGGGAGAAAAAGTTATGTTAGGACCTGTATGGGACTTTGATATGGCATTCGGTAACTTTGACTATGATAACAAGAGCTATGCTTATTGGGCGACTGCGGAGCAGGTCTATGACCTTGCTCAGAATCATTATATGAGCTATCTCTATCACTCAGATGAATTTATGCTGGCTGTGCAGGAGCGATGGGATGAGGTCAAGGAAGACCTGCTTGCCACAGCTTTGGAATCTATTGACCGGCACGGCGAAATGGTTGCAGCTTCCCGCATCTATAATAATCGTGTACGCGGAACTAACAGTTCTGAATATCAGGTCAATTCCTTGCGGAACTTTATTCAGAAGAGATATAACTGGATCGATATGAGCATCCATATGTACGGATATAACAGACATGAAGCGCCATATACCGTATCGGATCCGGTACCCGAAGAAGAACTGTTTCCTGAAGGAATCGAAGGAGACGCAGGCATCGTCAGCGGCAATGAAATACCGCCTGTCACAGATACGGAGATTAATGTGATACAATAGTGTCCAATAGATACGATATAAGCAACTGCAAAAGAATTAAGTCCGGATTACATAACTCTTTGTTTGAAAATATATGTTCCAAAAAAATCATGTTATGAAATCATTTTTGGAACATATATTTTCAAACTTCGAGTTATGCAAACCTCACGGACAGAATTGTGGAACGGAAAGATATAAAGTAATTCATAAGCAGACTTTTGAAAAACTGCCGGCAGTGCCGCTGCGCTTTTTCACGAAGCGAAAGCGTGTCTGCGTTGAATTGTCAATGATGCACAAATGCGAAAAACCCGATTAGAGTTTCGCAATTACCTGTAAATATAATAAAATATTAAGGAGATCGTACAAAATGAGAAACTTAAAAAGCATGTTTATAGTATCAACTGCCTGCCTGTTCTTTTGTTTCGCTGCTGCAGGCTGCAATAACCAGAGCTCCGGCAGTGTAACAGACCCATTCTCCGGGGATTCCACTATCATAATACCATCAGGCAACGCTGTTTCAGATGCTGCAGACGCTTCCGGCACGGATAGCGTATCCTCCCAGACAGGAGCCGCCGAAACTTCCGTCTCTGAAGCGGCAGGTGCAAATGCCGATTCGGGCAGACCGGAACCAATTGAATATACTGTCTCCGGCAATCAGATCCGTTTTACCTCGTATGATCTGACAGATACCTATGATGAAGCGTCCGCTACACTGATCCGGATGAACAACATGGAAGTGACGATTACCGGCGCCGGCGCTTCTGTTCAGGACAATAAGATTTTGATTACACAGGAAGGAACTTATATTTTTGAAGGCCGCCTGACAAACGGACAGATCTATGTGAATGTCAGCGATCAGGAAAAAGTGCAGCTGGTGCTGAATAACGTCGACATCTTTTGCAATACCTCCGCTCCCATATATATCGCCAATGCGGATAAGACAGTGATCACTCTCCCGGAAGGAACTGTCAACAGCGTCTCCGATAGCTTTGCACCGTTAGACGATACTGTCAAAGGATGCATCTACAGCAAAGATGACCTGACCTTCAATGGCGACGGAACGCTAAATGTTACCGGTAATTATAACAACGCCATCAGCTGCAAAAATGACCTGACAATCGTAAACGGCACTTACAATCTTACTGCCACCAATAACGGGCTGAAAGGCAATGACAGCATTTCCATATTAACCTGTACCATGAAGATCGAAAGCCTGGATGACGGGTGCAAGGTAGATAATGACACGGAAGCTGACAAAGGATATCTGTTTATCGCCGGGGGCTCATTTGATATCACCGCCAATGACGACTGTTTCCAAAGCACCCGCGCCTTTGTCATCCAAGGCGGACATGTACTTGCAAGATGTTACGGAAAGATTGTGAATTGCGACGGATACAGCAGCGGTGAGGAAAGCTATATTTCTTCCGGATATTAGGAATGTTGCATCTGCTTTTATCTGTGAAGATGCATATACATCCAACCGGATAGACCGAAAATCGCTGCTTCGGCTTTGATCATTGATACAGCAGAGGATAAATCTCTATGATATCGCTATGCTGTTCATACCACTCATATAACTGCGCGACCGCCTGCTCTATTGGCAGAAACTCATATTTTCCAATCTCATCTAAAAGCCGATTATTGTCGGCGGTATATTCCGGTGCCAATCCCTCCTGGCAAACAAAAATCTCCGGTCTTTTGCCGGTTTTTTGTTCACTGAGCCCTGCAACGATCTTTGCAAGACTCACCAAATCATATTTATTGCCGGAACATATGTTGTACTCATGATACTTCAGCTCCTTACGCATCATCCTGTCAAAGATCTTACAGAAATCATCAATATACAGATAATCAAAATATACATTCTTTCTGATGGAGATCGGAAGTCCTTTAACCGCTTTGCAGCACGCTCCTGAGATAAAGGTCGTTCTCCAGTTTTCATATCTGCCGAACAGACCGAACACACGGAAATTATATATATTTTCACTCCTTAGTATCTGTTGATGTATAATATACTTGGCAAAACCATATTCGGTATCCGGGATTCTATGTGCTTCTTCCGGTTCTTTTATGATATCCTTCTCTTCTGCCGGCATATTATCTGATAATCTTCCCTGCTTACCACCCTGTGATTTTCCATACTCTTTTACGGACTTGATGTCGGTACGTTTATCATACTCCGCACCGGAGCCAAAATAAAACATCTTTCCATAAAGATGACTGTATTTTTGAAAATTATAAAACATCCGAAGATCATTCTCCAGAATCTTACCTGAAAATTTTTCTTCCGGGGTATGCGGAACAAAGATCGCCCCATGGATGACGATATCAAAATGATGCGACCTTAAATAATCCTCCACCGCCTCTTCCGACAGGCAATTCAATTCTGATCTTCCCGGCGCCCATACCTGCAAATCGCCCTTCGTCGCAAAATATTCTTTCAGATTTTTTCCGATAAATCCATTACCGCCTAAAATAAGAATGTTTAACATTTCCGCACCCCTTGCTTATTGCTTTTCTTATATTTTATCATAAGTCCATATTGCTGAGCTCTATTCCGCTTTACTTCATACCTCTCGCGAACTTCGCATCAGCGCTTTTTATCTGATTTCATCAGACAACCAATCTATATGCGGCAGCCTTCCTTCTCCATCCGCAACGATCCAGCGCTCATCCTCAGGATACCCATGCCAGAAATCAGACGGGCAGATTCTGATGCCGTCCGCCAGAAGCGCCGGCTTATAGGAAAAGGAGCTCTTACTGATCACCAGGATATCCGCACGCACCATATGAAGAAATGAATCCTGATCGGACATGTCAAAGCAGTATATCACATTCCCATACTTCTCAAAGCACTGATAATCCTTCCTGTCGCCCTGTGAAAACAGATAGATATCCAGCCGATCCCCAATCTTCTCAGAAACCTGCTTTACTATATTTTCAAAGTAATCCAATGACAGCCAGCGCTTTGACATGCCCTGTGCTGCCATTGCTTCCTTCCCATCTCCGGCTTCCGGCCGCGCGGACTTTGTCTCTCCCGCCGCCACAATATCCCCCCGCCGGATATGCACTGCCATGGAAACCCTGCCCTTCTGATAGATCAGGTGATCTTCCTTTCTGGCAGACGCTTCTTCAAATTTCCTTTTGATATAAGGGATCACTTCATATTGCTTTTGATAAAATTGATCCAGCTCCACGCTTAAAATAACTTTTTCTCCTGCATAAGAACGGATGATCTGTCTGATTAACGCCAGACTTTCTTCCGATTCATTAAAATAGGGCAGCTTCCTCATCCGGTATCCCTGTTTTTTCAGTTCTTTTACGGACACCTCATGTTCCCCAAAGCCCAGAAAATGCTCCCATTCTTTATTGCAAAATCCCGGATAAGCAAAGGGTATCCCGAACAGCATCGCATAATGACACCCTCCGTTAAAATTGGCGATCTGGTGTCCGATACCCGCTCCTTCATTGGGAATCTGCGTAATATAAACCGTCCCCTGATCCGCATCCGGAGCCTGTTTCTTATTACGATGGCGGTAAGACGCATAGAAAAAATTGATCCATTTTCCCGGTTTTATCTTGGAAAACAGGATCCAATGAAGCTTGCGGTATATCTTATTTCTTATGGATGCTTTATTTTTTGCAATGTTCGATCCCACGTATCTACCATGCTCTTTCTATAATGTTTCCATGTCTTTTTTATGCTGTTTCTATACCGTTTCTAAACCATTTTTTGCTGTTTCTATACCGTTTCTAAACCATTTTTTACTGTTTCTATATCATTTCTGAGTCATATTTCTACTGTACCTTAAATCCTGATGAAATTACCACTTAATCTATCCGAAACCTTAAGCCGCAGACACAATATTTGCACATCGAATAAATTCGTCTGCTATCCTCTTGCCTTCTCAGCCAGCCTCAGAAATTCATTGTAATCGCGCACATAATTATTTTCATCGTATATATTGGACGCCAGCACTGATAATACCGCATCTTCTGAAAAATCAAAAATCTCCCGCCACATATAACTCGGAACATATAACCCCTCATAAGGATTTTCCAAAGAAACCTCCTTTGTAAAAAGTCCGTCGTCCAGACGCACCTTACAGCTGCCGTGAATACAGATCATGATCTCATCATTGTCCCGATATGCGCAATGTCCCCGGACAACATCCTTGCTGGTTTTATATACATTATATACTCTTTTGATATGAAAGGGGATATCCTTTGTCTCTTCCAGCGCCACCAGCTGTCCCCTGTCGTCCCCATGTCCCTGAAAAACATATTTTATTACCTGCATGATATTACTCCATCTTCTTTATATGATAAAAATCACGTAATACTTACTCGCTAATATCATTTCCCCTGCCGTCTTCAGCGGTTTAAATAGAATTCTAATACATGAGATCTAAGGATATGGCACAAAGATTCCTTCCTCAGCTGACAGTCCCATTAACTCATATCTATCCGTATCATACGTATAAACATAAAATCCCTTTGCTCCGTCAACAACCCTGTCCGCAGGGAACCAATACTCCCTTGTACGTTGATCCCCTTCCTTCCAGTCAAATACCGAGGTGCCGTATCCCGACGTGTCCTGCCCGATGCACGTTAATACAGTCGCCTGAAAATCGTCATGGGAGATTGGTGCGGAAGTGATCTGCATCTCCTCCTGTGAAACATACGGCGGCTTAATAAAATAAATGGGCTGCGGCGTATTACGATCGATGCCATGATCTGCTGTAATAATGATGGTAGCATTATCATAGACATCCCCTTCGAGGGCTTTCAGCTGCCTGATATATTCCTGCATCACAACCGCAACACCCTCCGACGTCTCTGACAGGCTGGTCTCTTCCACGGAATAAGTACCGTCCGCATTCGTATGCCAGAACTCATGAAGTCCCATCAGATGAATCACAGAAAATTTATTAACTAATGATGTATTGACGGAAAGTCCGTCCTCCATCAATACCTGATAAAAATCACCATTTTCATGGGGAACTTCATTCTCATCCCAAAACGCCATCTCCTGAATGACATTATCCGTCACTTCAAATCTCGGTTTCAAGAGATAAGGTACATATTTATAAATCGCCATTTTTTCCAATTCTGCATACAGCAGCCGATGGTCTATAAAAGGATTCGCTTTAACCGTATTGGCAATGATATCCGTCAGATTATCAATCGGTCCGATAGAATTGTGAATAAATCCATAAGAATAAAGATCACATTCATAGTCCAAAGAATGCAGCGTATTAAAAAAATTCATACTGCGCTCCTCATGCCAGCAGACTTTCCTCCATTCCTCCTGCGGGATGCTGCAGTCAACCTCCACCCCTGTCAGCATATGCGCCAAAGACGGAGATGTAAAATTGTAATGGCAGTCTGCATTGTCATAATACGTAAAATCTTTTAACGTCTCGGCAATTTCCGGATGAGCCGCCATTGTTTCTTCAAACTGTGTATTATAACAGCTGTCAAACAAAAGCACGATCACATTACTTTCCGGTGAAACATTCAGCAATCCTTCTGCGGATACGGTCATCTGGCTGTATTTGATCGGGATCGTCGTAATGAGCAGGCTGATCACTGTCACAAGCTGTACGGCGGAGATAAAAGCCGTAATTCCCAGATAGATCTTCTGATACTGCTTCTTAAAAACAAAAGGTATCACTATCAATATTAAGGCAAGAATAATCCAAATGACCAGATTAGTCCCCATCGTCTTCTTCATACTGTTCCAATCCATAGAACTTCCATTCATGTTCATTAACTGTACGTTAAGAAACAGGTTTTGAATATAAGAAAGTATGGAAAAAGCAAAAATTACTACGCAAAGAGCATTTTCTATTTTTTCAGGAAGAATAGCCAGCACAGCGCTTCCTATAAGCCAAAGCAACAGAGAAATACCTAAAAATACCCAGAAGAAATCTTTTAAAATAAATATAAACTCATCTGCATTTCCTGCATAGATCTCCAACGGTCCTAAAATACCATAAAGAAGAATTGGCAACAATGTAAAAATCAATGATATCTTTATTTTTTTCTTATACTTTTTCATATTTGTCGCTTCCAATACTATAATATCTTATATTTATTTAACTCCTTCGAGTTTTTTCATCACCTTTTGCATTTTCATTTAGCTATTTTTTTGGTACACAAGTTAACAATCGGTCTTTCAACCAATCGCACTAATATCCAAGATAATAAAAACGATGCTATCAATACAACTATATAACAGAAAAGGATTTCTAACTTGCCTGTCTGCTGCCTAAAAAGTTTATGCGCTATTTCAAATAACGGAAAATGAAATAAATAAATTCCATAGGAATATTTTCCGAGAGTTTCAAATATCGGATTCTCAATCAAATATATTTTATCAATAAATGAAATAAATATCATAATCGCAAATACCAATGCATATTCTACGATTACCGCTCCATGATGGATCATAAAAAACAGCCACAACAAACATACTCCTATGGCAGTATAACAAAAACTCTTTTTTCTATTACCCAAGTGCTGTTTAATATTAATCAAAATATCTGTCTTTTCTAAAATATAAAATAATATCATCCCAATTACCAGTACCGGTAATTGCGCTACGATAGAAAAAATCATCCAATATGCAGTCCACACATAAGTATCTTCTTCAAAGTTTATAGTTCCTATCGTATGATTGCATATGATATTGCACAACCACGAAAGCGCTAATAGTATAAAGAGTTTATCAATTCGATCCATCAATCGATATAGCAGAGGTGCTGCCACAATAAATATAGCAAGAGTTCCTATATACCAATTAATATTGATGGCATTACACCACCATGGATACAAGCCATGAATAAACAAAAAATTAGATATAATCGTCCCCATCGTCATACCATGAGTTCCCGACCAATAAGACGACGTCAAACTATCCTTTACCAATACAAATAAATTAGCAATATAATACAGTGGTATCAGACGTATAAAACGTCTTATATACCATGCTTTTAAAGAAATACCTTCTTTCTTTTCATATTCATTCCGTAAAGATTTAAAAATAAGCATGGATGAAATAATTAAAAAAATCTGAACACCCTTTGCACCTGCAGATGACATTTCTCCTATGAAACCTCCCAAATCTGCAGCACCACAATGCACTAAAAGTATTCCTAATATCGCTATTCCTTTAAAGGCATCTATGTTATTAAAATATCTTGTTGGATTTTTTTCCACTTTATATTTTCCTTTTCCATATTTTTACTCACCGTACCTTCTCAACCTTTCCATTTTCCACCTTATAAACCGTATCACAATGTTCAATCGTCGTCAAACGGTGCGCGATCATCAGCATAGTTTTCGTCCCCTGCAGCCCTTCGATCGCTTTCATAACTTCCTTTTCCGTCTCGTTATCAAGGGCAGAAGTTGCTTCATCAAAAACCAGGATCTCCGGATTGCGATACAATGCTCTTGCAATCCCGATCCTCTGCCTCTGTCCACCGGAAATCCGGTCTCCGTGTTCTCCAACCTCCGTATCCAGTCCGTCCGGAAGTCCCTTCACAAACTCTTTTAACTGAGCGCCCTCCAGCGCCTTCCATACCTGTTCATCATCAATGTCGCTATCCTTGATTCCAAATGCCACATTCTTACGGATGCTGTCATCTGTCAGATAGATAACCTGCGGAATATATCCGATATTCCTACCCCAGCCCTCCAGATCATCTCTGATATTTGCCCCGTCCACCAAAACCGAACCTTTTTCCGGTTCCAGCAGTCCCAGTATGATATCCGCCATAGTAGTCTTGCCGCCGCCGGAAGGACCAATCAACGCCACGGAATGACCTTTCGGAATACGAATACCTACATCGCTTAAAACATCCTTTTCCGTACCCCGATATCTGAAGGTGACTCCCTTAACCTCAATAAAATCAGAAAATTCCATCTTTTTTAAATCACCATGTTCTTTTTCTTTTTGCTTTTCCAGTTCCTCAATCTCTTTAATATCATGATATACCAAATCAATGGATGCCTTGCTGAAAATAATGCTGTTCATATAAGTCGAAATACCGTTCATGGAAGGCATAAGTTTATAAGCCGCTACACAAAATGTCGCCAGCTGCGGGATCAAGGCAGTATAGTTGTCATTGAACATGACATTCGCCCCTAAAAATAAAAGAATTCCCGAAATGCTGACAGTTTCTATAAGATATTTGGGTATGGAATTATAAATATTGAACAGATTCATGACTTTGTTCTGCTTTTTAAAATTCCTCTCATATGCGTCAACAAAATAATCTCCGTTTCCCATGACTTTGATCTCTTTCACGCCCTCAAACGCCTGCCGGAGGTCTTTCGACATATATGCACTGTATTTCTGATTCTGTGCGCCATAAGCCCGGAAACGTTTGTTAAACACCAGAAAGATCAACACAGCACAGATAGAAAGCAATATTGTAATCGTCATCGTCATCCAAAAATTAGTGAGGATCAGATATGCAATAATACTGACTGCCGTGATCCCATTAGAAATCACACGCAGCACATTGATAATGGTATTGTACAATTCTCCCGTATCGCTGCTTACTCCACGCATCAATTCCGCAGAATTTTTTAATAGGAAAAATTCATAAGGCTGCTTAAAATACGTTTTTAGCAGCCTGATCGACAATTTTCTCCTGACATCTGCCGAAAACAGGTAAAGCTGACTGTTCATATAGACCAGATAAAAAGATTTCACAATATAAACAACCACAGTAATGCCGATCAGCCAAAGCAATATTTCTTCCTTGTTCTCCGTCCCAACGAAATGCGACAACAAAAGCGCCATTTTGTTGTCTGATACGGTATTCTCTTCCATAGCAAGTTCTATGATCGGCAAAACAATCGCAATTCCTAAAAGTTCCACTACGGAACCCAGCGCAATCAGAATAAATACATAGGCTGTCCTTAATTTTATCTTCCTGTCAAACAGATAATTTAACTTTTTTAATGTTTCCATCAGTATCTCCAGACATATTCTTAATATCTATTTTTCTGTTATCGCAATTTTATGCCAGTCATTCAAATAAAACTTTTCATCCCACATGCCGATCTTGGGACAGATCACATATTTTTCCGGGTTCTGATTCTGATAAGCGCCCCACCAGCTGTAAGAACTGTTTGCAATGATATTATGCCGGCACCGGCTCATCAGATACATATCGTCCCTGACCGGAGACGGTGAATCATAGCTGACAAAAGTCATCCGCCGTCCGGCATTCTTATAATATTCTCCGGCAAAATCCATATCATCCGAAAAGATATAATAATGCGGGGGTACGCCTAAACGCTCTTCCATCTTTATCATCGCCGTTTCATAATAAGACATCGGCAGATCCCATGCAAGACCTACATAATCTCCTCTTCGGATATGCACGGATACGCTTTCCTCCCTCTGCATCTCTTCTGCCAGTGCAATTACGCTCTCTGTCTTTTTTTCTTTCGGCTGCAGCAATGGCAACAGTTCTTCACGGTACTGGTCAAAATAATCCGGATTCTGCCAAAATCCATCAAAATACGTATCTTTCTTTATCCCAAATACGTCCGGATCATATTGTATCAGTTGTTTTTCCTTATATACGGCAGTATTCCACCCTATTGCATTTCTTTTACAGAATCTGTTGATACCCAGCTTTCTACATAACAGCCGACTGTCATAAGGATATGTTATCAGTTTATCATAAGCAAGATTCAAATGCAGGATCTCCGCCTGCCGATTCTTTACAATATGATGATGGAGCATACTGGTATCCAGACACAGCTGCGCCTGCATTTTCTTTGACACTGCATAGCCCAGCGCATAACAAAACAGCTGGTTTCCATATCCTCCCTTAATATCCACAATTACATTCACTGATTTATTCCGTCTCTCTCCAATGGATTTCATCTATATATTTATCTATTTTCTACACAATCCAGTGTAAATTCATTCCTATAATGCGTCATCAGATAATCCTCTATACACCGATACTTCTTCACCCGTTCAAAATTGTCTATCACTGCCTCCCGTCTTGCTTCATAATCCTGGGCGGAACACTGCTTTAGGACGTCCTCTATATGATCACATTTTCCCTCTTCCAGTGTGATAATTCCATCCATATTAAAATACTCACCGATCTTTGTCGCGCCCAGATAAATCGGAATCGTCATAGACGCAAAGCAATCCAGAATCTTTTCTGTAAAATAATATGGCTTTACATCATTTTCCACTACAATGCTGTAACGATAATCATCTAAAGCGTCAGCTTTTTTATTAATACGATTATTACAAAACGCCCCATATCCGTCCGCCAGACCTGCTTCCACCGCCTGTTTTGCTGTCTCTACACGTAATTTATGATATTTTGTGTGTGATTTGGCAGAAGCGATCACCGAAACATTTTTCTCTTTTTTCTCATAACGCTGCTCATCTAATATTCCCCCATTGACCGCAGTACCATACCAAAGCCCGCTGGCAGGAATAAACAATGCATTTTGATACCGATCCAAGACCTGATCTGAAAACGTAAAGATTTTACTGTATTCCGCCATTCTGCCCGGATCATTCATCACACGTGTATAATCCTCCGGCTGGATCGTCTCTGATTCAAACAACAGCGCATATTTGCGGACACAGTAAGGACTTGCCTCTTCAAATATAGATGTATGGGAAAAAAACTGGATCGGCAATCCTGTGTTGTTGCGATCCCACAAGATTTCTTCCGGCTCCTGATCCAAGACCAGTGTATACGGCGTATGCTGCGCCAAAACATCCTGCAGGTAAAATACCCGTTTTCTCTGTCCCTTCCCATTATAAACTAATGGCTCCTGCTGTGCTTTCAAAATCTGAAAATGCTGTTTAATCCTGCGTTCCTTCATAATCTTATAAGGAACGATATCCCTTAATTTCATCTGTAAATCTTACCATGCCTTTCCATAACCTGTAAATTTGAGCCGCAAGCACAATATGCGATTGAAAATCTTTGATTTTTCAATCTAACCGCTTTTCAATATCATTGCCAATTAACATTTCTTGCATTCCTATTATATTTTATATTCATAATTGATCCAAACCCTGATCCTGCCCATACATCTGCTGTACAGGTTTCTCAATCTCTTATAAGTTCTGTTAACCCATGAAATCTGCGAAGTTTCTATCGCTTTCTCAATCAGCGTATCTGCCGTTTTTAAGATTACATTAAATGAACTTTCCTTTTCTGTCTGATCATCATCAAAGTGTTCTTCCATAACTGCGCTTTCAGAATGATCAATCTTATCTATCTGATCTTTCAAAAACAGCAGCTGTTTTCTTGATACTGCCTCTTCTCCGCGATACACGATATCCTCAGCTGTTTTTTGACAGTATAGAACCATCTGTTTAAGCGCTTCTTCCCGTTGTTCCCTATTATCAGCCTGATCATATGCCCTCTGATATCGTCCGAGTTCTCTTTTGATCATCCTGATTGACGCTTTCCCCCGCGTCAGACTTTCCTGATATGCCCGGTATGCATAAAGGCAATGATTATATTTAACTATACTTCTACAGTGTTCCAGAATCTCCGCCATATAACAGGCGTCTTCCCCCCGCTGCCGACTGCTAAAACGGACGCTGAGTGCCAGTTCCCTTTGATATAATTTCCCCCAGATCATCTTCCGTATTTGACCGCTAATCTGCCGTACCTCCTGTGGAGACCGGAAATATCTAATGGTTTTATCTGAATCTTCGAATACATTCTTTGCAGAAAGCATATATACTTTCCCAAAGTCTACCAGATCAGCCTGATACTGCTCAGCAATGCCCACCACTTCCGCAACGCATCTCTTTGCAATATAGTCATCCGCATCCACATACATAATATAATCACCCGTGGAACGGTCCAATCCAAAATTACGCGCTGGTCCGGCTCCCTGATTATCCTTATGATAACAATGTACTGTAGGAAACTCCGCGGCATACCTGTCGCATATTCCGCTGCTTCCATCCGTCGAACCATCATCTATCACGATAATTTCAAGATTTCCATATGTCTGCTCCACAAGGGATGACATACACTTATCTAAATATCGTTCCGCATTATATACGGGGACAATGATGCTTATCCTTTTTTGGAGATTACCATTCTGCATATTCACCTCTTTGCATTATCTATTAAGATAAGACATAAAGGCTTCCCGATTCTCCGCCGCCGTCTCCTTTGGTCTTCCCAGATCTGCTCTGGAATCAAGACCTACCATGATCTCGCAGAGTACAGGCCCTTTTTCATTCAACAGATCTTTTATCTGCATCATATCTTCCTGCTTAGTGATGGAAATCGCCTTCCGATATCCTGCTGCCTGCGCCAATTTTACAAAGCTGACTGCCTGTGCGCCGGTGGGCATCGCCCCTACCGACTCATGCGCCTGATTATTGATGATGATATGAATGTAATTCTCCGGCGCATTAGCTGCCAAAAATGCCATACCTCCCATATGCATCAACGCCGCGCCGTCCCCGTCGATACAGACCACCATTCGATCCTTCTGATCCTGCGCAATGCCAAATGCAATCATGGATGCATGTCCCATACCGCCCACCGTCATAAAGATCCTGTCATGATTGCTGTATAACTTATCACTCTGTTCATAAAGTTCCCTGGAGATCTTACCGGTGGTCGATACGATACATGCCTCCTGCGGAATCATCTTAAGAAGCTCGCCCAATGCCCATTCCCGGTTTATGGGATATCCATTCTCCCAAACAAATTTATCTGCTTTTTCAAAGGTTCCCTTTTTCACAACCAGAGCAAATTGTTTCCTCTCCGCCATGGCATCTTTTGCCTGTTTTAAGATAGTTTCCAGATCCTCCATCGTAGTATCCGCATCCAGAACCGCATAAGGTATGGAAAGCACATCCAATAACTCTTTCGTAATCTTTCCCTGATAGATATGCTGTGGCTCATCCTTCACCCCGGGTTCTCCGCGCCATCCGACGATCAAAAGCATCGGGATGCCATACACTTCTTTATTAGCAAGGGATGTAATCGGATTGACGATATTGCCCAGGCCGGAATTCTGCATATAGACGCATGCCGGATGACCGGACGACAGATACGTCCCCACGGCGATACCGATCGCAGCGCCTTCATTTACCGGCACATAATGTTTCAGCTGACCCTGATAAGTCTGCAAACCATCGCAAAACTGCTTCAAGGTAGAGTCCGGTACTCCGGTAATCACCTTGATCCCCGTATTTTCTATTTCTTTCAATAAACTCTGTGCATTCATACTAATCCTCCATGTCAGAGCAACTTACATCGCTAATTATTTTTTATTGATTTTATTTAATTCTTCTACAGTATCAATTTCTATGATCTGTCCCTCATAAACCGGTTCCACCACCAGATCCAGTTTATCAAGATTCCTGTCTACCACATCATCCCAGAAAAGCTCGCCGCTGTCGTTCCAGGTATAAGCCTGTTCAATGAGATTTTTTAACTCTGCTGCGTCTTTCTGGCAAAACCACGCAACGCCTACCATATTGTAAGCATCCGTCCCGCCTTTTCCCACGCGGCTGATCCGTCCGTCCTTGACCCCAAATGTCCAGTCGTCCGAATATCCTGCCTGCATCCTGCCATAATAACAAGAGTGGTGCAGTTCCTTTTGAAAGATCTCCGGAGCAGCCACATACAGGTCTGACTCGCAGATAAAGCAGTTGCCAAGCGGAAGTATCTCCCGTGCAGCATAAATGGATGAGATATTGTTTTTGACATCATATTCTTCATTCCTGATCAGATGTACCTGCGGATACTTTGCTTCCATCTGCTGAAACTGTTCTCCCAAATAGCCTGTCACGATATAGATCTCATCTACCGGTCTGGCCAGCAGTCCCTCGATCACTGTCTCGATCATCGGTTTTCCGTGGACCGGTATCAAAGGTTTTGGCATCGTCTCCGTCAGCGGACGCATTCTGGTGCCCATGCCGGCGGCCATTAAAATTGCGTATTCCTTCATTCCTTATTCCTCTTTTTTATTATAATTTAGGCAATTACAACAGTCTTGCACGGCTTACATAACTCTTTGTTTGCATAGCTATGTTCCAAAAACATCATAAATGAAATCATTTTTGGAACATAGCTATGCAAACTTCGAGTTATGCAAACCTTACGATTATGTTTTTAAAAATGTCTGATAACTTTTAAGTTATAGCATATAGCAAATATGACATGTAACTTATTTCTAATAAATAATGTCTGATTTCATATTACTTATAACTTATTACTAATAACTTATAACTCATCAATCAATCGAATAATGTCTTTAAATGACATCAGCGCTTCGTCCGCCTCCAAAGAACGGTGATTCTTCAGTATTGTTTCCGCCGTTTTCTGCATCGCCGGAAAGGCGCTTCTTGTCAGCTGGTTAGCATAGATGACAATATTCACCCCTGCCTTAACAAGCTCTTCTTCCGTTATGGAGGAAAAGGAAGTGGGCACGACTACGATCGGCGTCTCCTGATCCGTCTTACGGAACAGCCGGCAGAATTCCACAATCTCATCAGGCGTTTTCTTTCTGGAATGGATCATGATCCCGTCTGCTCCGGCTTCCACATAAGCCTTTGCCCGGGTCAGGGCGTCCTCCATCCCCCGCTCTAAAATCAGGCTTTCGATCCTCGCAATGATCATAAATTCATCTGTCCGCAGGGCTTCCTTTCCCGCACGGATCTTGGCGCAGAAGTTCTCAATGCTGTCCTGTGTCTGCTCTACTTCCGTGCCAAACAAGGAATTTTTCTTCAGTCCCGTCTTGTCTTCTATGATTACGGCAGAAACCCCCATCCGCTCCAATGTGCGGACATTATAGACAAAGTGCTCGATCAGCCCTCCGGTATCGCCGTCCAGAATGATCGGCTTGGTCGTTACATCCATAACATCATCAATGGTCCTGATCCGTGAAGACATATCAACCAGCTCTATATCCGGTTTACCTTTTGCCGTGGAATCACACAGGCTGGATATCCACATGGCGTCAAACTGATCCAGTTCACCATGATGCTCTACCACCGTTTTCTCTGCAATCAGCCCCGTCAATCCGGAATGTACTTCCAATGTCTTTACGATCGGACGCATGGTGATCAGCTGCCTCAGTCTTCTCCTTCTAAACTCCGGCATCGCCAGTTTTTCTTTGATACGGTCATCTATCTTTTTGACTTCCCTGTTATAAGTATAGGGCGCTTCAATCAGTTCCCCGCCATACTCAGAAAGGTTCTTCAATACATTCTGCCGGATCGCATTCTCCGGACCTTCTTTCCAGTTATCCCCGTGGATCACATAATCCGGTTTTTCCTTCGCAATCACTTCGTCATACATGATGGTATCCTGCACGATCACACGATCTGCCAGACCGGTATTTTTCACGATCTCTATCCGTTCCTCCAGAGAGATCGTCGGAAACCGGTTGTATCTTACCATC
Organism: uncultured Lachnospiraceae bacterium; assembly: GCA_964421915.1. GTDB lineage: Bacteria > Bacillota > Clostridia > Lachnospirales > Lachnospiraceae > NK4A136. The sequence continues at coordinate 31,955 of CAYQZB010000009.1, forward strand.
GCTTCATCAGCCAGCACGCCCACGATCACTTCGCCATATTCCTTCGCCTTTTTTAGGATATTCAGATGCCCCTCATGGATCACATCAGTACAAAAACAGGTATAAATTTTCTTCATTTTTATCCTATTTCTCCTTTACCAAATTTTTACAGCGCAGATTTTTTCAAAACCGCCTTTTCATTGAACAATATAATTCTCCTTGTAAGAGCAGTTTTACTGTAATAACACGCTCTCCAATATAGGCAGAATTACTCTTTTCACACTATCGGTACATCACAGGTACGGCTACATTATACTTTGCCAGAGCTTCCCTGAATACCACAAAGAAAGCTTCAATATCCTGCTCCGTGATCGCCCCCAGAGCGCACAAACGGAACATCCCTTTCTTCTCTACCTTACCGGGATAGATCGTAAAACCTCTTTCATAACAGTAATCATGCACTTTTCCAAAGTCCCAGTTCGGGTCGTCCGGATAAAGAGCCGCCGCCACCAGCTCAGACTGGATTTCTTCCGGAATAAAGATATGAAATCCAAGTTCCGTAAGATTCCTTCTGATGGCTGCAAACACCTTCCGATGCCGTTCCCATTTTGCCTGTTCGCCTTCCGCAAAATATTCCTTCAGAGCCTGCCTTGTGGCATAAATCACCTGTACCGGCGGCGTAAAATGCATCTCCCCATGCTCCATAAAATACTGATACTGCAAGTATAAGTTACAATAATAGGAACGCTTCGGATACTCCGCTGAAGCTTCTATCGCATCCCGTCTGCCGATGATAAAGGATAATCCCGTCATCGCCATGATACCCTTTTGTGCCGATGCCATACAGAAATCAACATTATCCTCAGAAATATTGATCGGGCGCATTGCATAAGTGGCTGTCGTATCCACAACAAATCTCGCATGATACCGGTGTACTAACGCGCCGATCTCCCTGATCGGATTTAATAAGCCTGTCCCTGTCTCATGATGCGTAATATATACCAACGCAATATCCGGATTCTCCTGCAGGACTTTTTCAACCTCTATCAGATCGGGCTGCTGATTAATCGGCAGCTTCATGTCGATATGTTCCAAGCCATAATAGTTACAGATTTCTACCCCACGGCTGCTGTAAGCTCCATTATTGATCACAAGGATCTTCTTTCCTTCCGGCAGGAGCGAGTTCAGGCAGATATCCATATTGATCGTTCCGGAACCGCAGAACAGGACTACCGCATATTCCTTCGGATCAGCGTGGACGATCTTTAACAGTCCCTCTTCGATCTCCCGCATGATCCCCACAAACTCTTTCTCCCGCGGGCAGATATCCGGTACGATCTGCGCCATCTTTACGGTATCCGTCGTCGTTGCCGGACCGGGATTTAACAATACTTTTCTTTCTACTTTTACGTCCATAGTCGATCTCCTTATTTGAACTTTTGTTCCTATATAATCAAAAGCAGCTTTATAAATTCATGACCGCATACAAAGGTATATTTATCAGCCAGTCTTCTGTTTTGTATGATTTCATGGAAATCCGCACAGCTTTTTCCGGTGCATACTTATCCACATACGCCTTTAAGCTTTTTGACTTCACGTTTTCCTCTGCTTTTACCTCGATGGGTACGATCTGCTCCCCCTGTTGAATCATAAAATCAATTTCATTATAGGAGGAAGCCGAAAAATAATATGCGTCCCCCAAGGCAGAACCCTTTATTTCCTGAAAAACATATTGTTCCGTCAACGCTCCCTTAAACTCCGTAAATAAATCATTGCCATTTAAAAGCGTATCTGCGGTAAGTCCGCTCATTGCCGCCAATAACCCAACATCAACCGTAAATATCTTATATGCCGAAAAATCGGTATATGCTTTTAACGGCATCCCAGGTTTTTCCACACGATAGACCTTATAAATCAATCCGCAATCCAGCAGCCATTCAATAGCGCTCTCAAAATCCTTTAAACGCGCACCTTTTTTAATCTGACCAAAGAAAAACTTTTTATTCTCCTTTGCCAACTGCAACGGAATAGAGTTCCAAACCAAACGAACTTTGAGTAATTCATCCTTTTCTACATGCTTTCCAAAATCACTGTCATACAACTCCAATATTGTGTTTTGAATCGCTCTGACAGATACGATATCTCCATTCTCCGCATAGTCGCTTACCGCTTCCGGCATACCGCCTATATAATAATAAAGCTTCAGCCAATGTGCATATCTGTCCGCAAATGGCTTTAAAGATGACAGTTCCCCATCTAATAATAAGTTCGCAATCGATTCTTCTCCCATTGCCATAAGAAATTCAACATATGACATAGGATAAACCTGCAGTGTCTCTATTTTGCCTACAGGAAATGAGACCCCTTTATGAATAGCTACACCTAAAAGCGATCCTGCAGCAACAATCGGATACTCCGGCGCATCTTCACAAAAATATTTTAGAGAAGCGATCGCCTCCGGAGCTTCCTGAATTTCATCAAAAATAATCAGGGTTTTTTCCGGCATGATACGCTCACCTGACTCTATATTCAACATGCGCAATATCCGTTTTACATCAAAATCTTCTAGAAATATACTGCGAAGCCCCGGTTTCCTATCAAAATTAATATATACAACATTAGAAAAACAGCTTCTGCCAAATTCCCTCATCAACCATGTTTTTCCAACCTGCCTTGCTCCCTTTAATAAAATGGGCTTCCTTTTTTTCTTATTTTTCCAAGCAGTCAATTCTTTCATAAGCAATCGTTCCATCATGCTCACCCACCTTCCACAGTAAGTATAACATTTTTTTGAAGGAATATTCAATTGCTTTTACATTTTTTTGAAGGAATATTCATACATATACAACACTTTTTTGAAGAAGTATCTTATCAAAACCAACAATTTTACGAAGGAAACCATCATTTAGCGGCTTAATTATGCCTTTTTCTGCCGTTCCATTAATTGATTGATCAGATACAATGCTCCTACCTTTCCACTTGAACCAATATTATAAATATAATGATCTCTAAGCTCCTTCATAGCATCCGCGGAAAACTCTTTATCATGCAATAATGTTTTCACCGTCTTCACCAGATCGTCCATCTGATCAACCTCCAGCGAAATTCCAACCTTGTCTCTCAGCTCGATATCAATCGGCACCGTCTTAAGCTCCTGATAATCCGGATTCATAATCTTCATTGGTGTATTGATAAAAAGAACCGGTTTTAATGTTGCAAAACAGTATTCAAAAGCAATGCTTGACCAGTCTGTCATCAGCAGATCTGCGGTATATACCGTACTATTGGAGGAAAAATCCGTCTGTATCTCTATATTTTTACCCTCGTACTTCTTCTGCAGACGTTCTATCTTATCCATACAGTGCCTTACATACTGGGGATGCGGACGCACGATAATGTGATGATCCGTCTCTGAAAGCTTCTCCAGCATCGGCTCTATACAAAGATCAAGGATATTGTCCTTCTGCCAAGAGGGCGCAATCAATATTATTTTCCCGCCGTCATCTTCTTTACTTTGATCCGACAGAGCTTCGTATCCTTTGATCATATTATCAATAACACCGGAACCCCACTCAATCAGATGTTTCTTTGGCAGACCATATTTCTCCTCCCGCTCCGCAAGCTCCTCTTTATTCTTCGGACCGGAAGTAAAGATCGTATCAAAATGATCCAGCGCATTATTGTGAAAACTCAGATTAGAGCTATTGACGTCATGGGGCAGATAGACATATTCGATATCTTTCTGCACATAAGAACGCTTTAAATGGAAGTTTTCCAGATCCGGCGTCGTCATCACCATGATCTCTGTTTCCAGCTTCATCATCAGCACAATCAGGCGGTTTTCTCCGATATAATAGGGTTTAAACTGATCGCTCTCCAGCTTAAATACCTCGTCTTCGGCATCGCTTGTAATATAGTGGATCACAATATTCGTCCTTCGGATGATCTCTTCGATCACACCTTTGTAATATTTATAAAATCCGTTTTTTTCGGAATAAAATACGATCTTTTTCTTTCCGCCAGATAAAAACCGTTTATAATCCTCTTTTTCTTTTTTGCGGTAGGGATTTTTCTTACTATCTTTTTTCCCTGATGCCATATATTGTCTTGCTTCTTTTAACTCCGCCTTACTTTTTTCCAACGCCTCATAATCGATATAGTCCTTAGGATTGATCCAAATATTCAACAAAAACAGCTGCAAAACAGAAAAAAGATTGCTGCAGGTCCAGTAAAATCCCACACCAATCGATACAAAAAATCCCAGATACAGCGATAATGCTACGGAAAAGATCATCGTACCATACTGGTTCAGCGCTCCCTGCTCCGCCTGAAGCACATTGATCTTATTCTGGATATAGCACATAAACCATGCCGATATTCCTGCCAGAGCCGGAATCAGCAGCGTCCATCCCCAAGCTTCCACTGGTACTGCCGTCAGGTCAGTCCCCTTTTTCACAGCTTCCACAACACCCATCAACAGCGCCAGCTGCACAAAAAGAGGCACCAGATCAAGAAACGGACTGTATTTCTCCTGTTGGAACAGCTTATACTGTTCCTCCGAGATCTTCTCTTTATTTCCAAAATAAGCAGCCTCGATATGATTTAACTGCGGCCGCATCCGCACCGTCTTGATAGAATTCTTCTGAACCCAGACAGACAACGGAAGCAATATCACTTTCGTTAAGAATGTAAAAATCAATATCGCCATCCAATAATTCGGTATGATCTTATAACATCCATTGATCAGCCATACCAGCGCATCTATGACGGCATCCGCGATCATCCTCATATTCCTATCTAATAACCATGCCTTTCCGCAACCTGCGAACTTTAATGTACTTTAGTGCACTTTAGTGCTGATGTCGCAGGCACAACATTAGCAAACCGAATTTATTCGGTTTTAACGAAAAAATTCGTTTTTGAAAAATAAGCTTTCAAGCTTATTTTTCAATCTTAATCCTCATCCGTTTCCTCAATATCCTTCAGCTCGATCTTTTCTTCCGGCTGTTCATCCTTTTTGCCCTTCTTAAAAAACCTGGCAATCTTGTGACGAAATACGGTAAGGATGGCTCCCAGCGCAATAAATACGGCAGCTACAGCCTGTACCACATAAGTCACTGCAGAAGGATCGATATAAGCAAACGATACGTTTGAAAAGAACATCCAAAAGCAGGTAAAAAAGTAAGCGAATTTTACAGCAAATCTAAAATGTTTCATTTGTCAGTTTTTCCTTTCTTTCAGAAGTTATTTTCTCCAATGGAAAACAACATAAAGATTATCTATAATATTAGTAATTTACAACGCATAATTATTCTATTACAAATACCAATTTTTTACAAGTTTTTGTTACAAAGCACATTTAACTGAGTAGCTATTGCGTGGGATTTATTACAAGAACTGCATCTTCTTTTGTTTGATTTATCAGCTCTTGCCTATCTGTATCATAAGTATATATAAGATATCCCCCTTCTCCTGGAATCCAGAGGTTCCTCCTCCGGCGATCACCATCCTCCCAATCATAGATAGACGTTCCAAATGACGAATAATCCTGACCCAATAAGTCTAACAATGTTGGCAAAAAATCATCATGTGATATCGGTGCCGATGTAACTCTCAATTCATCCTGTGATGAATGTGGTAGTTTAATCAAAAACAGTGGCTGTGGCATAGTGATGCCAAGTCCATGATCTGCCGTAATAATAATTGTTGCATTATCATATGCGCCAATCTCTTTCAATTGCTCTATATATTCCATAATAATGACACATAAACCCTCTGATGTTTCTCCTACAGTAACATATTCTTCTGTTTTATGTCCATTACTGTCAGTATCCCAAGGTTTATGCAGACCATATAAATAGTTAAAACTTAATTTTTTATCTACCGTTTCATCAACAGATAATTTCCTGTTCATCAATTCTTCATAAAAATAAAAATTAGCAATTTTACTCTCCATATTATCGTAAATAGCAATCTCTTGCACAATTTGACTATTCACTTCAAAATATGGTTTCAGGATATATGGCATATATTTATAAATAGTCATTTTTTCCATTATACTCACAAGTAATCCCAACCTGATTCTCGGTTTTGTCTCTATTATATTGTTAATTTTATCCGTTAGATTTTCTATATTATTAGCCCCTATATTTCTTAGCAAATCATTATAATACAAATCGCATACATAACCCTCATTGTGAAGCGTGTCATAAAGCGCCTCACAGGATGGCTGCTGCCAGCAATCTTCTATCCAATCTTCTTCTGAGATGCTGTAATCAAATTCTTTTCCCGTAAGCATATGCGCTAATGATGGATATGTTGAATAATAATGAGCATCTGCATTGTTGTAATAGGTAAAATCTTTTAATGCAACAGCTATATCAGGATTTTGAACCATAGTTTCTTCAAATTGCATATTATGATAGCTATCTAATACTATTACAATAATATTTTCATCCTGCGCCATCTTAAATTGATTTTCTCCGGAAAATAATATCTGACATCCGTCATATTTTATTGAACCGGCTTGTATCACTAAGCTTATGATTGCTACGATCTGTATCGCACTTAAAAAAGATGATATTCCAAAATATAACTTTTTGTACTTATCTTTTAAAATCAACGGAATCACAAGACAAACTGTCACAATAATGATCCAAATAACCAGATTAACTGACGTGGTATGCCGCATACCCTCTTCCGCCCAATCCATCGGGCTTCCATCTTCATTCATCAATTTACTGTTTAAAAACATGTTTTGCAGATAAGACATAATAGAAAAAGCGAATATGAATATTTTTAAAATAGAAGATAATTTATCAGGCAAAATAATTAGGACGGTCCCTGCAGCCATCCAAAAAGCAACCGATATCATTAAAAAAATAGGCAAAAAATCCTTCAGAATAAATTCAAATTCAAGAGGATTGCCGGCATAGATTTCCAACGGACCAATGATTCCATATAATAAAACCGGCAAAAGGCAGACACCCATTTCCTCTACCGCTTTTCTCTCTTTTAACCACTTTTTCATTTTAAAAACTGTACTTCCCTTCAATTACGTTTCTTTTCTGCCTTTAATCTGATAATTTATCTCTTATTTTATTTTTCTCGCTGGTACACCGCCTATTGTAATCCCTTTTTCTTCAAACGAATCCACTACAACTGCGCCTGCTGCCACTGTGATATTATCAGCCAGCTTACACGGCCCAAAGACTTTTGCACCTACCCATAACTCACAATTATCTCCCAGTTTTGCTCCGCTGCCGATACAATTTTGTCCGTGCAGTTTACAATTGCTCCCTATCTTTGCACTTCCTACGATGATATTTGTATGTGCAATATACAGACCGGAGCCAAACGCTCCTTCCCCCATATCAAGGTTCAATATTCTGCCCAGCTTATTTTTTCTGTGTTTCCACCAGATGTATCCTATCCAGTGAAGCTTGTTGGAGTCCCGCAGCGCATAATGATATTCCGTCATACGCAGTCTCTTAATATACTGAAATACATAATAATCCCTGTCCTGACAGAGCCATGCATAAAGAGTATGCAAACTTCCTTTTAAGCAGGGGTAATAACTTCTTTCTTTTTTTATGGTTTCTTTTAATTCCTGCCTGTTCATTACCGTTAACTTTCCCCAATTCATCTACCTGTTTCTAATTTCAAGACCATGTTTGTCTAAAAGGGTTCTGGCATCTTTCTCAATTGATTTTGCCGTTTGATCTCTATCTCTAATCTTTTTACACGGTATGCCCGCATATATTGTCCAAGAATTCAGTGATTTATTAACCAGAGACATGGCTCCAACTGCCGCCCCTTCACCAATGGTTACTCCCGGAAAAATCGTGCAGCCGGTGCCAATAATTACTTGTTTTCCCACGTAAACCTTTTCCTGTATAACATTACGATATTCCATGGGCAGCATAGGATTCGTCATTGCCATTCCCGAATAATCATCGCTTACCGCATATACAACTCCTCTGGAAGAAATTGTAGAATAATCATCTAATACAATTCCAGCTTCACCTCCATATAACGCTGTGTATGCTGCAATATGAATATAATCTCCTAACTGAACATTGCCGCTTAAAATGCAAAAATCATCAATTCTTACATTGTTTCCAATTACAATATTTCCGCGAGAATAAAAGCTTGCCTTTTTGCTTAAAAGCACATTTTCTCCAATATGAGCAAACCTTAACGACTTTAATTCATTTTCTGTATAAAAGCTATTCTCCATTTAACTATCCCTATCTTATTTATTCTATATTTTTTCTAAAATCTGCTTTATCAAAAAACAGATCCGTCGAACATCAGACAAACTTAAAGATCCGTATATCGGCAATACCAATACTCTGGAAGACAGAGAAACAGCGTTTCTCAAAGGATCTAGCATATATTTATCCCTATAACAATCCGTCATACATGTCAAAGGATAAAAATATTTTCTTGTGTAGATTCCGTTTTCCTTAAGTCTTTCGTATAGCTCATTTCTTAAAATTTCATTTTTTAATAAAATCGGAAAATAAGAATAATTATTTTTCACTTCTTTATCTTGACTGAAAAAATCCAGCAAATCACAGTGATACAGCTCATTCATATATAAATCATATATTTTATTTCTTGCAGCTATTTCTCCTTCCAGCTCCTTTAAATTGCAAAGTCCCATAATAGCACAAAATTCATTCATCTTTGCATTGGCTCCAATTGCCTCAACAACCTCTTCGCTTTGTATTCCAAAATTTTTAAGATTATATAGCTTTTTATACCGTTCCCGATCCTGAAAGGCAACCGCCCCTCCTTCAATCGTATTAAATACTTTTGTTGCGTGAAAAGAAAAAACAGATACGTCGCCAAAATTACCGATACCCGTACCTTCATAGGTTTCGCCAAACGCATGAGCAGCATCATATATTACCTTTAAGTTATACTTGTCCGCTATTTTTTTGATTTCTTTTACATTACATATATTTCCATACACATGCACAGGTAAAATCGCTACAGTTCTTTCACTAATAAGATCCTCTATTTTTGTCTCATCAATCGTACCGTTTTCCATCTTAACATCACAAAAAATCGGAATCAATCCATTTCTTACAATGGCATGTGTTGTGGAAATAAATGTAAATGGAGTTGTGATCACTTCGCCTCCCATGGGAAAATTAAAAGATTGAATTGCCATTTCCAACGCCATATGACCATTTACCATCAAAGAGATTTCCGGAACAGACAGATACTCTTTTAAACTGTCTTCCAATTCCTGATGAAAAGCTCCCATATTTGTTAAAATATGAGAATCCCATAAAGATTTGATTTTTTCTGTATATTCTTCATAAGAAGGCATCATTGATTTAGTCACATATATATTATCCATAATGCTCCTTTCCTCTACAAAATGAACTCATTTTGATCCATTTTTTGTTTTCCTTCAAATTTTCCCTTTTGAAAATATTGACAATCCGTCATATTATGAGATTTAAAAAATTCTGTCACTTTATTCAATGCCTGATTATTAAAATCCTCCGTCCCTTTATTGCTTTGGAAATATTGTAATGCCATCATATCTGTCATATTACAATATTCCTTTTGTAAGAGCTGCGCAAATTCATCAGAAAATTTTCTTTTATTATTTTTATCCCAGTCAGAAAACTGAAGATAAAATACCTTTTTAGCTAAAATGATTTGCTCATCAGATAATTTTTTAATGTTTGCTATATCCCTTAAGCAATTTTCATATTCGCCTAAGCTTGAGGGTTCTATTGTAAAACCAAATCCCCTGTAATATGGTTTACCTACTATAATAGACGGAATTCCCTCACATGCAAATTCAGCGCCTGCATTACTTCCAATAGTAACAATAATATCTGCAATATATCGAATACTTTCTGCGCTTACATCATCAGGCAGAAGGTAAATATGTGGTTTTCGATATCTTTCATACATATTTTCAATAGAATCTGTTGATTCATTATATGCGCTTCTTGTAGGATGAGGTTTTAAGATCCAATTAACCGTATCAATGGTTTGCGCTAATGACAATGTTTTTTCCGTCCAGTCATAATAATCCCTAAAATATAAGTCGCCATAATTAAAAACGCCATCTGTAAATGTATGAGCCATAATAATGACATTTTTTTTGTTCGGATCTAAATGCATTTGCTGCATTATCTCCTGTCTGGACAAAACTTTTTTATTCAAAAAAGCTCCTTTATCAATATTCCGGCCATTCATTCCTTTATATCTTTCGCTGAGATAATTCTCACTCCAATTGATACAAGCATTATCTAGTTCGCCAATCTTATCTTTAATTCTTTTATATTGTCTAAAAGCGCTTCTCGGAATATTTCCGGATTTATCCAATATAATTTGTTCTCCTCCTCTTTCGCTGATATTATAAATTAATGCCCCGTAACTGTAAAAAAGCTTAAGAAACATTCCCTCATGATATGCAAGATCGTCACATACAACAACGGCAGGATTATTTTTTTTGCAACATTTATTTATTGAATAATACGTCCACAATAAATGGATTAATTTTTTCAGACAAATTTTATTTCTCGCATTTTTAATTGTAGATAAAGAAGAATTTCGTATGATATCCTCATACAAATTTTTTCCGACAGAAATATTATCTATCTTAATTTCTTTCAGTCCCTCTCCTGTTCCGTTAAATATCATAAAATTAAATGTGTATAAAACAGCACGAATAAGTCCTGTGTAATTTTTTCGATTTAATTCCTCTAAAACCAAATGATAAAAACCGAATGATTCAATCAATTCTTTAAGCCGTTCGTTGCTTTTCCATGTAATTACATATACTTTAGCCCGCGTTGATTCTTCAATGCCTTTGGCAAAAATTAATTTTGGTAAAATCCATGGTATCTGCATCCTTACCATTGAAAAATTAATGTATATCGCTTGATTAGTATGCTGTACTTCTTCCCACTTTGATTTATTAGTTTCGATAAAGCCTTTGATCAAATCATTATCAATCGGAAAATCTTCTTGTTTTTTCATTTCCTATTTTCTATCTCCTATTTTTCTATTTTCCTCTTGTTTTTTCTTTTGCAATTTTTCTTTTATTAGTTCAATTTCCATCGCATGTAATTTCTTTCAATACGTTCTCCCAGGCAGCAACTGAATAATTATTCTGTCTAAGTCGCATATCCGCTTCAATATTCTGTCTGGCATACTCTGTCGGAAAAGAAACAAGCTGTTCAATAGAAATATTTTTAAGCGTTTTTACATCATATATCTTCTGCCCCCTGGATAAATACCAGTTCCACATAGGAGTTGTCTTCCTAAGATAGACTTTTTTCCCCTGACGCAGCATTTCTCCAATATTGCCCAGTGCATGCTGACAAGTAGAATTAAATATAGCGACATCGACACTACTCAGTAATTCGTAATATTCATCTTTAGTCATAAACTTCCTTAAAGGAATAAAGTTATCACCAAAATATTTTTTTCCTATTTTAGAAATTTTGTCTGCAAACTTTTCTGACGATCCATAGGATAGAGGACATATAATTTTTATATTTTCATTTACCAAATGTGAAAGTCTTTTAATGATCTGCACGTGATAATTTCCAGGGGATGCGCTATTTCCCAAAAGTACAACGACATCTTCCCCATCTGACCGTTCTTTTGTAATTTTTAAAGACTTAGCTTCACATAACTGTGGATTTACAACAGGCGCAACATAAGATTTTTTCTTTGTCCAAGTACACTTACTTATTTTTTTATCTTCTTCTGTAATTAAGGAAATCCACCCTGCGCAACGTCTTATGACCTTTATTCTTCTTAGTTGTATTAAATATCCTCTGGGATTATCCCAAAAATTTTTTAATTCAAAACAGGTATAATCTCCACCCCAGAATTGTATCCACATTTTATCCAATAATTTAGCATCAAAACGATATCCATGTTTTATATGAACAAAAAAGCCTGATATTATAAAAACATCACATTGATTGACAATATCATATTTCTGTCCTAAAAAAATATCCATAAATTTTTCAACTTCAAGAATTGTCGCAGCATGCTCGCTCAATTTATAATTACCATTCTTAATGGTAAAAAAAGTAAAATTATATTCATCTAAAAAATATTTTTCAAAGAACGAAATAAAACCGTCTGTAAATTTGTCTCTAAAAATAAACATTGCTATAGATTTCATGTAATTTACCTTTTTCATTTTATTACGCTATTTTATCTTAAGATATAATTATCTTAAAATCAAGATTTTAAGCTTTCTTTTTAATCTTATTTTCCATTTAGAAGAGTATTTTGCATTGATCCTTTCCAGAGATTTATTGACCTCTAATTTTTCATAATCGCAGCCGCTCTTTTCCGAACTTTCCAAAGCGAATTTTTTGGGAAACTTTTCTTCTGATATTTTTTCGCAATGCGTTCCATCCCCATCAAATCCTATATTTATCGTTCTGGAGATTCTTGGATAAACCGTCCATAATTTATTTTTATATAGATAAAAGCACCATCTGACTGCCCATGAATCAATATATCCATTTTTCTGCGCATATAACATTTCATCCAAACCGGATTCCAATGCTTCAAATCCAAATCTCATTCGCCTATTCTTACGGTAACTCTCATAATCTGCTACCGTCCAGTCAACCGTCTCCCAACGATCCTTCCATGTCCCCCATCCCCAACACTCACCCTTGCCCGTCACAAAGATATCCTTATCGTATCTATCCAATTCTTTAATTGGATTAGTATAAGCGCTTACAGAGCCATATCTTTTATCTTCCTCGTAAAATTCTAATGCGCCATTCATATACGTAAGAAAATCAGAGGCAACAATAATATCGTCTTCAAGAACAATGATCTTATTATACTTTTCAATTACACTTGTAACTCCACTGATGATAGAATTGGCAAGACCTTTATTCTTCTCTGCATATACAATATTGACTGATTGAAATCCGGAATTATTTTTATATGATTCAATATACTCCCTTACACATTGTACCGCATCAAGATCGTCCTTATTTTTCGCGCCATCCGAAAAAATATAAAGTTCTGTATCATCTGCCAATTTATTTTGTTCTAAGGCAGACAAACATTGTTTTGTTTTTTCCAATCTCTTATAAACAAATAACGCTACTGGAGCAGACATCTCTATACCTCATTGTCAATTTTATTTTCATCAATTTTTATAATGTCTTTTTTTACTACAAATATCCTCTTATATAGCGTATAAGGAAGCTTTATTATCCTTTTACATTTTTCACCTGAAGATAAAACTTCCTCCTCGCTCCATAAATAGCAAAAATCTTTTTTCCATATATACTGATATTCACAGCAATATTCTTTTTTCAGGATATTTCTGATTGTTGCGATCTCATTTAAATATGGAATATAAATTCGATCTACTAATCTTTTATCTATTTTTTTATGTCTGAGAAAAATATTAATATCAATCTTTGAATCTGACAAAAAATGCAGATCATGAAAATGATAAAAAACCAATTGATACTGCTCACCTGTTTCCCCTTCTGCAAACTCAATCTTCCGGTCATCTTTGCCTTTAAAACTTTCATATCTTCCGATATTCCAAGGTGCCATTCCACCGCCATGATTTTGCAAAACATTTATGCTGCCAAACTTTCCCTGCCATTCGTCAAGATATTTCTGATCCCCAAAACTTCCCTTAGACCAGTCGCTGGTACAACATGCAAAACACTGCTCTCTCCACCATTTTAATACTTTTCTCCCCTTTTCATCATTTAAAAAAGTATTAAACTCAACGCAATATCTTCCACTAAGCTCCTCATCTCTTTTATATTCCTTTGTTGCAGGAAACCTATGCTCCACAATCTGTACCGAACAATGATTCTCAAACATCTCCTTTATTAAGATCTCCGGATCATCATAAAAGTAAAGATCCGCATCGATATATGTGCAGATATCCACATTATAATGATCAAATGTATACTCTAGAATATACGGGGTACATGTCCAGCAAAATTCCGCTCTTGTCCGTTGTTTTCTTATTTGAATCAATTCATCAGAAATAATATCCTCAAATAAAATTGGTTTTACATTTTTTATTTGCATTTTCAATAAAATATCATATGCTTTCTGGTCAAACGCATAAATATATAAACAAAAATCTTGTGCGTGCCTGTTTAAGGAGTTAGCCAAAGCAATCCCTTTATCCAGATAATTACTATCAAATAACGTACAAAAGATTAACATGACTTACTCCCTGATTATTATTTTTTCACTCCCAGCAGTTCTAAATAGCGTTTATAATCTCTGATATATTCGTCACCATTATAATGTGTGCTTGCAAGGACTAACAAGACGGAATCCTCTGAAAAATCATACATATCTTTCCATATCATTTTTGGAATGTATAAACCCATTCTCGGACGATTCAATTCTATTACCATCTCTCCAAATCCGTTGTCTATCCTGACTTTCGATGTGCCGCTTACATTAATTAAAACAAATTCCGACTCTAAGTTGGCATGCTGCCCCCTTCTCACCGTCGCATCAGAACCATAGATATAAAATACCCTTTTTATCTCAAATGGAATTGCCTCATTTCCCTCAATTACGACTAAGTTTCCTCTCTCATCTCCAAGATCCGGAAAATCGATAACTTTATACGCATTTTCTATCTTCATAACTACCATCCTGCCCTTCCTAAAGCTTGACATCTTTCGTCTTTAGCCACTTTCTTACCTCTCACTTTTAATACACTAATTCCAATATGGTCCATATTCCACCTTTGATGCCTCTTTCGGTCGTTTTTCCAACGGATATGTCCAGTACTCATTATAATACTTTGCGATATCCTCCCTAATATGCAGCGCACCGCCAGTTCTGGTGCCATCCCAGCGTTTCCCCATAATCCCAAAAAGGATCTGAAGAACGCCGCCCATATGAACCGCTTGTTTTCCCGCTTTCTTGATCTCCGCTGCCAATGGGAATCCATAAGCCCCACATCCAAGAAGCGCAATATCAAAGTTCATCAATAGGATTTCCCGCTTCATATGTTCCAGCGCTTCAAACCAGGTTGCAAAGCGTTCATCCTTCATGTCCCCGATGGTCATCAACGATTTATATGTTAATAATTCCCCAAACTCCGGTAATATTTCCTTTCCCGGAAACAAAAGCTCTCGTTTTTCATATTGCTGTCTTATTGTTTCAGTAAATGGGGAAATCACCAATACCCTTTTCCCTTTTAACGCCTTTGTCCAGACGTTTTCTAACTGACAAATCTCAAACACGCCTTCGCTTTTCGATATGATAATATCCTTTTTCGTATAATGATCGATAAAATAATCTTCGCAAAACTGATGAAACGGCGCCAGCAAATCCATTTCTTTTAGAGAATCTTTCATGATCAAGAGAAATTGGTCACCAAGATTAACATCATTTGGGAAAAAACCGGCACAGTTATAAATATTATCCATGACCAATGGATATTTTTTCTTGATCCCAAATTCATACATCCGCATGGCAGCCATCTCAAACAGTCCGATACGCCCTGCTGCCAGAGGCTGTTCTGAAATGATCAGCCTTGCAAGTTCTTCACTGGCAGACTCATTTTCCATAATATTTCGTTTCACATATTTTTTATGTGCCGAATACCATCTGCTCTTATGGTGAAGTGTATAATTTATCGCATTTAATAACCAGGTAAATGCCTTTTTCATTATGATCTTCTACCTTATTTTTTGTATTTTAATTTTTCTCTCTGCTTCTACTCAAGCGGACAACAATACTTGACATCTCGTTTTTAATCTAAGTCATTCATTTTATAGCTTTTGCAATAATACGGATGATAAGCGGATTACTATCCCCAAAAGGCGCAAAATCTCTGGCTTCCTCTGCGTATGTTATTTGAAACCCATTTTGAATTAGATGATCTTTCAATTCTTCCAAAACAATAAATCGTCTGTAATGACCGTTATAGATATATGCATTCCTTCCAGCAGACTTTCCTTTACCGTATAACTCATCATGTACACTGCGTACCTCAATAAAGAATAACCCATCCTTTTTTATAGCATATTGGACATTGGCAATCACATCTTGCTCCTGTTTTTCATTTATTGCATGCATTGTAAATCTGCTATAACAATAATCATACTGACTCCGATATAATGCTGAAGCGCATACAAAGTCATCACACAAAAACCGTATTCCCGCTTTTTCACCATATATTTCATTGAGTTCCGTTATCGCCCTGTCAGATGCGTCTATCGCTGTAACATCCACTTTTTGCGCAAAATATATACTGTCCCTTCCGTTACCGCAGCCAAGTTCCAACATGGTCTTATCCTCTTCCAAAAAATCATAAACGTATTTAGCAAATAGGGAAGGCTGTTTTATCTCCGGATTGCTCGCATAGAAATAATTCCAATACGCTGTATCTCTGTCAAATGAAGTCGCGTATGAAATCTTATAGTTAAGAATAGTGTTTACACACTCTTTAACAGATTTTTTTCCATCATTAACAATTATAATATTCGGATGTTTTGGAAATTCTGCATCCACATCCATACCAGACAGATTTTTAATCTGTCCGTTCTCCAAAGCCGAATAAAGCCCCTTTTGGTCTCTCTTTTTAAGAACCTCCATAGGAACATCCAAAAACACTTCAACATATCCCCGATTATTATCCCTATTCCATTGTCGCACATCATCAAACATCGCAATTGTACAGCAGATTACCACCATTCCTTGATCCGTCAATGTTTTGCATAATCTTGCATATTTAAATGCTCTGTTATGTCTGTCCTCTTTCGTATATGAACAGGAATCCGCAACTATTTTCTTTAAAATATCCCCATCCAGTAGGATTATATTATCTTGTCTTTGTTTTAAAATATAATATAAACAATTACCAATTGTTGTTTTTCCAGCGCCTGATAAACCGGTAATCCAGTATAAAACGCCTTTTTCCTGTTTCATTATAAAAATCCTCTTTCTCTCGCTAAATTATTATATTCCTCATATAATTTTCTACTATGAATAAAGGCTTCTTCCTTATATATATCAATAAATTTATTATCATCAATTTTATTTCGCATTTTTTTTATCAAATCAGCATATTCCGGATCATTTATAAGATTATTGCTTTCATCAGGAAGTTTATAAAACAATTCTTCTCCGTCATAAAATAATACGTAAGCATATTCTTTTGTACGAATAGTTTTAAACTGCATCCAAATATGTTTATCTTTTAATTTTTCCTTATCTGAACAAATCATTTCTACTCTACCTTTTTCATATTTATCATACTCATGGGAGATTGCATATTCTGTAAAAAGATCATTCATCGAATTCTGGTTTTTCTCCTCTCCCCACCCCATTATACAATCTATTAACTTGGGAAATTCTTTTAAGGAAAATAAACCCTTAGAAAAATCAATCTTACAATATACATTCCTAATAAAAAACATAATATTTAATCTATCATTTAAGTAAGCATAATCTAACAACATATCTCCATGATCGCCCATAAAGATCTGCATAGATTTATCACCCATAATTTCTGTATAAAATTCATATTGTTTGTCTATCCATGCCGCTGATTTTAGTTTTTCTTTTTCATTTTTCCCCTCTGAAGTTTTTGTAAATTCAGCTATATCTGGACAAAAAAATGGCTTATGGGTTTCAAATAATTGATGAATTAATATAAATTGTGGTTCATCTTTAGAACAAGCCAAATAATTCAACGCATTCCATATAAATTCTGTCGAAATAAAAGTCTTTATCTTTTTATTAGGTAAGCCCTGATATTTTGCAGGAATGATCTTTTTCTGCCAAAAACCATTACCAAAATATAAAAAACGGTAACCTTGCTTATTAAGCTGTTTTAATAATTTCATATTATCATTCAACAAAGAATATTTATGAAACTGTCCACTAATAGGATCTTCTCCTGTCATTATTGTCTTCATGGTAGAGGTTGTCCAAGGCATATAAGTATATGCATTATCTGATTTTATACTTTCAGAACTATTTGACAATGCATAAAGAAATGGCATCTCTTTTTTTAAACGTTTATTCGAAATAGAATCCACCCAATTTAATATAATATCTTTACTCTTCCTATTTGCAATTTTTTCTTTCATTTCAGCTATTATTATATCCACTTGATTCAAATACTTTTCAAAGCTTTTATCATAACAATCGGCATATTCCTTAATCCATCGTTTTAAACCAAGAATATCCTTCTCAATTACACAGTACCCCATAAGTTTTTTCATTTGTATCTTCTGCTCTTCTTTTGTCAAACATCCATTCAATAATGTTTTACTGGCACAAAATATTGTTTCTCTGTGTAATAAAATAGAACTATTTGTATTTTCGTTAATTTTGCTTATCAGAGGAAATAATATATTGTTAATTATATTATAAGACATTATATGAAAATAATAACACCTTACTTTATCAACATGTTTTTGGGGCCAAAAAAATCCACTTTTACTTTTCCAAAATAAAGTTTTTGTATTTATCCCATTAAATTCAAGATACTCATAAATACTGCATACTCTACAAACAGGAAATTTATCATAGATTAATGTTTCAATTCTTATAGTATCGATCTTTTTATTACCAACAATAAGAATTGTACATTCTTTATATTTCTGTAAATCTTTATCCATCATCTGCTCAGGAGAACAAATTTCAATATCTGATAAATCACGACATACCTTTATTATCTCCTTTATTAATAACTCATCTCCGCATATTAATTCTATAGGATATCCCATCAAGTTAAAATATTCATAAAGCAAAATAAGTTTTTGACCTATAAGTTTCCGAGTTTTATAAAAAGAGTTCATTTTCAAAAAATCAAGCATACCCGCTTTTTTGGCCATAGTATTTAATCTATCTGTAAAATCTTTCGCCACTTTCTTTCCTCTCTCTTTTAATACACTAATTCCCGTATGGTCAATACTTCACTTGGAAGTCTCTTTTGTTTTTTACTCCATCGGATATGTCAATACTTATTATAATGCTTTGCTATATGCTTCATAATATATATCATTTTTTAACTTCATTATACCAGCATTCTAAAAAATATCCAATATCTTCCATATAATCCATGTTTCTTCTTTCACTGCTACTGCTGAACTGCAGGATATTTTATTTTCTGTATTTTAATTTTTCTCTCTGGATCAGCTCAATCGGCAATATTTCATCTGTCTTATAGGTCAATGCCTCATATGTCTGGGTAAGGTTTCTTTTCAGCCTGCGCATCCCGTCCGGCTCCAGAGAAGCCGCATGATCGGTGCCCTTCCATGTACGATCCAACGTAAAATGGCGCTCAAAGACCTCTGCACCCAGCGTCAGCGCAGCTATGTCGATTGCAATGCCGTTATGATGACCGGAAAAACCTACTCTCTTTACACGGTCTCCAAAGGTTTCTTTCAGCCTTGTAATTTCTAAAAGACAGACATCTTTCATCGGCACCGGATAACCGGAAGTACAGCTAAATATCGTCAGATCCCTATTACGTCCATGCTTTTCAAACAATTCCACGATCTCTTTTTCTTCTTCGTGCGTTGTCATGCCAAAAGAAATCTGTATCTCTCCCTGATAGTTCTCGCAAAGCCAGGAAAGCATCTCATAATGATTATTGCATGCGGATGGGATCTTTAAAAATCTGGGATTAAGCTCCGCCATTTCCTTTGCAGACGTCAGATCCCATACGGAAGTGCTGTATTCTATCCCTTTCTCCCTGCAGTATGCCTGCAGCTCCCGATGCTGTTCCTTCGTGAACTCCAAAAATTCCCTATGTTCACCATAAGTCCTTCCATATGAATTTTCAGGATTGGGATGCGGTGCATTGTACTGTTCTTCTGTCAGCAATTCCTTATTGCAGCGTTTTTGAAACTTTACCGCATCAACTTTACAAAATGATGCAGCAGTTTCAATCATTTCTTTCGCAATCTCCATCTTTCCCATATGATTGCAGCCTATTTCGGCAATCACATACGGTTGATTATTATTCATCATTTATACTCCTGTAAAAAATATTTTATTACATTATTATCTTTGTTTTCTATAATTTTATGATATCCTTCATCTGCCTGTATATCCTTAACATACTTTATCACAGATTCATACACTTCCACAATATATTTTAACGTCAACCTGATGATCCAGATTACTGAATCGCATAGATAGACTGATTATCTGGGTTTCCGATACAAATAAAACTGTATATCTCCAAATGGGATCTCCTTAATGAACTCATAATCCGCATCCCCCGTCATATATCCCGTAATCATATATTCCGCATTTTCTCTATCCTGTGACGCCTCCCAACCCAGACAGAGATATACTACGGCCAAACCTTCATATCTTCCCGGCTCTGTATAAGCGTCTTCCGGCACCTGTTCCGCAAATACCGCCAGATCTTCCTTCAAAAGTTCATAATCCAGCTGATGACCATTGGTACATCTTTGCAACAGCTCCCCGCAAATATTTTTCGACTGAACAAGTATGCAGCTAAACCCAAACAATAAGACGATACTTAACATTCTTTTGTATAAGACGGATATCTTCTCCGTATCTTTTTTCATATCTCTTTGTACATTGCCGGAGATCTCAGATACCGCTTCCTTATCTCCTGATTCCTGAGCAATGGTATCCAATAGATAAATCATACAAAATACCACCGGCAAAATCACAATGCTGTAATCCTCCGGTCTTGAGATAAAATATACCAACTGTCCCAGTCCCATTACAGCAATTGAAATGATTACAGGCATCTCTGGTTTTTTCTTGATATTCCCGCCTAACAATCCCATTCCGGATATTCCATAGGCAGTCACTCCCAGCAAAAATATCATAATATAGATCCATGGAGCATTCGTCCAACGAATAAAGTTAAAATGTGCCGAAAACATATATCCCGGATTTAATAAGACCCCAAACAGTCTTTCCATGGATGCAGATAAAGTTATTCCGGATATCAATACATGATACGAGACAAAGATTCCTGCCGCCAATACAAATACCAGAACAATCAGTCCCACTACTCCGGCAGGTGACCGCAGTATATGACCTATTTTCCATTCTTTCTTCATAGCAGTTTTAAAAATCAAGAATATGATCCATGTAACTAACACTACCGCACCTGTTTCCATATTCCAGTAAACGGCAATGCCGCTAATAAAAAATCCCGTTAAAACAGAAAACCATCGCAACAACCTTTTTTTACACCATACAATATAGAATAATATCATCATCGGAAACAACAGCCTATGCGGAATAATTGCCAGATATAATTCGCAGCATAGAATATCCATAATCGCAACAGCGCCGACAATTCGCAAAAATCGGGATTTGGTCAGCATATGGATCGTACCTACGCTAAAGAAAGCAGTCAGCCCCCCGATGATACCTGTAGTAATTCCCACTGTCATAAGATTTGCGCCAAAAATTTCCATGGGAAGCTTATACAGCATCGCATAATGCCCGTAAAGTTCTACCCCACTCTCTGCAGGAATATTATTTATAACATAATACATCGGACGAAAATAAGTGCTTATATGATGCACATAATCCCATGTCCGCCAGTCCATATGAAAATAATTAATAACCGTAGTACTTATTGCCGCTGCCGCTATCGTTGTCACATAACTTATATAAACAAGTATATTTACCGGTATCTGTACTATTTTATTTTCTTGTTTATTTACCAGTTTATCTGAACTTACACGAAATATTTTTTCTCCTATCTTCTCTGGAATCTTCTTCTCATAAATTATATAAATCACTGCCAGCATAAAAAGAACATATATAAAATATACTATATTACCTGCCATACCCAGAACTTCCTGCTGCACAAGAAAAGAGGCGGTTACTGCCATCCCACAGACCGCAAGTTCCGTACCTATGTGGCTTTTTAAGAAAGCGACATATCTTACATTCCTTAAAAAAACAACGCTGAGGGTCAAAAATAATATTAAAAATAATACAACCGTGATCGCATAATCAGGCAGGCTCATTTTATTTTTTGCATTAAAAATATAAAACAACGAAGATTCTGTAGAATTTAACATCATATTAAAGATCAGACAGGAAACGGACATAGAGATGATTCCTGCCGCAAGAAATGCTTCTTCCAATGAAACGGCAGATATTTCTCTTTTTCCCTGTTTTAAAACTGCCACAAACACGGTACAAAGCAGCGCTAAAAAACACAGATCGTTTTCCAAATATCCCTTGAAAAATACCAGACAGGAAATAATACTTCCTAAAGCCAGCAAGATCGCCAAGATCATATTGATTTTTACACCATATTTTTTTACTTTCTCCGGTGCAGCTAAGATCAGCGCCATCCATAAGACTGTCAGAGCAATCCCTGCTATCATAGTAATGACAACTGACTTTCTGTAATTTTTTAGATAACGCAACGTGCTGGCCTCGACATTAACATTATCATCTGCGATATCTTCCCCTGATATAAAAACCTTATAAGCATATTCGCCACTGTCAAACCAATATTCTTCTCCCTGAGGAATTCGTATATTATCCTGCAATAGAATAGGATCACTTCCATCTTTATAAACGGCCGCTATGATATCGGAAGCTGAATTGTTTTGGATCACGGTTTCATAATGGTTTTTCAGCCTGTCCAAAGCAAATATCATCTGCCCATCTTCCACTGGATTTTTTAATTCATATTTATGGATATCATGGGTATAATAAGCAAATGATTTATACCAGAAGAATAATCCTATAATAAGTAAAAAACCAAGTGTGGCTACTGTCATCGCTGATTTACATTTTTCATTTTTCACTATATCTTTCATTTACTAAATCCTTTTATGACACTTCTTTATCACTTCAAATAGTTGTAATTAACTCAACTTTCCCATTATCATAGTTGTTATTAACACTTAATGATTTTTCTGTGTTATCTCTATGATCTCCTGATATCCCAACGCTTCCTTTGCATACTTTATCACAGCTTCCCTCGCTTCCACAATATATTTTTTCCCCTGATATGCCTTTGCCAGTGCATAACCAAGCTCCAATGCATCTTCCCTCGGCGTTAACCCAATGATTCCGATCAAAGGACACCGCATAGATAAATCAATCGTCTGTAATTCCTGTATATCATCAGCCGTAACAAAATCTTCCTTCAGACAGATCCCCCAGATCCCAAATCCATAAAAATCATACACATTTTTAATATAATCGGCCAGATATGCTGCCGCCTCTTCTCTATTATCATAAAAGGCTTGGAAAAATGCCGATTTTTCATTGGTTTCATAAATTTCCAACAGCGCATCCAGATCAGACATTGTCATCTCCCTGATGATCAGCCTGTCTGTCATTGTAATCACCTGAGGAATTCCTTTGCTATGACAATATACCCGGATAAGATATTCCTCATCAATAGCAGAAAGGTTTTCCACCGCATATGGCGACACATCGAGAGGCAGCTCTTCACGAAGATACGCAATAACTGGGTATCCCTGCCTCTTCGCCTGCCGGAGCTTTTGCGGGTCATCACTCAGATATACTGTGTGATCTTGATCTTTGGCGCATGATCCTTTTTCTACATCCAAATCATCGGTAAAGTCCATTGTTCCCGATATATCGATCCATAATTTTATTTCCATACTTTTTCTTCTGCCGCTTCATCGCTCAGATGAAACCGTTTCATCAACTGGATCTTAATCTTTTCCGCTGGAATTACAAGTTCTTTCATGGCGCAAATAAATTCTGTGATGGCTTCTTCTCTTCCTTCTTCTCTTCCTAACTCAAGGCCTTCTTCTCTTCCCAACTCAAGGCCTTCTTCTCTTCCCAACTCAAGGCCTTCTTCCCGACCCTCTTCCCGCGCCTCTATCCGTTCCAGCGTGATCTGTCTTTCAAACGTATAATCCAATGTCATAACCTTCAGCACCTCCGTCCTGCGTTCCAACAAAAAATCCCTTAAAATGTTTTCTTTGATACAGCGGTCGATCGCCAGCTCAATGCAGTGCTCCAGCCTTTGATGCCCGTTCTCCCTGTAATACGCCCGTACATAATCTACCAATATCATATACTCTTTCAAAACAGGGCAGTTATCCAGCAATGCCTTATTCTTTCCGAAATTGATATTATATACTTTACAGGTCAGCTCCAGCTCCGGATTTTCCATCTTTCGTGTATAAGCATCTGACAATCTCATCTCATACTGCTCGGGCTGGTCCTCCTCGCCATTGTAAAATACCACAAATCTTGGTGTCGGGATCCTTATAAGGCTATGCCCATATATATTCTTCCCTTTTATAATGCCTGATACGATCGTCGAAAAATAAATCAGGCTGCGCACCGGCATATTCGGACATACAGTAGACTGATGCTCATAAATGCTCAGACTCGCATCCAATATGAAGGATGCGTCATTGCGCACTGACAGGGATATCCCCCGGTCCAGCCTGCACATCTCAACCTGTCCCGGATCCGTGTATTCCGAGTGGTTCACTGCATTATACACCGCCAGTACATTCTGCGGATCCTCCATCAGCATGCTGAACACATCGCTTTTGTACTCTCTGTTTCCCTCACCCAAACTGTCTTTCGTTAAAAATCTTTTTTCTGCCATAAGAACTCCTCCCTTTCTTTCGCAGGAATCCCCATCGCAGTTAAACTTATCCTTTGTTGCCGCCGAAAATCCCTGCTTTATTCTGTTGTTGTTGAATTTAAAAACATAGATTTTCGGACAAATTAATAATAATCAGATAAACAGAAGACATGCAGCCCTTTCGACCATGCCTAATTGAAAATAATGTTTTAAAGGGATTTTACCACAGATGATAATAGAAAGCAAGGAAATTTTCTGACCACTCACCAAATAAAAAAATTTTTCATATGAACTTGAGAGAGTCGGCGTGATCCGTCTCTCTCATAATAAAATTATTTTTTTAACTATCTTTCTCTTGCATTTCTTTAATTAAAATCCACATATACGCTACCCACACAGCAAGATTTATCAGCGCTATCCCTTGGATACTTGTTGGGAAAAGATTAGAATAGCAGCCATTATTCATCATATAAATTGTAATCATCTGTAAGCAGATACACCATGGTATTGTCTTTTTATTTATAGACGCTATTGGAATGGAAAGCATAATGTAAAGATATCCATACCTGCTCATCATATTAGGCAAAAAGAATACTGTGGTAAAGCTTAACAAAAAAGCAATATATAACATATTTTTACTACTTAACGTAATCTTTAATTTTATTAAACAATACATAATCAAAGCCAGAACAGCAACAGTAAATGCAATCATTAACTGCTGCCAACGGTAATAATCATAACCACCATGCAATCCCACAGGTACAACATCCATAAATGCCCAGAAACTCGGATACTCAATATACAATCCCATCTTTGATCCTGCCTGTGATGCATAAATCGAAAAAGCACCTATCAGCACTTCCCGCAGCGGCCTCCCGGCAATCAGGCAAGGTAATCCTGAAAACTCCATCACAAGAGGAATATAGAAAAAATATAACAAGGAAAACTTTCTGGATTTAAACCAATAGAATAGGTAAAAAGGCATAATAAACATCGCCTGTAACTTAAATGCAAATGCCAGGCCAAGTAAAATAAATGCTTTATGATATTTATCACGCATTAACATATATAAAGAAGAAACGATAAAAGCGCTATAAATTGCATCGCATTGTGCCATAGCCGCAGAATCAATAATCACTACTAAACTAAGTAATACACCTGCAAAGGTCAAAATACCCCCCCCCGGGTATTTTGAAAACTACATGTTTATGCACTGAAACATTACTTCCGGTTGTATTAGCATTTTTAATAATATGACAAACTATCAGTGCTGAAAATGCAGCCAAAACATAATCGAAAATACATGATAAAATCTTATACTGATATAACGGATGAATCGGTATATATGTCATAATTGCAACTAAAAACTGATATAACATATTATAATCACAATTAGCCGGAGTAGAAGACAAAGCCCGAAAACCGCCTCCTTCCTTAATTGCATCAAACCAAAGACTAAGATAAGAAATCCAATCAGGGCTTTCTACTTTTCTAATACTAAAACGCATAAACGCCGCTATTACACTTATAAAAACAACCAATATAATATCCAGATGCTTTTCAACCCATTCGACCAGCTTTTTTTCTACCAATAACATTATTTCATTCCTCCATTTCATATATTCTTTTTAAAATATCATAATTTTTTTCCGCAGAGTACCGTTTTAAATATTTATTATAGGCAGCTTGCCGCATCTGTTCATAATCTGCCTGATCTAATCTTTCCAACCGTTCCACGGCAAGATTCAATGCATCCAAGGAATCCTGTCGATATTTAAATCCGGTCCTGCCTTCCTCCACCAAATCTCCTGCATTACCAAAATCCGCAGCAATTACCGGAGTATGGCAGGCATATGCCTCTATCACGACCATGCCAAATGTTTCATACCATAAAGACGGCACAATCACTGCCTTTGCATGCGCCATGATCTCATTTACCGCATCCCGCTCCTGCCGACCCAACATCATAATATTATTAATATTTTTTTTGTGAAGATACGCTTTTATCTTATCGCTGTCATTACCGTCTCCAACGATAAAAAGCCGTTGCCCGTTTTTTTCAAATGCCTTGACCAAAAGCCTGATTCCCTTGATCTCTTCTACTCTTCCGACAAAAACATAATATTTCTCATCTCTGCCTTTAGTCTCATTATTCACCTTATTGTTTAATCCTGTATTCACTGATCTACAATCACAACATCCGGTTTCCGGTGTGAAATTCGGCTTTACAAAGACTTTCCGCTCATCAATCACTTTCCTTTTTCCATGATTTAATTCCAATAGTTTTTTCTTATTAAATTCTGTCAAACATATAAATTTTACTTTTTTGTATGTTCCCATCAGACGATGCAGCCATATCGTCAACGCGCTTGCCAGCGTCTGTAATTTGCTGCCACGGTAACAGCTATGCTTTACCGAACAGGGCAAGCCGTATTTCATACAGTCCTCGCACACATGATGATCCCTGTAGAAAGTCCCTGCCGGGCACTGCAGCCTGAAATTGTGCAGCGTATTGATAACCGGAACCTTACAGGAAAATGCCGCATAAAATACAGAAGGACTTATCAGATTCAATGTATTATGGACATGTACAATATCAATTCTATATTTTCTGATAATATGACATACTTCCCGATATGTCTTAAAAGAAAAAACAGTATTCAACGGTAAGCTTAATTTCTGAAATAATGTAAATGAGTTCAGTTCTTTATTATCCCTTGTATATAGAAAAACCGTATGTCCATGATCCTCTAACATTTTTTTCTCATTGGCAACAACCGTATCCTCTCCTCCGGGGATCTGATAATAATTGTGCACCAGCAAGATTCTTTTCTTATTATTCATATAAATCCTCCATGTCAGAGCAATCTTACTGCGATAACGGGCAATGAAAAAACCGTGCAGGCGGCTTACCAGCTTGTCCTTCCGCCATCCAGCACTACCGTCGCCCCGGTCATATAAGAGCTTGCCTCAGAAAGCATATATAATACTGTTCCCACATACTCATCCGGGTTGGACATCCTTCCCATAGGGATCAGATTGGACAGCTTCTTGACAAATTCCTCATCCTGTCCATTGGCAAGGCTTGCCGGACAAAGCGTATTCACCCGTATGCCCTTTTTTGCCCAATACGTTGCAAGATACTTTGTCAATCCGATGATTCCATGCTTTACCACGGAATAAGATACCGGCTTAACGATCTGTTCCTCCTCCGGAATCCCTTCTTTCCGATACACCCGCTGATCGGGGGAGATCAATCCGTAATCAGAGGAAATATTGATGATGACACCCTTTTCCTGCCGCTCCATCACTCCGCCAAATACCTGCGCGCAGAGCATGGCGCCGGTCAGTCCCACCGCAAGATCCGCATCCCAAATTTCTACCGGAAAATCCGGAAATTTTGTAGCGGCAAGGTTCTTCGATCCTCCTTCGACTTTTGGATTATTCGCCGCATTATTGATCAATGCGTCGATATGACCGTATTTTTGCAGAAGGATATCCCTGACTTTTTCCAGCTCTCTTCGTTTTGTAATATCCATGACGAAGGTCTCTATGACCGGTTCCGCCGTATCCGCTTCATAAGTGCCTCCCGTTAAGGAAAGCTCCTTTCCATCCTTATCACTGCCGTATTCCTCCATCAGGGATTTCTTTACCCTCTGCATGCCTTCTTCCGCAATATCAAGAAGTACGGGAATCCCCTCTCCTTCCAACACCGCTTCCGCATGCTTCATTCCGATCAGACCGCCGCCGCCGGTGATGATGCAGACCTTTCCCTTTAATGAAAACTGGTTCATATAGTTCTTTTTCATATTGATCCTCCATATTGAAGCTTCTCTGCGATTGAAAATCTTTGATATTCAATCTGGCAGCCCTTTACTACGAGCAAGATTGCTAAATCAATCAGAAGCTCTTCTCACACTAATCCCCCACTCTTTTCAACCTGACCAACTGATTCCGTTCCGCCGATTCCTTCACCGCCAAGGCTATTTGCAATCCTTTGACGCCCTCCGACAGAGGAATCCTCTCCGGCGTATCCTCCTGCACGCAATGCAGACAATCCTGCAGCTCCTGCAGAAACATATCGTTTCTCGCAAAATCAGGATATTCGCTGACCACCGGCTTGCCATCCTCCAGGATCAGCGTAACCGCAGCGCGGTTAAAATCAAGCTCGATCCTGCCTTTTTCGCCCACCACCGTGCAGGTATGCACCGGCGGATACTGAAGAAAGTCGCTTCTTGAAGTCACCGTCAGCGGATTGCCCCGATAATCCGTCACATAGCTTATCACCGCATGATCTTCCACATCTATGTTCAGGCTGCTGTGTTTCCCGGCAGAAGCATAGACGGATTTTGGCATACCAAACAGCCACTGCAGGTAATCCAGATCATGAATCTGAAGATTGAGAATCGGTCCGCCTCCCATTTCTTTTCTTGCCATATACGTAGTGCTGTAATCTTCATACGTATGCATCGTTGTCAGCCGTTCGCAAAATGCTGCATCAACGCTGACCAGCTGTCCCAGAACATCTTCCTTTAGATAATCCTCCAGCTTTTTAATACATACATGATAACGGTTCTGATATCCCATAAAAATACGGATCTTTTTTTCTTCCTTCAGCTGCATCAGCCGCTCCACCCCGTCCATACTGTCGGACACAGGCTTTTCCAGAAAAATATGACATCCCGCCTCTGCTGCCGCCAAGACACATTCCATATGCTTACTGGTAATATTCGTAATAAAAACCAGATCCGGTTTATGTCGATCCTTTTCTGCCGGCTGCCCTAAGCCTAAAGCCGTCTCTAAATCGGTATAGACTTTGATGTTATACTCCTTCTCCAGATTCACTCCATCCCGGATCTGCATCGTATCTGAAAAGGTCTGCTGCAATCTTCTGACGCGGTAAGCGCTGATTTCACACTGATCGCCCAGAAGTCTCTTTAAATTTCTGACATGACGCTGTCCTATACTGCCAAGACCAATCATAAGAATATGCCATTTTTTCATGTTCTTTCAAATCTCCTCAAACGATGCAATTTCATTTAATACTTTTTGCAAAACACTATGTCATCCAGTTTTTTATACTTTTCTCTCAAGTGATCCAAAACCGGCGACGTATTCTTTGTCAGATAATATTCCAGATATTCCAAATCCTTCATGGCGTCAACATCCACCCCTCCCGGCACTACATAACCGATCATACGGTCTCCGTGCATCAGATCATGCTCTACAATAAAAGAGGTTCTGAGCATGTCCACGTAACCATCCGGAATATATACGTCCGGGAATGCCTGACGCGGGTTATTCGCCTCATCCAGTGTCAGATGATCAAGGATACTTTTATAATACCCATCTTCCCTCAGGTTGAACCATTTATACGGCGTATTAGACGCTAAATGCGCAGAACGCAGGGATGTCGCCGATGCATCTGCCCGGAATAACTCGATCGCCTTCTCGATGATCCCGATCTCCCGGAGCGGATACGTCGGGCGGATATGCACAAAATATTCCGGCACACTCTGCTCATGCTCATACAGCCAGTTGATCGCATGCTCCATAAATTCTATATCTGTCGACTGATCTCCCGCCAATTCCGCAGGTCTTAAAAACGGCGTCTCCGCTCCATAATAACCTGCGATCTCTGCGTATTCTTCCGAGTCCGTAGATACGATGATCCTGTCGATTCCCCGGCACATTTTACATGCCGCAATGGAAAATGCCAGCATGGGATACCCCTGAAGGCATCGTATGTTCTTATTCTTTACTCCCTTAGAACCCGCTCTTGCCGGAATGATGGCAACGACTTCATCTTTCTTTATCGTATCATGTATTCTGCTTTCCATACTAATAATCATACCTTTCTTTTGGGTTAATCATTGGATTCTGTCATATGTTTAAACATATCAGGTTTATCTTACATGACCGGCATTGAGCAGCTGCATAAGTCCATCCTGGAGAACCTGAGAACAATTCACGCCCCGTTTTTCTGCTAAGGCAGCCATCCATGCAGGCAGAGAGACATTCTTGCGGACTGCTCTGGTATCGGTTGCGGCCCGGTATGCGAGCGTATCAATGCGGATAATGGAACAGGTGGCATTTTCGGGGATGTCCAGTTTGTGCTGCGGGGTGGCAGCAGGGATCTCGTTCCCTTCTTCCTCTGCCACTACAAGCCAGCCACTGGCCGCATCAGTAATCATCTCAATGGCATCATCAATACTGCTGCCAGTGGTGACACATCCCGGCAGATCAGGTACTCTACAGTAATATTTGGTATTGTCTTCATTTGGTACGAATGTTGCGGTATAAATATATTTCATAAGTCAGCCTCCTTTGCCGGCAAGGTTTTACCTCCCGCCTTGTTTAATTTCCTTGCGTATGTAACGAAGATCTTCTTCATCAAAGTGTCCACGCTTCAATGGTATGGCATATTTAGTTTGCGGATTGTAGTAAATATCATGGTTTCCGCCGCTCCGCTTGAAGGTGTATCCGCTGTTGTTCAGATCCTTAATAGCTGTATTTCGTGGATTCATTTCTAATCCTCTATGTCAGAGCAGTTTTACTGCGATGACACGCGATGAGAAATCCGCACAGGCGGTTTCTCATCTGCGATCAGGTTGAAAAATCAGCACATCAGTGTGATTTTTCAACCTATTTTCCTCGCAAAAACATTATACACAAAAATACACAATACGTCAATGGCATTACGCAAAACTACACAATTATTTTTTGCCACATAAAATAAATCTATACGCCCGCAACTACATACCGCAAAACAGGGTAAAAAAGCAAATTATAAAATTTAATTAATTTTACTTTACGAAAAAGAAATATTCTTTTACAATGGTAAAAGCATCGGATCACAGCTTCACGCCATATGATCCGATGCAAAAAGAATCATTATGAACAACTAAAAATATCAGGAGGTACATGATTTATTATGTCACAGAACCCAATCGTAACGATTACCATGGCGGACGGCGACGTCATGAAAGCGGAGCTTTATCCGGAGATCGCGCCGAATACGGTCAATAATTTTATCAGCCTGATCAAAAAAGGATTTTATGACGGACTGATCTTTCACCGTGTCATTAAAGGCTTTATGCTGCAGGGCGGAGATCCGGAGGGCAGCGGCATGGGCGGTCCGGGATACAGCATCAAGGGCGAATTTTCCCACAACGGATTTCAAAATGATCTGAAGCACACCCCCGGCGTTCTTTCCATGGCGCGCGCCATGAATCCCAACTCTGCGGGAAGCCAGTTTTTTATCATGCACAAGACAAGCCCGCACTTAGACGGAGATTATGCCGCGTTTGGCAAAATCACGGAAGACTTGGAGGTTGTCAATAAGATCGCGGAATGTAAGACCGATTACAATGACAGGCCGCTGGAGGAAAAAGTAATGAAGACCGTCACCGTAGAAACATTTGGGGTGGATTATCCGGAACCGGAACGCTGCTAATAGGGCGGATGTGCGTCATTTGAGGTATGACAACGGTTTTTCATTTCTATTTGAGCCGTCCTTATATCAATCGCCTGCCAATGGTTGACGATTGGGATGTGAATGTTGCAATGATGTCCCGTTTACAAATTGTTCATATTTTGTTTTGAATTAATTAAATAATGTATCATTTTTTATCCATTATTTACAAGTATGATGTATTCATAGCAAACATTAAACGCCATACAGAAGGAAAAACTTTTTCATAATATAATGCCAAGTGAATCTCTGATTTACTTGGCATCCTCCCTTTTTAGGGAACATTTTTATTATTTTAGAAAGAAGCTCTTTGCATGAAAAGCAAAAATCCCGGCAAACATCACCGATACAATAGATCCTGGCAGATAAACGGCGGCGATCTGAAGCTGATCGCCATGATCACGATGCTCATCGACCATTTTGGAGCTGCTTTTCTTATTTTCTACATGAACATCGGCGATAACCGCCTGAAATATTATGAGCTTTATAACATTATCCGCAATATCGGCAGGATCAGCTTCCCGATTTTTATTTTCCTATTGGTAGAGGGTTTGTTCCATACCAAAAATATATGGAAGTATCTGTTGCGTCTTGCCCTGTTCTGCATCCTCTCAGAGATCCCTTTTGATCTTGCCTTCCGGCGGCAGCTTTTTGACTGGCAATACCAAAATGTATTTTTTACTCTGCTGATCGGCTTGTCAGCGATCGCGTTGATGCAGTATAAGAGGAATTTATTTAACAATGCGACCTTAGAAAAGCAAATTTTCAACTGCCTGACAGATATCCTCATTGCTGCAGCCGCCATGCTGCTGGCACATTTCCTAAAGACAGATTATGCTTCGGCAGGCGTACTTGCCATCCTTGCCGCTTACTGGCTGCGTTCCTCCGATCTTCAGATGTGGGCTGTGTGCCTTATACTGTTTTTCTTTTCCAGCAGGTCAGAAGTGTACGCCGTATTTTGTATTCCTTTTATCCAACATTATAACGGTAAAAAAGGGCATCTCCCTAAATGGATGCCCTATCTTTTTTATCCGGTACACCTGCTGATCCTGTGGGGGATCACGTCGGTTATCTGTAAGCTGCCTTGAAGATCTTTCCATTATTTAATTCCCAAAAAGGATTCGAGCTGGTGATTCATACACTCAGAAATATTTCTCCCTTCCCGATACGCTATGGACCATTCCACAATCTTTTCCATTGCGGTCTCTACATTCCATCTTGGTTTCCAGCCAAAAGTATTCTTCAGCTTGGAACAATCCAATTTCAGGAAATTCGCTTCATGCGGTCCGCCATCATATCTATCTATCCACTTGATACGATCACCTGTTGCCTCGTTCCATTTATCACAAAACAGAGACACCAGATCCCCTGTTGTCCAACAGTCTGTATCATCCGGTCCCACATTATAATTCCCGGCATATTTTTTGTCCTCATACTGTGCCTTGGCAATCATCAGGTATGCAGCTATCGGCTCCAACACATGCTCATAGGGGCGGGTGGAAAAAGGATTCCTCACTATAATATCTTCCTTTTTTTCTGCCGCCCTGATACAGTCAGGGATGATCCTGTCTGCCGCAAAGTCCCCTCCGCCGATCACATTACCGGCTCTGGCTGTAGAAACAGCCACATCCATATCCTTAAAAAAAGAATTAACATAGCTGCTCGTAACAAGCTCGGAACAGGATTTAGAATTGGAATACGGATCATAGCCGTTCAATTCTTCGTTTTCCCGATATCCCCATGCCCACTCTTTATTTAAATAAACCTTGTCCGTTGTTACATTTAAAAAAGATTTGACTGATAAAGTTGTTCTGACACATTCAAGCACATTGACCGTTCCCATGACATTAGTCTCATAGGTATATACCGGATTCTTATAAGATTCACGGACAATGGGCTGCGCTGCCATATGTATGACGATCTCCGGCTGAACCCGACGGAAAACCTCTTGCATATGACTCAGATCACGCACATCTCCTTCTATGGAATCGATCTGATCAGACAGATGACATATGTCAAACAACGCAGGTTCTGTCGGCGGTTGCAAGGCATATCCTGTCACTTCCGCACCTGCCATAACTAACAATTGACACATCCATGCACCCTTAAAGCCGGTATGACCTGTTATCAGAACCTTCTTTTTATTATAAAATGAACTGTCAAATAGCATATCTTTCCCCTTACATGTCTTTCTCTCATATATTTCAAAATTAATCAGTTCTTTTAATAATATTATTCTGCTTATAATTCTTCCTTCTTCGATAATAATTTATATACAGTTGGTGTCAGGAACTCCAACTTCATAACTTTATTTGCCTCGTGCATCTCTTTAGAAATTAAGTGATTTCGCAGATCCTCTACTTCGGAGAAATCATACTCCAGCTTGTGATCATAATAATTCAT
Organism: uncultured Lachnospiraceae bacterium; assembly: GCA_964421915.1. Classification (GTDB taxonomy): domain Bacteria; phylum Bacillota; class Clostridia; order Lachnospirales; family Lachnospiraceae; genus NK4A136. Next base: position 66,391 of record CAYQZB010000009.1, read on the forward strand.
CTCATCATCATGGGAGTATCCATCCATTCCGGCAATATATGTCTTTTTAATCCCAAGAGCAATCAATAATTTTATTGCCATAACCCCTGAATTATCTAATATCTCCGGTTCTTTGGAAGCATAGCTTGAAAAATTAATCACATAATCTGTTTTCTTACAATCCTTCATATTAGATGTTGTAATGCATTTGACGTCTGTCTTCCCTTGTATCTTGATATATCGCCTCATATTACTGCTAAAAATATAAGTTGGATCAAATTCCGTCCCCACAAAATTCAATGCAATGACTATCGGATTATGCTCTTTAATAAAATTCTTAATTACATCTTTATATTTGTTCAAAGTACTCCCCGGTGCCAGCAATAAAACCTCCCGGCCGGCCATTTCCCCCGATAAACGTTCCAAATTCTCCTTGTCGTCTATATAATTTTCCTGAAATTCACGGTAATACCTCTCCGCATTTTCCTTACTGAACTTAGCTTTCTCTGTATCAGGAATCCCGGTAAGCAATTCGTTAAATGCCTTAACCGGAAGTGAATCTTTCCTTGCAAAATATATTGCATAATTCGGATGGCAGCCTGTGCTTGCTGACAAATAAAACGGCAAAGAATACCCCCAAAATCTCTGTTGATAGATATTGTTTAAGTATTCATCCATAATTTCCAACATGGGCTCAATTCGATACTTTGTATCATAGTTTTCATTCATGTATTCTGCAAATAGCTCCAGATTTAAATTGCCTGCGCCACGCCCCATACCAAATACACATGCATCAATACACAAATCCCGCTTTAAATTCATTTCAACCAGTGCTTCTGCATTACCGAAAGCCTGCTGTAAATTGTTATGCGCATGATAACATAGTGCTATATCCTGTTCCATATTATGATCAGCCAGATAGACCAACCGCAAAAATTGCTTGCGCTTAATCAATCCAAATGTATCTACAATAGCCATTGCAAAGGGTTGTATTGTATTAAACCGTTCAATTCCTTCTATAAATTCCTTATCAGAATACCTATCGGTTCCTACAAAGTTTACAGAAATCTTATAACCTAACTTCCGGATGCACTTACAATATTCATATGCCGCATCCATTTTATCTTTTTTAAATATAACGCGAATCATATCTACAGAACTTCCATCATATGATGGAATACGGTCAAGCGGAAGCGGGTCACTCATATCAATCATTCCCACATAAACCAAATTTGGCGACTTAGGCTGTATCATAGCAGATAATGTATCTAAATCAGGAAACACAGCCCTATCCTTATCAAAACTATCGCCTTTTAGAAATCCAACCTCAAACATCTCAATGCCCGTTTGGGCAATTTTACGTCCGAATCCTCTAATTGCATCTTCACCAAACTGCCAGTCATTGACATAACCGCCATCTCTTAATGTACAATCCAGTAAATATACCTTTCCCACTCTCTCACTCCCCATTAATACTATCATTCATCCAGCAATGGAATAAACATCTGCTTCTTTAATTCTTCCCTTGGCAAAAAAGGAGCCAGATCTTCCAGCGGCGGACTAACTAACGAACCATCTTCCAGACGCTTTGTACTGCTCTTTGGTTCCCATACCTGTTTAGTATCCGTAAATATCTCACAAAACACAGGACCGTCTGACTCCAGCACAGAATCAACAACCTTTTTCATTTCTGCATTGCTATGTGCACAATAGTACGGATATTCAAACGCTTTTGCTATTTTTTCAAAATCCGGAAAAGATAAATCTCCCGACTCAGGACCAATTCCTACTTTCGTATGCTCTCCAAATAAATTGGTCTGCGTCAGCCTGATCGAATGGTATCCATTATTATTAATCAGAAAAATCATAATTGGCAGCTTATTGGTCTGAATTGTCTGTAACTCCTGGAGATTCATCATAATACTTCCATCACCCTCCAGACATATTGTTTTTTTACGATTGCCGCTTATACAAGTTCCAATAGCCGCCGGTAATCCATACCCCATGCTTGCAACTGCACTATTATTTGCCATACGGCTTCCTTTTTTTATTACATAGGCCTGATTACCTACCACGCAACACGCACCATTTGAAACAGCAGTCAGACTATTTTCCGGTAATCTGCTGCTTAGGTATCTGACAAAAGCATATACATTCGCTGTTTTACCATTCTCCTCCCAATGTTTCGGAAGGACTGCCGGATACTCTTTTTTCCATCTTTGACAAGTTTCTAACCACATCCCGCCTTTATGAATCTTATCGCCGGCCAACTGATTCATTTTTTCCAGAAAATCTTTTGCATCCGCCCAAACAGGCATTTCCACATGGATAGTCGGCTTTTTTAGTTCCGCACAATCAACATCCACCATGATCACTTCTGCTGCCCTTGCCCATGTCTTCCAGTTATAACCTACCTGCCGAATGGAAATGCGCGTTCCAATCGCAAGAATTAAATCTGCATTCTGTATTGCCCAGTTTCCCGGACGATCTCCCATATTTCCCGCCCGTCCACAATACAGCAAATTATCATCTTCGATCAAGTCAACTGCATTCCAATAGGTGACAACAGGGATATTTAACTTCTCTGCTACTTCCCGAAATACGTTATAAGCACCGGATAAGCGGATTCCATATCCTGCATGCAGCACCGGCCGTTTCGCTTGGCGAATCTTGTCCAGAATCTCCAAAACCGTTTTCTGATCCACCTCGGGCGGAAGAAGAGAATCATCTTCAGCCGGATCATAGCCTGCTAAGTCCTCCGTTTCAATATACTGTCCTTGATAATCTACGGGAATATCAATCCATACCGGACCGGGCCTTCCTGTGGTTGCCAAATGCCATCCCCGCTCCAATGCATAACGAATCTGCTGAGGATTCTCAATCATTGTAGCATATTTCGTCATATATTGTACCGATTTTACAATATCATACTCCTGGTCACCCATTGCACGAAGCGGCGTTTCCGTATATTGTAACGCATACCTGGCTGTCGTATCATATCTCACCTGTCCACTTATAATAAACATAGGGATCGAATCCAACCATCCTCCTACAACTCCCGTTAACGCATTTGTACCGCCCGGTCCTGTAGTCACGCAGACGACAGCTATTTTGTTATCTAAACGGGCATAAGCCTCTGCCGCAATAGCGCAGGCTTGTTCATGATGATTATAGGTTACCTTCAGACCTTCCTTATGTCCTAACGCATCATTAAGATGCATAGCTCCGCCCCCAACAACACTAAAGCAGTCTGAAACTCCATGTTCCACAAAAAAATCTGCAACATAATCTGCAAGTCTCTGTTTCACAAATCTCTCCTCCCAGATATTAAATAGCGTCCATAATCTTCTCTGCCATATAATCAATCATCTCATCCGTCATCCCCGGATAGACACCGACCCAGAAGGTATCCCTCATAATCCTGTCTGTATTCTCCAGATTTCCCACAATACGATATCCTGTCCCTGCCGTGCGCATCTGGTCAAAACAAGGGTGCTTTGTCAGATTACCTGCAAACAGCATACGGGTCTGGATGCCATGTCCCTCAATATAAGAAACCACCTTATTTCTATCTATTCCTTCCTTGCAAGTGATCATAAAACCAAACCAGCTCGGACTTGCGTTCTCACACGCCTCCGGCAAGATCAATTTGTCTTCACAGTCTGCAAGGGCCGCCTTTAAACGGTCAAAATTATGTTTTCTCTTCTCAACAAAGCTTGGGAATTTTTTGATCTGGGCGCAGCCGATCGCAGCCTGCATATCTGTTGCCTTTAAATTATATCCGAAATGGGAATATACATATTTATGGTCATACCCTAACGGAAGCTCACCATACTGCTTGTCAAATCTATGACTGCAGAGATTATCCCTGCCCGAAGGGCATACGCAGTCACGTCCCCAGTCCCTAAATGACCGGATGATCTTATGAAGCAACGGATTGTTCGTATAAACTGCACCGCCCTCACCCATTGTCATATGATGAGGCGGATAGAAGGAAGAAGTTCCGATATCCCCTATCGTCCCCGTAAAATATTTCTCGCCCTTCAATACGTATGTTGAACCAAGCGCGTCGCAATTATCTTCAATCAACCATAAATGATGCTTATCGCAAAATCCTTTTACAGCTTCCAAATCAAAGGGATTCCCCAAGGTATGCGCCGCCATGACTACTTTCGTCTTATCCGACAATGCAGCTTCCAGCAAGGATACATCCATATTATATTGCGGAATGGTCACATCTATAAAAACAGGCACTACACCATATTGAATCGCCGGTGTTACCGTCGTCGGAAATCCTGCGGCAACCGTGATCATCTCATCTCCCGGCTTTACCTGGCGTTCTCCGAGCAAAGGAGAAGTAAGCGCCATAAAAGCGTTTAGATTAGCAGAAGATCCGGAATTAACAAGTGAACAGTATTTTACTCCTAAGTATTTGGACAATTCACACTCAAATTCTTCCGTATATCTGCCTGACGTAAGCCAGAACTCCAGCGCGGAATCCACAAGATTGCACATTTCTTCACTGTCATACACCCTTGAGGCATATGTGATCCTGTCTCCGGGCATAAATTCTTTTTTCTGATTGTGGTAAGTGACACAGTATTCTGCTACCATCTCCAAAATCTCTTTTTTGGCCTGTTCTTCTGTTTTATTCTCAAACATAAAAATTTGCTCCTGTTTTTGATATTTCCGGCCAACACAATTATATTCCGGATTTTAGCCTTACCAAGTCATCCACGGCGCATCTCCCCGCGCTATCATCTCCTCCAGCCGCAGCTTGTCCCTCTGGGTATCCATGCAGCACCAGAAGCCGTCATGATGATATGCCATCAGCTGATCTTCTTTTACAAGCTGCCCCATTGTGCTCTGTTCAAAGACTGTCTCATCATTCTTGATATAACGAAAAATCTCAGGATTCATCACCATATATCCCGCATTGATCACGTTGCCATCCCGCTCGCTTTTCTCCCGAAAACCTGTTACTCTATTATCCTGATCCATCTCCAGAACTCCAAATCGCTGTCCCACATTGACTGCCGTAATAGTGGCAGTCTTTCCATGACTTCTGTGAAACTCCAGCAATTTATTAATATCAATATCGCAGACGCCGTCTCCATATGTCAACATAAAGACCTCGTCCTGCACATACGGCTGTATACGCTTGATACGTCCTCCGGTCATCGTATTCAGTCCCGTATCTACCAGCGTCACCTTCCATGGCTCCGCGGCATTGGCATGTACCTGCATCTTATTTTCCGCCGTAAAGTCAAAAGTCACATCACTATTATGCAGATAATAGTTAGCAAACCATTCTTTGATTATCTGCTGCTTATAACCGCAGCAGATGATAAACTCATGATATCCATAATGGGAATATTCTTTCATAATATGCCATAAAATCGGCTTATCTCCGATTTCAATCATTGGCTTAGGCTTTAGATGGCTCTCTTCACTGATCCTTGAGCCAAATCCGCCTGCTAAGATCACCACTTTCACCGTATATTCCCCCTTTCTTTTTTGTACTTTTATAGTATAACCTATTTGCCTTTTAAATGCAAAATTTCTTTCTTTAATACATAAAAGGAAATCTTTTCTCCCTTAAGAAAAGAATATGCTGCTGCCAAGCATAATCTTCGTAACCTGAAAGAAAAGATTTCCATATTTATTTTACATCATGTATTATAAAATTGGAAGAAAAATTGTATATTTTTATTTACTAATTATGGATTTCACATTAAAAACAACTAATTTTTGCTTTTTGTGGATTATCAGTTCGTTGTTTACGCATCAAAAAACATTCATCATTTTTATTTGCGCCGCATGTTACTGCTTCTAAACCATTGGAACCTGCCATTCTGCTTGCCACAGTGAAAGCAATGTTAAAAGACGATCGGATTTGGATTTAATACTCCTCTTCTTCCACAAAATTCAGCCGCTTCTCCTCCACAACAATTGGTCTGTGGATCACCCTGTTATTGATATTCATAATATATTCTCCCAAAAATCCGATAAAAAAAAGTTGAACCGCTCCGAGGAAAAAAATACCGATAATCAATGGAGCCATACCGGCTTGAAATGTATTCCAATGACATAATTTATAAACCAGATAGATGATCGCGATTAAAAAGCTCACACCGCTGATAATAAAACCCAAAAAAGTCGCAAGCCTTAGACCAATCTTAGTATAAGAAGTAAAACTCAACATGGCAGCGTCGTAAAGAGTATAAAAACTATTATGCGTCTTTCCTGCACGTCTTTTCGGTTGTTCATATTCGATCTGTATCATATTAAACCCGGCTCCATACTCCGCCACGATACCACGAAGAAACGGAATCGGATCATCCAATTGCTTTAACAGGGAAATAAATGTCTTATCGTACAATCCGAAGCCGGTAAAATGTTCGATCAATTTAACATCAGACATATTTTTGATGAGCTTATAATAAACAGTACGCAGAAAGTACACAAACGCATTTTCTTTACTGGAAGACTTAACGCCGCTGACAATCCGGTGTCCATGTTCCCACTCTTCAACAAATCTCGGAATCAACTCCAATGGATCCTGAAAATCACAGCAGACCGTAATCGTACAATCTCCGGTTGTCTGGCACATCCCATAAAAAGGAGAATTAAATTGACCAAAATTAGTAACATTAAAGATTGCCTTGATTTTTTTATCTTTTAAACAAATTTGTTCCAGATGATCCTTTGTCCCATCTGTAGAACAATTATCTATAAACAATATCTCATAGTCATATTTTGACAGTTGCTTCTGCATAACATCTGTCAATGCCTTTGCCATGAGATCCACATTTTCCACTTCATTGTAACATGGTACCATAATACTGATTTTTTTCATATAAGCCGATTGCGATCCTGTGATCTTATCCTTTCATTCCCTTATATCAGCAAGGGAATGAATTCTAAAAATTAGAATCCATTCCCTTATCTTTTCTCTTATCTTTTTAAGAAACTGTCTTTTTTATTCAAACTTTCTTTAAGCTTTCCCAATAGATCCAAACAGTTCCATCTTTTCTTTTACTTTCGCTTTGATCGCTTCCGTGCCGGGAGCAAGTATCTTACGGGGGTCAAAGCCCTTGCCCTGCAGATCCTTGCCTTCTTCGATATACTTACGTGTGGCTTCTGCAAATACAAGCTGGCACTCCGTATTAACATTGATCTTAGCTACGCCAAGAGAGATCGCTTTCTTAATCATGTCATCAGGAATACCTGTACCGCCGTGAAGCACCAGAGGCATATCGCCGGTCTTCTGCTGGATCTTGTCCAATACGTCAAACTGAAGACCTGCCCAGTTCTCAGGATATTTACCATGGATGTTACCGATGCCTGCTGCAAGGAAATCAATACCAAGATCAGCGATTCTCTTGCACTCGTCAGGATCTGCACACTCGCCCATACCTACAACGCCGTCTTCTTCACCGCCGATAGAACCAACTTCTGCCTCAATGGAGATGCCTCTCTTATGAGCTTCCTCAACCAATTCCTTGGTCTTAGCTACGTTCTCATCGATTGCATAGTGGGAACCGTCAAACATGATGGAAGGAAAACCTGCGTCCATACATTTATAACAGTGGTCATAAGAACCATGATCAAGATGAACCGCTACGGGAACCGTGATATTCTGATCCTTGATCAGACCATTTACCATACCCATGACTACGTCATAACCACCCATATACTTGCCTGCACCCTCAGATACGCCAAGGATAACCGGTGAATTGCACTCCTGCGCTGTCGCCAGAATTGCCTTTGTCCACTCAAGGTTGTTGATGTTGAACTGGCCTACTGCATAGTGGCCTGCTTTTGCTTTTTTGAGCATCTCTGTTGCTGATACTAATGCCATTGCTTTATACCTCCATAATTTTATTTAAATCACACGGTTCTATATGACCGACTTTATGGCAGAAATTTTACCTGTCTGAAAAATACTATTATCATTATCAGCCTATAATATTCCGCATGATTTATCTCGCAAATGTAATCATAACATATTTTTCCAATTAAGAAAAGACTAACTATGTAAATTTTTACTCCTGCAGAAGATAATCCTCGATTTCCTTCATGGCAGCCTCTTCATCACTGCCTTCCGTATAAATCGTCACTTCTCCTCCTTTACGTACGCCGATATTCATCATCCCCATGATGCTTTTGGCATTGACCTTCTTATCGTCCGATTTCAGATAGATCTTACTTTCATATTTACATGCATGCTGCACCAATACAGCGATCATGCCCGCATCCAAACCATCCTTTTTTTGTACGGTTATCTTCTTCTCTAACATACTGCTGCCTCCTCTTTATTCTTTCTTACACTAATCCTTAATGTCACAGCCTAATTTCTTAATTCCTCAGCCATCTCCGTAAGCTTTCTAAGCCTGTGGTTGACTCCCGATTTTCCCACCGGCGGATCCAGATATTCTCCCAACTCCTTTAAAGATGCGTCTTCATGTTCCAGGCGCACCTCCGCCATTTCCCTAAGATGCTCCGGCAGACGGTTCAGTCCATAATGGTCGCGAAGATAGATGATATCCTCCATCTGACGGCTGGCTGCATTGATCGTCTTGGAGATATTGGCTGTCTCACAATTGACCCTTCGATTGACGGAGCTGCGCACCTCCTTCACAATCCTGAGATTTTCCAGATTCATCAGGGAAATATGTGCTCCCATAATATTCAACAGATCAACGATTGCCTCACCTTCTTTGATATAGGCTACAAAATGACGCTTGCGCTCCGTGATCTTTGCCTCGATCCCAAATGTTCCAATCATATCCACAATCTGCTGCGCCTGCATCCTGCTGCCACACACATATTCCATATGATAGCTCTTCGCCGGATTGCTCATCGAGCCAAGGCACAGAAAATTCCCCCTGAGAAATGCTCTCCTGCAGCAGTCATTCTTCAGCAAAAGAGCAGAAACCGTCTTTTCCTTCATTTCCGAAAAGCGGACGGACTGAAGTACTTTTCTGATCTCGTCCTCCTTTGTCAGGATGATACGATAAGCAGGCTCTGCTTTTCTGCCTTTATTTTTGGAGTCTTTGACTGACACATCTTCCATGACCGAATATATATTATATGTTTTTACCAATAATGTAAAGACTTTTTTCAGAACTGCTTCTTTTTCTGAGTACCAGAAAAAAGAGCCTCCCTCCGGCGCTTCATGTCCAAAATTAGCCACATATGCTGCCATTTCGGCAATCTGGCAATGTCTGGATGTGCTGATATGCTTTTCGATCTCCCCCTTCACATCCTGGGAAAATGACATAATAATTCCTCCGCATTAGAGTGAACCCAAATCCATATGAAAATGTAAAGTAAGCAGCTAGAAACCCTTTTCACTTTGGTCTCTGTGGGCGATCGTCAGACCGTATTTTCTTTCTTTCCTCATTCTGCGGTAAAGCTCGTTGGCCAATGTCACGCTCCTGTGTTTTCCGCCGGTACAGCCGATGCCGATCACAAGCTGATGCTTTCCTTCTTTAACATAATTGGGAAGCAGGAAAGAGACCATGTCACAAAGCTTATTCAAAAACTCACCTGCCTCCGGATAACTCATGACATAATCCTGCACAGGCTTGTCATTTCCGGTCAAGTGTTTAAGCTCATCAATATAAAACGGATTCGGCAGAAACCTTACGTCAAATACCATATCCGCGTCCGCCGGGATTCCATACTTAAAACCAAAAGAGATGATCCGAACCATAAGATTATTATATTCTTCATTTAGGACAAATATTTTATCTAATTCTTCTTTCAGCTCTCTTGTCAGTAAATTGGACGTATCAAAAATATAATCCGCATTTTTCTTGACATTTTTCAGTATTTTCCGTTCTTTTTTGATACCGTCCTCAAGCGATCCCGCATTTACCGGCTGATGGGCAGTCCCGTCATCTGTCTGCGACGCAGCGGACAGATCGACCGTCATTGCAAGCGGATGAATACGCCGGCTCTCTTTATAACGCTTGATCAGTACGGAATCCGAAGCCTCCATAAACAAAAGCTCATAAGAATATCCATTGTCCTTCATCCTCTTAAGGATATCTTCCGCTTCCTTAAAATTCTGATCCGCGCGCACGTCCAATCCCAAAGCAAGCTTGGAAATCTCGCTATTGGGCGTGACGATCAGTTCAAAAAAATTCTCCAAAAGCGGCACGGGAAGATTGTCCACACAGTAAAATCCGATATCCTCCAGCATCTTCAAAGCAGTACGTTTTCCGCCGCCGCTCATTCCTGTCACGATCACAAACCGCATAAACTCTCCTCCGTACCTTGTTTATTCTCTAGGTAATTGCAACACTCTGCTTAAATTCTCCCAGCATAATCACTTCCGGTTCCAATGTTACCCCGCTTGTCTCCCTGACCTTACTTTGCACATCCCGTATCAAATGGCAGATATCCGCAGCCGTTGCATTGCCTGTATTGATCACAAATCCGCAATGCTTTTCCGAGACCTGCGCTCCGCCCACACGATACCCTCTAAGTCCTGCATCCTGAATCAGCTTTCCGGCAAAGTATCCCTCCGGCCGCTTAAAAGTACTGCCGGCACTGGGATACTCCAATGGCTGTTTCTCTTTTCTGGCAGTCATATTGGTATTCATTTTTGCCATAATTTCTTTTTTATCTCCAGGATGGAGTTTTATTCTTACAGAGAGCACAACATAAGGCTTCCGTTTTAAAATACTGGTCCGGTAGCCAAACGCCATCTCATCACCCTTCAGCATAACAATCTGCAGATCCTCATCCAACAGCCGTACAGACTCCACGATCTGACACATTTCACTGCCATAAGCACCTGCATTCATGACGATAGCCCCGCCCACCGTTCCGGGAATCCCGTAAGCAAATTCCATGCCGGCAAGACCCTGCTCCGCCGCCGCCTGCGCCAAATGAGTCAGCATCACAGCCGCACCGGCTTGACATATCACTCCGGCATCCTGCGCGCTGTCACTCCCTGCCGCTGACTGTTCCGCCTGTTCTGCCCACTCTATTTTGGAAAAATCTCCGCCGAGCCTGATCATCACCCCGTCATATCCCTGATCGCTGACAAGAAGATTACTGCCGTTGCCAAGAAGGTAATACCCCATTCCTTCTTTTCGCAACAATTTGATCAACTTAATCAGAGTCTCTTCACTTTTAACATTCACAAGATATGTAGCGTCCCCTCCCACACGAAACGTCGTATAACGCGACATAGGGATATCTTTTAGGAGATTTTCTTTTCCAACGATTTCCGCTATTCTATGCTCCAAATCATTTCCTCACCCAACATTTTTATTTAAAATTCAGGTATCAAAAGATACCTTTAAAGAAATTATATGGCAAGCTGCCCAAATCATAATCTGTGCCTATGCATTGGACGGAAATTAGAAATTCTTAACATTCCTATCCAATACCCAGCAATTTCGGAACACGATGTTCCGAAAAGGGGCAACTGAGCCATGGATGGCGAATTGCCCCGTTTGCGTCCGTCTTCCACGACATAAATTAGGAATGTTTAGAATTTCTTATTTTCGTACAGCGGCATATGCACAGATTATGGTATGTGCTGCCTGCCGCCTCAAAATTTAAATGATACCTATTGCAGCACCAGCTTCGCTGCACCATAGATGCCGGCGTCGTTGCCAAGCGTCGCCAATGCGAATTTTGTCTCCCGGCTTCCATGGAATACATACTTCTTATACGGCTCTACCATATAATCCATCAGCACATCCCCCGCCTTAGATACACCGCCGCCGATGACAAAAATATCCGGATTTACAACACAGGCCACTGCTGCCAGACCTTTTCCAAGATATTCACCGAACTGCTTTGCCACTTCCACAGCAAGCTCATCCCCTGCCTTGACTGCATCCCATACATCCTTCGCACTTATTTTCTTGTCACGGAGAACGCTTGCCTTATCATCTTTCGCAAGCCTTCTGTTGGCAAGTCTTACAACACCTGTTGCCGACGCATACTGCTCCAGACATCCTGTCTTACCGCAGCCGCATACTTCTGTTTCATGCTCCTCTACCAAAATATGTCCGATCTCGCCGCCTGCGCCTTTGGCGCCGGTCAGAATCTTACCATCCACGATGATTCCGCCGCCAACGCCTGTTCCCAAGGTTACCGCAACCATATTGTTATAGCCCTGACCGCCCCCGCGCCACATCTCACCAAGCGCGGCAACATTGGCGTCATTACCCGCTTCTACGCTAATATCGTCCAATAACCCGGTAAGCTCTTCCTTAATGGAAAATACACCCCAGCCGAGATTCGCCGCCTTATAGATGACCCCACTGCCGTCAACCGGTCCCGGAACACCAATGCCGACGCCGATGACATCCTCTTTTGCAATGCTCTTTTCCTGCATTTTTCCCTTAACAGCCTCTGCAATATCGGGCAGGATCAGCTTTCCGGAATCTTCCTTCCTTGTGATGATCTCCCATTTTTCCAACACATTGCCATCCGGATCAAATAAACCCAATTTTACGGTCGTTCCTCCCAGATCTACTCCAAAAATACATTTGCCCATGGTTTTTTGCCCCCTTTATCCTTTCTCTTTCTCACTTATCCTCCGCATGCAGTCCCGCCTGCACACGCTTATACAGCTCCTCCGCCGCATTATAGCCCATTTTCTTCTGACGATGGTTGACTGCCGCGGATTCACAGATTACCGCAAGGTTACGTCCCGGACGAATCGGGATATTGTGGCATACCACCTTATTACCAAGATATTCTGTATATTGTTCTTCCATACCAAATCGGTCGTAATCCTGATCCTTTGACCATTCAGACAACCGGATCACAAGATCGATCTCCTGATCCTCCTTAACGCTCGATACACCAAACAATGTCTTGACATCAACAATACCGATACCACGTATCTCAATAAAGTGCTTTGTTATCTCCGGTGCCTTACCGATCAAGGTGTCTTCACTGACCTTACGGATCTCCACGACATCATCTGTCACAAGACGGTGTCCTCTCTTGATCAGCTCCAATGCCGCCTCACTTTTTCCGATACCGCTCTCACCGGTGATCAGTACACCCTCTCCGAAGACATCTACCAATACGCCATGCACGGTAATACAGGGCGCCAGCTTGACATTCAGCCAACGGATCACTTCCGCCATAAATGCCGAAGTGGCTTTAGATGTATTTAGCAAAGGCACGCCATGTTTCTTTGCAATCTCCATAAAGACCGGATCCGGAACCAGATCACGGCAAAATACAAAACCCGGCGTAGGATGATCCAGAAGCTGCTCCAGAATCTCCCTTTTTTGCTTTTCCTCCATTCCTTCCATATAAGTATATTCCACAAATCCCACAATTTGAAGACGTGTAGATTCATAATTTTCAAAATATCCCGCAATCTGAAGAGCGGGACGGTTAATATCCGGCTGGGAAATCTTAATATTGCCGATATCAATCTCCGGTGTCAGATTGGTCAGCTTCATCTTATCAATCAATCTCTGTAAACTGATGCTTGCCATTTGGCTACCCCCTTATCACATTTAAATGTTTTATTAATTCGTCATTATAGTATTTTCACGTTTACGCATACCTTAACACAAAAAAAGTATATCCACAATATTCCATAGTTTTTGCCTTTTTTCTTTCATGTTGATGAAAGTCCAAATTCTTATTTATTTAATATACCCCTAAGTCCCTTGTGACTTATGGCCTGATAAAGATCTAACTCTGGGTTCACATTGCCTTCTATAATCTCTATCCTTCCATCACTTCTTATTGCAATATCCCAGCCTATTAATCTGGCTTCTTTATATTTAGCAGCCGCACATACTGCTATTTTCTTCACTTCATCAAAATGCGGATTCACAAAACCTACTATATCTTTACCGGTATCAGGATGCCTATCATATATATTTCCTGTTCTCGCATCAATATCTACTGCTGTGACAACTCCTGTATCTATATCGGTAAGCGCCCAAATACAACAATCCTCATTATTATCTACAATGCTTCCATTATATCCAAATTGATTGACTATAAATAGAATACTAATTTTCTTCTCATCATTTATATATGTAGTTACACGAATCGTATTAAGGGATGAAGGGGCTATATCTTGATATGAACTGTGTCCTGTAACATATTCCTCTATACAATAATGATTGTCTATACAAAAATCATATACATTCTGAATGGATTCATATCCATTAGTAAAGGTATTAAGACTTGCTTCTGAAGTATTCTTGGAGCCAGGTGTTATCTTAAAAACATCCCCCTCAAGTTCCAGAAGATATATTCCTATACCTGCATACATATCATTTGGCTTGATGATAATCTTTTTATGTTTATCTATGAAAACCTTAAAATCTTGAAAAGAATAATCATATCCAAAAAGGACATCTCGTATGATGAACTCTTTGAAGCCAACATAAAATGCTCTTTTACTATTAAATATATGTCTTATCGAATCACTATTTAATTGGCGCTCTGCTGTGTCAAGCTCAATTGGAGTCAACAATAAATCTATATCTTTTATGGACATTTCCTGCATGCGATAATATAGATAGTCATCATAATTCCATTTCCGGCGAAGCTTTCCAGGCAACAGAGCATATTTTAGTTTATTTATCATCCATGGCCACCACCGCTGTGACCGCCGCCATGACCGCCGCCGCCATGACCTCCACTGCTTCCGGAAGAACGTGGCGAATAGCATCTATCGGTTCTGATATGTGTTGCATTTACGTCTTTAATACCCAGGTCATTTACAGAACCCATGATAATATCATTAACGGTAGCTTTCTTAAGCTTAGATTTACTGCTTACAATAAGATAGTTAACTATTAAAGCTATGAATATAGCTATAAATGTATTACAGATATATTTCATTGGTTCCGCAATCTTTCTGCCATTGAAAAGATCTTCAATCTGCTCAAAAGCAACACTGGCTGCCTTATATAACTGATCATCATGTATAGAATATCTATAAACATTATCTGCAATGGAACGGGCTTTTGCTGAAGTAATAACCGTTCGCGCACTACCCTGCGAAGCTATGTAATCATAATATTCATCCATGTGATATATGACTGCAGATTCATCACCAAATAAGTCCTGCATTGTATTTACACTAAGTCTTTCAGAATATGATTCTGAATCATAAGTAACAGTTTCATCTGCGTGGAATACTACATTGGTAAATTCGGTAATGCCTTTCATCTGCTCAATAAGCTTTTCATGTTCTCTTTCAGTAAGCCATTCATCTTCATCAATTATATATGCTTCATATCCGGTCTCTTCATTATAATAATAATAATTATCATCATCATAATCGTCGTCATCATCTTTTGCCATAACATTAAGCGGCATGATCATACAAACAAGCAGGATGATTATTAATGATTGTAAACTCACCTTAGAACGTTGCAGCATTTTCATCTCCTCCTCTCTTGTTAAACTGTTTTGGCTTACGAAGTGTAAGCTTGTTATGAAGCTTCACCACATCTGAAAAGGAGAATATTACCACAGCCATGATCACAAAACTGACAGCATAATAAATCTCATCCTGATAAGGCTTAATGAGCAATAACAATAGACCTATGACAATTGCAATAAAAGGCTTACAAAATACAGGCAACTTCTCCTTGAATGGCTGCTTTGCCATAACGCCCGTATTATCCGCAGAACCTGCCCCTGATTCAATAGATTTCCTAATGATTGTTAATATACCATATATTGCAAAGATTATGAATGTGAATGGGAAAATCCCAAAGCCTCCTATCATTACTACAAATATAGACATACAACCTATAGACAATAATACATCGGTTATCTTTTTCAGCGCCTTTGTTGATGATGCCTTTTCCGCAGTATTTACATTAGATAAATTGCCTGCATTCACAGTACCATTTACTGTACTACCATCCATCGCACTATTTACTGTACTATCCATCGCACTATTTACTGTACTACCCATCGTGCTATTTACTGTACCATCCATCGTACTATTTACTGTGCTATCTGCCATGCCGCCGCCTATACCCATGGCTTGGAGTTCTGCTTGAAGTTTTTCTTCTCTTAGTCTCTCATCTTCCTTTCTCTTCTTTATGGCTGCCAATAATCCCCGGTCATTGAGATTAAGATTTCTTGTATATAACTGATTTAATTCACTATTAGAAATCAACAGACTGATAATTGCAAATACAATTGCCACCATTGTAAGCGCATCCGGTCTAAGAACCAGGAATAAATCAAGGATACCCATGATAGGAAGCGCAAGAATAATCGATCCTATAATATATTTCTTATAATCAATGGGAACATCCGCTGCTACCTTACCTGTCTGTCCATTGATGACAGCATAGCTGACCAAACCATTCTTATGACGATTGGCAAGGAAGTATACCGGGAAGTAAGCCATCTCCTCGGCCTTTACTCCTAACTTTGATCCTATCTGTCCTGTTCCCGATGATATAGAATACCTGGTAAAAGCCGGTATCTTTCTAATCTTTGAATCAATATCCTTTGCTATCACACTTCTGGCATCATCTTCATATATAAAAGCATCTACATCTGCCGTATCTGCATAAAAACCAGCAATATACGCAACAGAGAATGGCTTGCTGTCTCTGATATTAAACGGTCCGATTGCCTGACTGATTTCATCTGAGAAGCTTGATGACGCGTCATAAGAAATACCATCATAGCTGCCGGTTGGAGTTGCCGTAAGCAAATAATGATCTGTAATAATATAGTCGCCGGATCTATGAGAGGTTGTTCCTTCGTAAGTTACTATATCATTAATCTCAAATGCATATGTCCAATAAGGCATATAAATACCTCTTAACTTTTGCAGCTGTGCTTCATCTCTTAAATAGGATGGAGCAAATATGGCCTTCTTAATAAATTTGGCATATGACTTGGCACATGTATCCTTAACACACTTAAATGGAATGATTCTTGACGGGGCCAGCATCTGGACTGTTCGTCCCTGAAGCTCAACAGACATACCACAAAAGCTACAGAATGTAACTGCAGTATCCTGATCGCTTAATATCTCTCCGCCACACTGTGGACATGCAAATAATTTGCTTTCAATAATGAGTGGCTCATTATTTCCACTGGCCGTAGTACCGACCTTCACAAGATCCGGCTCAAGCTTTGTTTCACAATAATCGCAATACATCATCTGAATTTTGGGATCAAAGCGCATGCCTTGTCCGCAACCTGGACATGAAATCATGAATGTTCCTCCTTTATGCTTTTTTAAATCCTTTCTTTTCTCTTGGCTCTAATCCATATTGTGGAGAGATACTCGGACACTCCACATCAATATATTCCTTTAAATACCGGCGCGCTGTATTTAATAAGTCCTTATGCGGCAGATCCTCCGGAAACATCAAGCCATTATCCGGGTGCTCCAGCATATATTTATATGCTGCATATGCAGAAGCGCTCACCTGTAAGACAGTGGCTGTTTCAGCTAGACCCTCGCCACTCAGGTAATTACCAAAATAACGGGTTTTGAATTTTTTTCCCTGTAGTATTACACCTATGGATTCTCCACCGGATAAATAATCGGACTGATTAAGTATCTGATAATTGGCTTCGTTTATATTCATACAGGCAAGCGCCGTTTTCTCTGCCAACTCACAAGGAGAATAAACAAAATAAACTGTGGGCTTATATTTATTTACTCTTAGATAATCTCCCATAGAGAATATTTCTTCATGTGCAGATAAAAAACCATTGACCTTGCCTTGCGGAGAATAGATATCTTCCCTACAGGTAATACCTGTTTTTGTTAATGCCACAAAGTAATCCTTATGATCGCAATCGCTCAGGTAGTCATGAAGGTAAAACTCCCTCTTGGTTCCAAAATATATCTCAGGAACAGCTAATGTCTCCATATGATATGCAAAAGGACACCATGGTGAATATACAGTTTTCTCTTCTTCTGTCACATTAAACTGTTGATTATCATTATCTATCTCAACCACATATTTTAAGCCTATCTTCATGGCCACTTCATTGTATTTATTTTCTTCAAGCAGCTTCTTTAGACCTTCTCTATGCTTACTAATATATGATGACTCATCTTTTTCTATGATCTTGTCAATACACTGCTTCATAAAGCATGATACAAGACCGGGATTCATGCCGAATTCCACAATACATGTTGGAAAAGTATTATCTTTTATATTTTTTCTGATATTTCTATAATCCTTATAATGTTGAAACGTATTAATCCATGCCGGATCAGGAAACCAGCTTGCATCTGCCAGCGAAAGATAATGTATCTTTCTCCTCATACAATAATCAAGCATATCCAGATTCTTCACATTGATTGCGAAATCAAGTATGTAATCACCTTGTTCTGCAATATTAAGAGCAGATTCATAATTGTCTCTTTCGAGCTTGCAGGATATATAATGGCTATCCCTGCCACCCATGCAGGTAAAATATTCCCTAGCCTCATCAGTATAATCTATACAATAAAACTCCTCTGAATGGAACATATCATTCTCTTTAATAATTCTAAGAAATGATTTTCCAACTGCACCAAGTCCAATTATTATTTTTTTTGCAATAATATTATTTTGCACAACTTATACCTGTATATAGTTCCTATAAAAGAAAAAAGCTGAACAACCGTAGCCCATACGACGCGTTCAGCTTTTATTACGGTTTTTGCAAAGCACCTCAGATACATTTAATTTAACTAAATTATAATCTAATATGACAATTTATGCAACTATGGAAAAAGAGTTGCAAGGATTAAATTTTATCTATTTATGAAAGAACGCATACACCTTCTCCGCCGCATTACGGGGCAATGCCGCTTTCTCCATGATCGTTTCTATCTCCGCTTCCTTTAGCTCCTCCAATGAATGAAACGCCTTCATCAGGCTCCGCCTTCTTGCCGGTCCGATACCGGGGATATCATCCAGCACCGAATGTACCTGATCCTTCGTCCGCAATGAGCGGTGGTATTCGATCGCAAATCTGTGCGCCTCATCCTGAATCCTCGTGATCAGCTTAAACCCCTCGCTGCTGCGGTCAATCGGAATCTCCTTATTGTGATAATATAATCCTCTCGTCCGGTGGTTATCATCCTTGACCATGCCGCATACCGGAATATCCAGATTCAGCTCCTTTAAAACTTCCAATGCTATATTCACCTGTCCCCTGCCGCCGTCCATGAGAAGCAGGTCGGGAAATCTGTTAAATTTACCGTTATTCTCCTCCAGACCATGCAAAAATCGCCTTGTCAGCACCTCTCTCATGCAGGCGTAATCATCCGGTCCCGCAACCGTTTTTATCTTAAATTTACGGTAGTCACTCCGCTTAGGCTTTCCTTTTTCATAGACCACCATGGAACCCACATTCTCAAAACCGCTGATATTGGAAATATCATATGCCTCCATCCGCACGATACCCTCTAAAGATAATAATTCCTGTATCTCTTTCACCGCGCCGATGGTTCTGCCTTCTTCACGTTTTATCCTCTCCTTATCCTGACTTAAGACCAGCGCGGCATTCTTGGCTGCCAGCTCTACCAGCTTCTCCTTCTGTCCGATCTTAGGCGTGCGAAGATATACCCTGCTTCCTTTCTTCTCTGTCAGCCAGTTCTCAATGACCGTCTGCTCCTCCGTCGTTTCCGGCAGCATTATTTCTTTTGGGATAAACGGCGTTCCGGCATAAAACTGTTTCAAAAAGCTGGTCATAATATCCGACGTCGTCTCATCCTCCGTATGCGTCATATAAAAATGCTCCCTGCCCACCATCCTTCCGGCGCGGATAAAGAACACCTGCACCACCGCGTCATGTTCATCCCTTGCCAACGCAACGATATCCTTATCTCCCTGCGCGCTGTCTTCTATCTTCTGCTTCTGTGATACATTCAAGACACTTTCCAGCAGATCTCTGTATTTTATGGCTTCTTCAAACTGCATGGCTTCCGACGCCGCCTGCATCTTCTCCCGAAGCTCCCTTTGAATCGGCGCGTAATTACCATTCAGGAAATCCAGCGCCCCTTTTAACTGCTCCTGATACTGCTCTTCGGAAATCTCTCCGGTACACGCTCCGCTGCACTGCCCGATGTGATAATTCAGACAGGGTCTTCCCTTGCCGCAGTCTTTTGGCAGGCTGCGGGTACAGGTACGCAGTCTGTATAATTTATTGATAAGATCAATCGTATCCTTGACCGCCGCCGCGCTGGTATAAGGTCCGAAATATCTTGCCTTGTCCTTTTTCATTTCCCTGGAAAAATAGATCCTCGGATATGCTTCATTGATCGTGACCTTGATGTAAGGGTATGTCTTATCATCCCGAAGCATCGTATTGTATTTGGGACGATATTCTTTGATCAGATTATTTTCCAATACCAATGCTTCCAGTTCAGTATCTGTAATAATATATTCAAACCGCTCAATCAGGCTGACCATCTTATCGATCTTTGGTCCCCGTCCGATCTTCTCACGAAAATAAGACCGCACCCTGTTGTTTAGGTTCACGGCCTTGCCTACATAAATGATCGTATCGAACTGATCATGCATCAGATATACGCCCGGTTTATCCGGCAGTTTTTTTAATTCTCCGCTGATATCAAAACGCTTTTCTTCATCCATGAATTCCTACCATCATCATTACATAATAATAGCCATTCCTTTTGCTCCTCTTAGCCGCCAGGCATTTCGCTAAGTTATGAAGACGGCTTGTCATCTTCCGGCTGAAATTGTCTGTTTTTCAGCATAGACACATATTTCTTTTCCGATTCGCTCATGCTCTCAGATCCTTTATCCACTAACTCATCCGCATCGCCGGAGTCTTTATCTGCTGATGCTTTTGCATCATTGGAGCTTTTATCCGCTGACTCATCCGTATCGCAGAATCCTCTGATCACCGACATTTCTGCATCTTTGGATCTCATATCCGATGCCTCACCGCTTTCCGGATCTTCTGCTGCATCTTTTGACTGAGACGGAAAGATACTGTCCGTTTTATCTCCCACGGCAATATCGAACTTAGTTCCTATCGTCGATTGGTTCTCCGCGCTTCCTGTATTAACAGGCATCTGCGTCAATCCTCCGCTCTGCATGGATGACATCCCTGCCCCAAGCATTGAGAAATTCCTGTTAGGCGTATCCGCTCCGTTGCCTGATCCTACCTGTATATTCTCTGTTGCTGTCCGGGCATCTTCCTCAGAAGCTTCCCTGTCTTTTCTCAGCTTCTTGAGACTTTCCTCTCCTTTATCCTTCTTCGGCATGGGGATTCCCTTTTCGCGGCAGAAGATCTCCATAAATTCATGCCCTGTGATCGTCTCTTTCTTGATCAGGTAATCAGCGATCTTATCCATGATTTGACGATTCTCCTTCAGAAGCTTCTTTGCTTCCTTATAGCTTTCTTTTAAGATCTTCATGACTTCTTCATCGATTGCCGCCGCCGTTTCATCCGCGCAATTGAGCGCAGCACGGTGATCAAGATACTGGCTTTCCACCGTCTCCAAACCGATCAGTCCAAACCGCTTGCTCATACCAAACCTTGTCACCATCGCCCTGGCAATCTTGGTCGCCTTTTCAATATCATTGGATGCGCCGGTAGTTACCGTATCAAATACAATGCTTTCCGCCGCACGTCCGCCAAATAAGCTGACCAGCTCTGCTCGCAGTTCTTTTTCCGTCTGGGTAAACTTTTCCTCCTCCGGATAGCTCAGTACATATCCCAATGTTCCCATTGTTCTTGGCACGATCGTGATCTTCTGCACCGGCTCGGAATTTTTCTGCAATGCACTAATCAGCGCATGACCTACCTCATGATAGCTGACGATCCTGCGTTCTTTCTCCGACAGGATGCGATCCTTCTTTTCCTTACCCATGCTGACAAGCTCGACTGCATTTAACAGATCCTGCTGATTGACATATTCACGTTTATTCTTTACGGCAAGGATTGCCGCCTCGTTGATCATATTTGCCAGATCGGAACCTACCGCGCCGACGGTCGCCAGAGCGATCGCATCCAAATCTACTGTCTCATCCATATTCACATTCTTCGCATGAACCTTCAGAATCTCCACGCGTCCTTTAAGATCCGGTTCTTCCACGATGATACGCCGGTCAAACCGTCCCGGTCTGAGCAATGCCTTATCCAATATCTCCGGACGGTTGGTTGCCGCCAGGATGATAATACCCTTCTTTCCGTCAAATCCGTCCATTTCGGAAAGCAGCTGGTTCAACGTCTGTTCCCGTTCTTCATTACCTCCGCCATACTTAGAATCCCTGCTTCGTCCGATGGCATCGATCTCATCAATAAATATAATACACGGCGCATTTCTCTCCGCTTCCTTAAAAAGATCACGGACACGTGACGCGCCCACACCTACATACAGCTCTACAAAATCAGAACCGGCAAGAGAAAAGAACGGAACCTTTGCTTCTCCCGCCACAGCCTTTGCCAGCAGCGTTTTACCGGTTCCCGGAGGGCCTACAAGCAGCGCACCTTTCGGAAGCTTCGCGCCGATCTTGCTGTATTTCTCC
Source organism: uncultured Lachnospiraceae bacterium (assembly GCA_964421915.1). Taxonomy (GTDB): domain Bacteria; phylum Bacillota; class Clostridia; order Lachnospirales; family Lachnospiraceae; genus NK4A136. The sequence goes on from CAYQZB010000009.1 coordinate 88,878, forward strand.
GGATTATGCAGAAAATCCACTACCTCCACCAGAGATTCCTTTGCTTCATCCTCACCGGCGACATCCACAAAGGTCACCCCTGTTTCTTTTTCCCCATAAATCTTGGCATTGCTTCTTCCTACGCCAAAGCCCATACCGCCGCTCTTCGTCATCTTACGGAATAAAAAGCTGAGCAGTACGCACATTAAAACAATCGGCGCCACATAAGTCAGCAAAAAAGAAATCCATATACTGCTTCCGTCATCTACCTCACTTTGTACTGTTATATTATGCTCCAGCAGCCTTCCCGTAATTTCCGTCAGATTTTCCGCAATCCCTGTATAATATACCTTTTCAGACTCCTGTGCGCTTCCAATCACGGAAGGCTCGATCAACAGGCGGTCGCCTGCAATCGTCACCTTACTGATCGTCCCGCTCTCTACCATCTCGACAAATTCATTATAGCTGATCTCCTCCGAGGTCTCTCCGCCGGTAGCGCGCAGAAAATAAATGATCGCAAGCAGCATAGCCCCCATAATAATAATATAAACTATGAGACCGGGACGTTCAGGTCCCTGACTGTTATTGTTATTACCGTTATTATCACCGTTTCCACCATTGCCGGGCTGATGATTGCCCTGATGATCAGGATATTCATTATATTCATTCCTCATTCTATGATCCATATTTCCTTTCCCATAATTCCGATCTTTCATGTCCTGCCTCCATGTTGCGGCTGTTTTTCAGACACAGCTGATAACTACTTCATTATATAGAGGTGTAGTATTTTTCGCAAGTCATATGTTGTTAATTCTATGTGAATTCCCTTTTATAAACCTCTATCATCCGCGTTTAATCAGTTTTATATATTCTTAATTTGTCATTTTTACATATTTTTTCTTATTTTACCATTCTTAATTTGTATCTTTACTGCTTGAAATTTTTTCTTTTCAATATATATTATATTTAGCAGATAAGTGCAAAACTCTCACAATTACATAATATACCTTTAAAGAAATTATATGGCAAGCTGCTCAAATAATAGTCTGTGCATGTGCATTGGAAGGAAATTAGAAATTCTTAACATTCCTTCCAATATCAACAATTTCGGAACAGGATGTTCCGAAAAGGGGCAACTGAGCCATGGAATTTTGACTGAAAAAGGATAACTGAAGCCAATGAAAAATTTATTTACGCCCAAAAATATGACACATGGCAACATTATGCCGCTTATGCTGTCGTTTGGATTTCCCATTTTACTGGGCAATCTATTTCAACAATTTTACAATTTTGCGGATCTTATTATTGTCAGCCGAAATATCGGTGTGGATGCACTGGAAGGCGTCGGTGCTACCGCTTCCCTGTCCGAGTTGATTATTGTCTTTATCAATGGACTGACCAATGGATTTTCCATTATCATAGCACAATTTTTTGGCGCAGGTAATGAAAAAGACGTCCGTCGTTCTGTTGCCGCTACGGTTACCCTGGCAGTCATTTCTACAATAGTCCTGACTATCATCAGCCTGTTTTTTATCCGGGATATTCTGGTACTTCTTCATACGCCGGATACAGTTATCGATAATGCATATGATTATATCAGTATCCTTCTGATGGGATTGATCTTTACGATGGCTTACAATATGTGCGCCAATATCCTAAGGGCGGTAGGTAACAGTGCTGTACCATTGATTTTTCTTATCATTTCGACAATTTTAAATGTCGGCATGGATCTTTTATTTGTGGTAGTGATCCCTCTGGGCATCCGCGGCGCTGCTCTGGCAACTATACTGGCACAGTGCATTTCCGCAATTTTGTGCTTTATTTATATTATGAAGAAATGTCCCGAAATTCATTTATCCAAAAAGGATTTTTCTTTTGACAGAAATTTACTTGGAAAAATGTTGTCAACCGGTCTTTCCATGGCAATGATGCTTGCTATCGTCGTTTTAGGGTCCGTAATACTGCAAAGCGGCATCAATGACCTTGGGGAAGCCACCATCGCGGCTCATATTTCCGCCAGAAAAGTAATCTCCCTGTTTATGATGCCAATCGCCGTCATCGGAGCTGCCTGCGCCACCTTTACCAGCCAGAATTACGGTGCCGGTAATATGGACCGGGTTTTTAAAGGCGCAAAAAAAGGGATGTTCTTAGGCATCCTGTGGAGCACCATTTGCATGCTGTTATTATTTCCCTTCACAGAACAATTTGTACGTTTGATTATTGATAAAGAAGATACCGCTAATCTTTTTCTGATCGAAACAGCTACCAAATATGTACGGATCAGTGTTCCCTGTTTCTATGTGCTGATCCCTCTGATCGTATTACGTAATGTCCTTCAGGGTATGGGACAGCGCATCGTACCAATCATTGCCAGCATAACGGAACTTTTAGGCAAGATCATCGCAATCCGTCTGCTGGTTCCCCGGCTCGATTACTTAGGAGTCTGTATTACGGAACCGATTATCTGGGCTTTTGACGGGGTATTTGTATTGATTGTTTATCTTATCATCCGTAACAAAAAAGTTTACCGGTGCGATCCAATTTAATCATATCGCAGTTGATGTTGGCAGCAACTCTGATTAACCATGCCTTTTCTTGCTCCTTATCACAAAAATATGTATCAAAACAGGAAAAATAATAAAATTACTGCCCTTGTTTACTTAAACAATTTTTTGGGTAAGCTATAGCAAAAAGCAGAAACAACTTATTCCCAATACATTATTCGATATGGAGCGCTTGCATGAAACAGTTTTTTCAAGGATATTATTTCAAACACCAGAAGGGAGCGGAAACTCTCTGCCTGATCACAGGTCGGTCAGATTCCAATCAATTTATCCAGATCATAACACAAAACGGCTCCTGGCAGACGTCTATGACAGAAGGCAGCCATTTCTCCAAACAAGGCGTGATACTGGACATCCATACGCCGGAACTATCCCTTACGGGAAAAATTTCTTATCATAACTTATCCCCTATCCGCTATGACATTATGGGACCGTTTCAATTTCTTCCTATGGAATGCCGACACGGTATTATCAGTATGAGCCATCAGCTAAAGGGACGCGTATCTTTAAACGGGAAAAACATAGATTTTACCAGCGGAAAGGGTTATATCGAAAAAGACAGCGGCCGTTCCTTCCCTTCTTCCTATGCATGGATACAGGCCAATGATTTTCGGGAGGATTGTTCGATCATGGCCGCCGTTGCAGAAATCCCCATATGCGGGCTGACCTTCCGCGGCTGCATCAGTGTGATCCATTATAAGGGCAGAGAATACCGGTTTGCTACCTATCTTGGAGTGCAGATTCTCTCCTGCACCAAAGAAAAGATTATTTTAAAACAAGGGAACTATCAGCTGCATATTCAGATCTGCGTAAAAAATGAACATTACTTAAGCGCGCCGAAAAACGGGCAAATGTCCCGAAAGATCATAGAATCCGCCTCATGTCCTGCGGAATATGTGCTGTATGAAGGAAACATCCAGATATTTCATTTATTTTCCTACCATACCAGCTTTGAATACGAATACTGAGGAATCACTGATTACATCAATGTTTCCGTAGTACTTTCGGCAGATGCGCACGGATTCCCGTTATCTTTATAGGAGGTTTCAACATGTCCCAGTCTCTCTGGCATGCCACAGCAAAAGTCCAAAATCACAAAACCTTACAGCGCAACGCTAAAACAGATTATCTTATTATCGGCGGAGGAATCTGCGGCGTTCTCTGCGCTTATTTTCTACAGCAGGAAGGTGTGGACTATATGCTGGTGGAAGGAAATAGAATCGGAGGAGGCAATACCGGAAATACGACAGCTAAGATTACTTCCCAGCATGGGCTTATTTACGACCATCTGATGCAAACCATAGGAAAAGAAAAAACGACCCTATATCTTGAAGCACACCAGAAGGCTTTAGAGCAATACCGTGAACTCGCCAAAACAATTGACTGTGATTTTGAAGAAAAATATGCAGGCGTTTATAGCTGCGAAAGCCAACAGACCATCGAGCGGGAAATAGACTCACTGCGTTCCATCGGATTTCCGGCGGAATATGCCGAACAGCTTCCATTGCCTTTTTCCATCAAAGGCGCTGTCTTATTTCCAAAGCAGGCGCAGTTTCATCCATTGAAATTCCTTTCCAAGATATCAGAATCTCTGAATATCTATGAGCATACCTTTGTGAAGAAAATCGACGGGCATACCGTATATACTGACAGCGGAATCATAACAGCGGGTAAAATCATCGTTGCCACACATTTTCCGTTCCTGAATAAAAGGGGCAGCTATTTTTTAAAGCTTTACCAAAGCCGGTCTTATGCGATTGCGCTGAACAATGCGGCGGATGTCAATGGAATCTATATCGATGCAGATAAAAAAGGCTTGTCCTTTAGAAATTACGGCAATCTGCTGATCTTGGGAGACGGCGGCGGACGTACCGGCAAGCAGCATGAAAACTGGAAGGCGCTGCGAAGCTTTGCTGCATCCGCATACCCGGAAGCCAAAGAAATATATCACTGGGCAGCTCAGGACTGCATCAGCCTTGACGGTGTCTCTTATATCGGAAATTATTCCCGCAATACACCGGATCTGTATGTTGCATCCGGTTTCAATAAATGGGGCATGACCTCTTCCATGGCAGCCGCCATGATCCTGCGCGATCTGGTTCTTGGCAGGGAAAATATCTACAAAGAAGTATTCTCACCCAGCAGGAATATACTAAAACCCCAGCTTTTCCTAAACGCTATGGAAGCAACCGGCAATCTGCTGTTTCCCTCGCTAAAACGCTGTCCTCATATGGGCTGTGCATTAAAATGGAATCCGCAGGAGCATACATGGGACTGCCCCTGCCATGGATCACGGTTTAAAGAAGACGGAAAACTGATTGACAATCCGGCAGTAAAGGATGCGAATTTACTTTAGGGAAACGCTGATGAAAGCATTTCTCATGCTGGATTTGCGTTGCGAAGCAGAGTAACTTCTTCCCTGCTTTTTATAAAATAGAATCTCATCCCGTTCCGGATAGCCGTCGAAAGCTCTATCGCAATCTCATACATCCTTCCTGTCAACCGATGATATACCGCATCGCCCTCCCACGGCAGACCGCAAAGATAATCCCGCTCCCTGTCATTTAGGCGGGATAACAATTCCTTGTCTTTTTTAAGCTCAGCGATCGGAAGCAGCACATAGGAAAACTCCTCTCCGTCCCGTTCTTTCCTGACATAAACAGCCTCTGAAAGTTGTCTTCTGTCCCACGAATCAGGAATATTTATCTGACGGTATTCCTGATCCGGCAGCCGTTCTAATAAGATCCCCTGCTTTAACATATGTTTTAACGCCGTTTCCTCCACACGGTGCCGGGGCGTCGGATAATCCAGCCGTTCCATGATCTGCCGGATGGAATACCCCTGATCCACCATATGCCGGATGGCTCCTGCGCCGGACATCTCATGTATAAAATTACCCATTGCTTTGCCAAAATACTCTTGTGAATTATCCATTTTATTCCTCCGCTTGCTGCGACTTCTTTTTACTATAGTGCCAGCACCAGCGTCCCCGCAGCAATCAATACCGCCCCGACCGCAGACTTTACGGTAAATGGCTCATGCAGGAAGATAAAAGCTAAAACAAGCGTGATCACAACACTTAACTTATCCACCGGAACTACCTTGGAAGCTTCACCGACCTGCAGTGCCTTATAATAGCACAGCCAGGATGCTCCTGTGGCTAATCCCGACAAAATCAGGAATATCCAGCTTTTCCGGCTGATCTCTGAGATCCCTCCCTGCTGCTTCGTAAGAAATACCATTCCCCACGCCATGAGCAATACCACACATGTCCGCACGGCGGTTGCCAGATTTGATCCGACTCCTTCAATGCCTACTTTTGCCAAGATAGAGGTCAACGCTGCAAATACTGCTGATAATAATGCCAAAATAAACCACATATTGATTTTCCCTTTCCTTAGAAACAGAAAAACGCTGCGACGCATTGAAACCTGCCAAATACTACCCACAGGTTTCAAGCGACAGCGTTTTTATAGATCTTTTAAAACATTATACTGTAGTTTTGTCCTCAGCTTCGCCTCCCGCACCGGCAGTTCCGGAAACACCCGCGTTTGCAGCCTTACCGCCAAGGAAGCCGGCAAGCACTGCTGACAGATCAACGCCTGTAGACTCCTTCAATCCATCGGTTACCTGTACAACAGTTCCCATGACGTCCTTCATCAGCTTTGTGGTATTCCCGTCACCGTACATGGTAATACGGTCAACATTGTTAAGCGGTGTAGCCGCATTTTTCACAACGTCAGGCAATGCATTGAAGTACATCTCCAAAATAGCTGCTTCATTCATCTTCTGCATAGCAAGAGCTTTTTTCTCGATACCTTCCGCCTCTGCCAGCGCTTTTGCACGGATAGCCTCCGCCTCCGCTAAACCTTTTGCACGGATACCTTCACCTTCCTGCTCCATTGCGAATTTCTGGGCTTCCGCAGTCGCCCTCAATGCTTCCGCTTCCTTTTCTCTCTCAAATTTTTCCGCTTCCGCATTCTTTTGGCGTTCAAAGAGCTGTGCATCCGAATTTCTCTGGATCTCATATAGCTGTGCATCCGCCTTCTGCTGCCTTGCAAATTTTTCCGCTTCCGCCTTCTTTCTGATCTCCGCATCCAAAGCCTTTTCCATTACCTCGGCTTCTTTCTGCTTTAAAAGAATCTCTTTTTCCTGCCTTGCAATATTCGCATCCGCTGTTGTGATTTCGACGGTCTTACGCTCCGTCTCCTTCTGGATCTGATAAGCCGCATCTGCAATCGCCTTCTTCGTATCCGCTGCCTTTTGCAGTTCCGCCCTTGTGATCGCCAATTCATTTTCCTTCTGTGCGATCAATGTATCGGCACTGATCTTTGCCTCCTGAGCTTCCCGCTCGGATACGGCAAGCACGATGGATTTCTCCTTCTGTGCCCTTGCCTGCGCGTTGGCAATCTCCAATTCACTGGATACCTGTGCATCGTTGGCTTCTTTTCTCGCCATCGCCTGCGCCTTTGCAATATCCTTTTCACTTTCCGCACGGGAAATCGCAGCATTCTTCTGAATCTTAACAATATTATCAACACCAAGGTTTTCAATCACGCCATTGCCGTCAACAAAGTTCTGCACATTGAAGCTGACAATGTCAAGTCCCATGGCAGCCAGATCCGGTTCCGCATTTTCCTTTACGAGCGTGGCAAATTTCTGCCGGTCGGAAACCATTTCCTCTAGAGCCATCTTACCGACGATCTCACGGACATTACCCTCCAGAACCTCTCTTGCAACATGGGCAACATAATCCGTATTCTTATTCAGAAAGTTCTGCGCCGCAAGCTTAAGTTTTTCATGTTCGTCGCTGATCTTGACATTAACCGTTGCATCTACATTAATATTGATATAATCTGCCGTAGGCACTGCATTGGATGTTTTGACGTCAATAGAAATCAACTGCAGATTCAATTCATCCTTTCTCTCCAGAAACGGAATCTTGATCCCCGCTTTTCCGATCAGTACCTTCGGGTTTTTACGAAGACCGGAAATGATGATAGCGGTATCCGGTGAAGCTTTTACATAGCCGGTCATCATGATAATAAAGACCAAAATCACGATCACCGCAATTGGCACTATGGTTGTTACGATTGTTTCAATTGGTGGCATAATTTTTCTCCTCTCTGTATGTTTTGGTAATATGCAATCAATTCATCCCCTAACTAAAGCCACAAGTGTCCCTGACTTACCCATAAACGCTTGATTGAGATATTACCTGTATTTAATTTATCATAATTTATACGTTTATAACATAGGAAATATTACACATTACCCCAAATATCATCATATGTAAATATTTGGCAATTATGATTTAATTATATCATTGTATGTAAAAATCAGATCATGATAATCTAATGTCATCATTGTATATATATTTAATCAAAATGATTTGATTCCATCATTGTATGTAGATTATCATGTTCTGATGATTACTTCCCCTTTGCACTCCATGACAGGATTCTCCCAGATAGTTTCGCCGACACTGTCCACAACAATCCGTCCACTCCTGGGATTCTTGATAGATATTACATCACCCACAATATCCGCTTCCACATCGGAATACTCAAATGAAAGATCCGTATCCTCCATGGTACAGTTGATCAGCTTCAGATCCTTGCAATAACAAAGCGGCTGCGTGCCTATGATCTGGCAATTAATCAGTGTCAGACCTTCCGAAAACCATGCAAGATACTCCCCCTTTACAACGCTGTCCTTAACAGTGACATTCTTACTATGCCAGAAAGCATCCTTGGTGTCCAGCATACAATTATTAATTTCCAGATTTTCCATATACTGGAAGGAATACTTACCCTTCATCGTAACATTTTCCAGCTTAACATTCCTGCTGTCCATAAAGATATATTCTGACTCAATCTCTGAATCTTTTAGTATGATATCACTGCTCTTCCATCCAAATTCCAATGACACGATCCTGCAGTCCTCCAGTACAATCTGATGACACTCACGGATGGCTTTGATGCCGTTTAGGTTACACTCCCTGATCACACCATTTTCCGCATACCAGATGGCGGCTCTTGTGCTTTCATCCATTGTTGAAGATTTCATGGAAAAACCTCTGACATGCCACAGCGGATAACGCAGGGAAAAACTGCAGTCATTCAGCGCAATATCACGGGACTCCTTCAATACGGATTCCCCGTCTGCGGGACCCGCAAACGTGCAGTGCATGATATCGCATCCCTGCGAATGATATAATGCTCTTTCTTCATCAAACTGCTGATTCTCAATAATTGTTCTCATGCTAATCCTCCATGTCGCAGCTTTGCTGCGACTTAAATAAAAATAAAAAGCAACTCAATTCATTATATTTAAGTAGGAAATTTATTAATCAGCCAAGCGAATCCTCTATCTATCCGCTCGTCAACGTCCTTAAAATGATTTCCAGGATTCCATTGCAATGTGGTTTCTTTCACTTCTTCGGACAGTTTATAATATGCATATAGTTCTCTTGCTGCGTCACCGATCTTAGAAAATACCATCTGCCCTGTCTTCTCCTCTTTCGTTCCAAGACTGAGATAGATAAAGCTTTGTTTCGGTAAAGTATGTGTTCTCGCGTATTCTATAAATTTAGGATACCACAACGATCCGGAACAACAAGCCGCGCCACAAAAAACATCTGTTTGATACATCGACCATAACGCAAACAAACCGGCCAAGGAATATCCGCCAATTATAAAATGAAGATTATGTTTATCGGAGACAGTTTCTCTGATTATATAATCTCGGATCGCAGGAATTCCTTGTTTTATAATCAGATCAAGCATCTTATCCGCTTTTCCGGCAAAATCTCCAACTCCGTTTATCTGCATCTCCCAAGGTGATAATTCTCCATTCCAATCCTTTACCTCGACGGCGGCAAATAAAAAGTCTTCTTTCATAATCTCATCTTCCGATGATAATTCTTTTATCCTTTGCCAATGTTCCTCAACTTTATGTAACTGCTCTGACATCATCGGGCAGACCAAAATAATATGCGCGGTACTGCTGCCCATAAGGCAAAGCTTATGTTCTTCTATACAGTCTCTTATACAAATCATTTCTTAATTTTACTTCTTTGAAATTATGGCAGTTTAATAAATGGCACAGCTATAGCCATGCCATATAGCAAGCGCCCGGATTTGAACCGGGGTTCGTGCGCATACACGCTGCTTCTCCCTCGTGAGCTACTACTGCCTTTGTTATTGTACCATATCTTTCCTACAAACTCAATCCGCTTCTTATTCCGCATCCCGAATCTTTTTCCGCAACGGCAGGATCATACCCGGTGACACAGATAACTCATCCACACCGATCTTCAAAAAAGTATCCGTCAATGACATATCCGCGCCCAGTTCCCCACAAATACCTGCCCATATGCCTTCCTTATGCGCATTGTCCACCACCATACGGATCATCCTGAGGACCGCCTCATGATGCGGATCATAAAACCGGTCCAGCCGGTTATTCTGCCGGTCGACTGCCAGAGTATACTGCGTCAAATCATTGGTGCCTATGCTGAAAAAGTCAACCTCCTTCGCCAGCAGATCACTGATCATGGCTGCCGCAGGCGTCTCGATCATAATACCCTGTTCCACATCATCATAAGGTACGCCCAATGTCGCAAGTTCTTCCTTAACCTCCGTCATGATCTTTTTGATATCCCTGATCTCCTCCACCGATGTGATCATCGGATACATAATGGCGATCTTTCCATAATTGCTTGCACGCAGCATCGCCCGGAGCTGCGTCTTGAAGATCTCCGGCTCACTTAAGCAGATGCGTATCGCACGGTAACCCATGGCAGGATTTTCCTCTTTTCCAAGCTGAAAATAATCCGCCTGTTTATCCGCCCCGATATCCAGCGTCCGGAATATCACGCGCTTGCCCGCCATCGTCTCCGCCACCTGCTTATATGCCGAAAACTGCTCCTCTTCCGTAGGAAAGGTATTCTTCCCCAGATAGAGAAATTCACTCCGAAACAGCCCGATGCCGGCTGCATCATTCTGCAATACTGCCCCCAGATCGGACACATTCCCGATATTTGCATAGAGCTGCACCTTCTGTCCACTCTTTGTAACGGTTTCCTTGCCCTTAAGATCCAGCAGAAGCTGCTTCTGCTCCTCATCCTGTTTCTGCTTCTCCCGATAAGAGATCAGGGTATCCGCATCCGGATCAATGATCAGCGTCCCCGTATAGCCGTCTACAATCGCCGTCTTATGATTCCACTCTTCCTTGATATCTACCTTGATCAAGGCAGGAATGCTCATTGTTCTGGCAAGTATCGCCGTATGGGAATTGGTGGATCCATGCCTTGTCACAAATGCCAGAAGCTTAGTCTTGTCCATCTGCACCGTCTCGCTGGGCGCCAGATCCTCGGCAGCGATGATACATGGCTCCTTCAGCTCATCCGCGCCATGACCGCCTCCCAGTACATTGATCACACGCTCCGAAATATCCTTTACATCGACGCTTCTGGCTTTGAAATATTCGTCGTCCATATTGGCAAACATTTCTGAAAAATTGTCCCCTGTTGTCGCAACAGCACATTCGGCATTGATCCCCTGATTTTTAATCAGATTATGAATCGAATCATTATAATCATCATCCTCCAGCATCATGGCGTGCACTTCTAAGATCTGCGCATTGATTTCTCCCACTTCTACAACCGCTTTTTCATGGAGTACATTTAACTGCTCAATGGCTTTTTTCTTCGCCTCTTCATATCGGGCGATCTCCGCATCGATATCCTCTACCCGCTTTCTTTCGACGTTATTTTCATGTTTCTTATAATAGAAGATACGCCCGATTGCAATCCCGTCAAATATCTTTGTTCCCTTACATGTTTCCATGAAACAATACACCCGCTTTCCCAGATTTCAAATCAATCGATTCAATACATTCCCTATAGATTATTTTTCATAAATGTTTCCATCGCCGCAATTGCTTCTTCCTCATCCGCGCCTTCTGCCGTAATCGTCACTGTATTGCCTTTTTTGATACCCAGTCCCATGACTGCCATCAATTTTGTTACATTAGCCTCTTTGCCGTTTATTGAAATCTTGATTGACGACTGAAAATTCTTTGCCTCCTTTGCAAGCTGTCCCGCAGGTCTTGCATGTATGCCGACCTCATCTGTGATCACATAATCAAACTGCTTCATAATATAAACGTCTCCCTTGATATTTGAATCCATTCTATTTTATTAGAATGCCATGATTTATCTGAAATATTCACAAACCTTACAGCTTCATAATTGCCTTTAGGCTGTAACATTACTGAAAATCATATCTGAGGATTGTAAAAAGGTAAAAATTTGATATAGTAAAGACAGTAAACTGATCTGAAACAAGAGAAATAAATTATGAGGGTTCTACGAAAAAATGGAGAAATTATAGAAGAGATACAGTTATAAGATCTACAATATTTAATGTTACTACGACAAAGTTATGGGAGATTAACGACAATATGAATTACTGTAGCGGTTGGATAGCTTTTAGCAATCCTTGACAATAAGAGGAGCTGACGGCAAACTACAGTTTATAGCCGCAAAGGATGGTGAAAACATGAATTACAAGATTGCAATCTGTGATGATTCAGATGCAGACAAAAAATTTATATCAGGCTTGGTGAGCAGATGGAGCACCAATTCCTGTCACGGGGTACAGATTTCTGCCTTTTCTTCTGCCGAAAACTTCCTGTTTCACTATGCCGAGAAGAACGATTATGACATTTTACTTCTTGATATAGAGATGGGAGCCATGGACGGTGTCACCATGGCCAAAAAGCTGCGCTGTGACAATGATACCATTCAAATTGTTTTCATCACAGGATATTCCGATTATATCTTAGAAGGCTATGAAGTTGCCGCGCTTCACTATCTGATGAAACCAGTGAGGGAGGATAAGCTGTTTGCTGTCCTTGACCGGGCTGCCGAAAAGCTGTCAAAAAACGAGAAAGTTCTGAACATTGAGGTTGGTGGTGAAATGATTCGTATCCCTGTATATCAGATCAAGTACGCAGATGTGTCCAGCAATTATGTGACCATCCATGCTTCGGATGATCTGACTGTAAGAATGACGCTGGGCGAATTGGAAAAGGAGCTGGATGATCGCTTTATTCGTGTAAGCCGTTCTTCCATAGTAAATCTGACACAGATAAACCGTGTCACTAAGATTGAGATCAGGCTGAACGACGGTGCAGTCATCCCTCTGCCCAGAGGTGCATACGAAGCCGTCAATCGTGCAATTATCAATATGAGGTGACAAACATATGGGATACTTTTCAAGAAAAATAGATAAAAGGATTGCTTCCTATCAACATGAACTGGTTGAAACGCACTATCGGGAAGTTGACAATATGTACCGTAAGATTCGCGGGTGGCGGCATGACTACCGCAACCATATCCAGACGATGAAAGCGTATGCGGCATCGGAAAACTGGGACGCCATCAAACGGTATCTCGATCTTCTGGATGACGACCTGACCACCGTGGATACTGTCATTAAGACAGGAAATCCCATGACGGATTCTATCCTGAATTCAAAAATTTCGCTGGCAAACTCCAGGAACATTAAAGTTATAGCTGATGCAAGTATCCCTTTGAAGCTGAACTTGTCGGAAATTGATTTGTGTTGTATCATCGGAAACCTGTTTGATAATGCAATCGAAGCCAGCATGAAACTCCCTGAGAATCAGCGGGTGATCCGTTTATACATGGATCTGAGAAATACGCAACTCTATATTTGCATCACCAATTTTACTGCCGGAAAGAAAATGAAAAAAGAGGGAAAACTATTCCGAAGTACAAAGGGCGAGGGACACGGCTTCGGTTTGATCCGGATTGACGCCATTGTGGAGCGGCTGGGCGGATATATCAACCGCAACAGCGAGGATGGAGCATTTACCACAGAAATATTGCTTCCCCAGATGTAAAATTACAATTCATCACGCAGAAATAACGATTCGTCCCTGGAATCATTCGGGGACGATTTTTTATGATATGGTTGTTCCCGGAAAGGATGGTACTTTTTTATGGCTAAGGAAAAGAAACAAAAACCGAAAAAGACGGAAGCCCCTAAGCCGAAATATAATATGTGGAAAAATTTCTGGTTTATGATAAAGCTGGCGTGGACTTCCGGAGAAAAAAAGGTGATCATTCTCAGTCTGCTTTCCGCAGCGCTGGCAGTTGCCTTGAATCTTGTCAACCTATATGTCTCTCCTACGATACTGTCAGCGGTGGAAAGACGCGTTTCCGCAGGGGAATTGTTTGCGACCATTGCAGGCTTTACCCTGGGTCTTATGCTGGTATCGGCGGCATCCGCATATGTGAATACGAACACGGTGTTTGGCAGGATCAGCGTTCGCTCCGAGATTATGAATCTTTTAAACAGAAAAGCAGCAACCACATCTTATCCCAATGTTGATGATGACAAATTTATAAAACTGCTTGCCAAGGCTCGTGAGTGCACATATTCCGGCAGGGATGCAACAGAAGCCATATGGACAACACTTACAAGGCTGACGACCAATATTCTCGGATTTTTAATCTATGTAAGCCTTCTGACAACGGTGCAGCCTCTCCTCATTCTTATTATTCTTGCGACGGCATTGGTCAGTTATTTTTTCGGCAATTATGTGAACGGATACGGATATCGTCATCGAGAGGAGGAAGCGGAGTATGGGAGACATATGAATTATCTCTCGATGCGTGTGGAAGACTTAAAAGCGGCCAAGGATATCCGTATCTTTGGTCTGCGCCTCTGGATGGAAGAGCTGTATGAAAAAGCAATGAGCTGCCATACAGCCTTCCATAAAAAAGCGCAGGGCGTTTACATCTGGTCCCCCATTGTCGATCTGATTTTGACATTCCTTCGCAACGCCATCGCATATGCTTTTCTGATTTCTCTTGTCATACGGAATGGACTTGGCGTGGCAGAATTTCTCCTGTATTTCACTGCGGCGGGCGGCTTTACCGAATGGGTATCGGGAATTCTGAGCGGGTTTAGCGCCTTGTATAAGCAATCCCTGGACATCTCTACGGTTCGTGAGTGCCTGGAATATTATGAGCCCTTTCAGTTTGATGGTGGCAGACATATTGAAGCAGAGACAGGGAAAAAATACGAGATCAAGCTGGAATGCGTCTCTTTCCGTTATCCGGGAGCCGATCAGGACACCCTGACGAATATCAATCTCACTCTGCATCCCGGCGAAAAGCTGGCTGTAGTAGGCTTAAACGGGGTTGGCAAAACAACACTGATCAAGTTAATCTGCGGCTTTCTCGACCCTACAGGGGGCAGAGTGCTGCTGGATGGCAAAGATATCCGAGACTACGATCGCGCGGACTATTACACAATGTTCTCGGCGGTTTTTCAGGATTTCTCTTTGCTGGCGGGAACGATAGCCACCAATGTTGCACAGAACAATGTCAGTATAAATATGGAACGAGTGAGGGAATGTGTGGAAAAAGCAGGACTTCGCACCAAAATCGAAGCTCTGCCTGACGGTTATGAGACATATCTTAACCGCGAGGTATTTGAGGAAGCGACTCTGCTTTCCGGCGGCGAAACACAGCGTCTGATGCTGGCGAGGGCGCTCTATAAAAATGCGCCCTTTATCATCCTGGATGAGCCCACAGCGGCGCTAGATCCCATTGCGGAATCGGAGATGTACCAAAAATACCATGAAGTGACAGGCGGCAGGTCGTCCATTTACATTTCACATCGTCTTGCCTCCACCCGATTCTGTGACCGCATTATTTTGATTGACAATGCAGGAATCTGCGAAGAAGGCACACATGAGGAACTGTTAAGGCTTGGCGGCAGATACGCCGATCTTTATGCCGTACAGAGCAAATATTACAGGGAAGGAGATGCTGAAAATGAGTAAAAAATCTATGTCATGGGGCGAAATGATAAAACTCAACAACCGCGCCTTTTCTATATTTTTCAGGCGTTACCCGCAGATGGTTCTTTCACGCCTGTTCAGCGTAATATGGAACGCCCTTACGCCATATGTGGGCATCTGGTTTTCCGCACTTGTAATTGACGAGCTTGCAGGAGGCAGAAACGCCGAACGCTTGCGCTTCCTTGTGCTGTTCACTCTTGTGTCCGCCGCTGTGATCGCTCTGTTATCCGCATTGCTTAACAAGTGGAAGGAAACCCAAAATGCGGGACTCTGGTATAAGGTGAATCATCTCTTTTTAGAAAAGCTGCTTGACATGGACTATGTGAGCCGGGATGAAACCAAAACCGCGGAGCTTCTATCCATCATCCGCGAAAATCAGGGCGGCACCAGCTGGGGACTGCATCGGGTGCTCAGAGGCTACGAAGCGTTGTGTTCTTCCGTGTTTACGCTTGTGGGCGGTATCGCTTTGACGGTCTCATTGTTTATCAGCCGTGTACCTGAGAGCGCGGGAGCGTACACTATTTTGAATAATCCCTTGTTTGTCGTGCTTATGATTGCCGTTATGCTCATGATAACCTATATTGCACCGGTTCTCTCCAATAAGGCGGAGAGCTATTGGGCGCTGAGTGTGAAATTTTTAAATTTGTCCAACCGTTTGTACCGTTTTTTCGGATCTCTCGGTTATCACAGAGAGATTGCAACAGATGTAAGAATGTACAGACAGGATAAGATCTGTGAAAATAATAACCGTGAGAACAGGGAGAACACCTTTGGCTCAAAGGGACTTATGGCAAAATATGGCAGAGGTCCTATGGGACTTTATCATGCAGCGTCATCAGCTGTTTCGGTGATCTTCACAGGTGTTGTCTATGCTTTCGTCTGCCTGAAAGCCTTGGCCGGAGCGTTTGGCCTTGGCGCGGTAACACAATATGTTGCATCTATTACAAAAGTATCCGGCGGAGTGTCCGGCCTGATCTCAGCGCTGGGTGATATGCGGAACAACGCCGCCTTTCTTGTTCCGGTATTTGAGTTCTTTGATATACCGAACAATATGTATCAGGGCAGCCTTTCCGTGGAGAAGCGGCGTGACCGCAAATATGAGGTGGAATTTCGAAATGTTTCTTTCAAATATCCCGGAGGTGAAGATTATACGCTCCGCAATGTCAGCATAAAGTTTGAAATAGGCAGACGCTTGGCCATTGTCGGTATGAACGGAAGTGGCAAGACCACCTTCATTAAGCTGCTCTGCCGCCTGTATGATCCCACGGAAGGGGAAATTCTGCTGAACGGTATTGACATCCGCAAGTATAACTATGCTGAATATATGATGATCTTTTCCGTGGTATTTCAGGACTTCCAGCTCTTTGCAGCGAAGCTGGGAGAGAATGTGGCGTCCGGGACTGCCTATGACTCCGGGCGGGTCATGGATTCGCTGAAAAAAGCCGGTTTTGCCGAAAGGCTCTCGGAGCTGCCGGACGGAGTCGAAACTTATTTGTATAAGGATTATGATAAGAACGGCGTAAATATCTCGGGCGGTGAAGCGCAGAAGATAGCCATTGCGCGTGCGCTTTATAAAGATGCTCCCTTTATCATCCTCGATGAGCCCACCGCCGCTCTGGACCCCATTGCGGAAGTTGAGATTTACTCAAAGTTCAATGATATTGTCGGAGATAAAACAGCTATCTATATCAGCCATCGTCTTTCCTCCTGCAAATTCTGCGACATGATCGCCGTATTCCATGAGGGAGCGATCA
>CAYQZB010000010.1:0-97414 GCA_964421915.1 uncultured Lachnospiraceae bacterium
CCCGTTCACTGCCGATCCTTCCCTTGCCGGCCAACGCCTTATGCTTGACCTCGCCGATATCGATCTGATACTGATCTGCAAGACGATCGACTGCCGCAAATCCTACATTATGTCTTGTATTACGATATTGACTGCCCGGATTCCCCAAGCCAGCTATGATATACATACTAATCCCCCATGCCGCCTTTGGCGGCTCAAATAGGAATGAAAAACGCTTCTTTTTGCGTTTTTCGGTGTGAAACTTAATATATCTTAGGCAGTGTTTTTTACTGCCTTAGATATATTTTTCACACTAATCCCCCATGTCAGAGCAGCTTGCTGCGATGACGCGCGATGAGAAATCCACGCAGGCGGTTTCTCATCTGCGATCAAAGCAATTTGAGGCTCTGTCTCAAATTGCCGATTGAAAAATAAGCTATCAAGCTTATTTTTCAATCTAATCCCCCATGCCGCAGTTCTGCTGCTCAAATCTTTCCATCACCTGCGAATCTTAATGCACTTTAGCGCTATTACGCGGGCATCGTCCCATACATTTATGGGGCGTTTGTACTTTATCTATATTAGCATAAACCGGACGGTATATCTATAAATAATTTCCCCGAAATTGCATAAAAGAAAGGACCGCCATTTGGCAGCCCTTCCTATTGCTCCGGCAAAACTAAGCTGTGATTACTCTTCTGCCGGCGCTTCATTGTACTTACTAATTACCATGTTCTGTATCATCTCTCTGGTGTCTGTGGTAATCGGATGGGCAATATCCCGATAAGTACCATCCTGCGCCTGCTTACTAGGCATAGCGATAAATAATCCCCTGTCTCCTTCAATGATCTTGATGTCATGCACTACAAACACGCCATCAATCGTGATAGAAGCAACGGCCTTCATCTTTCCTTCTCTTTCAACTTTGCGAACCCTAACATCGGTTATTGTCATATGCGCTTACCCCCTTACCGCCAAAGATGGAGCATCAAAAGATGTATCATCTTTTGATGATACCATCCTTAGATGACATATCGTTCGTTCTTCTCTACTACTACCTTGATTCCGTCCTCTCCCTTGTGGAATGAATTGGCACGTATCGTATCACGGCTCTCCACAATGCAGTTTTCAATATGCGTATTATCCCCAATATATACATCATTTAAGATGATCGAATTTTTTATAGTACAGTTATTCCCTACAAATACCTTCTTGAAAATGACTGAGTTCTCAACTTCTCCGTTGATGATGCTTCCGCTGGAAATCAGACTGTTGCGCACCTGCACTCCCACATTGTACTTTGCAGGCGGAAGATCGTCAATCTTGGAATAAATATCCGGATACTGCTTAAAGAAATAATTTCTGATGTCCGGCTTCAGGAAATCCATGTTGGTATCATAGTAATCCTGAACAGTCGAGATATTCTTCCAGTAATCCGTCATCTTATACGCGTAGATCCTCTTGATATCTTTATAACGGATCAGAATGTCATTGACAAAATCATACCGTCCTTCTCCTGCTGCCTTTTCGATCATCTCGATCAGCTGTCTCCGGCGTATCACATAAATACCGCAGGAAATCGTGTGCGAGCTGGCTTTTACCGGCTTCTCCTCAAATTCCCGGATCCTTCCGTCCTCGTCCGTCTTTACACAGCCGAAACGCTCGACATTGACTTCATTGCCAAATTCTTTACATACAACAGTGATATCAGCTTTCTTTTCAATATGATATTCCAACACCTTATTGTAATCCATCTTGTAAACACAGTCACCGGATGCGATCACCACATAAGGCTCATGGCTGTCCTTCAAAAACTCCAGATTCTGCGCAATAGAATCCGCCGTACCACGATACCAGTCGCTGTTTTCTGCCGTTCTGGTCGGCGTAAATACATACAGACCGCCCTGCTTCCTGCCGAAATCCCACCATTTGGAGGAACTCAGATGTTCATTTAAACTTCTGGCATTGTCCTGTGTCAGGACTGCAACCTTCTGAATATGGGAGTTTGTCATGTTGCTAAGTGAAAAATCAATGCTTCGATAGCTGCCTGCAATCGGCATTGCCGCTACAGCACGTCTGCCGGCAAGCTCTCCCATTCTACTCTGTTTTGCGCCGCCGCCGGCTAAAATGATACCCATCGCTCTCATGCTTTATCGCCCTCCTTTATCAGAGATTTACCACTGGCAAGGGTCTGGTCAGGATAATCCGAAGCTTCCGTCTCACCAAATACGACCGTATTCTTACCGATCTTAACGCCTGCAGGAACCGTGGTATGTTCTCCGATACAGACAAGTCCATGATTGTATATATGCGGGTCTGTTTCATTATCCACTTCCTCGCCGATACCGGTCCGGACATCATCTTCTATCGTAGTATTCTCTGCTATAATTGTCTTATTTAATTCGCAATGAGCGCCTATCACTGTCTCATTCATAATGATGGAATCCCGTACGACCGTGCCTTCTCCGATCTCTACATTACATCCGATGATGGAGTTATACACCTCGCCATAGATCGCTGCGCCTTCGCCGATCAGACTTCGCTCTACCACACTGTCTGCTGAAATATACTGCGGCGGAAGTGCGTCCGACTTGGTATAGATCTTCCAATATTCTTCATACAGATTAAACTCCGGAACAATGTCGATCAATTCCATATTGGCTTCCCAATATGAATGAAGCGTTCCAACATCCTTCCAGTAGCCATTGTACTCATACGCAAAGATAGGAGCCTGATTCTGATGACAGTAAGGAATGACATGCTTGCCAAAGTCAAGCGCCGGCTGTTCCGCCTTCGCAATCAATGCTTCCTTTAATGTTTTCCATGTGAAAATGTAGATACCCATGGAAGCCAGATTGCTGCGCGGATGCTCCGGTTTTTCCTCAAAATCAACGATCTTGTGATTATCATCCGTAATGACAATACCAAAACGCTTTGCTTCCTCAAGGGGTACCGGCATAACCGCCAGCGTCACCTCTGCGCCGTTCGCCTTGTGGAAGTCCAGCATAACCTCATAATCCATCTTATAGATATGGTCACCGGATAAAATCAGCACATATTCCGGATTGAAGCTTTCCATATACGCAATATTCTGATAAATTGCATTCGCTGTTCCGGTATACCACTCTGTGTTCGCGCTCTTCTCGTACGGGGGAAGCACTGTCACACCGCCGATATTACGATCCAGATCCCACGGAATACCGATACCGATATGCGTATTCAGCCGAAGCGGCTGATACTGCGTCAACACACCCACCGTATCAACGCCCGAATCAATACAGTTGCTCAACGGAAAATCAATGATTCTGTACTTTCCGCCAAAAGAAACTGCGGGTTTCGCCATCTTCCTTGTCAGTACGCCCAATCTGCTTCCCTGACCGCCGGCAAGCAACATGGCAATCATTTCTTTCTTGATCATGTCATCACCTCTGTCATAGTAAATTTGTAACCTTACCCATTTTATAATTTCTTACCAGTAATTACCTTTTTCATTATAACATAGCTTTTTGTGAAAGTGAATATTTTTCCAAATATTTTTTCGCAGAAAATGATTTTTTTTTGTAAATTTTATATAATGAAACCCCTTATTTTTGCTAAGTTTTTAAACCATTTTGTCATAAACCAACTTGTATTTTTGTGAAAATTGCTAAATTTGTGTTTTAATCCACGGAATGGCCGCGATGATCCATACGTCTATAAGTTATTAATTGTATAATCAACACAAATTATGCATCAAAAAATTGTCACCTTAGCACCCTTATCTCAAAACCATCTTAATTTTCTTATCTTTCCATCTGAAGCTTTTACTTTACATCCATTATTTTGCGAGTATAATAAATTGTGTGGCAAAAATTATTTTAAGAATATACTGATCATGTAAAGATCATAACGAGAAGGAGCATATAGGCGCTATGTATCAGATAGATTTTAAAACTCCCATCCACGTTCATTTTATCGGAATCGGCGGCATCAGCATGAGCGGTCTGGCTGAGATCCTTTTATCCAGAGGATTTACGATCAGCGGCTCTGACAGCCGCTCTTCCGCCCTGACAAAGCATCTGGAATCCCTCGGTGCCGCTATATATTATGGACAAAGCGCAGACAATATCAAAGACGGCACTGATCTTGTCGTCTATACTGCGGCAATCCGGGAAGATAACCCCGAACTTGCCGAAGTCCGCAGACGAGGCATCCCTGCCTTAAGCCGTGCGGAGCTTTTAGGACAGCTTATGCTGAATTACCGTATCCCCATTGCCATCAGCGGCACTCACGGAAAGACAACGACGACCTCCATGGTATCGGAAATCCTTCTTACGGCGGATAAGGATCCCACGCTTTCTATCGGCGGCATCTTAAAAAATATAAACAGCAACCTGCGGATAGGCCATTCGGAATATTTCGTTACGGAAGCCTGCGAATACACGAACAGCTATTTAAGCTTTTTTCCAAGGCTTGCCATTATACTTAATATAGAAGAAGACCATCTGGACTTTTTTAAAGATATCCATGAGATCCGCGATTCCTTCCGCCGTTTTGCTTCACTCCTTCCGGCTGACGGCACTCTGATCATCAATGGGGATATTGAACGTCTGGAAGAAATTACCAAAGGACTTTCCTGCAGGATTATCACCTTCGGCAGCACCAGTCAAAGCGATTATTATCCGTCTGATATTACCTTTGCGGAAGACGGCTGCGCTTCCTATGTGCTCCACCGTCCGGACGGCGAGCCGGAAACTATCCAGCTTTCAGTCGTCGGCATCCATAATGTATATAACTCGCTTTCAGCCATTGCCTTGTCGGAGCTTTTAGGCTTTGATGCCGATACGATCAAAAAAGGGCTTTCCTCCTTCAGCGGAACCGACCGGCGGTTCGAGCGCAAGGGAGAAATCGGCGGCATCACGATCATCGATGATTATGCGCATCATCCAACGGAGATCCGCGCTACCCTGAACGCGGCGAAGGGATATCCCCACAAGCGGCTTGTATGCGTCTTCCAGCCGCATACCTATACACGCACCAAAGCATTTTTAGATGATTTTGCTAAGGCGCTTTCCGCGGCTGACCTTGTGATCCTGACTGATATCTATGCCGCAAGAGAGAAAAATACCATCGGCATCTCCTCGAAAGATTTAAAGGATAAGCTGGATGCTCTGGGTGCAAAATGCCATTACTTTTCACTGTTTGACGACATCGAAAATTTTATTTTACAAAATTGCGGAGAGGGCGACCTGTTGATAACTATGGGTGCCGGAGATGTGGTTAAAATCGGCGAATCTATCCTCGGAAAATAATTTATCCACAATATCTACATTTTTAAGCGCTTATCGTGACACCTAAAAATGTGGATATTTTTGTTTACATAACATCCAAATCTCCAAATCAGCAAACGAAAATATTTCATAGAAAATAGGCATCCATCGACAAAATTCTACATATTATGTTGATGCTCCATTCACAATATCCACATTATCCACATTGACGTAAAACCCCATAAAATAAGGCTCTGAGGCAGTTTACAGCTATTGATTTTTTATTTGGGTGTGCTATAATTTCCTTACCGGACTTCCGTCTATGGAAGTTATCGCATGGAGAGTAAATATGATACCATTAAACATCACATCGGATTCCTCAGACGGATATACGGTGTTATCAAATCGTTTCATTGATCAGTATATGAGAGACGCTAACGATGCGCAGATCAAAGTATATCTTTATCTGCTGCGCATGTTCAGCGCCAATCTTCCTACTGATATTGCCGAAATCGCAGATAAATTCAACCACACGGAAAAAGATATCATCCGTGCGCTTACTTATTGGGAAAAACTGTGCCTGCTTTCTATTGATTATGACAGCCGCCATAACATCACCGGCATCCGGCTATGCAATCCTGCTATGCCTGATACCGCAGAAGATTTCTCATCCACAACCGTTACGCCGGCTTCTGCAGCTGCACTATCTGCAGCAGTTATGCCATCCACGGAGGCTTCTCCCGCTTTGGAGCTTGTCCCTGACAAACCAAAGCCGGTTTTCTTGGATTATGCAACAGAAAAAAATTCTTACACATTGGAAGATATCGCTGCCTTTCAGGAGAATCCCGAAAGCAGGCAGCTTCTTTTCGCCGCGCAGCAATATATCAAACGCACCATCAGCGGTCCGGAGATCAAGACGCTCCTTTTCATCTATGACCGTCTTGGTTTTGCGCTGGATCTTACGGATTACCTTCTGCAATACTGCATTGGGCAGGGTCAGAAAAATTTCCGTATTATAGAACAGACAGCCATCCGCTGGTATGAAGCGGGCATCGTCAATATCAAACAGGCGAAATCCTTCCAGCAGGCACAGCGCTTCTCCGTTGACCAGAATACCAGCATCGAGATTATGAGACTGCTTGGGAAACAGGGACTTCCCGCAAAAAAAGAGCAGGAATATATCAACCGCTGGATCGGAGAATGTGCTTATTCCATGGAACTGATCGAAGAAGCGTGCAACCGCACCGTCATGAAGACGGACACAAACCGTTTTTCCTATGCCAATTCTATACTGGAATCCTGGCGGAATGACAACATCCGATCCCTGAAGGAATTAGACAGCGCTGAAGCAGCCCGAAGATCCAAGATCAATACTACCCGGCAGTCTGCTTACACAGCCCCTAAGAAACCGTCCGGTTCTTTCTGCAATATTGAACAGCACGATTATGACTTTGCTGAATTGGAAGCTGTCGCATTAGAGAAAGTAAAGAAAGCATTGACCGGTAATTAAACCATTGAAAGGGGTTTTCTATGCCTTTAACCAATCAGGAATATAACTTTATCAGCCGTACCTATGAAAAACGCCGGGCGGCCAATGATTATCAGCTGGAACAGCGGAAGCTGGAAGTCTATCAGAAGATTCCCGAATTTCAGGAGCTTGATCAAAAGATTATTTCTACTTCCATGGAACACGCCCGCATACTTCTGGAGTCCGGGGACAGCCGGAGGGTATCCAAAAAAGAACAGCTTGATATGCTTCATCAAAAACTGGAAAATACGAAATCTCTGAAGCTGCAGCTCCTTACAGACGCAGGATATCCTATAGATTATCTGGAACCGCACTATACCTGTGAAGCCTGCCGGGATACCGGATATATTGACGGCAGGAAATGCTCCTGCTTTCGCAGGCTGGAGGTTGAACTATTATATGATGCGTCACAGATAAGTGATCTTCTTAAAACTAACAATTTTTCCCATCTTTCCTATGATTATTATCAAGGAAATGATTTAGAGCTATTTCAACGTGCTGTGGAAACTTGTAAAAATTTCATAAATAACTTCGATTCAGACTACCGCAATCTCCTCTTTTATGGTACAGTAGGTACGGGAAAATCTTTTCTTTCCGACTGTGTTGCAAAAGAACTGATTGATCAAGGCAAATTTGTGATTTATTTCAGTGCAATCAGACTATTTGAGAACATTTCATCCAAAATGTATGAAAAAGAGCTGTCGAGCCAACTATTTGATGCGCTCTACCATTCCGATCTTCTGATTATCGATGATCTGGGAGCGGAGTATGATACGGACTTTACAAAATCGCATCTGTTCAATATTGTGAATGAACGCATGTGCAACCGCAAAGCAGTAATCATATCCACCAATTTTACAACTCTGGATGAAATCAGGATCCGATACTCCGACCGTGTATTTTCCCGTGTTTTTCAGCACTATGACATGCTGAAGCTTACCGGGACGGATATACGCATACAGCGGAGAAGGAACAGCTGAACAGTTACCTTTAATCAACATCACAACATGCTATTTCAGAAAGCGAGGAACACATCATATGCCAATGCTCAAACAGGAAGTTCGTAATCTGGAGACGATCCCGGTGGGAACTCTTGGTATCATTCCGCTGGAGGGCTGCCGCCACCTTGGAGAAAAGGTGGATCAGTACCTTGTCAAATGGCGTATTGAGAGAGAGCATGCCCACGCGGATACTCTTTCCTTTGCAGGATATCAACGCGACAGCTACATACTGGATGCCAAGGTTCCAAGATTTGGCTCAGGCGAGGCCAAAGGCGTTATCATGGAATCTGTCAGGGGAACTGATCTTTATCTGCTGGTGGACGTCGGCAATTACAGCCTGACCTATTCCTTATTCGGCAGGCAGAATCATATGTCACCTGATGATCATTATCAGGATCTTAAGAGGATCATCGCGGCAGTCGGCGGCAAAGCAAGAAGGATTACTGTCATCATGCCGTTTCTGTACGAAAGCCGCCAGCACAAGAGAAGCGCCAGAGAATCTCTGGACTGCGCGCTTGCGCTGCAGGAGCTGGTGCAGATGGGCGTGGATAATATTATTACCTTTGACGCACATGATCCGCGCGTACAGAACGCCATTCCGCTGCATGGATTTGAGACCGTACAGCCATCCTACCAGTTTATCAAGGGTCTGCTGAGAAATGTTGATAATCTGAAATTGGATTCCGATCATATGATGGTGATCAGTCCCGACGAAGGCGGTATGGGACGTGCCATCTATATTGCCAATGTGCTCGGTCTTGATATGGGCATGTTTTATAAAAGACGCGATTATACACGAATTGTTAATGGACGCAATCCGATCGTTGCGCATGAATTTCTTGGCAGCAGTGTAGCCGGAAAAGATATGATCGTCATCGACGATATGATATCCTCCGGTGACAGCGTGATCGAAGTAGCTACCGAGCTGAAAGCGCGCAATGCAAACCGGATCTTCATCTTTTCCACGTTCGGTCTGTTCACCAATGGTCTGAAGAAATTTGATGAGGCTTATAAAAAAGGTCTGATCACGAAGGTTCTTACCACAAACCTGATTTACCAGCCTCCCGAATTATTGGAAAGCGAATGGTATGCAGCCTGTGACATGAGTAAATATATCGCTTATCTGATCGACACCCTGAATCACGATACTTCTATCAGTGATTTTCTGGATCCCAGCGAGCGTATCCAGACATTAGTCAATCAGTATAAGGCGGATCATTCACAATAAACCCTCATGTCGTAGCTCTGCCGCGACTCAAATAGAAATGAAAAACGCCGCTTTTGCATTTTTCACACTAATCCTCCATGTCAGAGCAGCTTGCTGCGATGACACGCGATGAGAAATCCGCGCAGGCGGTTTCTCATCTGCGATCAAAGCAATTTGAAGCTCTGATTCAAATTGCTGATTGAAAAATAAGCTATCAAGCTTATTTTTCAATCTAATCCCGTGAGTTCGCAACATCCTCACGTAAAACAAAACTAAGGAGATATTTAAAATGAAAACATCAAGCAAGACTCTGTTTCTTGTACAGGCAGCTTTGATCGCTGCTTTGTACGTCGTGCTGACCGATCTTGCCAACCGCCTCGGTCTGGCAAGTCAGGCAGTCCAGCTCCGCTTCTCTGAAGCTCTTACAATCCTTCCCGTTTTTACGCCGGCGGCGATCCCCGGACTGTTTATCGGCTGTATCTTAGCCAACCTCTTAACCGGCGCCATCATCTGGGATATCATTTTCGGAAGCATTGCCACACTGCTTGGCGCAATCGGGACTTATGCTGTAGGGAAGCTTTCTTTCAAAGCGAAAAAATGGCTTGCACCGCTTCCTCCCATGATCGCCAATACACTGATCATACCATGGATCCTCTCCATTGCTTATCAGCTGGAAGGTTCCATTCCTTATTTCATGTTGACTGTCGGCGCAGGCGAGCTGCTCTCCTGCGGAGTCCTTGGTATGCTCCTGCTGCTTGGGTTGGAGGAACACGCCCGGCATATTTTCGATAATTATTAATTACCCACAATACAAAAACGGCATAACCCGCAGGCTGTGCCGTTTTCTGTCTTATACTATCTACCATAAAATTTTTACCAAAGAATATCCGGATAAACCCCCTGCTCCTTCAGCTGCCTGATGGATTCCACAACAAAGGGCTTATCTTCTTTGTAGGTTACGCCAAACCAGCGATCCTTGGAAGAAAGCACCTTGACCGTGGCTTTTCCTTCTTGGATCATACGACCGACCTCCATAGGGATATAACATTCTGATTTCAGCGGATTTTTCTCTACCTCCGATGCAAAAAAGCGATCCATGGACGTCTGCAGCTCCTGAAAAATCTCCGGCACAAATCCCCACATATTCATAGAAACCAGCATATTGCCCGGCAACGGATGGTAAGTCGCTCCATCATCCTCAGAATAAGCCGCTCCGTCCTCTGTCTTTATGATCTTTGTCCGTTCTGCAATCGTCTCCAGATATCCGGCAGCGTCCATCTGGCAGCATCCCCGCGCTACAGAGCCATGCTCCGTCAGGGTATTCTGCAGTTCATATCCTACCATGCAGAACGGCATTTTCTCCTGATCCCGTATCGCAGTTAAATATTCATATAGGGACTGATATGCGCCCACACCATAATAATCGTCCGCATTGATAACTGCAAATGGCTCTTTCACCGTATCCTTACATGCCAGAACCGCATGCGCCGTCCCCCATGGCTTTACTCTGCCTTCCGGGATAGAAAAGCCCGCCGGCACGTCATACAGATCCTGAAATACGTATTCCACCTGCATTTTTCTGCTGACAGCATCACCGATACAGCTTCTGAAGTCCTGTTCATTTTCCTTTTTTATGATAAATACGACCTTTCCAAAGCCTGCCCGCATTGCATCATAAATCGAAAAATCTATGATCTTATGTCCCTTATCGTCGATCGGATCGATCTGCTTTAATCCGCCGTAACGGCTGCCCATGCCGGCTGCCAAAATAACCAGTGTCGGTTTGAGTGACATATCTGATACTCTCCTTATTTTTTATTACATAATTTTACCATACTTGCAAAACAATTTGCAATATATGTTATCATTTTTCTGAGGTCGATTCCACGATGCTCTTAGGCATTGCCTGTGCCGCGGAATCCAGAAAAGCCTGCTCCCACGCGGCATCTCCTGCCTGGGCGTAAGCGATGCTGAAGATATATTTATCCGTAATATAAAAATACTGCCATGTCTTATAGGAAATGCCGTCTTTTTCATAAGAGAGGAGCAGATCTACCTGCTGCCAGCCTTCTTTTTCCTCCTGCGTACACCTCTCCAGATTGACCTCTGTTTCCAGACTCAGAGCAAATATATTTTTATAATCTTCTGCCGCCATCGCCATATAATCCGCCGCATGATCATTGGGCTGCCTATTGTAGCTGATATACGAAAAATCCTGCTGCGTCTCACTGACATAGACCGCCTGCATATCCGTATTGTCATTGGCTGCCGCAAAGCCTTCCGGAACCGGATAGGATAATAAAGAATATTCCATTGCTTCCGCCGGAATAATATTTTCGGAAATCCCCGCCGCAATCTCCTGCGATACGGTCATCGGCGGATCCTGTATATTATTTTTATGGCAGGCGCACACCGCCGCAGCACACAGCATGAGCAGCAATATAACGCGATATTTATTTATCATTTTCCGCTCCTTTCGCAATCTGTATCTGATATCTGCCCTTCTATTTATTCTTCCCCGCCGTCTTCATATACAATCCCGTGTTCCATAAAAAATGTATGCCACAGTTCATAGCAGTTGCCTAGGAGGTGGACATCATCAGCCGTTACTTCCTGTCTGAGATTGCCGTTTTCATCATCATAAACCTCATTGACATCAATATAAAAGATATCCTTGCCATTGGCAAGCTCTTTTAATGCTTCATTACGTTCATTGATATTGGCGTTATTAAAATAAGGATCCTTTCTATCCAAATCACCGCTCACATGCATAATCGCCTGGATCACAATCAGTGCATCCGGCTGCAGTGTCCTGATCTCTTCCAAAACAGCCTGATAGTTCCGGATAAAATACTCCGTATCGCCCGTTCCCATCTCGTTGATACCTACCATGATATAGATCTTTCCATACCGGTGCTCCGTCAATGCTTCCCTTACCGTTTCATTGTGTCCGTTGGTAGTAACCTTCGTATTCATCATATTGTAAATCGTCATGGATACCTTGGCAAGGAAATCCGCCTCCTCCAATCCGGCGTATTCATATACTCCCTGCATCCGCGAATCACCGATAAAGACGGCATCCGCAAAATAAGCGTCATCCACTGCCACATATACCGGCGAAGGGATTTGTGCTTCACCATCGTCCGGATTCTCTGTATCGTCATACATAAGATACTCCTTCAAAAAGGAATACTGCAGCAGATACTCCGCAGCAGATTCCGCCGCCAGACGCTCCTCTCCCGTCAGACGCTCATACTCTATAATTTCCTGCAGTCCCCAATGAGCATTCTCTTCGTCAAACCCCGCCGATATCAGCCAGGAAGAATGATGCAGTCTGTATTCATCCCAGGAAAGACCGGCCGTCTCCGCTGAGCCGGCTGAAAACTCCTCCCATGGGACAAAGCCATCCCGTATGGCCAAGACCGCCAATGCTACTTTTTCACCATATCCCTGCACCATCACATTGCCGTAACCCATACGGGAAACCCATATACCGTAACCCTGCAGGAAACACACCGTGAATACGATCAATGCAGCCAAGGTAATGCCATTTCGCTTCATTTTTTTTATTTTAAATTTATGATTCTCTGCCAGTTCCATAAATCTCTTCCCGATTCCATAATATATTATAACGCTAAATCAAATCCATGCCTATACAAATATCTGATGAACACTTTCCTCAGCATCTCCCTAAAATTTATAATACAAAAACGGATTGTCCATCCCAAGCGCCAGACAGTACAAGCACAGCAGGAAAATCACATATGCCGTCAGTGTCCCATATCTGCTCCTCTGGATCAGCACAAGGCTTTTCCTCACTTTGGGCACGCAGATCAGGATCGATACCATAAATAACAGCGCATACGTCTTTCCATAACGAAGATAATCTGTCGGATTGATATTTTGCACATACTCCATCTTCACAAAAGGGAACATCCTGTTCAGGTAGACCACAAGCCTGTCGGACTTTGTAATGGCAAATACCACCCACGATACCGGTATCAGGAACAGCATATAGATTCTGGCAAATACCCTTGACGCATCCAGATGTTTTTTCAGGAACAGCTTTTCCAGCATGATAAAGACAAACCAGCCCAATCCCCAGAAAATAAAATTCCAGTCAGCCCCATGCCAGAAGCCGGTCACCGCCCAGACGACCAGAAGATTCCTGATCATACACACCCTGCTGCAGCGGCTGCCGCCCAATGGGAAATAAAGATATTCCCGAAACCATCTGCCCAGCGTGATATGCCATCTCTGCCACAGCTCCGTCACGCTTTTGGCAGCATAGGGATCCTTAAAATTCTCCGGCAGATGAAATCCCAGCATTTTTCCAAGTCCTGCCGCCATAACGGAATAGCCGAAGAAATCATAATAAATCTGGAACGAGTACGCCCATGCCCCCATCCACGCAAGCGGTGTAGAGATGCTTTCATAGCCGATCCGTTCTATATCTGTCCAGAGGATGCCGATCTGATTGGCGATCAGTACTTTAAAACCCATCCCCAGAATAAAAAGCTTCAAGCCATGATCAAACCCCATGATCGTCGTACGGCGCTCCGTCAGACGCTTTTTTACCTCCGTATATTTTACAATCGGACCCGCGACAAGCTGTGGAAACATGGTGATATAGGAACCAAGGCGCAGAAAATTTTTCTCCGCCGGATAACATCGCCGGTATACATCGATCACATAAGAAAGGATCTGAAAGGTATAAAAACTGATACCGATGGGAAGAGGCAGCGATTCTTCTGAAATGACCGGCAGCGTGATCCATGTAATATTAAATGCCTTATATAATAAAATGTTGATATTTAAGGCAAAAAAGCCGCAGTATTTAAAGAAAAACAGGATCCCTACGTCAAATACGACCGTAAAAGCAAATAACACTTTCCTGGCTTTCACATAAGCAGGCTTTCCATAAAGATAATCCAAGCCCTGCGCAAGCAGATAATTGACAACAACAGAACCCGCTATCAAAAAAACATAGACCGGCTCGCCAAATGCATAAAAGCACAGGCTTCCTGCCAGCAAAACAAAATTTCTTAAATCAATGCTAAAACTTTTGTTTTGTGGAATGATATAATATACAGCCAAAAAAATCGGCAGAAAATACAGTATAAACTCTAAACTGGAAAAAACCATTTCATTTGTATCCTTCTGTACCAAACAGATAAAATATCTGCATTTTTCGATTTTAGTCGCGTTAACTCTTGACATAGTATCCAATACTATGTTATAAAATATCTAATATATAGTTTTGATAACTACATCATGTATTATTGTAATACAATTCGTCAGTAGATGCAAACCAAATGTAATGCTGTTTCCTTGTTTTGATGCTATATATTAAATATTTATTATAATTTTAAGGAGCTGTAAGCCATGTTATATGAAATCATTACCGATTCCGCCAGCAATCTGACAAAAGACCTGACTGACAGATATCATATCCATATTATCTCTTATACCGTCAACATAGACGGAAAAGATTTTCTCTGCTATGACGAGAGCAGGGATTTTGACGCCACAGGAAAAGATTTTTATGACCGGATGAGAAAAGGCGCCGCCGTTTCCACATCCCTGATCAACTCCGACAGCCTTAGCAAATGTTTTGAACCGTTTCTGGCAGAAGGCAGGGACATTGTATTTGTCAGCATATCCAGCGGCATATCCGGCACGTCCCAGGCAGCGAAGATCGCGGCAGACGATCTGAAAGAAAGATATCCTGATCGGCGCGTCGCTGTCATCGATACATTATCCGCCTCTCTCGCTGAAGGGCTCTGGGCAATCAGGATCGCTGAGCTGCGTGAACAGGGATCCTCCATCGACGAAGTCCTTTCTTACTTTGAACGCGAAAAGATGAACATGAACCAGATCTTTACCGTAGGCGATCTGAAATATCTGAAGCGCGGAGGCCGTATCTCTGCGGCGGAAGCCGCCATCGGCAGCCTCCTTTCGATAAAACCCGTCTTGAAGGGCAATGAACTCGGAAAGATCGTCGTACACGAAAAAGTCCGCAGCCGCCAGCGATCCTTACAGGCGCTTGCCGACCATACGATCGCCCGTCTGGTCAATCCGTCAGAAGAATATGTCGCCATCGCTCACTGCGATGCCCCGGAAGACGCGCAGTTTGTCGCCGACGCGATCCGCGCCAGATGCCCTGTAAAAGAGTTCATCATACGCTGCTATGACCTCTGCACCGGCGCGCATGTAGGTCCCGGAACGATCGCTATCTTTTTCTTCGGTCAGGATCGGCGAGACTGGACAAAGTGACCGGCCGCTTTTTCCATCTTTTCATCTAAAAGTACAAATACCGCGTCAGAACCTTTTCTCACGCGGTAATATACTTTCGGTAATATGCTTTTCGCAATATATCTTCCAACTACTACACCAGCCGCCGATACTTAATCGATTTTTCCACGGATTTTACACCGGATCGCCTGTGATATAACATCCAGCAGCTCCGCAACCACCTTCTCCCGCGGCGGCAGATAGATGCATCTGGAAAATGCCTCTACCATCC
Organism: uncultured Lachnospiraceae bacterium; assembly: GCA_964421915.1. Classification (GTDB taxonomy): domain Bacteria; phylum Bacillota; class Clostridia; order Lachnospirales; family Lachnospiraceae; genus NK4A136. The sequence continues at coordinate 15,491 of CAYQZB010000010.1, forward strand.
CTTCCGGCACATCATAAAGTTCAATAAACTCACGCCATTTCAGATCAGTGTCACATTGTCCCCTGCGGACTACCTCCATAATGCGTATGGCATCCTCCTGCCTGAGACCACTGTCCCGCAACAGCTCATAGACATCCTCCTGCGCAAACAGCGGATACTGCAAAAACCAATCCTGCTCATAAAGACAGCTTCCCTTCTCCAGATCATAGGAAACATATTTCAGGGAAAGGGTATCCGCCATCTGCCAGAAATTCTTTGGCTTAAACTCCAAAAACACCCTTCTGCCAAATACGGAATCCTGAACCTCCGCAAGCTCCTGCCATGTCAGCTGTCTGAAATCCCTGGGACGTATGCCATGCTCCTTCAACATCTGATTGATCCATATCGCATTGACGCAATAAAGCCAGTAGCCTTCCTGCCTGCGCTTTATGATATATTTGTATCCTCGATTTCTCACCAATCTTCTCCTCAAATCCGTGTCTTGTCCACACATTTTCTATTATACACGATTTTCAGAGAAATGGTATCCCTTTTTCATATATTTTGTGTTTTATTTTTCAAAAACCACATTTTATTGTGTTTAATGCACAGATTTCTTATTTCCTGCATATGAAAAAATTCCTGTTATCCGAACATAATTTTTTTCATCATGGCAAACTGCTGCCTTGTTTTTTCATTTTCGGACGGAAAACCAAGCAGACGATTCAGATAACCCTGACGCGCCGCGATCTTCCTGCTGACAGGATAAACCAGCTCAAATGCCATGGAGATCATCCCCACAACGTAATCCACCGGTGTCTTTCTGATCTCTCTGGGCGTCGCCTGACGCTGCATAAAATTGTCCATCACAGCTTCCGATACCTCCGCCTGCATCAGTTCCTCTTTTGAGATGTGATAGATATCCTCAAGAGGCGTTTCGCAATTGACCCGGAAAATATCGAGCTTATCCGCGTCTCTCAAGATCTGACAGTACATCCTTGTCCGTTCGTCCAGATCTCCCGGAATCCGGTAATCGCTATGGTATGCGATCGCCGCACGGATCACTCCGACATCCGGATCTTCAGGCTCCGCCGTGATAAAGCTCGTCAGCATCCCCTCCCCAAATAATATCCCGATTCCAAGCGCGGCATGAGAAACAGACTCCGCATCGATCAGGGTATGATACCGCTTCACCTGTTCAAATCTCCCAATATCATGAAGCATCCCGATCAGCCATGCAAGGTCGATATCCTTCTGCGCGGATGCCTTCTCCTGCATTTTGTCCATGTCAAACAGATCACACGCTATTTCTTCGCACAATTCGCTCACCTTATATGTATGAAGGATCTTAAGACGTATCTGGGGATCCTCCGCATCATAATGCCTCACGTATTCCGCAAAGACCTTCTTCACTTTCTCACGATCTATTTTCAACATGCACCCCTACTTTTCACTCTATATTTAGGATTATGATATCAAAAACCAACTGAAAACTGCAAATGTCAAACTGTGCAAAAGTCACAATTAGTAACCATCCGGGTTATTCTTCTGCCAGTTCCAACTGTCCGCGCACATATCTTTGAGTGTATACTCCGCCTTCCATCCAAGCTCACGCAGCGCCTTGGAGGCATCCGCATAGTTCGCAGCGATATCCCCTGCCCTTCTGGGTAATATCTCATACGGGATCTTCACGCCGGAAGCTTCTTCAAAATTCTTCACCACATCCAGCACGCTGTAGCCCTGACCGGTGCCCAGATTATAAATGCAAAGTCCTGCCTTTTCTTCGATCTTCTTTAACGCCTTTACATGTCCCCTTGCAAGATCGACCACATGGATATAATCCCTGACTCCCGTGCCGTCCGGCGTATCATAATCGTCGCCGAATACGCCCAGCCGTTCCCTCTTTCCCACTGCCACCTGCGTAATATAAGGCATCAGATTATTCGGGATGCCATTGGGATTTTCTCCGATCCTGCCGCTCTTATGTGCGCCGATTGGATTGAAATAACGCAGCAGCACCACATTCCACTCAGGATCCGCCGTCTGGATATCCGTCAGGATCTGCTCCAACATGGATTTTGTCGTTCCGTAAGGGTTCGTGCATTTCTTCAAGGGGCTTTCTTCCGTCACCGGCACGCTGTCCGGATCGCCATATACCGTTGAGGAAGAGGAAAAGATGATGTTCTTTACATTATGCTTCCGCATAACATCCACCAGCGTCAACGTACCTGTGATATTATTATCATAATATTCCCATGGCTTTTCTACGGATTCCCCCACAGCCTTTAAGCCGGCAAAATGGATGCAGCTTTCTATCTTTTCCTTTGCAAACACTTCCTCCAGCGCTTCCCTGTCCCTGATATCCGCCTGATAAAAGACGACAGGTTTTCCGGTGATCTCCTCTACCCGTTTTAATGCCACCGGAGAGGAATTGCTCAGATTATCGATCACCACAACCTCCCTGCCGGCCTCAAATAATTCTACTACCGTATGGCTTCCTATAAAGCCACTTCCGCCTGTTACCAAAATTGCCATCTTTTTTGCTCCTTATCCTTATTTTTCTTATGATCCGTTTATATTGTTATTTTAACCAATTGCGGCATCGAATGTCCAGTTTACATAACTCTTTGTTTGCTTATCTTCCGGCATCATCCATTCCCTATCATAAGTTCTCATAATATAGGTTTATTACCTCTGTTACTTCAATGCGTGAGCTGCTTAAATTATTTCAATTCTTCAAGCAGACGGATCAAAAACTGATAGACCCGTTCCGTAGAAGAAATGCTGAGACGTTCCTTCGTCGTATGGACATCCTGCATATCGGGTCCGATGGATATACAGTCAAGACCTTCTATCTTCTCTGCAAAAAAGCCGCATTCCAATCCTGCGTGGATCGCCTGCACCACCATTTCCCTGTCATACATCTTCTTATAGAGTCCGCATACCGCATCACGAAGCGGCGACTGCGGCTGATATTCCCATCCCGGATAGACGCCTTTGATATTCCATGCGGCATGATAAACATCACATAACAATATCATACGTTCCAAAAGTTCTTCTTTCTTGGATGCCACAGAGCTTCGCACGGCATATCCGAGGATCGCCGCCTGTCCATCCATGGTAAGCGTGCCGAGATTTAAGGACGTTTCCACAAGTCCGCTGACAGCGGGACTCATTTCACATACTCCTCTGGGCATCGTCTGAATCAGAGACAGCAGTTTTTTAGCGCACCGGTCTTCTACTGCTCTGCAGACAGCCGTCTCAGCCTGTCCACAATCTGCCGGAGCCGGTTCGCCATCCGATGATTTAAACTCCATAAGAACATCCGGATCCCGAAGTTTGGATTCTCCGAGAATGATTTTCTGCCATTTCAAAAATTCCTGATACGCCTTTCCATAGGAAGCCTTTTCAATCAGAAGATCCGCACATGCAGCATTCGGAATGACATTATCCTTCCTGCCGCCATCGATCCTTAGAAGATGTACTCCCTCCAGTTTCATAAATCCATGGACAACTCTCGCCATCAGCAGATGTGCATTGGCCGTCCCTTTATGGATCTCCGAACCGGAATGACCGCCCTGCAAGCCTGATATGGACAGATGCCAGGAGATCCCCTCATATTCCTGAAACTGTAACGGATAATTGATCAGAAAGCTTGCGCCGCCAGCGCATCCCGCCAGAAGATATCCTTCTTCCTCGGAATCCAGATTGATCAGCCGCTTTGCACTGCATATCGAAAGATCGATCCCGCTTGCGCCATCCATGCCGACCTCTTCCTCCACCGTGACCACTACTTCAAGCCTCGGATGCTTCAGCGTATCAGAGGAAAGGATCGCCAGCGCATAAGCAACCGCAATCCCGTCATCCGCGCCTAAGGAAGTACCCTTTGCATAGACCCAGTCGCCGTCAACAGCAAGCCGCAGTCCCTCTGTCCTCATATCAATATCGCAGTCCCTGTCGGAAACGGCCACCATATCCATATGCCCCTGTATCATAACGGGGGGAGCCGCCTCATATCCCGCTGTTGCCTCCTTGATCATAATCACATTCCCAAGCTCGTCCTGCTGATACTCCAGTCCATTCTTCTTAGCAAACTCCACCAGATAATCACTGATCGCCGCCGTATTGCCCGAACCATGCGGGATATTGCAGATTTCCTCAAAATAATGAAATACCTCTTTTGGTTCCAGATTTTCTAAGATTGCCATTTTTCATCTCCTACATTTCTTCTTTCTTATTCTTACCATTTTTGATTATACCATATCATACTCCAATACAAAATATTTATTTGTCTGCTGACACTCCACGCTTTATGTGTTATATTTTAGATACACGCTTTATGTGTTATATTTTAGATACACGATTTATTGCCATTCAGGAGAGTGTTTTCATTATGCTTAAAGATAGCGAGAGAAAAAACGTAACCATACTTCCAGGACTTTTCAAAGAACGAATGGACATCAACAGAAATTACCTTATGGAGCTTGATAATCAATGTCTGCTTCAAAATTTCTACCTTGAAGCCGGAGTGATTATACCCGGGCTCCAGATAATTGGTGATCCCGAAAGTACGCATCTTCATTGGGGCTGGGAAGCTCCAACCTGCCAGCTCAGAGGGCATTTTCTGGGACATTGGCTTTCCGCTGCAGCTGCGTATTACGCATCGGAAAAGGATATGGAAATTAAGATTAAACTTGATAAGATCATATCCGAGCTTGCTATGTGTCAGCAGCTTAATGGCGGTGAATGGTTAAGTTCAATACCTGAAAAATATTTTCAGATACTTGCCGAAAACCGCTATGTATGGTCGCCGCAATATGTAATGCACAAAACGATCATGGGGCTTACCGATGCTTACAAGTATGCAGACAACAAGCAAGCTCTTACTATTGTTGATCATCTGAGTAATTGGTATATCCGCTGGACAGATAAAATGCAGGAAATAAACCCGGGCGCAATTTACAACGGGGAGCAGGGCGGATTGCTTGAAATATGGGCAGAACTATATGATATTACAAAAGATGAAAAGTATATGCAGCTTGCAGAACGATATTCTGACAACGGTGTATTCAGAGCGCTTGCCAATGGGCAGGATGCTCTCACAAATGAACACGCAAATGCAAGTATTCCTCTTTCCCACGGTTCTGCGAAAATGTATGAGGTAACAGGTGACGAAAAGTGGCGCAAATACACCGAGCTTTTTTGGAAAAACGCCGTAACAGACAGAGGAACATATTGTACAGGTGGTCAGAACGCCGGAGAATTTTGGGTGCCACCATTTAAGCAAGGGCAGTTTCTCGGTATAAACAATCAGGAATTCTGCACAGTTTATAACATGGTAAGAACTGCATCCTATCTGTACAAGTGGACCGGAGATACATCATATGCGGATTATATTGAAAGGTGCCTTTACAACGGCTTTCTCACCCAGCAAAATCCCACATCGGGTATGCCGACATATTTTCTTCCTTTATCGGCAGGAAGCAGGAAAAAATGGGGCAGCAAGCGGCATGATTTTTGGTGCTGTCACGGTACAATGGTTCAGGCGCAGACACTCTATAACAAACTGATCTATTTTGAAGATAGCAATAACAGCAGGATTGTGATAAGTCAGTATATTCCTTCTCAGCTTTCTTGCTGCTGTGAACACACTGATATCAATATAAAACAAACCTCCGAAATGAGCGGGTACAGCAATCAGACATTTTTTGATGAACACGGCAGCATCAATATGTCGAGATGGGCATTTAAATTTGAGATCGAATGCTCTCACAAGAAAGACTTTACTATATCGTTCCGTGTTCCGTGCTGGGTAAAGGGAGATATAGTTTTAAGTATTAACGGACAGTCGAAAAAAGCTGTCATTGAAGACGGTTATATCAATATAAAACGGAACTGGACAACGGATATTGTAAATTTGTATTTCCAAAGCGGTCTTACCATGGAAGCCTTGCCGGATATGCCTGAACTTGCTGCCGTGACAGACGGTCCCATTGTACTTGCGGGACTTACTGAATGCGACTGTGGTATTTCAGGGAATTATGATGATCCGACCACGTTTCTTTACCCGCAGACTGAGCATACATACGGAATTTTTCCGTGGAAACAGGGCTGTTATATTACAAGAAATCAACAAAAAAATTTTTTACTAAAGCCGCTTTATGATATTTGTGATGAAACATATACGGTTTACTATACTTGTAAAAAATGATTATTAAAATCATCCTATGCGCTTTTTTTCTCCGTCCGATCCCACACCTTGCTCGGCTGCGCCTTGAATGTGGGACATCTCCAGAGCAGCGTTTTTAATGCCTTCCAGTTAAATGGCGCCAGCGGCCACAGATAACTCTTATGGCTGAAGGTAGGCGTCGTCACGGTTGACAAAAAGACAAGCGCCAGCCCGACCCAGAAACCCACAGGACCGAAAAATCCCGTTGTCAGGATCAAAAAGAGCCGGTAGATCCTGATACCCTCTCCAAACTCGATACTCGGCAGGGACATCGTGGCCAGCAAAGTCAATGCCGCATAAAATATCACTTCCACCGATGCCCAGTTCAGCTGTACCGCAATATCGCCGATGATCAGACCGCCTACGATGGACATGGCGCCGGAGAACCTGCTGGTGGAATGGGCAGAAGAATACCGGAACAGATCCAGTCCGAAATCCACTGCAAGTACATAGAAAAACAGCCGTTCCCTCGTCAACGGTTCTGTCTCCATCAGCTTGATCTGATCCGCCAGCTCCGGATAAAACCCGGCGATCAGCATCAGTACCGGAAGAAGCAAAAGACTGATCCATACGCAGGCGAAGCGCATCCATCTCAGATAATTGCCGACCAACGGACTTTTGTAATAATCCTCCACATTCTGTGTAAATTGAAAGATCGTCGTAGGCAGGATGATAACAGACGGCGTATTATCCACAATGATGATCAGGTGTCCCTCCATCAGATAACTGCATGCCACATCCGGCCGTTCCGTTACCTGAACCACTGGCAGCGGATGATACCAGCGCTTCCTTAACAGAAGCTCTTCAAGACTTTTCGTGCCCATCGTAAGGGAAGATACCGTGAGGTGGTTGATCACCTCTTTTACTTCCTCCAAAAGCTGTTTCTCCACCAGCCCGCCGACATAGGCAAGCGCCACATCCGTCTTGGAATCCGTTCCCACGCTCATGATCTCAAACGTCAGATGATTGCTCCTGATCCGTCGTCTGATCAGATTTGTATTAAACAGCATTGTTTCCACAAATCCGTCTCTGGAGCCCCTTGTCACCTTCTCCACATCCGGCTCCTCGATCCCTCTGGTGGGATAAGTGCGCACATCCAGGATCACCGCCTGAGCGCAGCCATTTAAAAAAAGCGCCGTCGGTCCGCTGACAATATTTTTACATATGGTATCCCAATCATCACACAGCTCCGTCTGCACATATCCGATCTTGGATGCCGCAAATCTTTGGATGCTTTCAAGCAGTTCCCCCTCTTTACTGGAAAATTCCGACTGTATCGACAGATATGCCGGATTTTGCAGGTAGCCGAACAGCTTCTGCAGGGTATCCGTCTTACACATCCCATTGATGCCGACCCAGTATGCATCCACCCCGCACAGCGTCATTTCCCTTGTCACAATATCAAAGCTTTTACCAATCGGAAGCTTTTCTTTCAATACCGCGATATTCTCTTCCAAATGCACAGATAAACCCATAGGATCCTCCTAAATATCTAACATTTTTTCATTATCCACAGTATTTCCATCTATTGGCATATCATACTTAAAAATCGCTTTGCAAATAAGTCCTTTCGGGGTATAATAAATTTAAATAGATTGATTTGATTTAAGACAGAACTATGGCAGGCTTCCATCCGAAGCAGAAAGGGATCGCTATGAGCACATTAGACACTACCGTCTCTATGGTTCAGAAATGCACGGAAGATGAATTGCAGGTTGTCCAGCAGGTAATCCGGCAGTTTTTTCTGAACAGGGGACCACACATTACAACAAAAAAACAGTTCCTTGAGGAACTGCAAATTTCCAGAGAACAGCACCAAAACGGTCAAAGTCAGGATGCTGGTGAAGCACTGGCGGAACTTAGGGAAAAATATGGTCTATAAGGTGATATTATCAGATCTTGCCAAGCGGCAGCTTGATAACATTCTTTTTTATATTTATGCAACATTAGGCAACGAAACGGCCGCTGCTCGGAAAGATCGACCTCACTCTAATTGTACTGTTTTCTCACCGGTAAAACAATTCTTCTCCATGCAATCACCATTCGGATAACGAACAAATCCAATTTTCCTTAACATTTGTAAGCTGTTGACGTTATCTTCATAACATCCTGCGGGCCAACACAGGTTGCTGATTTCCTCTATCCGATCCTCGGACGTTACATATCTGATTTTCAAGTGAGCCTCCTTTGTTTTACAAGTATTTCTCCATCATGTAGAACGTACCTTTTCTCCACACGGCCGTTCCAACCTCCGCATATCCGCATCTTTGATATAATTTTAATGAATACGGATTTTGTGAAAACGCATCCAATCGGATCGCATCGATCCCTAACCCGATCACCTGCTGTTCTATATACTGCATCGTATTCCGCGCGACCCCCTGATTTTGGTATTTTGGATGTACACATAATCTATGTAAAACAATATAGGATTTTTGGGCATCCCTCCACTTTCCATTTCTATATTCATCATCAGATTCTGTATTCAGCGTATAAACCACGGCAATGTTTTCATTGGTCATCCCGACAAACAATTGCCTCTCCGATATGTCAGACGAAAAGTCTTCTGCTGTCGGATAAATTTCATCCCATTGCATAATATTACAGCGTTCCATTTGCACAATTGCTGCTTTAACCAAATTCACAATTTCAGGTAAATCTTCCATATTTCCCTGTCGAAAAGCAATATCCATCTTCATGTCTGTCTCCTTTCCGCAGTTTATCTGTTTTTCCCATTCAAGCGGATATCATGACTAACTACATTCTACCTTTTCTCCCAAAAAATCACAATCATTTCCATATCATAAAAATTTACACTTCCGACTTACAGAACTCATACATACCGATTCCTGCTGCCAATGATAGATTCAGGGAATCGATCGTATGTGCATGTGAGATCACTACGCTTTTGCCGATATGCAGATAACTGTCATCCAATCCGCTTGCCTCGTTCCCAAAAATCAACGAGAATGCTTTTACTTTCGGATGCTTCAGGGTTTCCAGCGCATGCTTTCCGTTCAGCATAAAAGGATAATGTTCCCTCTCGTTTCCATATTCCTGAAGATACTGATCAAAACAGGAAAAATATTCATAATTCATATGGAATACTGCTCCCATTGACGCTCTGACTACCTTGGGGTGAAAAATATCAGCCGCCGGCTCGATCATCGCTAAGTTTGTTATGCCAAAACCCACACAGCTTCTGATGATTGTACCCAGGTTGCCCGCATCACTCGGATTCACCAATACCACATGGTTCTTATAATGCTCCAATTTACATTGATATTTCCGAAAAACGCCGATCACAATGCAGTTGTCTTTCTCACGTACTTTTTCCACATATCGGTCGCTTTGTATGATTTCCACACCCGCCTTTTCACATTCGTGATGCAAATTTTCGAGAATTTCTTTTTTTACATCTGAATGCACCAAGATCATTTCTGCCATTCCCGGCCTGGTCTTCATCAGTTCAAGAGTCGGAAACGAACCAAAGCTATAGGAATGCGTATCTTTTTTTCGATATCGTTTTATTTCGTTTACTGTCATGGCTCTCTCCATATCTACAATCGTATCAAGAAAACTATATAATATGAGCCCTCATATTTCGAGTCGGCAGAATAACTATAGTCATTTTGGGCAATGATGCTTTTTCTGCCTGTTGCAAACTTGACGATACCAGAGAAAGCAAAAAAATCTCCCGAAATCATCATTGATCCATCTCGGGAGACCTTTCCTGTCTTATTTTTTCTGATATATGATTTTTTTGATCGTACTGCCGGATAATCCGAATTTTTTCGCCAGGTCCGTAATCGGCATACCGTCATGAAATAATGCTCTGATCCGGCTGTTTCTTTCCGAATAGAACTTTTGTGATCCGCTGACCGCGCCCCATTCCTTCTTTGATTCAGACTTAGGAATATATAAAAGCTCTCCTTCGATATAATATTGAATTTCCCGCAATAATACGGGAGGTAACACTTCTGCTGCATTCTTGTATTTCATCTTTCCCGCTCCTTATCTATTCTAAAATAAACAAGTGCAGAAACAGCAGCTTATATAGTTTTGGTAGCCCACACAGATTGTTAATGAAACGCTTTCACCGGCGTTTCCCTATATAACTGCTATTCTGCATGGGCTCTGAATCCTAGCTTATGGCTAAATCCATTGAAATTTTTTATCATATACACCACCTCCTTCTGTGTTTTTGCTTATAGGTATCTATTATTAATTTACACTATAACCGGATCATACGCCAGTGGAAAAAATAAGTATAGCTATATTAGAACATCCCAACCTTCCCGTTCTTTTTTATCGAATGCGCTTTTTAAAACCTTCAGTTCAATAACTCAACGATTTCTCCTTTGACTTTCGCATGGCAAAACGAATGAGTCAGGAGCAGTTGGCTGCCATACCCGGCATCAGTCCTGCTGCTGTTTCTAAGCGGGAACGGAACAGAGGAAGATATTCTAACAGCGCAAAAAACGGTTCCGGAACTGAAAGTTTCCGTCTAAGTTTTGACATCCTTGAGGCAGGGGGAGCTGTGTTTACGAGACTGGGGTGCGAAGAACGCCCGTTTGTAATATCGTACACCAATTTATATCACCAATGAAAGGAATTAACATGAAAAAAGCCATGAAAAATGCAACATTTTCACTACATACAAAGATACCGTCAGTCTGGATGATCTCCACGGAGCCATCCCCGTCCGCATGACCAATGATTACCTTTTCAGGGCATTGATGCAGACCAACACCAATGTTTTAAAATCCCTTATCTGCGCCCTGCTCCATCTGGATTCTGATGACGTTACCTCCATCACAATCCTCAATCCGATCGAGCTGGGCAAGACCCTCGATGAAAAAAATTATATCCTTGACATTAAAGTGGAATTAAACGGACGTACTACCATCAATCTTGAACTGCAGGTCATCAATGTGAGAAGAACTTCTTGCTGCTCGCAGCAAAGGCTGCTTCGCAGAGAAGTTCTAAGTCTCACATCGAAAAACGCAAAAATGCGTTTTTCATTCAAGGGAACTGGCCGAAACGCTCCCTGTGCTACCTGGACCGCCGTGTTTAAAGCCACCACATGGGAGGAATTAAAGATGCTAGCAAAGAATAATCAATATATCAAAGATGCCGTTGCCACCGTCTGCCAGCTTACGCAGGAGGAGAAGATCAGACAGCAGTGCGAAGCACGCGAGGATTATTACCGCCGCACGGCAGGTCGTGAAAAACGTCTCAAACAAACTACCAAGGAGCGGGATGAGCTGAAGGAACAGCTTTCTCAAAAGGAAGCGGAAATCGCGAAAAAAGATACCGATATTGCCAAGAAGGATGCCGAAATTGAACATCTCCGCAGTCTGCTTGCCAACCGCGATAACTCTGAAAAATAAAAAGGTGCGATCGAAGCTGCTGCAAGTATTTTGAATCCCCAAGTGTTTTGTGCGGGGATTTTTGATAGATAAAAATGGGGAAAGTCAAAAGTGACCGGGGCGGAAAATGCCATGCACGAAGCTAAACACAAAGCAAAGATAGCTAAACAGGAGACAGAATTAGCCAAGCAAAAGCAGAGATACAACATTTACAGGAGAAACTTCGTCCGGCAGGAGTAATTAAACTTATGCAAGGATCGCAATTTTTCTATCTATTAACATATCATAATAATTAAATATATGCGCCGCCGTCATTTGCCTAAGCAGGACGGCAGCGCATATTTCACTTTATCATAATACTATATTTAATTTTAGAAACACTGACGAAAGCATTTCTCCGCCGGATCCACTCTTTGAAGGATCAAACTCTTACTGCATCTGCGTCACGATTCCCGCTTCATTGATCGCAAATACGCCTCCTGCCGCTTCGATCACTGTATTGGCAAGCATATATTCCGTCGCGGGATCAAAGTAGTACATCTGTCCGTCTATCGTCACAAATCCCGTCATCAGATGTCCATCCTCAGGCGAGCAATATTTTATGCCGACGCCGTCACTTAACATACCTTTATACAAAGCTCCCGTCACCGGTTCAAAATAGAACTTGCTCTCTCCGATCTTCACCCAGCCTGCCTGCATCTTACCGTCAGCCGGATCAAAATACCATGTATTGCCATCCTTTGTCAACAGTCCGCGGTGCATAGCGCCGGTCTCCGGATTGAAATAATAGCTGTCAGCGCCGATCTGCAGCATTCCTGTCATACGGACACCGTTCTCAGGATTGAAGTAGAACTGCTCCGCACCTATGGTAACCAGTCCCGTCATCATCTTTCCTGTTGCGGGATCGAAACAGTATGTGTTCTTATCCAGCGTCATCCAGCCAAGCTGCATCACACCGGTATCCTTATTCAGATAATATACGCCGTCCGGCAGTGTCAGCCATCCATACTGCATAACGCCTTCCGGGCTCATGTAAAACTTCATGCCCTCCAGAGCAACCCAGCCGGACTGTCTCTTTCCTTCCGCATTGAAGAAGTAAGTATTGCCGTCAATCTTCTTAAAGCCGATGGTCATCAGACCATTTTCGTCAAAGTAATAGGTCTGACCATTCTCCGCATACCAGCCGTGATGCATATGACCGTCCTCTGCAAAGTAATATGTCATTCCCTCTCCCGCAGGGCACCATCCCGTAAACATGATACCATCCGCGCCAAAGAGATAATGTTCTCCGTTAACCTCAACCAGTCCTGTACGCGTCACGCCGTCATCACCAAAATAATAGGTATGGTTATTGATCTGCTGAAATCCCGTCCGCATCGCGCCGTCTTCCCCGAAATAGTAAACAGGACCTCCCAGATTCTGCCAGCCTGTCAGCCTGTGTCCCTGCTCATTGCAGAAATACTTCGCGCCGTTATAATCGATCCAGCCCTTCTGCCAGCGGTAATTATTATAGAAATAAACATTATTCCCGCGCTGTGAAAATCCATAAGGGATCAGGAAGGAAAAATCCTTATACTGATAATCCATATCCACGTTGCCGGCAATTCCCGGTACGCTTCCTTTGGATGAATACTGCCAGAATGCGGGTGTCTGTGCATAAGTACACGCTGATGCGTACTGTGCCACCCATTTATCATAACCAACCGGACCGATCTTGTTTGTAAACCAGTATGTATTGGAATATACCATCGGATAATATCCTGCATTCTCTACCGTTGCACAGAATACATTTGCAATCGCTGCCAGCATTTCAGGAGAAAGCGGCTTTTGGCAGGAATCCTCAATATCAATTACCACCGGGAAGCTTACCGTATAATTCTGCAGCAGATTCACCAGAATCGACGCTTCCGCTGCTGCCGCTTCCGGCGTAGTTGCATAGGAATACACATAAACGCCGGTACGGATGCCGACTGCATTGGCGCCTTTGATATTCCTGTCAAAATACGGATCAACACCGCTATAAGAGCTGTATGCCTTAATAAATGCAAATGTTATACCGCTTGCCCGTACCGCGTTCCAGTCGATATTGCCCTGATATTTTGACACATCGATTCCGACAGCCCCTGCCTGACTTGCATTGACAGCAGCTTCGGACTTCAAGGAAAACATCGGGAACATCAGCACGATAATCATAAGCAGCGCCAGTATCCGATTCAGGCGCGTTAATCTTAGGGTTTTCTTCATACTATGTACCTTCCTCTCTTTTTTCTTACGCATAAGCAATGATTCCTCCTGCGTATCAACATATCTATTATAAAATCTTATGGCTTTCGTGGTTCGCTGCCGGCTTACAGATATGTATCTATATTCTACTTCATAATCCCCCTGTCATGCAAGCTATTTCTCCTGCCACTTTCTGTCAACCTGTTGTGCCGGTATGATGGCAGTAAATGCGATCATACTTCCTGCCGCTTTCTGTCAACCTGTTGTGCCGGTATGATGGCGGCAAATGCGATCATACTTCCTGCCACTTTCTGTCAACCTCCAACTGTGCCAGAATGATGGCGGCAAACATGATCATACATCCCGCCAATTCCCGCGGACTCATATCTTCCTTTAAAAGAACCCATCCGGCAATCACGGAAAATACAGATTCCAGACTCATCAGGAGAGAAGCCACGGTCGGATGCAGCCCCTCCTGCCCTATGATCTGTAAGGTATATGCCACCCCGCAGGAAAGAATCGCCGCATAAAGGATCGTGATCCAAGCATCCCACGCAGCAAATCCCGACAGCCAAAGCCTTACGCTTTCCTGCGTATGCCCCATTTCCACCAGAACGGCCGGGAAGCTTCCCAAGATACCGCAGGTGAAGAACTGAATACAGGACATTCTTACACCGTCTACTTTGGGTGCAAAATGATCCACTACAATGATATGAAACGAAAAACACAGCGCGCACAACAGCACCAGTCCATCTGATAACTGCAGCAAAAAAGGTCCGCTCATGCAAAGAAGATAAAGACCCAGGACCGCCAGCGCCACTCCCGCCCAGAGATTCCATCTGCACTTTTTATGAAAGAAAAGACCGATGAGCGGAACCAGCAGGATATAACAGGCAGTGAGAAATCCCGCTTTTCCGGCAGATGTGCCCAGATAGATCCCCATCTGCTGAAAGCTGCTGGCGACAAACAGGATCGCGCCGCAGCTGACGCCGCCCAGCAGAAGCTCCTTCCTCTGCTCCCTTGTCACCGGTCTGCGTGTAGATGGCTTCACATGATCCATAATAACGATGACCGGAAGCAGTGAAATGCCTCCTAAAATCATCCTGACGCAGTTAAATGTATATGGTCCTACCGCATCCCCTCCGGCGCTCTGGGCAACAAATGCAACGCCCCAGATAAAAGCCGTCAGGAGCAGCAGAAATGAATTCCTGAACTTTGTGTTTTTCATCTTCCGCTCTATTCTTAGGTTATTACAATTTTCCGCCCTTAAGCCCTGACAGGGAATTCTGATTTAAGATATTAGTGTCAAAAGAAAAGGTCAACGCCTCCTCCTCGCGTCTGCGCTTCAAGGCAAGCTGTATCATCCGGTCCAGCAGCTCCTTATAAGAGACTCCCACCGGCTCCCAAAGATAAAATGCCAGCGAACCCGGAATCGTATTGATCTCATTAAAATAAAGACAGTCCGTTTCTTCGTCAATCATAAAATCAATCCTTGCAACTCCGTTACATCCCAACGCTTTAAAAGATTTGACAGCCATATCCCTAATCTCTTCCCTTTTCTCCACAGATAACTCTGCGGGAATCCTTCTGGACACGCCCGCCATCCCCTTAGACGCGCCGTTCTTGGAATTGCTCAGATACTTATCCTCATAACTTAAAATATCCTTGGAATGTAAAGGCTCCTCACATTCCGAAGCCGCAGCATCATTTTCATCGCCAAGTACAGAACAGTTGATCTCACGAAGATTGCTGATCGCATGTTCTATCAGTATTTTTCTCGCATAGGTAAATGCCCCGTCAATGGAACGGATCAGCTCCACGCGGTCATTCGCCACACTGATCCCCACGCTGGAGCCCAGATTCAACGGCTTCACAATCGCCGGATAACCGATGCTTTCCTCCGTCTGTTTTACGATACCATCCACATCAGCATAATCCGAAGTTGTAAAGCATTTACAATCAAGCACCGGCACCCCTTGATCCTTCAGGATCACC
The DNA here is from genome assembly GCA_964421915.1 of uncultured Lachnospiraceae bacterium. Classification (GTDB taxonomy): domain Bacteria; phylum Bacillota; class Clostridia; order Lachnospirales; family Lachnospiraceae; genus NK4A136. Next base: position 31,289 of record CAYQZB010000010.1, read on the forward strand.
TTTGTCACATACTTATCCATGCCCACGGCAGACGCCGTCACGTCACAGCCGACAAACGGAACACCGACTGTCTTCAGATACCCCTGAAGCGTACCGTCCTCCACGTTGGTTCCGTGTACGATCGGAAACACGATATCGATCTCCACAGGCTTTTTACCACCAAACCGTTTTACCGGATACGGCATCAGCCGCGCCGCGCCGTCCTCCTTAACCAGGATCACCCTCTGGGACTCCGCCAGCAGCTTTTTGATATCCTTATACGATTCGATCTTACCAATCCCTTCTCCTATGTACATATCGTTTGCCTTATCAATATAAACCGGTATGATCTCATACTTTTCCGGATCCATGCTTAAAATCGCCTGAATACCGGAAATGATAGACACCTCATGCTCCACGCTCTTTCCGCCAAACATAACTGCTACTCTTGTCTTCATGATCCATTTCCGCCTTTCTGCAAATTCCTCATTATCCATAATAATATTAGGTTATTGTAAAACACTTGCTTTCTTATTTTTCGTTCCGCAATTCCGTTCATATGGTTTACATAACCTGAAGTTTGAATATCTATGTTTCAAAAATAATTTCATTTATGATGTTTTTGAAACATAGATATTCAAACGAAGAGTTATGTAAGCCGTACTTAACTCTTTCGCAATTACCTACTATCCTTTCCATAGACCAAACACTTTCGATGCAAATCAATAATTATCCGGCAGATCGTTTTCCAACAGAATATACTTATGCCCATCACCTTTAATACTATATGCAAAAGCAAGCGCATCCTTTAGTCCGTCGTAAACAAGACATTTTTTCTCATCAAAACCATTTTCCAATGCGCCCTTTTGGATCGGCCGTACATGCTCTCTGCCGACCAGCAGGATGTAATCGCAGCACTTCGCCGCATAAGTGCCGAATTTATAATTATACGAAGCTTCTTCCCTGCCCAGCTCCACCATTCCCGGCGTAATCAATATCCTGATTCCGTCAAACATGGCAAGCGTCTCCACTGCCGCTTTAGAACCGACAGGATTAGAATTGTAAGCATCATCAATAATCGTCACATTGCCCTGTTCCAACATCTGCATCCTGTGCGGGATCGGCTGCAATCTCCTGACCGGAACCTTTAATTCCCTTAAAGGGATTCCGAGCGTGTGCGCCACCGCAATCGCCCCGATGATGTTGATCACATTATGCTCTCCCACAAGTCTGGTCTGAAAGGTTTCTGTCCCGCCATCAGGCGCAGTCACGTCAAATTCCGTACCCAGCTGTGACAGCTTAAGATTCCCGGCCTGATAACCTTCCCCGGAGGACTGATTCCTGTAGAATATGATCTTCCGATCCCCCATGACCGCCGACTGCTCTTTCTGTTTCCCTTCCTTTGATAATCCTTCCTTTAATGATCTTTCTTCTGATGCTCCTTCTTCTGATGCTCCTTCTTTACCCGCTTCCGCCGTATGATAACGCCCGCTTCTTTCAATGATCCACTCATTATCGCCATTCAGGAATAAGAATCCGCCTTCCGGCAGCGCATCCGCCAGCTCAAATTTCGTATCGACGATATGCTCCATCCCGCCGAATGTCTCCAGATGCTGCGGTCCGATGGATGTGATCACGCCATGCGCCGGATAAACGATCTCGCAGATCTCCTTGATGTCTCCCACATATCTTGCGCCCATTTCACATACAAAAAGCTCGTGCGTCGGCTGCAGGGATTCCCGTATCGTCTTTACTACGCCCATGGGCGTATTGTAGCTTTCGGGCGTCACAAGCACGTTAAAATGCCCCTGCAGCAATGCCTGCAGATAAAATTTCACGCTGGTCTTTCCATAGCTCCCGGTCACGCCGATCACCGTAAGACCGGATGCCTGTTTCAGCTTCTTCTTTGCATCATTGATAAAATACCGATTGACCGCCTTCTCTATCGGGCGGTTGACCACATTAACAGGAACCAGAAGAACCGCCTGCAGCGGGATCAGCAGTCCCAAAACCGCGGGCAGATATGAATATCCGCAAAAATAAACTGCCAAAATAATCACGATCAGATTTATCAGCAGATCTGTAACAATCAGCCTCTGCACTCTTTTCGTAAATACAAGCTTTTTCTTGACATTGCTTTTTCTTAAATAGTTGTAATACTTAATGGCAGCCAGCCAGCAAAGGCACAGGACTATCCTCAGCCAGTCTGACGGAAATAACATCAGAAAAATGCCTGCCAATCCCGGCAGAATAAGCATCAGCTGTTTCCGTGGATTTTTTCTGAGCCATGCCCTCTGCTCATTGTTCTTATAGCCGTTTAACTGAAACATATGGAGATTATAGCGCATCACCAGATAAAATACCGGGATCGCCAGCATAACGCTTATGATCACTTCTGCCAATTGCAGCAAATCCTGATTCCTCCTCAAAACATAATACTAACCTATAAATACTTACCTAATACGAAAATATGACTTCATGATCCCCGCAAACTGTCCCGGCTTCTCCAAAAAGCAGAAATGCCCCGTCCCCGGGATGACCGCCAGCCCCGCATCCGGGATCCGCTCCTCCATCAGCTTCGCATCTGTGATTGGCGTTGCGGTATCCATATCTCCCCAAATCAACAGCGTCTCCTGCCTGATCTTTGGGAGCAGCTCTGTCAGATCCTCATTAACAGCCTTTACCATGCATTGGCGCATCATCGGCGTTGCGTTCCGATAATCCTCGGAGCCCTGCCTGCTTTTCCATTCATCGATCAGTTCCGGGCAGATCTTATAGATCAGCTTTAGATTGACCAGCTTTTTCAACATCTTATAACGCCTGATCTTCATCTTCTGCCGCCACGTCCTTTTGGGAAGGATACCTGCGCTGTCCACCAGAACGATCCTGCTGATCTTCAACGGAAGCTTTTCCCTTGCGGCAAGCTTTATGATCACCCTGCCGCCGTAAGAATGCCCAAGCAGAACGGCTTCGCTGATCTTCAGCGCATCCATCAGCTTCAGAAAAAAATCAGCATACGCCTCCACGTCCCATGCCTCCCTCGGTTCCTCGCTTGCACCAAATCCCGGAAGATCAAACTGCACAACGCGGTATTGACTGCTGATACAGGCTGCAACCGAATCATATACAGAAAACTCTGTTCCCCAGCCCTGCAGGATGACTACTGTCTCTTCCCCTTCTCCCGTGATCTTATAACTGATTTTATAACCGTCAACTATAATTTCCATCTATTCATTTCTCCATATCGGAACAATTGACCAATCAAGATATCTGTATATCTATGTGTCATTGAGGTTTACATAACTCAAAATCGGCACATCTATGTCCCAAAAATGATTTCATTATATGATGTTTTTGGGACATAGATGTGCAGACAAAAAGTTATGTAAACCGGAGTTGAATAACCCTTCACAACATAGAGCTATAGTCCGTCATCGACATTCCGACTATAGCTCTTGTACTTTTTCCGATATAACCTTTTATTTTACGACAAAGTTTACAATCTTCCCCGGTACATAGATTTCCTTTACGACTGATCCCTGACTTAAAAATTCCGCAACCTTCGCATCCTCCTTAGCCGTCTGAAGAGCCTCTTCCTTCGTTGCTTCTGCGGCAATCTTCACCGTACCGCGGAGCTTGCCATTGACCTGTACGCCGATCTCTATGACTGCATCTTTTGTCTTCTCTTCATCATATGCAGGCCATGCCTGCTGTGATAAAAATCCCTCTCCGCCCAGCGTCTCATAGATTTCTTCGCAAAGATGCGGAGCAAAGGGATTCAGCAGCTTGATAAAGATAAGCATCTCCTCCCTTGTCAGCTTCCCTGCCTGATAAACATCATTGACAAGCGCCATCAGCGTAGCGATCGCCGTATTGAACTTTGTCTCCTCAATGTCAGAGGACACCTTCTTGATCGCCTTGTGGAACTTACTTTCCAATTCTGCGGAAGATGCACTATCATCGATCATATCCGCCATCACGGCAACACGCTCCAGGAAACGCTTGCAGCCCTTTACGGAGCTGTCATTCCACGGGGACGCAGCGGCATAATCACCCATAAACAGGATATAAGTCCGAAGGGTATCTGCGCCATATTCTTCTACAATTTCCAACGGATCGATAACGTTTCCTCTGGATTTACTCATCTTCTCACCGTCAGCGCCTAAGATCAGTCCCTGTGCGGAACGTTTTGCATACGGCTCCGGCGTGTTCACCTCTCCGATATCATATAAGAAATGATGCCAGAAACGGGAATAAATCATATGCCTTGTCACATGCTCCATACCGCCGTTGTACCAGTCAACCGGCATCCAGTAGTCAATCTTTTCACGGTCTGCAAAGCAATTCTTATTATGCGGGTCCACATAACGGATAAAATACCACGAAGACCCCGCCCACTGCGGCATGGTATCTGTCTCGCGCTTCGCATCCTTCCCGCATTTCGGGCACTTGCAATTGACAAAGGAGTCAATCTTCGCAAGGGGTGATTCTCCTTCCTCGCCCGGCTCAAAGTTCTCTATCTCAGGCAGTCTGAGCGGCAGCTCCCCATACGGTACGGGAACGATTCCGCAGTCCGGACAATGTACGATGGGGATCGGCTCACCCCAGTATCTCTGGCGGTTAAATGCCCAGTCCTTCATTTTAAACTGGATACCCGCACTGCCGATGCCTTTTTGGATCAATTCCTCGATCATCCGCGCGATAGAATCCTTCTTATTGGTATATCCATTCAGGAAATCCGAGTTGATCATCTCTCCGTCGCCGGTATAAGCTTCCTTGTCAATATCACCGCCCTTGATGACCTCAATGATATCTATGCCAAACTTCTTCGCAAAATCATAGTCCCTCTGGTCATGTGCCGGAACTGCCATGATCGCGCCGGTACCATATCCCATCATAACGTAATCCGCAATAAAGATCGGGATATTTACGCCATTCACCGGATTGACCGCCTCGATGCCTTCCAGTCTGACACCCGTCTTTTCCTTCACAAGCTGCGTTCTTTCAAATTCCGTCTTCTTAACGCATTCCTGACGATACGCCTCTACAGCGTCCATATTTTTGATCTTCGCCACGTACTGATCGATCAGCGGATGCTCCGGTGCAATAACCATAAAAGTAACACCAAACAGCGTATCCGGTCTGGTTGTATAGATCTGTAATTTATCTTCTGCACCCGCAATCTTGAAATCCACAAATGCCCCCGTGGATTTACCGATCCAGTTGATCTGCTGCTGCTTGATATTTTCCGGATATTCCACCGCATCCAGACCGCTTAACAGTTTGTCCGCATACTCCGTGATCCTCAGATACCATACCGTCTTGGAACGCTGTACAACGTCGCTGTGGCAGATATCGCATTTACCGCCCTGACTGTCTTCATTGGAAAGCACCACCTTACAGGACGGGCAGTAATTCACCAGCGCCTTATCCTGAAATACCAGTCCCGCCTCAAACATCTTCAGGAAGATCCACTGCGTCCAATGATAAAAATCCTCATCCGTGGTATCTACGGTACGACTCCAGTCAAAGGAAAATCCCACCTTTTTTAACTGCTCGGAAAATCTTGCAATATTTCGATCCGTAATGATACGCGGGTGGGTAGATGTCTTGATCGCATAATTCTCCGTCGGAAGTCCAAACGCGTCAAACCCGATGGGGAACAATACATTATAGCCTTCCATCCGTCTCTTTCTGGCAAGCACCTCCATACTGGAATATGCCTTGATATGACCTACATGCATCCCCGCACCGCTGGGGTAAGGAAACTCGATCAACCCGTAAAATTTCTTACGGCTCTTGTCTCCATCCTGCGCACGGAATATCCCCGCTTCCTCCCATTTTTTCTGCCACTTGGGCTCTATCTTCTTAAAATCATGCCTCATCGCAACATCCGACCTCCGTATTGTAATATCATCATCTTTACCATGGCGCATACGCTTCACCTTACGCGGATAATATTATACTCTTATCCATATAAAATGTCACGTATTTTCTTATATTAAACTATATTTTATGAACATTAATTTACTTCCCTGACTGGCAGCCGGAGCTTCTACTGCAGCAGCTCTATCGCGCGGTTTAGCTGATTATCCGTTGCATCCTCCTTATAAGCGTCTGCATCAAACTCCAGCACCACATCCGGCGTAATGCCTACCTTATGAATATCATTGCCCAGAGGCGTATAATAATGACTCACTGTCAGCTTGATCGCGGAACCATCGTCAAGCGCAATTAAACGCTGCACGATGCCTTTACCATATGTGGTTGTTCCAAGCAGCGTCCCGATCCTGTAATCCTTGATCGCCCCCGCAAGGATCTCTGATGCGCTGGCACTGCCCCCATTGATCAACACGACCATAGGCACGTCGATACATCTTGACCCATCACAATCATATTCTTTTCGTTCCCCATATTTATCTTCCGTATACACAATCAGACCTTTCGGCAGAAGCATCCTGGCAATCTCCACTACCGCAGACAGGTTTCCGCCGGGATTGCCCCTAAGATCCAGAATCAAACCTTCCATGCCATTGCCCTTTACCGTGGCAAGCGCTTCCGCAAACTGGTCTACCGTCACAGCGTCAAATTCTGCAATCGCGATATATCCGATATTCCCCTCCAGCATCTTATATTCCACCGTGGGCGTCTCCACCTTACGACGCTCCAGCGTCATCGAAAGCTCCTCACCGGTGGAGGGTCTTATGATGATAAGATCTACCGTAGTTCCCTCCGGTCCCTTGATCATACCGGTCACATCGGTCAGATTCATATCATATACATCCGTGCCGTCTACTTCATAGACATAGTCGTCAATCATAATCCCCGCTTCCTCTGCCGGCGTACCGCGGATGATGCCGGTGATTATCGGATATCCCGTAACCGTATCCTTCTTCATATAAGCGCCGATACCGTAATAGATCCCCTCTGTAGAGTTCTGCATGGCGATCCACTGCTCAGGATTATAATATTCCGCATAGGGATCCCCCAGACTGTCCATCAGGCCACTGTAAAGTCCGTCAGCAAGGGTATCTTCATCCAGCTCCTCCACATAATAATGTTCTATAGCTGCTTTTAATAAATTGACCTTTTCTATGACATCATCATCAAAATCCTCCGAGTCAAAATCCGACCGGCCGATGCCGTCTGTCCTTCCTCCCGTTCTGCCCGATGTCTGCGCGATGCCCTGCTCATATCCACCGGCCGCTGTAAAAAGCATCCTTCCGCACAAAACACAGCAGACGATAAACACAGAGATCAACAGCCCCGATAATAACCCGACCCAATAGTCTTTTTTATTCATATCCGACTCCACACCTTTCCTGTCATTCTTCCTTAATTCATCCTATTAAAGATAGCTTCTCGGATCTACATACTGTCCGTTCAGACGCACCCCGAAATGCAGGTGATTACCTGTACTTCTACCCGTCGTACCTACCGCAGCGATCTTTTGTCCTCTTGTTACATAGTCCCCGGTCGATACATAGAGCGCGGAGGCATGCATATAGATAGTATATAGCTTATCGCCATGATCAATCATGATATAATTACCCATACTGGAGGAATAGCCGGAAGCCACCACCCTGCCGTCATATGCCGCCAGAATCGGAGATCCTCCGGGCGCCGCCATATCCATCCCGTTATGGAACTTTTCCACTCCCAGCGTCGGATGCATACGCCATCCAAAAGGGTCTGAAATTCTGGTATAGCTCGGTGCCGGCCAGATAAATATGCCGCCGTCATATTTTAATCTTGTTGCCTCCGCCAAAGCTGCCTGATCTGCTGCAATCTGAGCTTCCAGCGCAGCGATAATCTGATTCTGCTCTGCAATTTCCGCGTCATATTCCCGGATCGCCTGCTCCTTGGTCGCAATATCCGAGTTATATGCAGTGATCTGGGCTTCCTTTTCATCAATCAGGGCATTCAGATTGTTCTGTTCTTCCTGAGCTGCCGCCTTTGCCTCCTCCAGCAGCTCCTGCTCCGAAATCAGTTCCTGCCTGCATAGTTCCGTATATTCAACTACCAGCTGATATTCCTCCAATTTGTTCCTATCGTAAGCAGATAGCTGCTCGATATAATCCGCCTTATTGAGCATATCCGCAAAGGAATTGGAATTCAGAAGCATCTCCAGATACAGCGTATCCCCCTTCTCATACATAAACTGGATACGCTCTTTCATCGCCTCATATTGATCCGTCGCCGCCTGCTCCGCCAAAACCAGCTCTTCCTGCGTTCGCGCTATATCCGCTTCTTTTGCTTCGATCAGTTCATTCAGGGCGTCAATATTACTCTGAATCCCTGCCACCTGGGCATCCAGCTCTGCCACATACCTTGACATCTCATTTCTGGTCGCTGACAAGCTGTTTACAATACCCTGCAGATTACTGCGCCCATTTTGAAGCGCCGCTTTCTGATCCTCCAGCCCATCCAGCTCATTTTCCTTTTCGCTGATACTCGCCCGCAGTTCATCTATATAATCGTCATTGTCCGCTTTGCTGACTGCACTGACATTCAAGATCACCAGCGCCGCAATGCAAAGTCCCATCCATAGTCTGTACCTTATCTTCATAGTAATAACCATGCCCTTTCCAACAACCTGCAAACTTTGGGCCGCAGGTCCAAAGTTGCGATTGAAAAATAAGATATCAATCTTATTTTTCAATCTACCTCCCCTAAACACGCTGCCTAAACTCTGATATGTCTCTTGACCGTTACATAGCTTCCGATAAATCCGATTCCGATTCCCACACCCATTGAAATAGGCACCAGATAATGAAATACCTCTCCCACCGGCACAAATGCCAAAAGCCTGGTCAGAACCGAAAAATTCTCTATAATATATGCAAGCATCTCATTATATAAAAGATAGATGATGCCCAGCGGCACCAGAGAACCCAATGCGCCGATGATGATTCCTTCGATCACAAACGGCGACCGCACAAAGAAATCCGTCGCGCCGATATATTTCATGATCGCGATCTCATCCTTCCGGACGGAAATACCGATCATGACCGTATTGGAGATCAGGAAGATCGATACTGCCAGCAGGATCCCTATCATACCGATCGACACATAGGCAACCAGTGAATTGACGCCCATCAAAGTATTGGCAGTCACCTCCGAACGATTGACACGCCTGACATCTTCAATCCCCTCCAGATAAGCGACCAGCTCCGCCTGCCGCGATACGTCATTTAAGTAGATCTCATAATTCATGGAATTGGCAAGCGGATTCTCCGTAAATCCATCCGCATATCCCTCCAGATATTCTACCTTGAACTCCGCCCATGCTTCCGACGCGGAGATATAATTAGCGCTTGCAACTGCCGTATGCGCCCTTATCATATCCCCAATCTGGGCGATCCGCTCATCGGGCGTACCCTTTTCAAAAAATACGGTTACGGAAACTCCCTCTTCCGCGGTCTTTACGATATTCTGAAAATTGGTAATCACCGCATAAAAGATACCAAACAAAAACAGACAAGCCGCAATCGTCGCTACCGACGCAAGCGTAAACCACTTATTTTTAATTGTATTCCGAAATCCCTGATAAATTACATAAAATAATGTGCTAACCTTCATTGCTGTATCCACCCTTTTCCTCATCGCTGACCACAACGCCTTTTCGGATCGTGATCACCCGCTTTTTCATCTCGTCCACCATCTTATCATCGTGCGTCACCACGATTACCGTCGTGCCGCTTTCATTGATCTTCTCTAACAAATGCATGATTTCCATTGTATTCTTAGGATCCAGATTTCCGGTCGGCTCGTCTGCCACAAGGATCGGCGGTCTGTTTACAAGAGCTCTTGCAATCGCCACGCGCTGCTGCTCTCCGCCGGAAAGCTCGTCCGGGTGCGCCTTATATTTACCGGCAAGTCCCACCGTCGCCAGCATATTAGGCACATTGCGCTTCATCTCCCTGAGCGGCGTCTGTATGATACGCTGCGCAAATGCAACATTCTCATAGACATTCCGATCCTTCAGCAGCCTGAAATCCTGAAATACAACGCCCATGCTCCTGCGAAGCTTCGGTATCCTGCCCCGTCTGAGTTTATCCACCTGCAGACCGTTGACCATGATGGAGCCCGACGTCGGCTTCAGTTCCCGAAGCAGAAGCCTGATCAGCGTGGATTTACCCGAACCGCTGCTGCCCACGATAAATACAAACTCTCCCCTCCGGATCTGGATATTGACATTGGAAAGGGCGGGAACGTCCTTAACATAAGACTTGCTCACATTCTTTAAGGAAATGATCACATCTCCGTCAGCTCTGTTCCTTCTTTTCTTCCCGCCGGAACCGGAATGTGCGTCCCTCGCTTCATACTGCGGCTGTTCCTTAGACGGGTATGCCCCGCCTCTTGCTTTCTCATTTCGCCGCTCTCTTACCACGGCATCCCTGTGATCCTCCTGAGCTTCATTTCCTCCTGTCGTTTCCCTGATGATACGCTTTTTTCTTTCTGTAAGCGCGCTCTCCTGCTCCTCTTCATAAGCTCCCTCCTGTGCGTCTTCATATGGCTCCTGAACCGTTTCATACGCATCCCGAGTCTCTCCGTTGTATATTTCTTCTTCCATCTCCAAAGCAGCATTATCCTCTTTGTGGATCCATGAATTTTCAAGAGTATTGCTTTCTTCCTTCTGCCGGTCGCGCGCCTCCATCCTCAGCTGCAGCTCCGCAATCGCCGCGCGCAGATCTTCTGTATTATTTAATCGATTCTTATCAGCCATCGGTTCCTCCTACCATCCGTTTCTTCTATTTTCCTGCTTCTAAAACTCCTGAGACTCCATATATTTCATGTACCTGACTACCATCAAGGCGATTCTGAACGTGATAGCATCCTCAAATACCCTGAGATCAAGGTTCGTACTTTTCTGCAGCTTATCCAGACGGTAAACAAGAGTATTCCTGTGGATAAAAAGCTGTCTTGACGTTTCGGAAACATTTAAGCTGTTTTCAAAAAACTTATTAATTGTCATTAATGTCTCCTCATCAAATTCATCCGGACTCTTTCCGGCAAATATCTCTTTAATGAACATCTTGCAGAGAGGGATCGGGAGCTGGTAAATCAGACGCCCTATGCCAAGCTCACTGTAAGGGATGATCACCTTATCAGAAAAGAAGATCTTTCCTACATCCAGCGCCATCTTTGCTTCTTTATAAGAACGGCTGACTTCCTTGATCTCACCCACCGTAGTGCCATACGCAAGGCGGACTCCTTCAATACCTTCCTTATTCAGATATGCTACGATCTGCTGTGCTGTCTTCTCGATCTCCGCACTATCCTGCCTGTCAGGAAGCTCTTTTACAATGATCACATTATTCTCATCTACAGCCGTAACAATCTCCTTGCTGCCGCTGAGTCCTACGCAGTCTTTTACATATTCCAATGTATTGCTGTCTTTACAGGAAGCTGTCTCCACAATCAGGACCACTCTTTTCATATCAATCTGAAGATGCAGCTTTTTCGCCCTGCTATAAATATCTACCAGAAGCAGATTGTCCAGCAGAAGATTTTTGATAAAATTGTCTTTATTAAAACGCTCCTTATATGCCACAAGAAGGCTCTGCAGCTGAAATGCCGCCATTTTTCCAACCAGATACGTATTTTCACTGACACTCGATGCAATCAGTATGTATTCCAACTGCTGCTCGTCAAAAATTTTAAAAAACTGACAGTTCTGGATCTCCTGGCTGTCAGCCGGTGATTTCACAAACTCTACTACTGCATCGCCAAAATCCCTTTTTTCCGACATGGTAGATACAACGGTTTTACCTTCCGTATCTGTCACGCATAGTTCCACGTGAGCAATATTCATCATACCATCCAGAGTCCCCTGCAATATCTGATTTGAAATCATCTTTTCCTCCATTCTGAAGCGTATTCAATTCGGCTTCTCCCGATTTCTTAATATGCAGATATGCAAAATAACCAAAAGAATTTCCCATTATCTGCACATCTTCAACCATACATTTTACATTTTAATACATTTACACAAAAAAATCTACACATTTATAGTTAAATATTATACATTTTGATCTATTTTTGTCACTATATCAAAATTATGTTAATTTGTAATCTTTTACCAAAAATTTTTTATAATGATTTTCAGTTATTTCTTTTGGGTACTTGACAATCTCTGCGTTTTGTCAGATAATTATATTAATTATAAATATATTTTATAAAATTTGAAAAGAAAGGTTGGTACAAAATATGGATATTGCAAGATTATCAACCAGCTTAGCTCAAAATGCTGCATTATCAGATGTAGGAACAGCAGTGCTTGCTAAAGCATTAGATACACAGGAGGCGGCAGGCGCCGGATTGATCAAGATGCTGGATGCAGCTCAGATGGAGCTCTCCGTGAATCCGCATGTCGGCGGCAATTTTGATATGTCTGTTTAAGCCTTATAAGATATCTTCAGATACCTATTAATTTGCTTTCTTCATATTTGAAAATATGATAAATAACAGAAGCTGATGCATATGTCGGCTTCTGTTATTTTTTAGGAGACAGGCAGCCATCCCCGTGAAATGATGATATCAAAAACGATCGTTATGATACAGACCATAATCCCAAGCCACAATGGAATCGACCACGTCCTGCCTCTCTCTCCCTTCTTAAACACCTGCAGAAGATAAGCTTCCCCATGTTCGAGTTTTGCGATCGCAGCTAATACACAAGCAGCTAAGGCAGTCGTAATCAAAGCAACGACCAGATAGGTGCCTATCGCAACAAGCAGCGTCTCCTGTGTCAGCGCACTCTTTGCTTCAGACAGTTCTTCCGCAGGCAGGATACTCTGCAGGTAATACAAAAACACTGAGTAACTGTTCAGCGAAATATGACCGATAATTCCCGCCCAGATATTGCCGGTTGCCTCTCTCAGCAATCCAAATGCAAAACCGAGCACCATGGCATAGACCATCTGATTCAGATTCATATGAAACAGTCCGAACAGAACAGCAGTCCAGAGGATCGCCTGCATCGGCGTACCGTTTTTACGAAAGCCGGTGTATAGGATCCCCCGAAATACGATCTCCTCACAGACAGGCGCCAGCAGTCCGACAAAGAAAAACATCTCTCCGATAGAAATCTCCGAAACATATGACAGTATTTCTTCTGCAGTATTATCCACAAACAGCATGGTCACCGCATTGCACAGTAAAACCAGCGGACCCAGTAAGGCAATATACAATACTGCCAGAAATATGGTAGGAATCCTGATCTTATGAATTGCCGCCGCATCCCTTAACCGTTCCTTTGAACATACAGTAAACAATAGCGCCGGTATCATAATGATGCCCTCACTCAGCCAAAGAGTATGCGTGATCGTCAATTTATCAGCAACATTTCCTATCCGAAGCAGATAAGGAACAAAGATGTATGCCATTGTAATTGTAAAAAATAACCATCCCGAATGTTTTGCCGTCATTACCAACCTCACACTTTATAGAATTTCTTGATTTATATCTGCCGGATATGTCCATCCTTCTCTATCAGGATCTTCCGCTCTTTATACAGATGACCCACGGCACGCTTGAATTCATTCTTGCTCATGCCGGTCTCCCGCTTGATCACCTCCGGATCCGCTTTCTCCGTAAACGGCAGCACGCCGCCGTAGCTGTCCAGCAGCTCCAGTATCTTTTCCATGTCAGGATTCATCTGCAGATATGCTTTTTCCCTGACGCTCAGATTCAGCTTACCATCCTCACGCACCTTTGTAACACGGGCTTTGATACGGCCACCGATGGAAAGGTTCCCATAGGATTCATTTTTCGGAATGATCGCGGAATACTTCTGATCAACCGCCACAAACAAGCCAAAATTGTCGCTGGATTCATAGATGATGCCGCTGACGTCGTCCCCCGCCTGATAAGGGCTTTCCGCACTCAGATAAGGATATACGTTCATCGTGGCGCAAAGTCTGCCGCTTTTATCAATATAAAGCGCAGCCAGCACCTCCTCCTGTTCCCCGACCCTTTTCGTCTGCTGCTTGAAAGGAAGGAGCAGATCCTTTTCCAGCCCCCAGTCCAGAAACGCTCCCATCTTATTCACCTGCGATACCGTCAGCAGGGCAACTTCATGAAGCGTCAGCCGCGGTGTACGGGTAGTTGCGATCAGACGGTCTGAGGAATCTTTATACAAAAATACGGTGATCTTATCCCCGATCCGGCTTTCCTCCGGCACCTGTTTTTTCGGAAGCAGGACACGATCCTGATGCCCGCCGTTTTCTTCCTCCAGATAGACGCCGAAATCCACTGTTTTTGCAATCACCAATTCCTGAAGCTCTCCCAAACGAAACATAATGATCCCCTCATATTTAATACTTCTTTAGGTAATTCTTCTTGAAAAGAAAAGGGACTTCAAAACGAAGTCCCAGCAGCGCTACAAGGATTCGAACCTTGAAATGACGGAGTCAGAGTCCGTTGCCTTACCATTTGGCGATAGCGCTATATACCGCAACGCATATCTGTAACACGCCTGCATTAGCCATTATAAACTATCGCAGGCAAAAATGCAAGCATTTTATCCAAAACAATCTCAAATGCATCTCTCCGCCAGCTTCAACGCTTCCTCTATCACATGATGCATGTCAAAATACTTATATAAGCCAAGCCTGCCGCCGAAGATCACCTTATCCTGCCTGTCCGCCAGTTCCTTATACTTCATATAAACGGCATTATTCTTATCATCATTCATCGGGTAATAGGGTTCCTCTCCCCGTTTCCATGGGGCGGGATATTCCCTTGTAATCACAGTTTTGGGATTAATCTTCCCGCTCTGGCAAGCCAGCTCAAAATGCTTATGCTCGACGATTCTTGTATAAGGCACTTCATATTCCGTATAATTTACGACCGCATTGCCCTGATAATTTTCCTGCTCCAGCGTTTCCGTCTCAAATTTTAAACTGCGGTATTCCAGCTCCCCGAAACAATACCCAAAATACTGATCAATCATCCCTGTAAACACGATCTTATCCGCAAGCATGTCCAGACTTTCCTTCTCCGCAAAATAGTCTGTTCCCAGGCGGATCTCTATATTCCCGGAAGCAAGCATGTTCTCTACCATCTTTGTAAATCCGCCAATCGGGATCCCCTGATAAAGATCATTAAAATAATTGTTATCATATACAAACCGGACCGGAAGCCGTCTGATAATAAACGCGGGAAGCTCCGTGGCACGCTTTCCCCACTGTTTTTCGGTATATCCCTTTACCAGCTTTTCATAGATATCCCTGCCTACCAGACTGATCGCCTGCTCCTCCAGATTCCTTGGCTCCGTAATGCCTGCCTCAGCGATCTGCTCCGCAATCTTCGCCTTCGCTTCCTCAGGGGTGGTAATCCCCCACATCTTACTGAACGTATTCATATTAAATGGCATATTATACAGCTCGTCCTTATATCTTGCAATCGGGGAATTGGTGTAGCGGTTAAATTCCGCAAACTGCTGCACATACTCCCATACCCGCTGATTCGACGTATGCATGATATGCGCACCATACCAGTGTACGTGGATCCCTGCTATTTCCTTTGTATAGCAGTTTCCGCCTACATGATCCCGTTTATCTATGATCAGTACCTTCTTTCCGGCTTTTGCCGCCTCATGCGCAAATGTCGCCCCAAACAGCCCTGCGCCGACTATCAGATAATCGTAGCTCATTTTCCTGCTCCCTATTTTAATTATTAAAATGCATTATTACTTTTATCTGTATATCAATATAACCTTCTCCGGATATAATGTCAATTTCTTTCTCAGTGATCTTTTCCTGCTTTAACCGTGTCCGGCTCTTTTTTAATTGGGAAATCAAGAAAATTCGCGTTTCCGAAAAACTGAATGGAATTAAAGATTTTGTGATTTAAAAAATATTTACAAATTGTATCAAGGCTGATATACTTATTTCACGTGAAAATCATTTACGGCTGCCGTCCGGCAGTTCAAAAATCCCGGCGTTTCGCCATATTTCACAGTTTACGTTGCTTATTTGTACCGCGGTGTTTTAATTTATGCGTTTTTAGCATTGCCGCGGAAGAAAAACAGAAAGGATGGGTTTATGACAGGAAAGAAACAAAGGACACAGAATATGCGCACGATAAAAGAAAAGCAGATGCCGGAGAAAAAGCAGATGCAGAAAAAAACACAGCCGACAGAGTCCGCGGTTTATGACAGCAATAAACTGTGGGATGAGATCTTAAAAGCCATTGTTAATACCATGCCGGAGCAGTTGTTTCCGTTATTTAAGGAAGTGTATGGAAAAGAATACCCAAAGGGGACATCCATCGTACTGCTGAATACGGAGACTTCCACATTCTGGGAAAGCGAGGAAGAACCGCCCGGATCAACATTCATGGATATCGCGCTGCTGGTGGGCGGCACGGACTATTACCATATGGAATGTCAGATGAAGAACGAGCAGGAGATGGTGATCCGCATGTTCGCCTATGACGTGCATTTTGCCATCACCCATACGAAAGCCGTGGATGGTGAGAATGGAGAGATTACGTTGAAATTCCCGCATTCCGTGGTCATCTATCCGGAAGGAAACGATTCCATCCCCGATCATCTCCAATGCCGTATCCTCTTTCAGGATAACAGTGAACATATCTACCGGCTCCCGACCGTCAAGGTGCAGCGGTATTCCCTGAAAGATATCAGGGAGAAGCATCTGATTCTGTTCCTGCCCTATACGATGCTCCGCTTCCGACCGCGGTTAAGAAAGGGGAAAAATATCACGGAAAAGGAATTGACAGAGTATCTGAATGAAGTTATATTGATTTTAGAGACGGAAGTGGCTGCGGGCGGACTTACGGACCGGCAGCGCCATGATTATGTAAGACTGCTCCGCAACGCGGCGGAGCGGGTATTTGCGAAGCACAGAGAGCTATGGAAGGAGGTCGATCAGATGACAGCGCCTTTGATAAAACTACCCAGCCAAGAGTTCAAGGAACTGGAGGAGAAACTTGCTAAGCAGGAAGCGGAGCTTGCCAAGCAGAAAGCAGAAAACGCCAAGCAGAAAGCGGAGATCCACCGCCTGCAGGAGATGCTTCGTTTGGCAGGAAATAATTGACCTTAAACAGAAACTTTTAGATCCCCGGATGTTTTGTTCGGGGATCTCGTATGAAAAAGTTGATGCATGAGGCTGTATCAGATGAGAATTAGGAGCAATCAAAAAATACCACCGTAAACTTTAGCTGCTGCGTCATCATATAAATTATTATCTTTTAAATATGAGAATAAAACATCTCTTACCGCTCCATGCCCACCATTATGGGAGGCAATATAATCAGCTCTCATCAGAATCTCCGGAGCTGCATCTGCCGGACATCCGGCAACGCCCGCGATATTCATACATTTGATATCATTCAAATCATCTCCGATATATAAAATATCATGCAATTCCATTTTATGTTTTTTTAAAAAATCCACCAAAAAATCCATCTTATCAGTTATTCCCTGATAAACGTATCTGATATGTAAGTCCTCTGCCCTTCTTTCAACCGCTTCCGACTTTCTGCCGGTCAAAATCATGCAATCAATGCCGAGCGCCTGACACGCCAATATGCCGACAGCATCTTTGGAATTGAAATTTCTTATTTCACTTCCCGACTCAGAATAATAAACCCCTCCATCCGTCAGTGTTCCATCCACATCCATTACTATAAGCTTAATCATTTTCATCAGTATCCTTTCCTTAATATAAATAAAAAACAGAAAAACAAACCACCTCAAATTACCTATACATAAATTATTTTCACTAATAATTCTTTAAATTAATATGTTTTAAATATCTTAAAATGTTAAGCAATAAAACTGTTGGTATCCCATAATTCATTTTCTTTCATATTTTAATCTATCCTTTCTCCACAAAACAATTTAAATTGATCTGGTTTATCCGTACATAATAACAAACGGTCATTATCAATCTTCCTCATATAATTCCACATTACTATTTCATCTCTTCCATGTATTTCCGGCGATATTACCGCTACAACCTTGTTTTTATTCAAAAACCGACTAATGGAATCATTGTTGATCCATGCTTTTTCCCATTCATCCATCCATACACCCATGGCATCATCCAATAACACGGGATCCGTTTCATACTCGCTCATTCTGGTAAAGTAGTTGATATTTCTTGCACGATATACAACAAGTTCGGGAATCGACATATCAAATACAAAATATTTATCTATTTTGTACTTTGACAATATTTCTTCCAACATATCTTGAAGACCATCTGCTTTAATATTAATAGCCAAATACCCATCACTTTTTATTTCTCTATAAATGCTTAAAACATCTTCAAATAATGGGCAATTTTCGTCCGCGACGTTATGGGAAATGACCAATTTCCCTTTATAGTCTCTTACATCTGTCTCAATTCCATATCTACATTTAAAGGCCCTTTCAAATGCTATTAATGTGTTCTTTTCTTCTATTGTTTTCCAATATCCCCTATGTGCTAAAATCTGCATAATTTACCCTCTGTCTTTTATCATTAAATTATTAGCTAAATTCCATTCTTTTAAAAATAATATAATTTAGCCTTTGTATCACTTCCATAATAAATATATTTTACAAATTCTCTTAAAATCTCCGAGCATATTAAGTACTGTTCTTATGCTATTTTAAGTCACCTAGATTATCTGACTTTTTTATGAAAAAAGTACTTCCTATTTTATTAATGATTAGCTGAATAGCAATAGGCAAACAAATGCCTGCAGCCAGATAAATAATTTTTGTCTGACTTATTCCCCAAGGCAAATAATAATACCATATATCTGTTTTATATCTTTGCATATCAAAATCGGAAAAATATGAAGTAAATAGATGAATGACCCCTAAAAAAGATTTTATTAACATGAATCCTATAAATTGATGTATCATTATAGAATAACTATTATCTGCAATTAGATTAATGACCTTACTTCTTCCCACTACAGGTTCTAATATTTTTGATACTCTCAACCAAAAAGCAACTGCTAAAAAGCCTACAATAAATGGTAATATAGGACCATCCACAAAATTATTGCACCATGATGGTGTATAAGCCGGTGTTTTTTTATAAATGCAAATAATTATAAGCTCACATATAAAAACACAACAAAAATATATAAAACTTGAACATCTATCAAATCTCTCCAATATTGTTCTATAAAATACCCCTAATCCATAAAACGGCAAAAAATACAACATCCTTACTACAACAAGCCATAAACCAGTATTAAATCCTTGGAATGCAATATATGTTCCTATAGTTCCAAGCAAACAATATACTACAAAAAACAAAATTTCCTTTTGAGTCTTATTTTTTAAAAACTTCAAACATCTTCTCAATATAACATTAGAACACTCAGGCATAAATAAAGGAACAACAAACCATCCTCCCATATTATATAGGAATTGATGACCATTTGTAATTGGCATTATAAAAAGGGTATTTATTGATAATTCTCCTCCTATTGTAAATTCAACAAATTTTGATAGCGAAACAACACCTGCATAAAAAAAGTTCCATAAATACACAAGTAATAATAATGCCTTTGCCTTTCTACAAATATATTGCATTATATTATTTTCTGACTGGCTCTTATAAAAGTATCCTGAAGAAAAAACAAATAATCCCAAGTGGAATGCTGCGGGCGGAAACCAATCATACATAAATGAAATCCCTCCCATCTCGCAATGTCCTGACACCACAAAAATCACACCAAGTGCATACATGATTTTAAATCGATAATCTATCTGCTTTGTCTTTTGTATATCAACCATTTCTCTTATTTGCTCTCCTATTCCCATTAAAAATCTACAATTGCAACATATTTCATTAGAACCTCTTCTGTTTTACCAAATTCCTCTCCTTAAGGGTTGGAAATTCACGTAATTATAATGTACATTTATACAGCACAACCTATATATCATACTTACTTGATAACCTTACAGCAACAGACCAAAAAGGACTATGTTGCAACAAAAAAAGTAGTTTATGATGATTCCGAAATGTATTAGCCACCTTTTGCAAAGCCAAAACCACTTTACCCTTGCAACTGTATTCAACAAAATATAAAGTTTTTGCTAATCCTATGTAATACATATCCTTTAAAGTTATAGTTCCAATGAAGTCGTGTCTCATATAACATCTCGCTTTTTCAATCGGCGCGCCTCTAAATGGTTCTAATGTAAAATAGTATGGTAAAATTATGCTGCCGGTTTTTAATACCGGATTTCTCTTTTTATTCCAGCAATAATCAATATCCCAAGAATTCAGTATTAAACAATACTCATTTATTGCATTATAACTATCTTCAAAAGTATTTTTTATATCCCATCCCTTTTGCCTCAAATAATTCATAAATAATATTTTTTCCGGGCACATAAATCCAGATATAAAATCGTAATTTTTATCTTCACACTTTCTAATTAAGTTAATTTCATAACTTTTATGTGTCATTTCCATAAGTTTACAATTGTAATATGTATTTATTTCTTCCTTATATCCACATAAAAACATATCTGATGGATGGTATAATCTGTCCTTTCTTGTAAAACAATTTGTCGTAAGAATCCTTTTGCTTGACACATTAGATAAAATATTATATTTTAACAATTTCTTATTAAGTTTTTTAAAGGATATACTCTGATCATTTCTTAACTTTATTACATAACTTTCGTTTTGTACTGCCTCCAATCCCGCTCTCACTGTAACAATTTGTCTATTAATATTAAAAAAACCGGGATTTAACAAATCTCTAACTATAACTATTTCCTTTACATATTCCCTGACCCCCAAAATTTCTAATAGATTAATTGTATCTTCATAATCACTGACATATGAAACTATAATTATTTCGTAATTTTCTCTTTGCTGATCAGAAAGTACTAAAAATTGCTCAAATATTTTATCTATACAATTGCCAAAGTATGGACCATGTATTAAAATTGAAAATTTAATTTGCATATCGTTCCTCCAAATCAATACCAATCATACGTCTAAAAACTTTTGAACGCAGGTTCATAACCGTTTTCTCATATTTGTTATTTTTTTCAATATTTGTCATTGTTGGGATTATTACCAAATTCGCACGATTAACAAAAATCCAATCAGCCAAAAAATCACTCCAACAAACATTTCTATCTTCTTCCGCTATTTTTATGTTGCTAAAATAAATTGCACTACTTTTGCTTATTTTCCCTTCAACATCTAAAATCATTTCATTTTCAAAACAGCAGATTGCATTGCCTGTGTTACCAAGATTTTTATTAATAAAGGAAATAAACATTTCTGCAATTTCTTCTGTAGGTGCTAAAATCAACTTGTATTCTCCAGTTACATTAATATCTTTAAATATAGCTTCGTCTGTTAATTTAATAAACTTCAATTTATTGCTATTTTCTTTAGTAAATTGATTATAAAAATTTAATTTCTTAAATATACTTCTTTTTGGATTCGTTAAAAATATCAATTCTTGTAGTTGTTTATTTGCCATCTCCTTTCTTCTGGTATCAGAAAAATTATAAAACTGTAGGATTTTTTCCTTTAATTGATTCAATTTAAAAGGATCAAATGTTAAATCAAACCAATATTCCTTTGTCACATCGGATATACCATTATATCGCGACGCAATTACAGGAACTCCATTGTATATATACTCTGTCATTGCAACAGGAAAATTTTCATATACAGATGGCATTACAGCCAGGTCACTAATAGCATAAATCATCTTTTTCATTTTACTTCCAGCAAAATCAAATAATAAAACTCTATCTTGCAAATTTTCGGGAATATTTAAAATACATTTTTCCGTATAATCAACTCCGTCAAACGCATCAATAGATGTATTCCCCGCCAAAACTAAAATTCCGTCAAATTCTTTGTTTTCTTCACATATCGCAACAAAAGTCTTAATTAAATCAATCTGATGTTTTCGTCCTTCAAACCTAGATATCAAACTTATAACAAACTTATTATTATAAATATCTAAATTTACTTTCTGATTAATCTCATTAAATAATGCCTTTTTCTCCTTAACTTTTAAATTTGTTGGATGTCTCAATACATGTACTTTATTAATTTGATAGTTTTTTTCAACATAATGCCCTAAAAATTCTGATGGAACTACACACGCATCTGCTAAATGCATCTGCGCCTTTTCGCGCAACGCTAATTTACGCATTTCTGGCTGTGCAAAAGCCAAATCAATTAAAGAGCTCCATTCAAAGCACTCCCTCGTTGCTGAATGATTATTCACAAAAAATTTTGTCTGTTTTAATTCCTGTCCGCCTTCCAGTTTATAAATAATACTTTTCAAGCATAAAGCTCCATAATCCGATACTTCAACATAATCCGGCGAAATTTGTTTTAATATCTCCAGCACTTTTTCTTCCATAATGGAATAATCATTCATTTGAATTGGATATAATGAAAAATTATCATAATTTAACAGATCACAGTTATTATCAACATCACCTGCCAAGACACTCACTTGCACATTCTTATATTTTTCAAGTATGTATTTTGTCATTTGATACAGATAAGCTGCAATCCCACCATGGTTTTTAAATAATCCAAATTCATGAGCCACAAATGCAACTTTCTTCTTATTTAGCTTTTTAATCAATGCAGACTCATCTATATATACTTCATCTCTTTTTGCTAATATAATTTTTTCATTTACATTATGTATTTGTTCTCTAATTTCAGATTTCTCCTGCGGAATTTCCACTGCATTCAATGGTAAACCACATTGATTCATAAAATCTTTAAAATTATCAAACTTTGTTGCAAAAGCTCTATTAAACTTTGAATAATCTGTTTTCAGATAGATTTTATAAGGATCCGGAGTTTCGCCTTCAACAAAACCTCCAGGAATATTAAAAAATTCCGCCAATTCTTTCACCCTGGAATCAAACATATCAATATATGCAGGTATGCCTGCCAAAATAGGTACAATATTACCATGAACCCTACACCCAAATGAAAAGTTTATACCACGATTTTTTAAATCATTTATCCAATCTGGAACTGTTCCATACAATTGAATTCTTTTTTGTAAATATAGAGTAAGCCATTTCTGCTTTTCATCGGACAAATATTGATATTCTTTCCACGTAAGCTGTTCGGGAAGATATAATAATTTATAAAACTCTTCCTGATCCACAAAAATAGAATGCGAATATTTTTCAAACCATCTAAAACTATTGGCATCATTCCAAATTCTAAAACCATTTAATGCTGGTCTAAAGTCATTTTCACCCACTTTCTTTTGTGTTATCTGCATGTCCCGTCCCCTTATATACAAAGACGGACATCCTATTACTGTAAAATCATTTGATGTAAATCCAATTTTTTCCAAACATTCGGCTGTAAAATTACCTCGTACACCAATTTTTCCACCCGTTGACAAAATTCCATTTATATATTCCCTCGCTTCATCCTGAATTTTTTTCAAAAAGTCAAACGAATATTCCTTAGAAGATTGCACACCCAAACCAATAGCATATACTGGTATTTTTAATGTTTCAAAAACTTTTTTTCCTATTACTAATCCACGCCCTTTTGCATATTCAGCCAAAATATTAGCAGGTGAAAAGACCACGCAGTCATACTTTGAGTTAATATCATCAAAATATTCCTGTTGATGCGGTTTAACTCTAAACAAATCAGTATTTATCGTTAAGTCTACATCTGGAGCAGAAAGATAACTCTGCAATGCATATTGAAATACTGCATTTCCACTATTACCTCCCATTTGCCTCATAGCCTCAGTATATGAATAAGAATAATTAAAGTCCGTTTTTTGATCTCTATTCACATATAATAAAATTCTTTTTTTCATTTACTTTATCCTTTCTCCATATATTTCCTGTACTGTTCTATCACATTCTCCGATTCACCCATCATAATCAATTTACCCTCGTTAATCCATATAACTTCATCACACAGTTTCTTTAATGAATCACTACTGTGGGAAACAATAAGAACTGTTCGCTCTCGATCACTTATGAGACTTTTCATTTTTTTAAAACTCTTATCTCTAAAATGTTGGTCTCCCACACTTAGCAACTCATCTATTAACAATATATCTGTTTTTAAAAAAGCGGTTATTGAAAAAGCTAAGCGCGAATACATACCACTTGAATATGTCCTCACCGGATAATCTATAAATTCACCTATTTCCGAAAAATCTATTATTTCATTTAGAAATTGGCGAATTTGATGTTCTGTAAATCCTAATAACATGCCAGACAGAAAAATGTTTTCTCTTCCAGACAGATCATTTATAAAACCAACGCCTATAGACAGTAAAGAAACTGAGTGATTATGCAAATTAACCATACCTTTATCCGGACTGTAAATTCCTCCTATTGTCCTAAGCAAAGTAGATTTCCCACTTCCATTTTTACCAATAACGCCTACAATTTTCCCTTTTTCAACAGAAAAGGATACATTCTTTAAAGCATGAATTTCTTTTATATTCTCTCTTTTCTTTTTAAACAGACTTTTTTGTATAGAAACATTTCTATAAGGTTTATAATTAACACAGAGGTCATTGACTTCTATTATTTTCTCAATCATATTATCAACTCCAACTTTACAGCATTTTTGCATAACTGTTCTCATTTTTATAAACAAGTTTCGCCCCAAAATAGGATAATATTATTGATATGAACAGCCATACAACTATAGGTAATTTGGGGCTTTCCAATCTATATAACAAACCATTCCTAGTAACAGCTATTACCATTGCTATTGGGTTGCAATATGTCAATAAATCTCCTATTGGAGACGGTAATCTTTTTTCCAAGCTATAAAATGTTCCTGTAAAATACATCAGCATATTCAAACAAATTGAAATAATGTAAGACAAATCATCTACATAGATACCAAAATGCATCAAAAAACAACCCGCTGCAAATGTAAACAAAAACAATATAATAATAGAAGGAATAATATACAGTATGTATGCATTTACAGGCACCTGTTGAATTACAAGCATTACAGCAACTACAATAATTTGAATGAACATTTTAAAACCATTAACCATCATCCGTTTTATTAAAATAATATGTTTGGGGATATACACCTTTGTAATAATTCCGCTACTTTCCTT
The DNA here is from genome assembly GCA_964421915.1 of uncultured Lachnospiraceae bacterium. GTDB lineage: Bacteria > Bacillota > Clostridia > Lachnospirales > Lachnospiraceae > NK4A136. The sequence continues at coordinate 56,378 of CAYQZB010000010.1, forward strand.
TAGTAATCTTACACTACCATTAACGGTTCTATTAAAAAATCCCCAAAAAGTTATTCCTATAAAAATAAAAATTGTGAAATATTCTTCTGAAGCTTTAAAAACGTAACCATATATAATTGAATAGATTATCATATGACATAAGGGTTCCAGCAACCACCATACCCAATCCAAATAAGAATTTGTTACTTCAGATTTTAATTGGGCTTTTGTTGAATATATTAGATAATGATGGTATTTCTTTACGTCTTTAATCAAACGCATTAATTAATTCTCCTATCATTTTCTTGAAATTTTGTTATCCAAAAACTTATTCAGATCTTCCGGAACGCCCAAGCCATACATACCATTACCTTCTCTACCCACATTATAAAATACAACTTTCTTTCCCGCAGAAATCATTTCATTATAAATGGGCGCAACATAAAACTCTCCATTTACCCTAATATTCTTATCTATCATCTGGTGTGCATACTTAACAAAATCAGAACCGTGTTTATAATTATATATGCCAACAGTTGCTTCGTTGGATATTACCTCCTTCTCACGAACATCGGTTACATATCCGGCTTTATCCAATGCAACAAAGGACCACTTAGGATCATCAGCCGTCATTGTCATGATAAGCCCATCTTTGTCTCCCAGTTTTTTCAGATAATCATTGATATCAATATCAACATACTGATCAGAGTTTGCAATCATCATTTCATCATGGTTATTTATATATTTTTCAGCTAGTAACACCGTACATGCAGCGCCCTCTGTAACGCAATCTACCGGTACAACAATGCACGAAGGTTCAATCTCTTTTAATTTTTCTTTCAATTTATATTTGTTCAAATGTTCTTCCAAACACAGAAAAATAAAACGATATTCTTGTTTTGGTCTGATATTCTGAATAACGCACTCTATCATATAATGGCCGTGTACATCAATCAATGGTTTCGGCATCTTATACCCTGCTTTCGCAAATCTGCTTCCCCTCCCAGCCATTGGAATCACAATATTAATCATCACTATTTCTCCTCACATAGATATTTATCATCATTTGCTCCCGGTATTTTAACCACAACATTGATAGCGTCTGATAAAGCTTCAAAAGAAGTTGCGTCTCCTGGTTCCGCCACAATAATATCCCCTTCATTCCATTCTTTACCAAACATCTTAACTTTTCCTGTTACTACAACTGTGTACTCAGTGGCAATTTTATGGTAATGTGTTGCCTCTTTTTTGCCCCTTTTATATTTTTTTACTGCAACTTCAACGTCATTTGTTTTCATTAATGATGGAATAAAGTTACCAATAAACCACCCTCTTTTCATGTCCTCTAATCTTGCATTTTTCATTGAACTTAATTTTTCTCCTTTAGATATTTATTATATTCTGTCAAGCCATTATCATGTTTAAAGTTAAAGTAACTCTCTCTATCTATTTGATATATTCCAACATACAATTGTTTTAAAATCATTTCATTAAATACCGGACATACATAATACTTTTCATTTACACTGGCACCCTTTTTGATCATACTCTGAGCTGCCTCAATAAAATATTTTCCCTTCTTAAAGTAATAAAAACCGGTTGTCGCATTCTTACTTATTGGACGTTTTTCAGCAGCCTCAATTACTCTTCCCTCTTCATTCAATCGGACAAATGACCATCTCGGATGAATCCCTTCAAAGGTAATAACTCCACCATCAAAATTTTTCTTTTCAAATGTCTCAATTACTTCCTGCAAATTTACAGCAACTAATTGATCACTCCCTGCTACTACCAGTGGATCGTTTTCCGAAATATCATCAATTGCCAATAAACAGCTACATGCCGCTCCCTTTGTTTCCCCATCGGCAATAACTATTTTAACATTTGGAATCATTAACTTAACCATATTATCCAAATGAAATTTTATAACATCTTCCTTACGTAGAATAACAATAAATTCCGCATCTTTTATTCTGGAAAGTGATTCATAAACATGCTGAAAAATGGTCTTTTTTTCTATTTCATATAATCCTCTAATATATTGCGTCTCATTATCGACCTGATTACTTCCCGCAATCGGAATGATTATTTTAATCACGTTATACTTCCCCTTTCTCAGCCATGGCAATTTGCTTTTTAATATTAGCGTAATTAACATCATATACCGATTCTACTTGCATAACATGTCCTCCCGCTGCTTTTGCTGCTCTAATTCCGTTTCTGTTATCCTCAACAATCAGACATTCCTTTGGTTGAAAACACAGCCGCTCAATAGCCACATTATAAATTTCTGGATCCGGCTTCCCTTTTGACACATCCTGATTACTCAAAAAAAAGTCAAGATATGAAATTAAATTACTTCTTTCCATCATCATTTCCACAGTTTTCCTTATAGAATTTGACGCGACAGCAAGATGATATCCCTCATCTTTTAAGTTTGATAATGCATATTCATGAGAAAAAATGGGATGACAGTCTATAACGATACGATCCACTGTATATTGTTGTTTTAACTCATTAATAAATTTATGAAGTCTCCGCGGCATCCCTTTTTCCATAGAAAGCATTTCCAATTTTTTAGCAGTCGGCAACCCATCATATGTTACCAAATGATCATATCTGCTTATTTCATAGCCAAATAATCCAAGTGCCTTATTTAATGCTTCGTAATGCCATTCTTTTGCATCAATTAACACCCCATCCATATCAAAAATTACAGCTTTAATCATAGACATTTGGTTGTTCCCCTTTCATCTATTTGATTTATAAACTTTCTTAGTCTGTTTTTTAGATTTCTGGGAACTCTTTTTACTGAAAAAACATTTGCTTCATCATACAGATAAATGGTCCCATTGCCATCGTCTATACAGCCATTCTTCTGGATATATTTAACATCTTTTTCCCTTATCTTATAAACATCTCTTTTTGTTATTCTATATATTTGACTTCTGAACAAACACCTTCTAAGAAAATCATCTGCAAAAGCCATTCCACTCTTTTTTCCTATCAATTTATCTTTATAGATATTATAATTTTGATAAATCCGATCAAATCTATGAACTTCCGAAAATGTTGTTGGTCTTCCAACTTGTTCATGTTCCAGCATCTCCGCTGCAACCGTTGAAAAAAATAATTCTTCTCTTGTGTAGGATTCTACCGCTTTCTCAAATGGCATATGGTTTTGTAATGTTGTTACAATTTCATCCATGATCTCGAACGCATAGAACGATCCTTCAATCTGCGATGCGTATTTGGAGCCTCCATTAGCAATTTTGCTTAATAGCAAATCTTTGCATGCAGCATGAGCAACTATCCAATATGAATTTTGATCTTCAATTTCTCGATAATTAAATCCTGCCTTATACCTGAAAATATATTTTTCTATCCCCCTTCGGACATACATATCATTTGATGAATGCAATAAAAAATATTTAAATTCATAATTATCCTTCGCATATAAAAAATTACAAATATGAGTCTCTATAATATTTCCCCATGCAGTCTCTAACCTTGTAGGATTAATTACCACATTTTCTTTTTGCCTAAGCAATTCAATCTCTTCAACATTTCTGTAAGACTTACAAATGTGAAAAATTATTAATGAATTCGGAACATATTTTTTTATATTATCCGCTTGATTACATGCTACCTCTGCTGCTTCATGAATTGGAATGGAAATAATGATTTCTATATATTTTTTCATTAGGAACCCTTACCAAATTTTCCAGTCTACTCTCTCGGTATTGATTGAAAAACATGATATCACTGCAATATTGTTTTTAAGAAGCCAAACATCCATAAGCCGTTCTCCCAGCATCCCCATCTCTCTATCCGGCACTCTTCCCATTTGCTCATTCATCCTTTTTTCAGTTTCAAATAAGATATCAAAAAGCCATTTTGCATATCTTGATACAAGTTCACGTCTGGCAATTATCATATTAAGAAAATGAATCTTGGTTCCATGCATAACGCGCTCAAATGCTTCCATATAATCCGGATACATATCTGCAATCACTTCTTTCAAGCAAAAGAAACATCTTTGGTTATTATATTTACAATATTGTTTTTCTACACTCGGAAATGCTATCGATAGATTATGTACAATTGCATCATACCTATCTAATTTATTGCAAATATAGTTTTTTCCTATGTACCCCTCGTTCTTTCCCGCAATGAGATTTATCACTTTTCCCCATCCGTTTACGAAAAATCTCCGGTAATGGCATATTCCTACCACATCTTCTTTGCAATTCTTCCAGATCCAGTACAACCCAGTTAATTCATTATAAAGATAATTCCGTTCTGAAATATTTTCACCAAGATCATCTCTGACATCGGAAAAGTATGTATTTCCCTCTGCCCCCACCTGCAAAATCTCATAAATGTCCCTACTGATCTTCGGAGGCAGAGTAGATGCTTGATGGGACGCAACATAAATTTTTACCGACGGGTTGTTATTACATTTTTCCATCATTTTCCCCATGTTTTGATTTTCTTTCTGCCCCGCTGATTACCATCCCGTGTCCCATTCTAAATACTAATAAAAACATCTGATCCGGCATCCAATCATACAACCATCTTTCTATGCGAAAAGGAATTCCGTTTTGTCTTGCAGCCGTCTTTTCATATTCCCTCCACGGAGAACATTTCAAATATCCGTCAAATAAATCCAAACACGGATGCCGTGAATCTTTATCCCATGGAAATTCTCCCAAAAAGCGGAAGCAATGCATAATAACCGGATGTCGTACAGCATTTTTTATATCTTCTTCAGCGTAATAGTTTTTTTGCCCCCAATATTTTTTGTAAAGCCTATAATCATATTTGTAATGTAACGGCTGAAGATTGTATTCCACTCCCAAAATCCCTATATTTCCTTTTAACACACAATTTAGGATATCCTGATCAGGCGCAATGTAATGAGATCTTTCATATTTGACATGATCTACTATCTGTTCCGTGCATTTTTTATTTTTCCATTCCGGTATATTGATCAGCATCACTCCTGCATTAAAGTAATAATCATCTATTGCATGTCCTATATCGCTTTTGTGTTTGCAGCCCAGTGAATCCAATACCATCATTATTGGAAAATTTTTCATATCCATAGAAAACAGCTTTCCAAGACCGCCCATAATGATCGTATCGCTGTCGATATAAAGCAGTTTATCCATATCCCCACTGATTTGTTCTATAGCAAATAACTTTAGATTCGTAGCATGGGAACCGCGATATTTTGGTATTTTCAGATTTTCAATTTTTTCTATGATTGAGGAAGTTTCCAAATAAATTACACATCTGTCGTATCCCTCAATCATCTTCTGGATTTTATTCCTGCTTTCATCGGTCAGATCCTCTCCCAAAATATAAAAACAAATTTTCTCTGCTGATTTATTATTTTCCAATAGAGAAAAGATAGATACCCCTGCAAAAGCCGCATATGCTTCGTTAAACTGATATAGAATATTCCACACCATTTTTATCCTTTCCCGCTTATATAAGTCAACAATTTATACCAAAATGTTGACAATCCAACCGTACCGGAGTATTCCATTTTTATTAAACAAACAGGAGGTAATTTATTATGTGTAAAACAGATCCCATTAGAAATCAGAAAGATATTAGACGCCTTAAAGAGTATTTTCTGGAAATTGGTCAGCCGCGTAATTATACTATGGTAACGCTTGCAATGAATACATCTCTAAGAATCAGCGATATTCTTAAACTGACGTGGGAAGATGTTTTTGATTTCCAGACCCATAAATATAAAGAGCATATTACACTAATTGAGCAAAAGACAAAAAAACAGACACGGATGATATTAAATCAAGAAGCACAGCATTCATTAGATCTGCTTAGAGAACATCTTAAAGAAGTTTCCCCTAAAGATTATATTTTTTCCCGCAGCGGTGAGAGGAATCACCCCATCTGTCGTTCTCACGCATATAAAATTATAAAAAAAGCCGGAGAAACATTGCGCATCGACGGTACAATAAGTTGCCATTCACTCCGGAAAACCTTTGGCTATCACGCATGGAAGATGGGCGTGCAGCCTGCCCTGATCATGTCCATATATAATCATTCTTCCATTGAGATCACCAAACGTTACCTGTCGATTGACCAAGATGATAAGGACGAAGTATTTTACAAAATCAACCTTTAAGCTTTGCCGCTTTGATAACAGCTTATTTGGAACAAATCCACTTATTTGTGTCTAACATCATGGTGTTATATATGCAAAAAGCATACATTATATCTAAAATATACAATATATATTCTCATAGTATATGCAAATCCATGATATATTTTGCCAACAAAATGCGGTATGATTTTTTTGAAAGGAGTGATAGATATGTCTTATAAAATTGAAAACCAAAAAATAGGGGCTTATATTTCCGGATTGATTGAACGAAAATTTAAATCGACACGACAGTTTTGTATAACTTATCTTCAAACGATCTATAAAAATAAATATTCCGAAGCAGATATACAAAACATGGCAAATCGCTTATCTCAAATAAAAAAAGGGGCAAAGGCAATTCAAATTCATGATTTACCAATTTTTTCAGAATTGCTCCAAGTTTCTTTTGAACAGATATTGAGTGCCGGGGAATGCGGAAAACCTAAAAGCAACAGAATGACAAATTATACCGTTGCTCAATCACACAACGAGGCCGAATGGGTTGCCTACATAGAGGAGAAGGACAAGCCCTTTCTTAATCCGGATGAATATGGCAAAACCGTATTGGAGTATGCTATTATGTTTGGGAATTATGATTTTTTAAAATTTTTGATAAATAAAAATTATATATGGTTTGACAGCCGGAAAGATAAAGATTATGTTATGACATTTGGAGCGGGAACGAATATTCAGCGTATTAGATTTGAAGAATGTAATAATGGTGTTTTTATACGTAAACCAGATATGGATGATTTGCAATATAAGCTTGCGACACAAGATCAGTTGAGAATGTATATTATCTCATTTGCAGCAGATCATGATGATTTACCTATGTTGAAAAAATTAAGGGCAAGGGAAATTCCTGAATTATATTACAAAGCACATTATTTGTCTTGTATATGTCCGGATTTTGATATACATTATGACAAAAATATGGTAAGCCATATCGCAAAATCCAGCGATAAAGTACTGGATTATTTTACAGATCCATTTGAAATTCGGGATCATAACCGATATAAGGATGGCAGCAATCGCAAACATATATTTGTGTTTCCGTATATCTCACAACTGTTAGATATGCTGATTGAAAATAATCGCCCTTTTGTGAAAAAAGCGTTAGAAAAATCTATTGAGCATAATGAGAATACGAAGGAAAAACTAAAAGAATTAATAAAGGAATCTGTTAATAACAAATGCTATTATGGTGATCTCTGGAAAAAAGAAGTTAATTTCCATGAAAATGGAAACATTGTTCATTTTAGAGATACGCTTGCTGTTACCGGAATCATTACCAATATAGCACACGCAACAAAAAAATCTGCAGACAGCAAAATAAACCGGCTCATTAAAAAATTGAATGATTCGTATAATGGAATTAAAAACATTACAGAGGAGAATATAGGTTGAAACTCTAAAAAGCCGGTCTTTTAATTTAATGAAGATTCAAAAGATTCAGAGCTCTCTATTTTAAAGTGTTTAAACAGATTTAGCTGCTGTGATCGGACTTTTGGGGAAAGAATATGCAAATTTATTTTGAATAATTTCATTTTTATCAATTTCATAATTTTGAATTTATGAAATTGATAAAAATGAGGAAAGTAAAAATCAAAAAAATGATTGACAAATGAAATGATAGCGTTTAAGATATGAACATCTAAAAATTTCTAAAAATTGTGCATGCATATTTGGACAGATTCTGTCAGATATATCTGAGTAATTAATTAAATACGAAGAAAGGATGATTTTATGGCAAAAAAGGGACACAAGGTGCAAAACGCATACACAACAAAAGGACTGCAGATACTAGAAGAACAGCAGATACCGAATGAACAACCGATGGCAAACGAGACACCATCGACGGAGCCCGCAGTTTACGGTGGTAAAATTTGGGACGAGATCACAAAAGCCATCGTTGACGCCATGCCGGAACAGCTTTTTCCGTTGTTTAAAGAAGTGTATGGAAAAGAATACCCGGAGGGCACATCCATCATACTGCTGAATACGGAGACCTCCACATTCTGGGAGAACAGGGAAGCACCGCCGAAGTCTACCCTCATGGATATCGCGCTTCTGGTAGATGGGACGGATTATTATCATCTGGAATGTCAGATGAAGGACAATCAGGAGATGGTGATCCGCATGTTCGCCTATGATGTGCATTTTGCGATCACCCATACGAAAGTGGTAGACGGAGAGCCCAAAGAAATTACATTGAAATTCCCGAATTCCGTAGTGCTCTATCCGGAAGGAAGCAGTTCCAGTCCCGATCATCTTCAGTGCCGTATCCTCTTTCAGGATAACAGTGAACATATCTACCGGCTCCCGGTCGTCAGGGTGCAGAAGTATTCCCTGAAAGAGATCAGGGAGAAGCATCTGGTACTGTTCCTGCCCTACACGATGCTCCGCTTCCGTCAGCGGTTAAGAAAGGGAAAAAATATCACGGAAAAGGAATTGACAGAGTATCTGAATGAAGTTATATTGATTTTAGAGGATGAAGTGGCAGCGGGCAGACTTACGGAGCTGCAGTGCCATGATTATGTAAGGCTGATCCGCAATGCGGCGGAGCGGGTATTTGCGAAGCACAGAGAGTTGTGGAAGGAGGTCGATCAGATGACAGCACCTTTAATAAAATTAGCCACCCATGAGTTTAGGGAACTGGAGGCGGAGTTGGAAAAGCAGAAGGCGGAGAACGCCAAGCAGGAAACAAAACTGGCAGAATACGAAGCAAAGGATGCAAAGCAGGAGAAAGAGTTAGCCAAGCAGAAAGAGGAGAATGCCAAGCAGAAGGCGGAGATCCAGCGTTTACAGGAGAAGCTTCGTCTGGCGGGAGTAAACTAAACTTAAGAAAAATTATTTTATATCCCTGGATGTTTTGTTCGGGGATTTTTAATTGATAAAATTGGAAACTGAAAAAATAAAGTATTGCATAATATCGCAAAATATGATATAAAATAACAGATAGTCAACATTTTGGTATAAATTGTTGACCTTTTGTCATATTATTATTCGTTATATTGCTCTATTTTTATTTAGGAGCCATTTAGGCGCAAAACCAAAAAAATCGACACGCTATGATCCACGTGTCGATGTATATATCCATTTGGTATTTGGGATAAATATTCCTTAATTATTATGCATCCCGGTACTGCCGATATCCGCTTATACCTCAAACAACATATCCGCATAGGTCGGAAACGGCCACATCTTCTTATCTACGATCTGCTCCAGACGATCCGCGGGTGTGCGCAGCGCCTCCATATCCTTCCGAATCACATCCTTATAATAAAATGCCTTTTCTTTATTATCCGTAAGATCTGCCGCCTTTGCCTCATCTTTTTCCAACATTTCCAAAGCATGCTGCATCTCTTCCAGAAGCTCCGTCGTCTCCTGCAGCAGCGCCTCCTGCACCTTTGTACCTGCGCCCGCTGTCCGTACCGCGATCACGGCGTCCGCCAGCTCCTTTGTGTATGAAACGACTGCCGGGATGATCTGACGGTTCGCCATATAGATCATCGTAAGCGCCTCTATATTGATGGACTTTGCATAGGTTTCATATAAGATCTCCGCGTGAGATTCCAGTTCGGCTTTTGTAAATATATGAAACCGTTCAAACATCCTGATCGACTTCTCCGTAGTCAGCGTAGCAACGCTCTCCACCATAGACCTGATATTCGGAAGTCCCCGTTTTTCAGCTTCCTCCACCCACTCCTGCGAGTAGCCGTTACCGTTAAAGATGACCCGCTGATGCTTTGTCATATATTCCTTGATCAGGTCATGCACCGCGATATCAAAGTCCTCAGCACCCTCCAAACAATCAGCCGCTTCGCTGAAAGACTCCGCCACGATCGCATTCAATGTCGTATTGGCCGCCGTAATGGAATCCGCAGAGCCCACCATACGAAATTCAAATTTATTGCCAGTAAACGCAAATGGTGAAGTTCTGTTCCGATCCGTAGCGTCCTTATCCAGCTCCGGCAATGTTGACACACCGGTCATCAGCTTGCCGCCTTCCTTGCTTTCCGTCGCCACGCCTGTTGTCACTAGCTGACGCACCACATCCTCCAGCTGATCGCCCAGAAACATGGATATGATTGCCGGCGGAGCCTCATCCGCTCCCAGCCTGTGATCATTACCAACATCTGACGCGCTCTGTCTCAAAAGATCGGCGTGGATATCCACTGCGCGCATGATGCAGGCAAGCACCAGCAAGAACTGAATGTTTTCATTCGGCGTGATGCCGGGATCCAAAAGGTTGACTCCGTTGTCCGTACACAACGACCAGTTATCATGTTTACCGGAACCATTGACCCCCGCAAACGGCTTCTCATGCAGCAGACAGGTCAGCCCGTGACGGTGCGCAACGCGCTTCATCGTCTCCATCACAAGCTGGTTATGATCCCCCGCAATATTAGCGGATTCATAGATGGGCGCAAGCTCATGCTGCCCCGGCGCCACCTCATTGTGCTGCGTCTTTGCCGTCACGCCAAGCTTCCAAAGCTCCTCATTCAGATCCTTCATATACGCGCCGATCCGCTCCCGGATCACGCCAAAATAATGATCCTCCATCTCCTGACCCTTCGGCGCGGGCGCGCCAAACAGCGTCCGTCCGGCAAAGATCAGATCCTTTCTCTGCAGATACAGCTCTCTGTCAATCAGAAAATATTCCTGCTCCGCTCCCACTGACGGATAAACCTTCGTTGCCTCAGTATTGCCAAACAGTCTTATGATACGAAGCGCCTGTTCACTGATAACCTCCATAGAACGTAGTAGCGGCGTCTTCTTATCCAAAGCTTCTCCGGTATAAGAACAGAAAGCGGTAGGGATGCACAGGATCACGCCGGTTGCCGATTCCTTTAAAAAGGCCGGAGAAGTGATATCCCACGCGGTATAGCCCCTTGCCTCAAAGGTGGTGCGCAGACCTCCCGAAGGAAACGATGATGCGTCCGGCTCGCCCTTGATCAGCTCCTTGCCGGAAAACTCCATGATCATCTTTCCTTCCTCGTCCGGGTGGGACACGAAGGAATCATGCTTCTCCGCCGTGATACCCGTCAGCGGCTGGAACCAGTGGGTATAATGCGTCGCGCCGCGCTCTACCGCCCAGTCCTTCATCGCCTTGGCAACCACATCCGCAGATTCCTTGGAAAGCTCGCCGCCTTCCTCTTTTACATGAATGACTTCTTTATAGACAGTCCTCGGCAGACGCTCCCGCATCTTTCCCAGCGTAAAAACATTTTGGGCAAAAATCTCTTCTACATTCATAAAACTGCTCCTCATTTATATTTTATTTAATCTAGGCGTTTGCGAAACTCTGACAAAAATTTTCCTATTGTGCATCATTGACAATTCAACGCAGACACGCTTTCGCTTCGTGAAAAACGCAACGGCACATAAGATGCCAAAGAACGGCATCTAAGTGCCGGCGTTTTTCAAAAGTCTGCTTATGAATTTGTCAATGCTGCACAATAAAAATTCTACTGTTAGAAGTTTCGCAATTACCTATTTTATTTAATTAGGCAATTCCGAAACAATTGCTTTGTCATTTTTTGTTGTACAATTCAACCCATAAGGTTTACATAATCTGAAGTTTGAATATCTATGTTTCAAAAATGATTTCATATATGATATTTTTGAAACATAGATATTCAAACGAAGAGTTATGTAAGCCGGGCTTAACTATTCTCACACTGCACCCTTAAAATATCATGCTTCTCTGCTTGTTCACTTAATTTAAGCCAGATGATCTGCTTAGAATGCGGACAGCTCCCAACTGCTGCCATTTCTTCATCATACATGGCAAGCACCTTGACAGAAACATTTCTTCCATCCGGTTTCATGATCTCAATCTGATCGCCCACAGAGAATTTATTCTTCTGCTCGATCCTGACAAGCTTCTCCTTCTCTTCTTCAACCATACCCAGATAAATATATTCACTGATATAGGTATTGTTATCATAGATCTGATTCTCCTCACTGGGTTTTCCAAAATAAAAGCCTGTGGAAAACTGCCGGTAAGTACACTTGGAGATCTCCTCCTGATACCACTTCATATTGCCTCGATAGATCTCTTCTGATTCCAGATAATCATCGATCGCTTTCCGGTATGTCCTTGCTACCGTGGCAACATACAATGCGGTCTTCATCCTGCCTTCGATCTTAAAACTGTCAATCCCGGCATTGATCATCTCCGGAATATGTTCGATCATACACAGGTCCTTGGAATTAAATATATAGGTCCCCCGTTCATTCTCAAAGACCGGCAGATATTCACCGGAACGCTTTTCCTCCATGACCGCGTATTTCCAACGGCATGGGTGCGTACACGCGCCCTGATTGGCATCCCTTCCGGTAAAATAATTGGACAGCAGACATCTTCCTGAATACGAGATACACATTGCTCCATGGATGAAGCTCTCGATCTCCATTTCTTCCGGAATCTTTTCCCGTATCTCCCTAATCTCCTCCAAGGATAACTCTCTTGCCGATACCACCCGTTTTGCGCCTAACTCCCACCAGAAACGGTAAGTTTCATAATTCGTATTATTAGCCTGCGTCGAAATATGAATCTCTATCTCAGGGCATATCTTTTTTGCCATCATAAACAACCCCGGATCCGATATGATTAACGCATCCGGCCGCAGCTGCTCCAGCACCTTAAAATAATCTGCCGCTTCCTTAATATCCTCATTATGCGCGAGGATATTCGCCGTCACATGCACCTTCACCTGATGCGCATGCGCAAACGCGATTCCCTCCCTCATATCCTTTTCTGAGAAATTTTTTGCCTTCGCCCGCAGACTAAATGCCTCACCGCCGATATATACCGCATCTGCGCCATAAATCACGGCAGTTTTCAGCACCTCCAGACTGCTTGCCGGTATCAGAAGCTCCGGTTTTTTTCTATCTCTCATCATCATTAACCTGTTCCATTATCATATTAGCGTTTGACAGACAGTGCCGCTCCGTCACCGATATTCAGGAGCACTGTCTCATAGACATCACTGTGCGTCAGCTGATACAGATATTCCCTCATCCTGCTATGGATCGTCCTGTTCCTTCTGGTGACCGCATACCGCGATTCACATATATCGCCTTCCTGTAATACATTGTCCGTGATCAGGATGCCTCCCTCCGCCAAAAGCTTTGTTACTTTAGGCAAAAAATGAAGATACTGCCCTTTTGCAGCATCCATAAAGATCATGGGATATGTACCCTTCAGATCATCCAGCACTTCATCCGCGTCTCCCTCGATCAGCTCAATACAGCTTTCCGCTCCGGCGCGCCTCAGATTCTCCCTTGCCACCGGGATACGTTTCTCATATTTTTCAATCGTCGTAATCTTACATTTCCTTCCGGATGCTTCCCACATCAAGAGGGCGGAGAATCCGGTCGCTGTACCCACCTCCAGGATTCGCTCCGGCGCAAATGCAGTAACCATAAATTTTAACAGCCCCTGCATTTCCTTTCTGATAACAGGCACATTGTCCGCGACAGCCTCTTTTTCGATCGCCGCCAAAAGCGGCGGATGTCCGGAATCCAATGAATTAATAAAGGATAGCATCCTGTCGTCCTGTATCATTTTCCGTCTTCCTCATCTTCCGGCGCATTGGCCGCCATAATCTCCATCATTTCATTCGGTGTCATCGCGGTGCTCAGTTCATAGATTCCCGGCTGCAGATCCCCATGATAAGAGGAAACCAGCTCCTGCAGGTAAAAGAGGGACGCGCTTCTGATCAGTCCCTTCTCCTCTAAGATCTCACCGATCTCCCTTACCGATTTCCCTTCCACGATAGCCACCGACATCGTAAGTCCGGGTGCCGGTGACATCGGCTCCTCGGCAAAGATCCTATAACCAAAATCATAGGCTTTCAGCATCACATTATAGATCACCATGATAATCAGCGCCGCAAACGCCAGAGTAATCACGCTTTTAAATAATGACATTAAAATCTTCTTAACATCCATCCTAAACTCCCTGCTTTCATCATTCAAATCCGTACAAAAATTTCCTACATTTAAAGCGAACGAGTTCGCATGACATTCTTCAATCCACCTCCATAATCACCGGCAGTATCATAGGTCTGCGCTTTGTCTTCTTCCAGACATAATCTCCCACAGCATCCTTTATATTATTCTTAATCTTTCCCCAGTCCTTAACATTGGAGATCATCATATCATACATCGTCGCATTGACCACAGAACGCATTTCCTCCAGAATCTCGTCGGATTCCTTCACATAGACAAATCCTCTCGTTACGATATCCGGTCCGGCAAGCACCTGTTCCCCCTCCGAATCCATCGCCAGTACAGCAATGATGATACCGTCGTCCGCCAGACGCTGTCTGTCCCGTAAGACTACATTGCCGACATCACCAACGCCAAGACCATCTACAAAGATCGAGCCAAACGGCACCTTGCCAACAACCTTCGCTTCCTGTTTTTCGATCTTCAGTACGTCTCCGCTGTGCAGGATAAAGATGTTCTCCTTCATTATCCCCAGCTGCTCCGCCAGCTTTGCCTGCGCCATCAGATGCTTGTATTCCCCATGCACCGGAATTGCATATTTAGGCTGTGTCAGGGAATAGATCAGCTTGATCTCCTCCTGACACGCATGCCCTGATACATGGGTATCCTGAAAAATAACATCCGCGCCCTTCTGAAACAGCTCATTAATAATCTTTGTTACTGCCTTTTCATTGCCCGGAATCGGATGAGAGGAAAAGACCACAATGTCTTTGGGACCAATCGACACCTTGCGGTGTGTCGCATTCGCCATCCTGCTGAGCGCCGCAAGCCGTTCCCCCTGACTTCCGGTAGTGATAATGACCGTCCTTTCATCGGGATAATTTTTCAATGTTTCTGCATCGATAAGCGTATCCGCCGGAACATTCAGCCGCTCCAGCTCGATCGCCGTATCTATGATATTCACCATGCTTCTGCCTTCGATCGCTACCTTGCGGTTAAACTTATGAGCGGAATTGATGATCTGCTGCACACGATCCACATTTGACGCAAATGTAGCAACGATGATGCGTCTGTCCTTATGTTCTTCAAAGATACTATCCAGCGTGCTTCCCACCGTCCGCTCCGACGGGGTAAATCCGGGGCGCTCCGCATTCGTACTGTCACACATCAATGCAAGCACGCCTCTCTTTCCGAGTTCACCAAATCTCTGCAGATCGATCGCATCTCCAAAGATCGGCGTATAATCTACTTTAAAATCACCGGTATGAACGATGATGCCCTGAGGCGTATAGATTGCCAATGCTGCAGCATCCACAATACTATGGTTCGTCCTGATATACTCGACATGGAAATCCCCCAGAGTCATCGTCTGCCCAAACTGTACTACCTTTGTGGTCACGAGCTTATCCAGTCCATGCTCCTTCAGCTTCGCATCAATAATACCCATCGTTAATTTCGTTGCATAGATCGGCACATTGACCTCTTTCAATACATAGGGCAGCGCCCCGATATGATCCTCATGACCATGTGTGATCACGAAGCCTTTCACCTTCTCAATATTATCCTTCAGATACGTGATATCCGGGATGACCAGATCGATCCCCAGCATATCATCCTCCGGAAATCCCAAACCGCAGTCAACTACAAGGATGCTGTCCTCATATTCAAATGCGGTAATGTTCATACCGATCTGTTCCAATCCGCCAAGCGGAATAATCTTCAGTGCTGCAGCATCTGCTATTACACCTTTTTTCAAAACAATCCTCCATTCTTTTTTATATTTTTATTCTTTCAGCGCATAACCTCCCTGTCATGCGTCTTGTTCCGTTCCGTCAGTTCATAATCCCTTTGTCATTGGTCTCCTTCATTCTTCTGCAGTGATACATCCTCCATCAGTCCGGCAAAGATGTCTGCCACCGCCTCCAGTTCCTCATCCTCCGATACAACCACAAACAATGCCTCCGCATCCTCTTTCTCCGACATATCCTTCAGAATCAATGCTTCGCCGTCTCCATCCTCCGCATCTGTCACCAGAAAGTAATCCCTTCCGCCAAGCGTCGTTTCTTCCAGCACATAAAATTCCACCGGACGTTCTTCATCCTCCGGTATCAATGTGATCTTCTCCATACTAATCCTCCATGTCAGAGCAGCTTTACTGCCTTTCCAATTCACCTATTGCTTCTTCTGATTTCTGATATAATCCAGATACCCCTGCAGGATAAATACCGCAGCGATCTCATCCACATACTGCTTTCTATTCTCCCTGCGGATGCCTGCCGCTATCATGTACCTGTCAGCCGCTGCCGTCGTCAGACGCTCATCCCAGAGAATCACTTCCAGACCGGTTCTTCTCTCAAGCATCTCCTGAAATTCTCTGGTTTTTTCTACCCGCTCTCCCTCACTGCCGTCCATGTTCTTCGGACAGCCAAGAACGACCTTTTCCACGTCATTTTCCGTAATCAATGCTTCAATCCTTGCAAGTGTCTGACGAAGCTTATTCTCTCGTTCACGACGGATGATTTCTTTTCCCTGTGCCGTCAGCAGAAGCTGATCACTGATCGCCACGCCGACTGTCTTGCTTCCATAATCCAATCCCATAATCCGCATAACATCATACCTTTCCTGCCATAGCAGCAGATGCCGTCTAATCCTCGTTCCAATGATTGGATCTGATATACTCCGTCAGCATCTCCTCTACCAATTCATCACGCTCAGCCTTCATGATGATGCTTCGCGCGTTTTTATGGCTGGTGATATACGTAGGATCACCGGACATAATATATCCGACGATCTGGTTCACCGGATTGTAGCCCTTCTCCCGCAGCGCATCATACACATCCTCCAATATGGTCTTAACACTGTCTTCCTGCTCCACCTCAACTTTGAAATATTGGGTCTGGGAAATATCTTCTGTTTGTTTTTCCATCATTTTATATCCTTTCTCCTTTCGCAGCCCGCACTTGATATGGCTGTCTTTTATCTCTTTCTGTTCTATTTTGAAAATTCTTTTTCCTGCGCATCCGTTTCTTTAATAATATACTTCGGTCTGTTTTTGATCTCCAGATAGATCTGTGCCATATACTGCCCCAGAACGCCGATCATCAAAAGCTGCACGCCGCCTATAAACAGGATCAGGCAGACCAGAGAAGGATATCCTTCCACAGCCTCCGCGGTGATCAATTGTTTAATGATTACATAAACTGCATAGAGCGCAGCTGCCAGACAGCATACCATACCGGTCATGGAAGATACTGCCAGCGGCACTGTGGAAAATGATACAATGCCCCGCAGCGCATAAGTAAATGCCGACCAAAACGGCAGCTTTGTTGTTCCGGCGCTCCGTTCCACATTTTCAAAAGAAATCCATTTTGTCTTAAATCCAACCCATCCGAAGATACCCTTTGAAAAGCGTTCATTTTCTTCCAAGGAAAGCACAGCCTCTACCATCTGCCGCTTCATCAGGCGATAGTCCCTTGCCCCGCTTTTCATATGTGCAGAGGAGATACGTCCCATCATCCGGTAGAAAGCATCCGCCATCTTAGAACGAAGCAGCGGCTCCCCTTTTCTGTCCTTGCGGTACGTAGCAGCGCAGTCATACCCTTCCTCCTTCACCGCCTGATACATCTGAGGAAGCAGCGATGGTGGATCCTGAAGATCTGCATCCATAATGGTCACATAATCTCCCTTTGCTGCTTTTAATCCCGCATACATGGAAGCCTCTTTTCCGAAATTTCTGGAAAATGAGATATAATGCACCCTCACGTCACTCTTATGAAGCCCCTTCATCAGCTCCAGCGTCTTATCTTCAGAGCAGTTATCCACCATGATGAACTCAAAATCCACATCGTCCATCTGCTTACTGATTTTGATCAATTCCGGATATAATAAGGGAATCGCTTCTTCCTCATTATAACAGGGAATCACAAGAGAAATCAGATCCTTTCTCTGTTCTGCCATAGTCGTCTCCATCCCTATCCCCTTTTGGCTTTTTTCAATACCTCTACGGAAAAGTCGATCGTCGCCTGCACGCCCTCTTCCAAGGTTGTCTTCGGTTTCCAACCATATCTTTTTGCTGCATACTCATTGGAAAGCTGTGTAAATTTATTTACTTCATTATCCAGCGCCTGCTCCGAGATCGGCATCGCTCCTTCATAAAGCGCCGGATAGCGGTTCCAGTAATTGGAGGAAGCCACATATTCAAACGCGATCTCCTCTTTCCCCATCAGGCGTCTGACGGTCTCTGCCAGTTCGTTGATTGAGACCGTGGTATTCGTCGAGACATTGACCACGTCAAATCCGGTTCCCTCCTGTACCCGCTCCGCCAGCTCGATCAGATCATCCACATAAACAAAGTCCCTTCTCTGTGTCCCTGTGGAATGCAGCACCGGCCGCCTTCCATAGTACAATTCCCTGATCAGATACCCCACAACAGGGGGCTGTGTCCTCAGGCAGTCCAGGTGCGGACCATAGACATTGGCAAATCTCATACATGTAATATTCATCCCATAAACATCCGCATAGGACTGACAGAAACGCTCCGCCGTATATTTCGTATTCGGATAGATGAGGCTCGGCGGTTCCACCTTACTCTCCACAGACGGAAAGTCCCGGTTATTCTCATAAACCGCGGAGGTACTTGCAAAGATAAATTTTTTGATCCCATAGGTTCTGGCTGCTTCCAGAAGTCCTACCGTCCCCATCGTATTGACTTCTACCGCTTTTGACGGATTCATCTGACAGTCCGGCAGCGGCGTGATGCCCGCAATATGATAAACATAGTCAAATCTCTTTTCCTCAAACAGCCTGTTGATCAACGGAAGATTTAAAATATCATCCCGGATGATCTCATCCGTAAAACAATGTTCCTCAAAAATCAGATTATCCTCAGAACCGTAAGAAAAGTTGTCAATCAAAGTAAGATCGTCACCATTTTTCCATAGATGGTATGCCAGCTGGGAGCCGATAAATCCTGCCGCGCCTGTGATAAGTATACTGCTCACTTCTATATCCTCTCTTTAAATAATATTCCATTTCTCATTTAATCTTCAAATATGATCCGGCTTCCCTGCGCGTCCGTTTCAAACGGCACCTCACGATACCCGCTAAGCGCCTGCCGCACTGCATCCTGCTTTTCCGGCGGCACATACAAAAGCATGAACCCACCGCCGCCTGCGCCCAGAATCTTTCCACCTACAGCGCCTGCATCCTTAGCCGACTGGTACATACCGTCGATCATCTCATTGGAAACGCCGCCCGCAAACTGCTTCTTGATCTTCCATGTACGATCCAGTTCCTCGCCCCAGACTTCAGGTTTTCCGTCGGCAAGCGCCTGATATGTTTTATCCACGGTTTCCACCAGATCATCCAGCATGGCGCGTTTTGATTCCATCGTCTGTGTCTGCTCCTGCAGGATCTGTCTGGAATCTCTCGTATTGCCGGTAAAAAAGAGCATCAGATGCTGAAACAGCTTATCCTTCGTCTCTTTCTTACAAATCAGCGGAGTTACACTGACCGACCCGTCATTGCAGAAGCGGTAACGGTGGATGCCGCCGTATGCCACGGCGTACTGATCCTGTATCCCTATCCTCTGCCCCAGACAGTCGATCTCAATATGGCATGCCTCCCTTGCCAGCTGTTCCGGGGAAACATACTCTCCCTTGTATGCGTGCAGGGCATTCAACACGCCGACTGCCAGCGCGCTGGAAGACGCAAGCCCGATACCGGCGCCGCTGAGCGGGATATCCGCCATATAGATCACTTCGATCCCTTTATCGATACCGGTCAGCTTTAAAGCTTCCCGGATGATATTATGCTTCACCTCATCCACAGAATGGACCAGCTCATTACCGTTATAAACGACACGGATCATATCGTCAAATTTTTTATTCACCGTGATATATACATGCATATTCAATGCCGTACTGATCACGCTGCCATATCCCAGTCTGCTGTTCTCATAATAGTCTTTAAAATCGCTTCCTCCTCCGAAGAAGGATGCCCGCAGGGGCGTTTTTGATATGATCATGTAACTTTTTTATCCTTTCTTCCTTCCAACAGATCATTGACCGCGTCCAGCAGGGTGTAATTTTCATCCACCAGAATCCCTTTTACATCCGCATTCTCCGCCGTCTGAACATCTCGTTCATCATCCCCGATGAGATAACATTCCGGCAGATTGATGGAATAATCCTTCTGCGCCTGATAAAGCATCCCCGGCTTGGGTTTTCTGCAGGAGCACGTGCTGTCCCAGCCATGCGGGCAATAATAGATAGCGTCAATACACGCACCGATGGCCAGAAGATCATCCTGCATCTTTTCATTCACCCGTGCCACGTCCTCATCCGTCATCCTTCCCATGGCAATCCCCGCCTGATTGGACACCAGAATGATAAAATATCCCGCATCCTTCAATT
The DNA here is from genome assembly GCA_964421915.1 of uncultured Lachnospiraceae bacterium. GTDB lineage: Bacteria > Bacillota > Clostridia > Lachnospirales > Lachnospiraceae > NK4A136. The sequence continues at coordinate 76,913 of CAYQZB010000010.1, forward strand.
TTTTGACTGCTTCCTTTGCGCCCGGAAGCCAGATAAAATCCTCCGGCTTCTCTACATACTGCGCCTTTGGCGGACGTACGTCAAGGGTTCCGTCCCTATCTAAGAAGATATATTTCTGTCCCGACAGGAACTCCTCCGTCAGTTCTATCCTTGCAAATGAGCCAATAGAATAATACCGGTGCTCCGTCACCATAGCATACAAAAGTCCCCGCTCCACGAGCTGCGGATAGACAACTGCCTCAAAGTTCTCATTCCGATCGCTCATCAGGGATAAGACCTTTTTAGATACGATGGCATAACCAATGTCCACGCCCTGCAGATCAGGCTGCGTGCGCTTTTTGTCATATACCAGAACCTGTCCATCTTCGGCGATCTTCAGATTATTTTTTGTATAGCCATCCAGATTGGCATATGCGGTAAACTGTATCCATGCGCCGCTTTCCTCATAAGCCTTTACCAGTCTTTCAAAATTAATCGGACAGTAATTGTCGCAGTACATCATCAGAAACTCATCCTGAAGATCAGCCTCCGCGGCTTTCAGCCGAAACTGTGTGTCATATTCCAACGGTGTAATACAGTAATGTATCTTTACGCCATAACTGCTGCCATCTCCCAGATATTCCGTCACCTTCTCCGGCAGATATCCAAGCAGGATAATGATATCTTCTATCCCGAAAGATACGATCTGCTTCACAAGGTACTCAATAAACGGTCTGCCCTGTATCGGATACATCGGTTTTGGATTGGTCTCCGTAAATGGTTTCAGCCGCTCTCCAAGTCCTCCCGCAAATATCACCGCTTGTTTGATTTTTCCCATAATCAGTCTCCATCATACACTATTTTGGCAAGAGTTTCAATTCCTGCCAAGGATTCCATACAGATAATTATCCATCAAATGTTCCTTTATTTCAACAACTTCTATCTGACCATGCAGCTCCGCATCTGTCTCAACCGCTGCTTTGACATACTGCGGCGTGTGTCCGACCCAGTATGTCCTGCCACCGATCAGCTTTTTTTCCTCAAACAGCACTTCCGCCTTCTGCCCGATATAATAACTGCGGAACTCTTCGGACTGTCTCCTCGTTAATGCAATCAGCTCCTCACTCCTTGACGCTTTCTGCGCTTCCGTCAGCTGCCCCGGCATCGCCGCCGCCGGCGTATGCTGTCTTCTGGAATATTTAAAGACATGCATCTCAAAGAATGCCATCTTTTCCAGAAACGCCCTGCCTGCCTCAAATTCCTCTTCCGTCTCCCCCGGAAATCCCACAATCACATCTGTGGTAATGGCTGGATGTTCAAAATATCTCCTAAGACATCCCGCCCCGGCTGCATACTCCTCCGTCGTGTATTGCCTGTTCATCCGCTTCAATACAGCATCACTGCCGCTTTGCAGGGATAAATGAAAATGCGGGCAGAGCTTTGGAAGCTCCGACAGCGCCTTTGCAAATTCTTCTGTTACGATCCTTGGCTCCAGCGAACCCAGACGGATCCTCTTAACATCCGGGATCTCCGAGATCGTCTGAAGCAAAGATAAAAGATGCTGCGGATAAAATCTCCCTGCCCTACTGCGCCCGTCAGCCTCCTCCCATTCCGAGCCATAGGAGCTTAAATGGATACCCGTAATGACGAACTCCCGATACCCCTTTGCCGCAAGCTTTCCTATCTCTGAAATCACTTCCTCCGGCCGCCTGCTTCTGACACGCCCTCTTGCATACGGAATAATGCAGTAACTGCAGAATTGGTTGCAGCCGTCCTGAATCTTGATAAACGCCCGGCATCTCTCCACCGAATCAGCAAGCTGCATATCTTCATACTCCGCAGCCTTTGCAATATCGGCAACCGTGCTGCCCCCAAGCGTTTTGATTCCCATCCCCTGTTCGTTATCCCGCCCTGCTGTATTATCTTTTTTTGCCTGCGCCCTTAACGCCAGATATTTTGTCAATATAGGAACGATCTCGCTCTTTTTATCATTTCCGATACACAGATCGATCCTGTCGTCCTCCAATGCTGTTTCCAGACCTGTCTGCACATAACAGCCGACTGCGACCACCAGCGCATCCGGATTACACTCCTTTGCACGATGGAGCATCTGCCTGCTTTTCCGGTCTGCGATATTGGTCACAGTACAGGTATTGACGATATAAATATCCGCCTTTTCCTCAAACGGCACGATTTCATAACCGTTTTCTGACAGCAGTTGACGTATCACATCCATTTCATAAGCATTGACCTTACAGCCCAGATTATGCAGCGCTGCTTTTTTCATCTTTCACCTCAAAAAAATATTTCTGATTGACTTCTTTCCTTCCTTGTCTTAATATAATAGGGAAGAATGAAAGGAGGTTATCCCAATGAAAACAGTTGAGATATCATTAAACTCTATCGATAAGGTAAAATCATTTGTCAATGTCATCACCAAATTTGACTATGATTTCGACTTAATTTCCGGCAGATATGTGATTGACGCAAAATCCATCATGGGAATATTCAGTCTGGATCTTTCAAAACCCATACAGTTAAATATCCATATGGAGAACGAAGATCCAGAGATGATGGCTGCTTTAGAACCATATCTGATCACTGAATAATGGTATATAAACCCATTCCTATTTATAAAGCAGGGATTTCATTCCTGCTTTTTATTTGCAAAGACCCGCCTATGGAAGTTTGCTGCTGACGCAGCATGCGGGCCGCGCAACGAGTAGGGGAGAAGGTCATTCCCCTGCTCGATTTTGTGCAAAATGTTTTGTCTCTACGATTTCTCTTGTTTCCAACGCCTTCTTTACCAACTGATCGATCTCGTCCTTCAGATGACCCTCATGCTTCTTAATAATATTCAGATTCGGTTTTGTCACAGGATGCTTTGCGACCCATATCGTACAGCAGTCTTCATATGGCAGGATCGACGTCTCATACGTACCGATCCGCTCTGCTGTCTCTACGATCTCCTGCTTGTCAAATCCGATCAGCGGGCGGAATACCGGAAGCGTACATACTTCATTCGTCACCAAAAGGCTCTGCATCGTCTGTGACGCCACCTGTCCTATCGACTCTCCCGTCACTAAGGAAAGGCATCCGTTCTCCTTCGCGATCGTCTCCGCGATCCGCATCATATACCGCCGCATAATAATCGTCAGTTCATCATGCGGACATTTATCATAGATCATCATCTGGATATCCGTAAAATTAACTATATGCAGCTTCACATCTCCCGCATATCGGGACACAAGCTCCGCCAGATCGACCACCTTCTGTTTTGCCCGTTCACTCGTATATGGCGGCGCATGAAAATAAACAGCTTCTATAGTCACACCGCGTTTTGCGATCATATAAGCTGCCACCGGTGAGTCGATGCCCCCGGACAAAAGCGCCATCGCTTTTCCGCCTGTACCTACGGGCATCCCGCACGCACCCTTGACAGACTCGGAATAAAGATATATCTTTTCCCTGATCTCAATATTGATCATCAGCTCCGGCGTATGGACATCCACCTTCATAGCGGGATAAGCCTCCAGTACCGCCTCGCCTACAGATGCATTGATCCCCATGGAATCCAGCGGAAAGTTCTTTCTTGCCCTTCTTGCATTTACCTTAAAAGTCAACCCTCCATCACCGGATACCCTGTCCGGATAAACCGCGCCAAGATAATCCACAACTTCCGCTCGAAGCGCTTCCACGCCTTCATCTTCCAAAACAACGACCGGACAGATCGCGGTGATGCCAAATACCTTGGTCAGGATATCCATAGTCTCTTCATAATCATATTCCGATTCCGCCTCCACATGGATCCTGCCCCTTGTCTTATATACCTTAAATACACCCTCCGCCCTGTGCAATGCACAGGTGATCTGATGTACCAGCGCATCCTCAAAAAGATACCTGTTTTTTCCCTTGATCGCTATTTCCGCGTATTTTATTAAAAATGCCTGATATCTCATACTAATCCCCCGGAAGTTCTTCTCACACTGATGAAACGCGGTAAAACCTGTTTTTCGTCTCTGTATACTGCTGCTGGCTGATTGGCAGGATATCCCCGTTTTTGATCGTCGCCTGATAACGCTCTATCGTCTCAATCTCCGCCAGATTAACAATATATGATCTGTGGAACCTGAAAAAGCGGTCTTCCGGAAGCAGTCTCTCAAAATCGGAGATCTTTCCATGGGAAACCAGCCGCCGGTATTTCAAAACCAGCTCCACATCCCGTCCGTTGCTTTCAATATACAGGATATCTCTAAAATTGATATTATAAACTTTTCCCTCGGAAGTAATCGACAGTCCGCCCTTATGCGCGCGTTTGCGGTACGATTGAAGCAACGCCTCACGCAGCTTTTCAATATCAACCGGTTTCTGCAGATAACGCAATGCCTGAACCCGATATCCTTCCAAGGCATATTCCGCTGTTGTAGAGATAAATATGATATCCAGCCTGTCTCCCAGTTCACGGAGTTTTTCCGCAGCCTCGATCCCATTCATGCCGGTTGCCAGTATATCCGACAAAAGCACGTCAAATGGAGAACTGGGCTTTGTCACCGCATTGATCATTGACTCCATATCCTCAAATGTCTTTATCTCATGAACGATCCCTTCTTCATTCAGGATCTTTTCCGTCAATATAGTATTTAACTTTAATGATGTTGCTTCATCATCGCAGATCGCTACCCGAAACATATTAATAAACATACCTTTCCGCAGTGCATTATTCACTGCATCATTGCTACGTGGACATTATACCATAATACTTATAGATTGCCAAAAAAAATCTTTTTCAACATCTTGATCATCGCCGTATATTCCTCTACCATTTCCTCATGATGATCCCAGACAAAGGTGATATCTCCCCGTTTTCCCGCTCTCTCTAAAGAATATGCCTTATCCGCAATATCATGCGCTCCGATATTCTTACAGGCACCCTTGATAGAATGAGCCGTCACCGAATAATTTTCCAGATCCTCTTTTTCAAAATACGTATTCAATATATTGACAAGATTAGAAGCAGCAAATGTCTGCAGCACTTCAAAGTACGCGCTCTGACTGCCGGCGCAGTTTTGGATCCCGGTTTCCGTATCAATACCATCCAACTGCTCCAGAATCATGTCGGGAGACATCCGTTTCCAGTCTTTTGCCGCCTGCTGATTACTGATATTCTCTATTTCTTCCAGAGAAGTTCCCACCGGAAATTGCTTGTGTCTGGGAAGCCACTTCTGCAAGATTTTCTGCAGTTCCCCAATCTTAACAGGCTTTGCAATGTAGTCATTCATTCCCGCATCAATAAACTGCTGCTCCACCCCATTGATCGCATTGGCTGTCAGCGCGATGATCGGTACCTTCTGTGCGTATTCCCCCGGCATCTGCCTGATGTTCTGCGTGGCTTCCACGCCATCCATAAACGGCATCATGTGATCCATAAAAATCAGATCATATGAGATCAAATGCTTTTTCACGCGGTCAATTGCTTCCGCACCGCTTTCCGCCAATGCAGCTTCAAAACCAAACAGCTTCATCATCTCCCACGCAACCTGCCGATTCACCTTATTATCATCCACGATCAGCACCTTTGCCGTAGGCGCGATAAAATCGATCTGAAAATCTTTAGTTGGCGTATAGATCGTCTCTTCATCCCTTATAAAATTGCAGGGCAGCGGATCCGCCACCTTTTGCGGCAATTCCACATAAAAAGTACTTCCCTGTTTTAAAACGGATTCTACCCTGATGACACCGCCCATAGCGTCTGTCAATTCCTTACAAATGGCAAGTCCCAGACCTGTACCTTCCACATTCCGGTTCTTTTTCGTATTAATCTGTCCAAACGCGGTAAACAGCTTGCTAAGGTCATCTTCTGAAATACCGATACCCGTATCCTTTACGCTGATACATAAAACACCCAGATCCTCTCCCTGATTCGCAGAGGCATTGCCGCCCCTCCAATTAATCGTCAGTGTGACAGTTCCCTGATTTGTAAATTTCACGGCATTATTTAATATATTGATCAGAACCTGCTTGATACGGATCTCATCGCCAATCAGCTCTCTTGGAATATTCTCGTCTATATTGCACTCCATCTGGATCAGCTTGTCCTTCACCCGAAATTCTATGATTGTGATAACGTCCTGAACCATACTGTTAAACTGGTACGGTTCCGCCACAATCCTCATCAAACCTGATTCCACTTTGGAAAAATCTAGAATTTCATTGATAATGGAAAGAAGCGTTTCCGAAGAACGCTTGATCGTCGCAATATACTCTTTCTCCTTTCTATCAAAACCCCGTTCTTCCAAAAGCTCAGCCATACCATAGATCGCATTCATCGGGGTACGGATCTCATGGGACATATTTGCCAGGAAATTAGATTTCGCCTCAAGCGCTTCCCTCGCGATCTCGTTCTTTTCCTCCATCTCCTGCTGATACCGTTTTACGCTGTTGACAACAAAAAAGATTGTTACTCCGGCAAACGCATACATCGTCAAAAAGGTAACATACAACTGACGGTCGAAAAATTCCTCAATGATCTTTGATTCGGAAAATACCATTGAAACAAGAATCGCTATGGTGATCCCAAAGTATTCCACAATCACCCGCGGTCTGATAAACAACGCCATAGTAATCCCCAGCGCCAGGAAGAAAAATGACAGCGTTCCCTGGGTATGCATAGCATAACTCATATAATAGAATGTAGCAATGCCTGATATGTAGAGGCAGCGGATGACTACGCTTTCATTGTTTACATTCAAAGAAATCAATGATACTAAAAGAACCGGCAGCAATCCAATCGCCACCATCCCAGCTACCTCCCAGCCATATACGGACGCCCCGTATACGATCTGTAACAGAACAGTACATAAAAATTCAATAATAAATATGATGATATTTGTGCGAAAAGGAAGCATACAACAACCTGCTCTTTCTTATAAGAAGCACATCGCTTCACATTAATTATCTTCTGGTATATCTTCGCAGCTTCGGCAGCACCTCCGCCAGCGTCTCCAGAGTCTTATCTATCTCTTCTTCTGTGGTATAAATAGAAAAGCTGAATCGAACTGCCGCATCCATAGATTCCTGCCTCAAGCCAATCGCCTTCAGCGTCGGAGAATCCGTATGTTTATGGGCTGCGCAGGCGCTGCCTGCGGAAATATAGATCCCTCTTTCCGATAATTCATTTAACAATACCTGGGCACGGACTCCCAGAAACGATACATTGACGATATGAGGCGCGCTGTCATAACCGGTATGCCCATTCACTCTGATTTTATCAATCGTCTCAATCCCTTTGATAAACTTTTCTTTCAAGCGATACAAGCGTTCTACATCCCGATCCAGATCCTGATAGATCAGCCGGACTGCTTCCGCCATCCCCACGATCCCCGGTACATTTTCCGTCCCGGAACGCATGCCATTCTGCTGCCCGCCGCCCCAGAGAATCGGAGTAATCTTAACTCTTTCGCTGACATATAAAAAACCGACTCCCTTCGGTCCATGAATCTTATGCCCGCTGACGGACATCAGGTCAATGCCCATCTTCTTAGGATAGATCCTGAATTTTCCATATCCCTGTACTGCATCCACGTGAAATACAACTGAGGGCTTCATGGATTTTACAAGCGCCGCTGCTTCCGCCACCGGCTGCAGCGCACCGATCTCATTATTCGTATGCATGATGGAAACCAAGATCGTCTCCCTGCAGACCGTCTTTTTTAATTCATTTAAAGAGATTACTCCATACTGATCTACCGGAAGATATGTGATCCGAAATCCCTGCTCCTCCAGATATCTCATGGTCTGAAGAACCGCCGGATGCTCGATCTTCGTTGTGATCAGATGATTGCCGAAACGACGGTTCGCCATCGCCGTGCCGATCAACGCAAGATTGTCGCTTTCCGTTCCTCCTGAGGTAAAATAAATCTCCTTTGGTAAAACCCTGAGATTTCTCGCAATCGTTTCTTTCGCATTACGAAGGTACTTTTCCGCTTCCACACCTTTGGTATGCATACTGGACGGGTTGCCATACTCTGATAAATATATCTTATCCATCAGGCTCACCACTTCATCCAGACATTTTGTGGTCGCGGAATTGTCTAAATAGATTTCCATATTTTTTTGTGCCTAAGATGGCATACTCTCCTATTCTTCCTAATATACTGTTATTATATGTCTTTTATTTCCAGTTGGTACATCAGAATCGACAGGATCGTCAGACCTGCCGTCTCCGTGCGCAGGATCCTCCTGCCAAGGGATATGGGCATAATGCCCGCTTCTTTTGCAAGCTGGATCTCGCTCTCTTCAAATCCGCCTTCCGGGCCGATAAAGATCGCTATACTGACCGCATCGCCCTCCGCCGAGGATACTGCATCCGCAGCAAAGGCAAGCCACTCACGCGTCGCCTCCATCCCTTCGGAAAGTTCATAAGGTATCGCCTTGGCATCCATTCCCTTCGCATAAGCAACCGCCTCCTGCATGGTCATCAGATCATGAACACGCGGAACAACAGCCCGCTTACTCTGCTTTGCCGCAGCCTCACTGACCGCCTGCCAGCGCGCGGCCTTACTCTTTGCCTTTTTATCATCCAGCTTTACCACCGCTCTCTTTGTCGCCACCGGAATGATCTCATAGGCACCAAGCTCTACCGCCTTCTGTACGATCAGCTCCATCTTATCAGATTTCGGAAGTCCCTGAAAGAGGTAAATCCTTGCCGGAAGTTCCACGCCTTCTTCCTTGATAAACCGTATCTTACAGACCACCTCGTCATCTGTAAAATGATCAATCTGGCAGCGGTATTCCGTATCATCCATGCCGTTGCCGACGGAAAGCTCTTCCCCCTCCTTCATGCGGAGGACCTTTCTGATATGATCAACGTCTTCGCCCGTAATCCTGATCTCATTCCCAACGATCTGGGAAGGCTCCACAAAAAAATGCTGCATATAGATCCTTCCATCCTTTCCTCTTCGCCATCTAATAATCATGCCTTTCCACAGCCTGCGAATTTGGGCCGCAGGCACAAATTTGCGGTTGAAAAATCTATGATTTTTCAACCTGTTTCCTTGCAGTGATGCAGACCCATTCCCCCTGATACGTTACATCCAGAATGTCCAATCCTGCCCCTGTAACAGCTTCCCGCACGATATCCTCCTTATCTTTGATGATACCGGAAGTAATATAGACGCCACCTGATTTTAAATGATGTGTAATGACCGGCGTCAATGGCACAAGCACATCCGCCAAAATGTTTGCTACAACGATATCATAACTGTCATACCCGACTGCGTCCTGTATGTTTTGATCCGTTATAATATCGCCAATCAGAAGCTGAAACTTCTCCTCTTTGATCCCATTATTCTTTTTATTATCATCTACCGCATTGACGGCGCAGGGATCCAGATCCGTCCCAACCGCCTCTTTTGCTCCAAACATCAAGGAAAGGATCGACAGGATACCGCTCCCCGTCCCCACATCAAGGATACGCGTCTGTGATGTGACAAATCTGCGAAGCTGCCTGATACAAAGCTGTGTCGTCTCGTGCATGCCTGTACCAAACGCCGTTCCCGGATCGATATGCAGCACCATCCTGCCGTTGTCCGCCTCATCCATCTTTTCCCAGGAAGGAATCACCAGAATATCATCAATATAAAATTGATGGAAAAATTCCTTCCAATTGTTGATCCAGTCCTTATCCTCCGTCTCCGATACTGCGATACTGCCATCTCCGATCTCCATATAAGTCCTGATATCGTCAAGCTCCTGCTTTACCTGTTCCACCATCGAAGCCAGCCTGTCCTGATGTTCTTTTTCGCTCTCGTTCTCCTCCTGCTCTATATAAAAGCTGAGATACGCAATGCCGTCATCTTCGGGAGCATCCGGCATGATATCCACAAACATCTGCTCCTTCTCTCTTGCCGTCAACGGCACACTGTCTTCTATCTGCGCCCCTTCCAGCCCGATATCATACAGTGCAGAAATAATAACGTCTTCCGCATCTGCAATTGTTTTAATCCTTAATCTGCTCCATTTCATAACTCATTTTCCTCATTATATATTCTTTAATACCATCTATAAACACCTGTTAAAATCAAAAGAATTCCCAAACACAACAAAAATACACACATTAAAATTTCTTTCCACATATATTCCCGGAGCAATACCTGTGCATTATTATCTGGATTATAATAAATATGTATCTGCCTTCCTATATGTTTTTTTCTTAATTGTGAAAGTTTAAACCTCTCAAATAAGGGAAGCACAATAAACCTATTAAACGCTACAAGCTTTTTTTCTGACCCATCTTCATTAAATTGTACCTCAATATGAAAAATCGTCACCCCTGGGGCATGGGAAGCGAAAGGACCATCTATCTCACAAATTTTTCCTATCACACTTCCATATTTAAAAATCCGTACATAAAAGCCAAGTAACAAAAATGCCATAATTGCGGATAACAGCCCCAGTATTACAAAGAATATCAAAGTATATCCCTCTCCTACCTTTACCCAGTTTATATTTGCGAAAAAATACATTTTATTTCATCAAATTATACCAGATTAATTAAATAAAAACAATTCCTTCTCTGTTTTGAGTTTCCATATTGACTTCCCGATTAGAAAAGTGTATGATATGCTAAACCGTTAAAGAAGAGCAAGTAGGTTTCATCCCTTTTTTACAGAGAGCCGCAGATGGTGGGATTGCGGTAAATACATGGAACTGAATGGACTTCTGGAAACAAGCGGTAAGGATTTATGAGTGGGCGTACCATAACGATACGTCAAGCCGGGTGGCACCGCAGGAGCAATAATCACCTCCTGTCCCAGCAGATATACTATCTGGGACAGGAGGTTTTTGTGACTGTCCCAAAAAACCATGAACAAGGAGGTAAAAAAATGTCAGAAAACAAAATCCCTTACAAAATTTATCTTGAGGAAAAGGAGATGCCTACGGCATGGTATAACCTGCGCGCGGACATGAAAAACAAACCTGCGCCGCTCCTGAACCCAGGCACACATCAGCCCATGACTGCCGAAGAACTTGCAGGCGTATTCTGCGAAGAGCTTGTGAAGCAGGAATTGGATAACGACACGGCTTATTTTGATATACCGGAGGATATCAGAAACTTTTATAAAATGTACCGCCCATCACCTTTGGTACGGGCATATTGTCTTGAAGAAAAGCTGAAAACACCCGCCAAGATCTACTACAAATTCGAAGGCAACAATACAAGCGGCAGCCATAAACTTAATTCCGCTATTGCACAGGCATATTATGCTAAGAAGCAGGGACTGAAGGGCGTAACGACAGAAACAGGCGCCGGTCAGTGGGGTACTGCTCTTTCTATGGCATGCTCTTATTTAGGACTTGACTGCAAGGTGTATATGGTAAAATGTTCCTATGAGCAGAAACCTTTCCGCCGTGAAGTTATGCGTACCTATGGCGCTTCTGTAACGCCCTCCCCTTCTATGGAGACGGAAGTCGGCAAAAAGATCCTTGCCGAACATCCCGGCACCACAGGAAGCCTCGGCTGCGCTATCTCCGAAGCTGTAGAGAAAGCCGTTACAAATGAAGGTTATCGGTACGTTTTGGGAAGCGTGCTCAATCAGGTGCTGCTTCATCAGTCCGTCATCGGTCTGGAAAGCAAGATTGCCCTTGATAAATATGGCATCAAGCCGGATGTGATCATCGGCTGCGCCGGCGGCGGTTCCAATCTGGGCGGTCTGATCGCTCCTTTTATGGGCGAAAAGCTTCGCGGAGAAGCGGATTATCAATTCATCGCTGTAGAACCGGCTTCGTGTCCCAGCTTTACCCGCGGCACATATGCTTATGATTTCTGCGATACGGGTATGGTTTGCCCGCTTGCAAAGATGTACACCCTTGGCAGCGACTTCATTCCTTCCGCCAACCATGCGGGCGGTCTGCGTTACCACGGCATGAGCTCCATTTTGTCCCAGCTCTATGATGACGGGCTGATGGAAGCTGTTTCCGTAAAACAGACCGATGTATTTGAGGCGGCAGAGTATTTTGCAAGGGTAGAGGGAATCCTGCCTGCACCCGAAAGCTCCCATGCCATCCGCGTGGCGATCGACGAAGCTGTAAAATGCAGGGAAACCGGTGAAGAAAAGACCATTTTGTTCGGTCTTACCGGTACAGGTTATTTTGACATGGTGGCATACGAGAAATTCCATGATGGTCAGATGGACGACTATATTCCTACAGATGAAGATCTGGCAAAATACAGGGAAATGCTTCCGAAGATCGATTAAAGATCCTGTAATTCCCCTTAAGCAGAAAGAATAATTTAACTGCTTAGGGGGAATTTTTTTCATTTAATGTCCAGAATATCCACAAATCCCGTTACCTCAAACACTTCCATAACAATCTCATTTACGTTGCAGATCATCATACTGCCCTGCCGGTTCATTACTTTCTGTGCAAAAAGAAGCACACGTAGTCCGGCGGAAGATATGTATTTCAGTTTTGTAAAGTCAAAGACAAGCTCCGTCACATCACCTACCGATTGCTTCAGTTCCTCTTCAAGCTGCGGTGCAGTCAGTGTATCCAGCCGTCCTTCCAGCGCTATCGTTAATTTTGCCTCCTCTTTCTGTCTGTTAATTTCCATAAAAGATCTCCATTCCTTTTGCCTAACCACAGATACTGAATGCTGTAAATATTATTATTATTTAAGATCCAAACTCATATCATATGATTTTTCCGTATGATTAGTCGGAGTCGTTCTTCCGACATCTCTCTTGGAACCTTCCTCGCCACTGAGTTCTTCCAGAGAGGTTTCTTCCCTGTATGGTCTTGCCTCCCCTGCTGTTCTGGCTTCCCTTTCCCTGATATCATTTTCGTCTTCCGGCAGATCGTTACGCGGTTTTCCCCGACCCAACATCTCGTTTACATTGTTATATATATCCTGACGTAGATCCCTATCTCTAAGGGGCACCCATCCTTCTTCTGTCAGGACTTCCAAATTACTTGGAATCAATTTCTGAGTTGTCCTGTAAGCCCCTTCTACCTCAGCATCGTCTCTCTCCAGTGAATCTTCTTCCTCAGCATCGTCTCTCTCCAGTGAATCTTCTTTCTTTTGTAGCACATCCACATCCTTACGAATCCGCAGTATAACTGCTGCTCTCTCTATATTCCCCCTGCCGGTTGCCGGAGGTTCACCAAATCCATCAGCCTGATCATCATATTGAAATGCATAACGGGCTGCTATTTCAGCATTATCCGCCAAATATACAAATCCCGCATCCCTTTTTACAAACTCATCTCCTACTTTCTTATCCACCGGAGCAGCAATATATTCACCTGCCCCACCTCTTCCTCCCATACCTGGATCAAGTCCTCGCTCCAGAATTCCCGGAAGATTCCCTAGCGTTGTGGCATGATAATAATAATTTCTGTCCTCTGGTGCCAATGTACCCGGAAATGCTGCCTCCCCGCGAAAAAAAACATTGTGTTCTGCGCTTGGGCGTCCCAGAAAAGGACGTATTGATTCTGTAACACGTTCAGGTCTGATAGGTTCCATCTGTCTTCCTCCTTTAAACCTTTTCAAAGGCATCCGTAGTTATTGTAATGATAATAATACCGTCTGAAGAACATTTTTCACTTTTCCCAAAAACGACTTAGACAGAAGCAAAATCAGCATTTTTCATTGATCGTCAGGGTCAACATCGTAATATAATTCAAAATCGCCGCCCACCTCTTTTGCCGGCATCATGGTTGCATAAATATCAAATTCTCCCCTCTTCGGAAATATACGGGGCAGCATAGAAGACTGTATCTCTCTGGCAATATTTAACTCTGCGCTGATTCTTTCACGCTCCGCTGTAATATCACTCAGATCAGAGAGATATTTATTAATCTCCCCCTCCATTTTTTTAATGGAAACGGTAAGCTTTTCTATCTCATCACCTGTCCTGATGTCCAGCTGTGATATTGCAGAGGCACCGCCTTCGCAATCCTTCTTATCCTGTACAAAACGGTCTGCCGCAGAGGACGGCCTATTGATCGGAGCTACCACAGTACGATTTACAGCAATGGTCGTCGTCAGAATCAAGATAGTGGTTATGACAAACAGAGCCAGTCCCATCTGTATCAGGAAGTTCTGCCTGTCCCGCATCACCTCATTCATGGAAAGATCCACATATACATTGGCAATCACATTACCATCGTTATCCATTATGGCTGCCGCTGCAGAGCAGAGCCATCCGTATTCCTCATAATTGGTGACATAAGCAGGGAAATCATAAATACCCTGCTGCATTAATTTCATATTACCGTCTTCTATAGGATCGCAGTGCCCGCTTGGAGTCGCTTTCTTTGTTGTATCCGCATCTATGATATAAACTGCTTTTTCTGTTTCTTCATCCATATAGCAAATATACATCCAGCGCACCCCGCTTTCCTCCCTGAATACGGAAAGGGTATGAAAAACCTTAAAATATGCTTCGGTGGCGGTCATCTCATTAAAAGAAGCATAATAATCCGCCCAGTCCTCTTCCGTAAACTCTTGAAATACAGGGGCAGCATCTCCTGCACAGTGAGTTCGGTATATCTCCATGACCCCGTCAGTCAGAGTTTTGACTGCCTCCGCGTCTAAAATCAGGGAAGCCGTCTTTGCGGTATTCATTGCAAGTGTCTTATAATGCCGATCCATGGTTGAGGAATACAGCGTATAACTGATCCCTGCCGTCGTTGCCGCAAAAACCGCAGCAGTCAGCAGGATTACGCAGATCATTTTTATTCTTAACGAAATCTTCATGGCAGTTCTCCCCATCTTTTTATTTATTTCAGGTAATTGCGAAACTCTACTCATATTCTTACAATCAGGGAATTAAATCCCTGATATTTCCTGTAAAAATAATAGTGAGCCTGTTTTTTAATTACATGCATTCCCATAGCGTCCATATCAACGTCATCCAGCCGCGAAGCCTTTCTCATTTCCAGGGAAAAGGGATTAAAGGACGCCGCATTATCACGGATATGCAGTTCAAACTCTCCGTCTTCAAGGGAAAGCAGCGTGATCTGGATCAAACCGTCCTTTATTTTTGCAAATCCTCCTTGAATAATAGCGGAGCTGATTTCTTCCACGGACATGATGAGAAAATATTTCTGTCTTGAATCTGCAGAATGCTTCTCGCAAAATGCTCCGATTTCCTTCACCAGCTCTCCGATATCATCCGTTCGGCTGCGTATCGTAAAACTACAGATCCGCCCAGGATCAGGCGCATTATTTTTTTGATAAAAGAAATGGCGCCAGAGGAAGAATATCAACAAGGATATCACCTCTGTCACCGGGAAGATATACCAGAACAGCCCCGGATCCAGTATCCCCAAAATCAGGGATAGGGGAAGAAGGATCAGCGCGCCGCGCAGAACGGCGATCACAAAGGCACTGATTTCTTCTGATACTGACTGATAATAACTTTCTAAAATAATACTGATTCCTGCAAATCCAGCGCTCATACAGTAGATACGAAGCGCATAACTGCCTATCTGCAGGACCAAAGTCCCTTCCAACCCAAAGATCCGGCAAAACATTTCCGGAAAAGAAACCAATAAGACAATGACAGCCAGACCTGCAGCCGTTCCTGATATGAGCGCCAGTTTTCTGACTTTCTTTGCCGCCATAGTATTCTTTTCCCCATAAAAAGTGCTTGTCAGCGGCTGCATCGCTCTAGCGGCGCCACTGTATAAATACAGGATCAGATAGGAAGCGTTTTGCAGCATATCAAATACAGCGACGCCTTCTTTTCCCATATGGAGCAAAAGTATGTGATTTGAAATCAATAAAAAAATCATCTGGTATAGGTACTGAACGGAAGTGGAAAATCCTGTCCGGAAGATATGAAACATCTCCTGAAAGCGGATCTGATGCAGTCTCCTTCCAATTTTAAGTCTATGGTCTTTAGCACATAATCCGGGAAGATAACACAAAAGCGAAATCACAAGCCCTATGATCGTCGCCAGTGCTGCACCCTTTGTTCCTTGTTTTAATATCATGACAAACACAATATTCAGTATAATATCCGCAGCATTGCCAACAAAAAATCCCAGACTGGCAATATTCGCATTGTCATCATTTAACAAATAATAATTTAAAATATAGCTCAGGAAAAAAAGAGGTGTTCCAAGCGAGATCACCCTGATATACTCCAGCGCTGCCCTGTATACTTCACTATTACCTGTGGATATCCCCAATAGGCGTAAAAAATATGACGGAAACAGAAAAACTGTCCCTCCGATCAGAACGCTTAGGATCACTGCGCTCTGCATTACCTTTTGAAAACTGGAAACCGCCTCTTTTTCCCTGCCTTCACTTAACAGATGTGCATAATGAACGCTTCCTCCGACTCCAAATCCATGCATACATACATTGATGATCATATAATACGGCAGGATCATGCCAATGGCCGCCAGTCCCACATCACCCATACTTCTTCCTACAACGATAGCATCCATCATATCTGAAAATGCCAGTCCTACCGAAGATAAAAGGGACGGAACTAACATGCGCCGAAACATGGCGCCGCTAAAATGATCTTTGTTCTGTTTCAACTTCCGGATAATAGAAACGGCACCTTCCTCCTTAAGCATCAGATTTTTGATTGAAATTATAACAAAGCATTCTTCTGTTTTTTCTTTCTTGCAAAATTGACAAGATTAACGTCAAAAACAGAATAAAAAACATGGAAACACAAAAAATAAACCGGAAATGATCAAATTTTAAAAATCATCTCCGATTTCTTAACCGAACTCTGTTAAACCATTATCTGCCTGCTTAAACTCTCAATATTCAGAGAATACACCGCAAAATTATTTTATTTAAAAGAATTATGATACCTTCTCATTCAAGCCCCTTTTTCTTATAAATAACGGCAAATAATATAGCCCCAATTACAAAATTGGCGGCAATCACAATCAGATTTTCCGAAGATACTTTAAAAGGCACTTCTGATGCACCTATCCCGTTGATCAAGTCGCTGATTTGCTGCGAATATATGATTCCTGCATATTTTTTTATAGTTTCATTGAACATGGACAGCATCGGAACAAAGGAAAATATCATCATGACCGGCATCGTTACAGAGGTTGACGCCATCTGGTTTCTGGCGTAAACACCAATCACCGCGCCGATCAACTCCGACAAAATGATACCCGATATCATGACCATAAGAAAGATTGCAAGTTCCTTGCCGTGATATTCTCCAAGCACGGCAAACACAGCCGTACCTGCCATACACATCAGAAAAATATAGACACCGATGCTGATAAGATACTGCCACGCCTTTACGTTGCTCATCATAAGCGCACGCAATGTATTTTTCTCTTTTTCCTCCGAAATAATTGCGGACATACATGTGAGCGGCGCCATACCCACAAACATCACGGCGAATAATTTTGCAAAAAAATGTTCGGGCATATCTTCCAGTCTGACCGCTTTTTCCATAATGACCGCCATAATCGGAAACATCAGGAATTGAATAAATACCGTTTTGTTTTTAAGGGTATCAATGATTTGTTTCATAAATATTGCTTTCATATTTTTCATACGTCTAGTTCCTTTCCTGTAAGCTCCATAAATACTGTTTCCAGATTCGGCTCAGTAGTATGTATCGTTTCCATACGACCATTTTTAATCAGTTCGGCGATTTCCTCAGCAGCGTTTTCGTTATGCGGAAGCTGCATATCCGAACCATCCCAAAGATGTATCTTCAGCATACGCTGATGATCATATCTTCTGCAAATCTCCTGAGGCTGCCCCTGCTCCGCGATTTTCCCTTCATTGATCATCACAAGATAATCGCAAAGCTTTTCTGCCTCCGACATGGTATGGGTTGTAAGAAAAATCGTTTTTCCCTTTTTCTTTTCCGCAAGCATCATATTATGTATCTCGTTGGCAGTCGCCGGATCAAGTCCGCTTGTGGGTTCGTCCAGGAACAGGATATCCGGTTCCGTCATAAATACCCTCGCCAGCCGAAGCCTGCTGCGCATGCCCTTTGAAAGCTTTTCGGCAGGCGTTTTTTTTGCTTTCTCAAGCCCTACTTTCTTTAGCGCATTTAAAATGCCGTCCTCTTGTACGTCGTATATCTGCGCAAATACTTTCAGATTCTCATAACAGCTCAAACGGTCATAAACGCCGAAATTATCCATCATGATCCCGAATCCTTTATGATCTTCCCCTGTCAGCTTATGAGCATCCACGCCGTTGATCACACCGGTCCCGCCGTCACATGTAAGCTGTCCCGTAAGGATCTTGATCAGCGTCGTTTTCCCTGCGCCCGACGGGCCGAGAAGTCCGAATATCTGTCCTTTACGAACCTGAAAGCTGATGCCGTCCAGAACCTTTTTACTGCCAAATGATTTTTCAATATTATCCGCCTTGATCGTCACTTCCATATTACTAAGATTCTCCTTTCATAATTGCAGACCATGTGCTTTTCATAAAACTCCTTTGCTTTGGACAATAGCTTTTTCTCATTCCTCCTTGTATCGTTTTAACGCTTCTTCCAGCTTACGGTTTTCCTGTTTTTCGGCTATCAGAGAAATCACCGTACCGGCGGTGCAACAGACAACAAAACATATGAGAAACATGATCCACGCCATCGGCAGATCCGCAGGAAACCAGTCAAAAGCAATAATAAATACAAGTATGATCGCAAATGTCCCGGCAAACATGGCGGCAATTCTCGCGGCAGTTGGCATTTTTACAATCAATATATCCGTCATAAAAATAAATCTTAAAACAGTAATCGCTAATACCGCCAGCAGAAACTGAAAACTTGTGGCAACGCCCAAGCCGTGGCTGCCCATGGAAAAAATCGTGGATAATTCCTGTGCCGAAGCGCCAAATAAAATACAGAAAATATTCAGCAGTACAATAGTGATTCCATATATTGTAAATACCTGTGAACAAAATTCCAGTATGGAGAATTTCTTATCCATTTAATGTACCCCCATTCTTTTTTTCAGCTCATCGGCGTATTGCCTGGACGCTATGAGCTGTTCGCCGTTTTCAAGAGTAATGCGTATTTTGCGGTCAAACTCGGCTTTGAGAGAACATATATATTTCAGATGCACAATACAGGATTTACTGATGCGCAGAAAATTCCTTCCGCAAAGCTGAGCTTCCATTTCATACAGCTTTAGTTTTGATTCATAACAGTCATTTTCGGTATAAACGAAAGTCTTTCTATCAACCGTCTCAATATATGCAATTTTAGAAATATCAAGTATGTGCGTTTCATCATTTTTTATTACCGTGATCTGATTATCCGCTATGCGAACCGCCGCAATAATGCTTTCCGTTTCGGCGGTAATGCTGCCGCAGTTGATGATGATCTCCGTCTCGGTAAACTCAGGATCTATATTGATGGATATCTTCATAATAACCCTCTCATGCCGCCTTTGCAGCTCACCTTTCTAGACATACATTATCACAACATATCTTTTTTTCAAGCGCAGTGTGCGTGACCTGCCATTTTCCAAACATAAAATGCCATGGAATGATTTTCCATTAATTGGCTCGCAGATACCTCTGTAGTTCGTCTGTATACCACATCAGAGCATATAATATACAACAAAGCTTTCCCACGCTAAGTTGACAACCATAAATCCTTACCATATAATATTAAATAATATTATGAAGCATTTCCAGCAACACAGTCGTGGTCAGCTTTTACATAATAGATAGCTGTCCGATCATCAGCGAAAGGAGAATTTTATGAAATTGAAAAAAGTAATTGCACTATTTGCCGCAGCCACAGTAATAGCCGGTTCCACAATCAGCGTATCAGCTGCCGAGCCTGTCTCCGGCGACTATCTGACTGCGCTCATTGAAAGCGGAAATGCCGGACTGATTCTTAATGTCGATGCATACCGGGCAGCATACAGTGATCTGGATGCCGCTTTTGGCGACAATACCAATGCTTACATAGAGCATTACCTGACGATGGGCATTTATGAAGGCAGAACCAGCGGCGCCCTTTTTAATCCCCTTGCATATGCAGAGGCATACGGCGATGTGAAAGCTGCTTTTGGCGACAATACCGAAGCGCTTATTGGTCATTATATAAATTATGGAATTGCAGAAAACCGTACCGAAGGTACGGCACAGGGATATGCTGACATTGCAGAAGCTCAGATGGCTGCCGCTTCAACTGCTGCAGCTTCCGGCGGCAGCAATAGCCGTCCTGCCGCATACACTCCGCAGAATACTTATAGCAGTAACGGCGGAAGCAGCTCCTATAGCAGTGGTTCCGCTGCAGTTTCTACTCCTGCTGCGAGTAATCCCGGCAACGCCGCTGTTTCTACTCCTCCTGCGAGCAATTCCGGCAACGCTGCTGTTTCTACTCCTCCTGCAGGCAATTCCGGCAACGCCGCTGTTTCTACTCCTCCTGCGAGCAATCCCGGTAACAATGTGGTTTCTACCCCTGCTGCAGGAGATTCCGGTAACAATGCGGTTTCTGCCCCTGCTGCAGGAGATTCCGGT
Source organism: uncultured Lachnospiraceae bacterium (assembly GCA_964421915.1). Classification (GTDB taxonomy): domain Bacteria; phylum Bacillota; class Clostridia; order Lachnospirales; family Lachnospiraceae; genus NK4A136. The sequence goes on from CAYQZB010000010.1 coordinate 97,383, forward strand.
AACAATGCGGTTTCTGCCCCTGCTGCAGGAGA
>CAYQZB010000010.1:97514-100836 GCA_964421915.1 uncultured Lachnospiraceae bacterium
TTCCGGTAACGCTGCAGATCCTGCTCCCACTACCAATAATGTTCCGGCTAACAATGGAAACAATTATCACCATACCACTTCGATTTATGAGTCAGACGGAACTTTGATACGCATTGAGTATTATGATGAAAATAATCGTTTGTTTGAATATTCAGATGTGATTAATTACGATAAAACGACCAATTCCTATACGGAAAATATTTTCGATGTTTCAAACACCAGTGATACTCCCGACCGTACAAACAACTATGAAGGCGGCGTTCTGGTTCCCGCTGACTAACAAAAAAGGGACTGAACAACTTCCTATCGGAAGATTTCTCAATTCATTATTTTACCGGCAGGTCCCATAAGGGGCATGCCGGTTTGTTTTTACCCTCTGACATTCTCTCTAAGCCACTTAGCAACGCCGTCATGATTATTAGATCCGATGATTCCGGTTGCAGTGGCTTTCAATTCCGCATCCGCATTTTCTACTGCATAGGATTCATCTGACATTTCAAACATATCAATATCATTTTTTCCATCACCAAAGGTAATTAATTTCTCACACTTTAAGATTTTTTTCAGTTCCCTGATCGCGTTCGATTTAGATGCCGCCTTCGGCATGATCTCCTGCCATTGCTCTCCCGAATAGATATCACGCTGATATACCGCATGATATTGCTCCCTGTACTTCATATAAAATGGTTCTAATTTTTCCGGCGTATCGATACAGGTAATATAAAAAGTATCTCCTTTTGTTAATTCCACAGGCTGATGCACGATATTGATCCGCTTGTCGCCATTTCTGGATTGGAGGAATTGCTTCATTCCAGCCGTGCATTTCTCCGGGATAAATGAAAATTTCTCTACCCCATCGATATAAGCATATACAATAGGGTATATTTCATTTTCAAACAATTCCTCAAATACTTCCGCGATATCATCCCCGAAATAATGTGCCAAAAGTATTTCCTCTGTAACATTATCCATTATAAACGCCCCATTATAAACAATCAGAGGAAAGTGCGTATTAAGTCCCTTTGTAACCTTCTTAGCAGTCACCAATGATCTTGCCGTGGCATAGGAAAACAACATTCCATCGGAAGTCAGCTCATTGATCGTATCTACCGTAAATTTTGATAATGTTTCATCGCTTCTCAGTAAAGTACCATCCAAGTCCGATACATATAAACTGTTCATCACTTCCCCCTTATCTCTGTATTATGTCCGAATCTGCGCTATGAAGCAGCACAATTCCACTGTGGATTGTGTGCTTAGACTCCAATTCCCCAAGGGTTTAAACATCCTTGATCCTAATATTATGTTACACCAAAGCAGCAGCTTTGTTAAGTCTTTTAAGCAGGAGAACATGTTTTACTGAAAATAAAGAATATTTTCTATTGACATTTTATAATTAGCATAGTATGATTTGTTATACAAATCATACTTTTTTTTGAGGTGGATTAAAATGAAGGGACCAAAAGGGAAATATGCATGGACGGCTACTGTGGGGGAAAAAGGACAGATCGTTATTCCGAAGCAGGCGCGGGAGATCTTTGATATCAAGCCGGGAGATACACTGCTCCTTCTTGGCGATGAGGAGCGGGGCATTGCCATTCCACCAAAAGGGGCATTTTCCGAATTGTTCGGCATGGCATTTCAGGAAAAGGATGGTGAAGCAGATTGAAAAAAGTTGCATTTTTTTGTATTCCTGCACACGGTCATACAAACCCAATGCTCCCGGTTGCCGCTGAACTGGTCAGACGCGGAAATGTGGTTCGGTTTTATTCATTTGATGAATTTGAGAATAAAATCATACCCACCGGAGCGGAATTTATCTCCTGTGATTCTTTTCTGCCGAAACTGACGGAGCAGGAAGAAGCAGGCTTAAAAAACGTCTCTACAACAGAAATGACGGTACAGGATCTTCGCATCACACTCTGCATGAATGATTTTCTGGATCAAGAGTTTCAATCCTTTCAGCCCGATGTCGTTTATACTGACTCCGTCTGCTTTTGGGGGAAGCTGAATGCATGGAAACACAATGTGCCGATGGTGGTGTCTACAAGCACCTTTGCATTCAATCAGCTGTCTTCCGAATACATGAAAAACAGCCCAAAGGAAATGGCAGACATGATTTTCGGGCTTCCGAGAGTCTCCAAAGAGCTTAAAAAGCTGGAGCCCTACGGATACCATGTCAAAGGCATCTTTTCTTTGATCCAGAGCGACAATACTACGGATTCCATCGTATATACCTCAAGGCGGTTTCAGCCGTATGCGGAAAGCTTCTCTGACCATTATGCCTTTGTCGGACCTTCAGTATTTTCAAATATACTGCCTGAAAAAGAGAAGGAGCGTCCGCTTATCTATATCTCTATGGGCACGGTCATCAATGATAAGCCTGATTTCTACAAAAATTGTATCAACGCCCTAAATGATATGAATGTCGACGTCATCATATCCTGCGGCAATGCAATAAATATCGAAGAACTCGGAGCATTGCCGGAGCATATCCAGGTGTATCCCTATGTTGACCAGCTTGAGGTGCTTTCCAAAGCAGATGCCTTTATCACGCACTGCGGGATGAACAGCGTTTCCGAAAGCCTGTATATGGCTGCACCGATGGTACTTTATCCGCAGACAAACGAGCAGCATGCCGTGGCAAGGAGAGTTACCGAAATCGGCGCGGGCATGATGCTGAAGGATGATTCTTCCGAAGGCATCCGTACATCCATACAAGAGATTTTAAACAATAAGGCATATGGAGATGCCGCCGCCGAATGCAGCGCGGATTTCCGTGCCTGCTCCGGGACTGCCGGCGCAGCGGAATTTATAGAAAACGCGCCGCACACATCAGACGGCATCGATATCATAGGCGAGCTGAATAAGTTAAATGCAAAATTTCAGTTTCTATATTGGCTGATTATCATTACCGCCATTAATCTTATCGGATTCCTAGTCAGCTGGAAATATGTCTGGATCATCGGAATCAGTGCCGGAATATTGTCTACGCCTATTTTTAAGCTGATACAAAAAAGAAAATATGCTAAGTTGACGCAAAAGAAATGATATTACTAAGAAAAACCCTTGAAAAATAACTTTTTCAAGGGTTTTTCTTTAGAGGTGCCAGACGGATTTGAACCGCCGATCAGGGAGTTGCAGTCCCACGCCTTACCACTTGGCTATGGCACCCTATGTTTCGTCTACTTTATCCTCATAGTCATTATATGTTTTCATGAACCATTTCGTGATTGCATAAATCACAATTGTCTTACTTAATTTTGCAAAAATTTTAATGACTCCAACGGGAATCGAACCCGTGTTACCGCCGTGAAAGGGC
>CAYQZB010000011.1:0-100010 GCA_964421915.1 uncultured Lachnospiraceae bacterium
TGGTTCTGACCACACACTGATATATAATATCACAATACCTTCTTATTGTAAACTATTATTTTTTATCATCCCTGTTTAGGATAGGCGTTGCTATACTCCTGCTTTCAAATCTTTCCGTTGAAACAGCGACATAAGCAGTTTTCCACACTTGACACCCGTCGGATGAACCGGAATTTACCGTTCTGTCTGCTCAGTCATAATTCCCCAACGAATACCAAATTTATCAACAAAAACTACCCGACAAGAACTATAAGGTGTAGCTTCCATTTGATATATTGTTTTACTTCCTTCTTTCATGATTTCATATGCCTGTTGAACTTCCTCTTTCGTATCAAACATAATGGTAAGAAAATTTGAATAACATGTTTGAAATTCAATATCAACGTGGTCACTCATAATAATTCTTTGATTGTTCAATACAAGTTCCGAATGATATATATACTCTTTTTGATTTTCTTTAAGCAATGGATTATATTCAGGATCATTCGCTTCTCCATATGTAATTAGGCAATTGATTTTTCCATTAAACGCCTTTTCATACATATGAATCGCTTCCCGACAATTCCCCCCCCCCAAATTTAACGTAGGTACAATCTGCATTTTTGCTCTCCTTTTCCATAAATTCCGGTTTACCTTCATAGATTATAATCTATTTTTATCAAATACTCAATTCCCCAGTCTTATATTTTCTCAGACATTAAGTTTTCAAATTCTTTTTTGAACCGCTTAGACAATATGCAGTACGCAGCAATACAAACGCAAAATATCACCTTGATAACTCTTATCGTCATTCCAACTTCTACCGAATACAGCGATAATAATTGACTGTTCAGTAAATTTCCAAACATATATGTCAAAGCCCCTGCCAAAACACTTCGTTTTGTCTTAACATAAACATACGATACTACAAAGTTAACATGACTTACAAATCTCAATTTATCCGCCTGCGTATTTCTGAATTGTATCATAACAGCTTTTCCATCAGATAAAATCTTCCCTTCCTCCAATCTGCAAATCCGACCCTTTCATATCCTGCGTTAAGATACAACGATAATGCAAAAGGATTCTCGCTAAATACATCAAGACGTATTGCGCTAACATTCTGTTTATGTAATTCTTTCTCAATATGGGAAAGTGTATTTTTGCTATCCCCCGGTTTTGGTATATCGGCTCTACACATAGTCGATGGATGATGCGATATTTGCAATCCGGATATTTCCATCTTCCATTTTCATAAGCCTTATCACATTCTTCATTTACAGCATATACTACGGCAATATCATCATCCAACACACCGACATAAAGCTGTTGTTTTTGAATATCAGCCAGGAAATCCTCTTTTTCAGGATATACGTCATCCCATTGAAAAATATCCTGCTTCTCCATGTTACAGATGGCAGCCTTTATCAACTTGCAAATATCATCTATATCACTTTCTTCTGCTAGTCTATAAACCATTTTCTTCTCCCTGATATCATTGATTTGCATTTCAAGTTAACTTTCTTTCAAAGTCCTCCTAATTCTACTAAGTGATTCTGGCGCAATTCCTAAGTATGTTGCCACATAATGTTGTTTTACCGAATCACATACATTAGGATACAACTTCTTAAAATGAATGTACCTTTCGGTAGCATTCTCTACAAGAAATCCATTTTCTCTATAAATCTTATAACGCAACGCATTTTCTAAAAACATAATATATGCATTCTTAAGTTGATTGTTTTGAAAAATAAGCTTTTTCATTTTCTGAACTTCAAGGAACATCAAAGCTGTCTCTTCTAGCGTTTCCCACGTGACGATGCTCTCACTGTAACCCAACAGTCCTTCATCCATACAAAAAGTTCCGGGAATAGAAAAACCACGAGTTATGTCATTACCATCTCCATCCACATAATAGCATCTACTGATTCCATCAAGTACAAGAGCTGTTGTTTCCGTTTTTTCTCCAACACTTTGTAAAATATTACCTTTGGGAACCACACGAAAAACAGAGTTATTTACAATCACTCCTAGAATTTCAGCATCAATTTCCATGCTATTTTGCTTTGCTATGTTCATCAGTTGATTAATCAAATATTCTTTATCCATAACTCTCCTACAATGTAACAATATAAAATACAACGGAAATCAAATTTATTCCTCCATGCGCAATCATCGGAACAATAAGGTGTTTACTTCTTTTATATCCCCATATCCACAACAAACCAAGAATAAATGAATGTCCCATATTAAACCAGTCAAGCAGTCCAAACATTACATTGAATAACAAGAGGGCTGTAGTTTCTCCGAGAACACTTCCACAAAAATTTTTGGCAAATCCTCTAAAGAATATTTCCTTACAAATGCCACTTACAATCCCCAATGAAATAATCATCAAAACTATTTCACTTACAGTCAATCTACTCCAACCGGCAAATGCCAAGTCGGTTCTTCCCTTCATTATAATAAGCGAAAGCAGACTGATTGCAGAAGATACAACTGCCAAAAGAATCCCAAGAGCAATATCTTTACTTAGACTTGATTTTTCAAATATCTCTTTTTTCAGACTGATCCCGCTCTGCTTATATAAAAGTATGGCACTCGGAAGAAGAATAAGATTTGCCAATATAAGCACCAAACAATATGTGTTCAAATCCGCATTGGCATAACTTGCAATATCAAGTAAATTCATCCCTGTTTGATAATTTTGGCAAGAACGATAAACCTCATATCCTGCTACTATCAGAGTTAACAATGTCGTAATTTTTAATGCCTTTCCAGCATTCTGTGAATTTGTATTATTCATTTTTCGCCACCTCCATGGTGACTATATTACATTATCACGTTCTTTTCATTGACATATGTTAAGAAAATATAGATTTTATCTCATCTCCCGTATTTTACTACAATAAATCTCCATCCTATTATTTGATTGCAACAATTACAGAAAATTTTTGATAGGAGTAAACGCACTGAACAACATTAAATTTACAACTTTTTAACATATCTACTTCTTGTTCAACAGAACATTCCTTATCTAATTTTCTACGCTCTTTCCATAACTCTATATCATTATCCGTTAATACGCTGTGCTCTAGCTGCCTTTCCCAATAAGTATTAAACCAATGATTCATTTGCAACTGTTCTGCGCAAAATTGATCATAGTTTACAAACAAGCCGCCACTTGGCAAATGATCATATATTCTTGAAAATAATTTTATCTTATCGTTATTTTCTAAATAATGAATGGAAAGTGCGGAGATAACCGTATCAAAAATAGTATCTGGCAATTTATGAATATAATTCTCTATTTGATATGATATGCTTCCAATACCGTCAAATCTTTTTCGGGCAACATTCAGCATTTCATCTGCAATGTCCACAAGCACATATTCAGAATTCGGACATTGCCGATACCAATAATAAGTTAATAACCCTGTTCCTGCTCCTAAATCAATAACTCGTTTTGGCTCATCTATGTTGGAAACAATAAATTCTGTTGTTTTTTGATAAAAATCATCAAAACAGGGAATAAATTTTCTGCGATTGCTATCATATTCTTTCGCAATCAAATTAAACTGCTCTTCTATATTCATTTATTTTCCTCTGCCAAATTCCAATTGTGACTTAACGATTTTTAAAAAGGTTAAAATACATAAAACATTATAGCATAAAATAAACGGGATATGTTGAACTGGTTAAAATACTTTCAAAAATTTCTAAAGAGATGATGAATCAGTCCTGTGTATAACGATGCACCTTACGGCCTCTGTCTTTTTGCACACCCCGTGCATATTCGATTTCCGGGTAGCCAAAACCGACAATCAATTTCATATAGTGGTCTTTTGGTATCCCCAACATTTCCCTTGCCTTCGGAGAGAGTTCCTGCAGAACATCCGATGAATAACTCATGATGATCGTTCCAAGACCAAAGTTTCATGTGCTATGAAAAGGTGGGGCACAGCGTATGCGATATTCCAGATTTGCCTTACCCTTTCCTTATCGTCAATCACTGTATATTCCACACCACAGGAATTGCCACCGGTCGGTGCAGAAGCCATGGCGCTTAAAATCCTGCTTATAATCTTCGGATCAACATCTTGATCTAAATATCTTCTGCAGGAACGGCGGTTCACAATCAACTGTTCCATATAGCTGCCCATTTCAGGTGGCGGCGGCTGCAAAGAATTTTCCGGCTTCTTATCAAAAATGGAGATCGCTCCCACAGGACATACAGCAAGACAATGCTCGCACCTCCAACAGCCCCGCCATCCATACCGTTCAAATTCTTTCATGGACGGGTAGCCGTCCTGACCGTACTCGATTACCATGCCAGAGCATACATTAATACATTTGCCACAGCGGGTACACTTTGACTTATCCACTGAAAAATGAGTTTTTTGTTCCATTCCCATAATCGTTCCCTGTTCCTTCTGCTTGTCATCCAAACCACTATTCAACGATTTTGCTTCTGCTATCTTTCCTCGGTTTTGCCTGCGGGTATTCTCCATCACAATATCCCAAAAGGACAAAGCAGCGGGCAATATAATTTTCGGGGATCTCCCATTCCTGCAAGAGAGTTTCGCCTATTTCATTATCAAAGGTTTCCTCACCCCTTGCAATAATACAAGAGGAAATGCCCAGTTCCGCCGCCATCAACACCATATTCTCCGCGCAACAAAAGGCATCGGGAATACTATATAGAAAATTCTTCTGTGCAAAAACCACACAGACCGCGGGCGCTCCGTAAAAGCCGCTTTTCATAGACGGATCATCAATCACGCTGGGCTGCTCCTTTGAAACATAGCTGCCCGACAGCCTGCTTCGGTCAAAACGGGCGAGGTTCAACCGTCCAATCTTCTCGACTAACGCCTGATTACGAATACCCAAAATAATACTGCGCTGACCGCCTCCGGCGTTTGGCGCATAAGTTCCGGCTTCTATGATTTTCTCCAAATCCGGTTTTGAAATCTGCCTATCCTGATATTTACGGATAGAGCGGCGATGTTTCATCAGTTCAAAAAGTTCCATCATTCCATCTCCTTCCAACATTGCGGATCAGCATCATAAAAATCCCCCCGGGCTCCGCTGGCAACAGCAGGACAGCCACGGCACCATGCTTTTAATTCGCATTTGCTGCATTTCTTGAACTTGTCATATTCCCGATAAGCTTCCATTTCACAGACCCAGACATCGGCGATCCTGTCTTCAAAAACATTTGCCACGCGGCTGTTCTGCACCCGGCGGCAGGCATAAATATCACCCGTTGGCAGGATCGTCAAATGGCAGTTCCCGCAGTTGCAGCCGCCGTAGATCATACCCTCCCGGGCAGTTTCAGGAATTTTAAACGCCCCTGTTTCATACTCATACAGCGTCCAAAGATGATCCTTTTTATTGAAGTAAGTTTCACAGCCTGCCGCTTCATACTCTTTGAATTTTTTATCACAGGCCGCAAGCAGTTCCCGGTAACGCATAGGCTCTATGCCGGTATCCTTTTCCTCACTGGTAGGACAATAGCGGGCAAAAGCGAACACATCCACTTTTGCAGCAACTACTGTGTCTATGATGGCGGGAATTTCCTCAATATTTTTGCCGGAAACAGTTGTCATCACCACGCTGCGGATGCCGGCTTTTTTAATACAGGCAACTTTTTCTAAGGTAATATCAAAGGAACCCGGCTTCCGAAACCAATCGTGGGTTTCCCGCATACCATCCAGGGAAAGCTGATATTTCTGACAGCCGTATTCTTTCAGCTTCTGACACACCTCATCGTTTAGGTGGAATGGATTTCCAAGAATTGTAAAAGGAATATCGTATGATTTCAGAAGCCCAAGCAGTTTCCAAAAATCCGGGTGCAGGATCGGATCTCCGCCTGTAATATAAAAGTACGGCAGGCGATGATACATTTCGCAGAAGTCCAGGCAGTTATAAAAGGTATCCTGTATCTGCTCCCATGTCATAGCATCCGTTTTTTTACAGCTATCCTCTGAAAATATGTAGCAGTGCTTGCACCTCTGGTCGCACTCATCTGTGATATGCCATTGAAAAGCGAAGTATTGCTTCGCCTCAGAAAAATACTGTCTCATACCTTGGTCCTCGCTTTATATGTAATCGGTTTTACCGAGTAACGATCGAATGTCCCCGGCGGGAGTGGTCCCGCCGGAAACAGTTTTCGGATGACAGTTTATTACTTGTCGCCAGCACCGCAGGCAGCGGGCTTTTCCTCCGGCTTATCACTGGCGCCGCAAGCAGCAGGAACCTCAGCAGGCTTGTCACCAGCGCCGCAGGCAGCAGGAGTCTCGCTCGGCTTATCAGAAGCCCCACAAGCAGCTCCGCAAGCGGAAGCAGTTTTTTCCTCAGTCCATCCGGCAAGATTAGAAAGTGCCATAAAAAAGTCCTCCTTTTATGTATTTAGGGGGGATTTTCACCCCATGACAATCATTATACCGGTATTTTCCTGTCCCACAAGTACGCACAATTTTATTAGGATACGCACTTTTTTGTAACCTTTGGGGATTTACGTTGTTTTCTGGCACCAACAATTTTGATGCCTCCGTCTGTTGCATTTTATAGGAGGTTATATTATAATTGAAATGCTACATTCTTTTTTGAAGTAATGGAGGTGTGACATGAAAACAAAAGCTGAATTACTGCCTGAATGCCCGGTAGCTACAACTGTCCAGCTTATCGGAAATAAATGGAAGTTATTGATTATCCGCAATCTTTGTGCCCGGCCATGGCGTTTTAATGAATTACAGAAAAATTTGGACGGTATCAGCCAGAAGGTGCTGACTGACAGCCTGCGTTCTATGGAAGCGGATGGACTGATTACCCGCACTGTGTATGCAGAAGTGCCACCAAGAGTTGAATATGCCCTATCAGAATTGGGGGAATCCATGCGCCCGATTCTTGATGCTATGGAAACATGGGGAAATTCCTATAAATCGATGAGAACTGATTAAAAAGTTCAAATAAACCTCCAAACTGAGCAATTTTATCTTACTCAGTTTGAAGATTTACACTAACTTTGGAATAGTCCCGCTTTTCAGATAAACAACATCATTACTTGTCTCACTTAATCAAACAGACGGCCTATTCGAATAGGCTGACTGCCACATACGGCGTCCTGTAGTTCACGCTGGAGATCCGTATGCCCGTTGACGGGCTGCTGGCGTGGATGACCTGTCCATTGCCGATATACATCGCCACATGGTTGATCGATCCGCCTTTCGCATAAAACACCAGATCTCCCGGCTGCATCTTTGACAACGAGACTCTCCGTCCGCAATTCGCCTGCGCTCCGGAAGAATGTGGCAGGGAAATGCCGTATTTCGCATACAGGCTTAAGACAAATCCGGAGCAGTCCGCACCTCTGGTCAGGGAAGTGCCTCCCCATACATAAGGATTGCCGACAAACTGTTTCGCATACTGGCAGATATCGACCCTCACATCGGATACTCCTTCTCCATACAAAAGCTCAGACATCGTGATTGCCGTGGGCAGCTTTTCCCCTACCGAAACATATTCTGCCGAAACATAAGCAGACTCTCCGTCCAGATCAATCTCCACCCAGCCGTCCAATAAAGAACGCACTTCAAGCACCTCGCCATAGGGAACGGTTGTGATCACGGGACACTCCACATTCGGCTCCTCCCTGACACGCAGGACTTCTGTCGTCACGCTGGCAACAGGTTTGACGATCTGCTGCGCCCTGACCACTGCCATGGCTCCCGTGAGAAGATAGTCGACGCTGACATATCCTTCCAGTTTTCCGGACGTGACATGCGCCCAGCCATCCGTGATCTCTAAAATCTCGCAGGCTGCGCCATTGCTCATTTTACCGATCAGCTTTCCGTCTTCTCCGGGCGTCTCCCGTATATTCAGATGATTGTCTACATTTGCGATACCGAGGCTTTTGTATCCCCAGTATTCCGTAGGTCCATCCCAACTCTCCAGATCCTCCGTTGTGATCTGAAACGCCTGTTCCGCACCGGCTGTTACCATATCCTCCGTAGATGATTTGATATCACTCTCCCCGGCAACGGTGCTCCACTCCACAACATATACCTCATTCGTCCGTTTCCCCGCAACATCTGCTGCGTCTATATTGATTTGCGGTGAAACCGTCACGCCGAGCGTATCACCGATCTCCTGATGTTCCTCCGGCGTCGTTGCAAAAGCTATCGACCCAAGAAACACCGTTATGATCATTATCCATATGCTGCAATATCTATAATATCTATATTTCATGTAGATCACCATGTCTTCCCGCAGCCTTTTGGGCTGCAAACGCAAAAGTAAAAAACAGGGCTTTACATTTGTTACAAAATTGTTACACAAATGTTACACCCTATTATATCTATCCTTCCCCAAAACGTCAAGTCTTGGTTTTTTCTGCTCTTAAACAGCCTGTATCTGCGCCTCCTGCACCGTTTCCTCATGATCTCCTCTTGTAATATACAGCGCAATATTCAGCGCGTGATCAGCAACACGCTCCAGACCGGAAGCGACATCCGAAAAAAGCATCCCGGCTTCCGGCGTACAATTCTGCTCCGTCAGCCTGTCAATATGATTCTTCTGCAGTTCTTTTTCTTTGGCATCAACTTTGCTTTCCAGCTCATAAAGCTCTGATACCGCCTTATCAATGCCTGCAGCACTGCCTGTCCCCGGTATCACCTTCAAGGATCGCTCTAACATGGCGTTGACCAGCTCCAGCATCCCGGCAAGCTCCCCTTGTGCCTCATCGCTGAATTCCACACCCAACTCTTTTCTCCTGACTGCCATATCCGCAATATTCTCCGCATGATCGCCGATCCGCTCGATATCATTGACCACATGGAACAATGCACCCAATCCCTGCAGATCTTCAATCGGCAGCGTAGACTGATTGATCTTCACAAGATAATGCGTGATGGCATGACTTAAGAAATCGATATTTTTTTCCATCTCATATACTCTCTGGATGTCTTCTTCGTCCAGCGTGATCAGGGCATTCATTGCGCGATTCAGATTATCGTCCGCCAGGGACGCCATACGTTCCAGCTCCTTTAAGCCGTTGACAACCGCCGTGGAAGGATTTAACAAAACCTTATCACCAATATATTTCAGCTGGAAGGTATCCAGATATCCCACCTTCTGATCCTTGCCCGGCACCAGCAGACAGGCAAGCTTTACGATCCCGCCGGAGAATGGCAGCAATACAAGCACCTGCACCATCTTAAAGATCGTGTGCGCATTAGCCACAAAACGTCCGTCATCCGCCGAAAATGAATGAAGAAAGGCTGAAACCTGCGACATGAACAGTTGTAAGACGATAAACATCAGGATCGTTCCTATGATATTAAACAGCAGGTGGATCAGCGCAGCCCGCTTCGCCTCCTTATTGCCTGCCAGGGAAGCAAGCAAAGCCGTCGCGCAGGCGCCGATATTACATCCCAAAATGATGTAAAGACAGATATTGCTGTCAACAAAAAGCCCCTGCTGCGCCATCAGCAGAACGACCGAAACTGTTACGGAAGAGCTCTGCACGATCGCCGTGAGCACCATGCCCACCAGAATCGCAATTATCGGACTGGTCAGACTCTGCAGGGTACCTACGATCTGTTCCGATTCCTTCATTCTCTCCATTGCAGAGGACATCATGGCAATCCCCATAAAAAGAACGCCAAAGCCTACTACAACATCCCCGATCTTCTTTACCTTCTGATCTTTGGAAAACATTGTCGCAATGACGCCCCCCAATAAAAACAACGGCGCATATTTTGAAAGGTTAAAGGAAACAAGCTGACCGGTAATGGTCGTACCGATATTGGCGCCGAATATAACGCCGGCAGCCTGATAAAGATTCATCAAGCCCGAATTGACAAAGCTGACCACCATGGTAGTACATGCGGACGAGGATTGGATGATACCGGTAAAGATAATGCCCACGATCATGCCCATGACACGATTGGTCGTAAACATCTCCAATATCTTTCTCAGCTTCTCGCCGGCTGCCTTCTCAAGTCCCTCGCTCATCTGTGACATTCCGAGCAGGAACAGCCCAAGACCACCCGCCAATGATAATATCTCCGCAATACCCATGGTATTCTCCATCAACAGGGCGCGGGAGACACTCCCTCCCCTGCATTATCCAGAATAATTTTCCAAAGATAATTTTATCGAAAATCCCCATGGAATACAAGTACGGTAATTTATTTTCTCTATATCCATCAAATAATCAACAAAAACGACATAAATTTTGGTTATATTTAGGAATGACCTGCTATGCCAAAATAATTTTCAGCCCGCTCTACATCCTGCCGGATCTGCTCCATCAGCTGCTCTTTTCCCGCAAATTTCTGTTCGGGTCTGACATATTCCAACAGCTCCACCCGCACCGGAAGACCGTATGCCTGCCTTTGATAATGAAATACAAAGGTTTCCACCGTCACTTCTTCTCCGTCATGCACGGTAGGCTTCCTGCCGATATTGGTCACCCCCTGATACCATGTTCCTTCGATCTCTACTTGACTGTGATATACGCCAAACGGCGGCAGAAGCTTCTCCCGCTCCGGCACCAGATTCAGGGTCGGGAATCCTAAGGTCCTTCCGATCTCCGTGCCATGCAGGACGATTCCTTCCACACAATACCAGCTGCCCAGATATACCCTTGCCGCCTTCATATCTCCCAGTTCCACGGCCTCTCTGACTCCGGAGGAGCTGATCTCCTTTCCGCCCACGCCTACTTTTTCTATCTGTCTTGCTTCGTAGTGATATTTTGCGGCATACTGTCTTAAAAGAGCAAAATCACCTTTCCCCTGCTTTCCAAAAGAAAGGTCGGGTCCCGCCACGACCAGCTTTGCGTGCATGCGTTCCACCAGTATCGACGTGATAAAATCCGCCGGCTCTATCGCGGCTGTCTTCAGATCCAACGGATATTCCACCAGATAATCAATTCCTGCCTCTTCCAGATATCTTCTTTTTTCTGCTCTGGTGCTGAGCGACTGAAATCGCCGTTCAAACGGCTGTGATGCTTCCCCCTGTCCGAAAACCACAGCCGGCAGGGGATAAAATGTAAAAACGGCCGCCTCCAGCCCATGCTTTTTAGCGTCCAGTATCTCCCGGAGAAGCGCCTGATGCCCCCGGTGTATACCGTCAAATTTACCAATGGCGACGGCTGTCTCCTCCTCTATATGAAGTTGTTCCATGCTGTCAATGATCTGCATGTGGTTTGGGGTTCTCCTTTTGTTTTTATCTCATATTTCTATCTCTTACTTCTGTTGTTTATTGCAATCAGTCTGTATGCGGAAACATTTTATCCGGCATAAACAGCCGGGTCTGTTCATTATAAATATATATGGCCGCCAGCGCTTCCTCCGCATCATATACCCAGTACCGCTGCCCGGAAGCCGGTGCGCTCTGCCCTGTTTCAAAGAACAACTCCGTGCCCATCGGATTGCCATTATCAATCTTCTTCTTTCCTTCAGGACGTACTGTCAGCTTCGGATAATCAAACGCGCTTTCCAGCGGCTGTATGATCTCTTCAAGTCTGTCCTGATCACGCGCTTCTTCGATCTCCCGCAGCGTCAGGGCATCTTCTATCCCATAGCTGCCGGAACCGGTTCTTAAAAGCTGCTCCATACAGCCCCCGCAGTCCAGCTTTTCCCCGATATCCTGACACAGCGTCCGGATATACGTACCTTTGCCGCATTTGACGCGGTAGGTCACTCTGGGAAGCTCTATCGAACAGATTCTGATCTCATGGATCTCTACCCTGCGCCCTTTGCGCTCTACTGTTTTTCCTGCTCTGGCAAGCTCATAAAGACGTTTTCCATCTACTTTTAAAGCCGAATACATCGGCGGGATCTGTTCATATACGCCGACAAAGCTCATGACCGCCGCCCTGACCTCTTCTTCCGTGCAGTCCACCGGACGCTCTGACAAGACAATACCCGTTGTATCCTGTGTATCAGTGGTCTTTCCCAGCAGAAGAACTGCTTCATATTCTTTCGTTTTGTCCGTCAGAAGCTCGCAGAGCTTTGTCCCGTTACCTAAACAAACCGGAAGCACGCCCTCCGCCGCAGGGTCAAGTGTTCCGGTATGTCCGATCTTTTTCTGTTTCAATATACCGCGGAGCTTTGCCACCACATCAAAGGAGGTATAACCCGCTTCTTTATATACATTAATAATTCCGTGTATCATAATGTTACCGAAAATCAACTCCATTCCAAAACATTTATGCGGTGATCTGCTTTGAAATCATCTCCACCAGCTTATTTTCCAATGCCGTCAGCTCCATTTCTGCGTCAAACCCTGACGCCCTGACATGACCGCCGCCGCCAAATTCCACCGCAATCTTTGCCACATCCACCAGATCGGAGGATGCCCTTAAACTGCATTTAAAATGCCCTTTTTCTTTTTCATAGATAAATACAGCACATTCTACGCCTGACGTGATCCTCAGCTGATTTACAACTCCTTCAAAGTCCTCTTTCTTGGCGCCGTATCTGCTGATAAATTTATGATCCGCTGTACCGATGATGATCCTGCCATCCATATACAGGCGGCTGTCCAATACAATCCTGCTGAGAATCTTATTCTGCAGATAAGTTTTTTCGTAAAAAGTTTCATCAACCAGCTTGGGAAAATCAAAGCCGTATTCCAACAGATCTGCCGCCACACGCATCGTCTTGGGTGAGGTATTGGAAAAATGAAACACTCCGGTATCATGTGCCATACCCATATACAGAAGCTGTGCGATCACATCATCCAGATATGACTGTTCGAGCACATCATAAATGAGTTCGCTGGTGGCGCTTGCCTTCGGCACCACATAATTGACCATGGCGTGATCCGCCTGATTGCTGATATGATGATCAATATTGATCGTCTTTTCCGCCCTCTTATATAAATCCAGCGCTGCGCCCATCCGTTCCGGCACCGTATCCAAAGCGATAAATACATCTACCGCCTCCCACTCCCGGTAATCCTCCTCAGAACAGATGCATTCGATTCCCGGAATATTGCGGAATGAGTTGCCCGGACGTTCCAGAAAGACATAGATATCCGCCTCCGGAAGTCGTTTTTTCAGATAAAAATACAATCCCAGAGAAGCGCCGATGCAGTCCCCATCCGGCCGGATATGTCCCCCTATCCCGATCCTCTGATACGATTTTACTTCTTCGTATATATCCATGCCGCAATCTCCCCATGTGAAACTTCATTACCACATTCTGTATCCTTTTCGGATTCGGATGTCCGGCATCAGCCTTCTTCACCTTCATCCGCATGAGTTAATCCCCTGTTCGCTTCTTCAATCAGCTTCGACATATGATTGCCATACTCAATGCTTTTATCCAGATAAAATCTCAGCTCCGGCGTATTGCGAAGATTCAGCTGTCTGGCAAGCTGGTTCTTCATATATCCTTCTGCGCTCTTTAAACCGGTCAGCACATCCTTTTCCTGCTCCGCGGAGCAATACGCGCTGACCCAGACCTTACAGGTCTTTAAATCCGGCGCCACCTGTACATCCACGACTGAAGTAAACTGCGGAACCCTAGGATCCTTGATCCCACTCCGTATCACTTCTGCAAGGACCTTCTGTACCTCGGCATTTATTCTTGTGTTCTTGACACTATTCTTTCTCAATTTCTATTGCTACCTCTCAATTTACCTAATACTTCTCCCTAAGTTCTCGGCACTTCAACCATGATATACGCTTCTACGATATCCAGCTCCTGCATCTGGTCAAAATTCTCAAATACCAGACCACACTCATAGCCTGCCTTGACTTCCTTTACATCATCCTTAAAACGCTTAAGGGAAGCCAGCGCGCCTTCATAGATCTGCTCACCTTCTCTGCTGATCCTGATCTTGCAGTTTCTCTGGAACTCGCCATCCAAAACAAATGCGCCGGCAATGTTACCGATCTGGGAAGCCTTGAAGATCTGCCGCACCTCCGCATGACCGATGATCTTCTCCTCAAAGATCGGATCCAGCATGCCCTTCATGGCTGCTTCAATATCCTCGATCGCCTGATAGATTACTTTATAAAGCCTCAGATCGACGCCTTCACGCTCTGCCGTCTGCTTCGCCATCACATCAGGACGCACGTTGAATCCGATGATAATCGCATTGGATGCGCTTGCAAGGATAACATCCGATTCATTAATTGCGCCAACGCCGCCATGGATTACCTTGACAACGACTTCGTCATTTGACAGCTTCAGAAGCGACTGTTTTACAGCCTCCACACTGCCCTGCACATCTGCTTTGATAATCAGGTTCAGTTCCTTCAGATTGCCCTCCTTGATCTTAGAGAACAGATCATCCAATGACATCTTAGCCTTTGTGTCTTCCAGAAGCTTCACCTTATTCTGCGCGATAAATGTCTCTGCATATGTCTTTGCCTCTTTATCGTTTTCATGGCAGATAAAGATCTCACCGGCATTGGGGACATCATTTAATCCTAATATTTCCACCGGCGTGGAAGGAAGCGCTTCTTTGACCCGTCTTCCCTTATCATCCACCATTGCCCTAACCTTGCCATGCGATGCGCCCGCTGAAATAAAGTCTCCGACATGAAGCGTACCCTTCTGCACCAGAACGGTTGCTACCGGACCACGCCCCTTATCCAGCTCCGCCTCGATCACAAGACCTCTTGCACGGCGGTTCGGATTGGCTTTCAGCTCCAGCACGTCAGCAGAAAGCAGAATCATCTCCAGAAGTTCTTCAATGCCTTCTCCCGTTTTAGCGGAAACATTGGCAAAAATCGTCGTGCCGCCCCAGTCTTCCGAAATCAGTTCATGCTCTGACAGCTCCTGCTTCACACGATCGATATTTGCCCCGGGCTTATCAATTTTATTAACTGCTACTACAATTTCAATGCCGGCTGCCTTAGCGTGGTTGATCGCTTCCACAGTCTGCGGCATCACGCCGTCGTCCGCTGCAACCACAAGGATTGCGATATCAGTGGAATTGGCTCCGCGCATGCGCATGGAGGTAAATGCCTCATGTCCCGGCGTATCCAAAAACGTGATCTGTCTTCCGTCGATCGTTACCGTATAGGCTCCGATATGCTGCGTGATACCGCCTGCCTCCCGGTCAATAACATTCGTCTTACGGATGGCATCCAGAAGGGAGGTCTTACCATGGTCAACATGACCCATAACGCAGATAACCGGCGGTCTGGTAACAAGATCTTCCGCATCCTCTTCATCTTCCTTTAACAGCTCCGCAATAACGTCGATCTTTTCTTCACGCTCGCACATGATCTCATAATCAAGCGCAATCTCCTCCGCACGTTCAAAGGAAATCTCCTGATTGACGGTCACCATTTCCCCCTGCAAAAACAATTTTTTCACAATAGCGGACGGCTGTATCTTCATCTTATCAGCAAGATCCTTGATCGTAATCTCATCCGGTATCACGATCGTCTTGATATCCTCTGTAACCTCTTCCTTTTTCTTCTCAGGCTTGATGAAACGCCCGGCCTTGTTGTTCCGCCCTTTTCCTAATGTAAAGTCGCCGTCATCTTCATAAAGCTGATCTTTCTTACTTCTCTTATCTTTATCCTGACTGTTGTTCCTTCTCTCTTCGCGGTGTTTTTCCGTAGAATCCGTAATCGGCGCCTCTGCCGCAAACGGCTTACCGCCCGGTCTTGCTCCCGGCCTCTGGAAGCCTCTCTGCTCCCCCGGTCTGCCGCCTCCAAAACGATTATTACTGCCACGGGAAGCGCCCTCGCCATTTCCGCGGAAACCGCCTTCCCCATGAGGTCTGTCTGCACTTCTGGGCGGCTTATTACGATCGTGAAAACCACCGCCCTGTATAGGACGCTGCTCTCCCTGACGTCCTGACGGATACGGTCTGCCGGCTCTCTGGTTCTGTACAGGCCTTTCCTGTACGGAAGGATCATAATTTCTATCCTGTGTCTCACGTGGCTGTATCTGCCCTGCCGCATCGCGCGTTTCTGCCGCGGCTGCCTTTTCCTCCTGCCGCACTTCCTGCTCATGCTGCGTACGTCTCTTTTCTTCCTGCATCATACGATTGGTCACAGCAGCAGCACGGTCTACCATATTCTCCCTTGGCTTGATGGGACCATTGACACGTCCGAAACGATCCGGCCGCTGTCCCGCGCCAGGCTGACGATACGCACCCTGTCCGCGCCGATCCCCCTGCTGCATGGAACGACCGCCCTGACGATTTTGCGGATCACCGCTTACAATAATGACATTTTTCTTTTTTAATGATTTCGTCGGGGCATTATTTTCTGGCTGTTTCGCTGCCGGAGCCGCTGCCCCGGGAGATTCCGCAGATGTTTTTTCCGTTATAGCATCAGTGTCAGCGGCCGGCTTTTCGGATAAAGGCTTTGCGGCATCTGCTGTCTTAGCTGCATCTACAGGCGGTTTTTTCATCTCCTCTTTTTTAGGATCTCCTTTTGGCGCTTCCGACGCATCAATACGCCTATATCCCAAAGACGCAAGTCTGCTGATCAGCATGCCTTCTTCCTCTTCCGAAAGATTACTCTGCGCCTTCTTATTCTCGATCCCCTGCTCCTGCAGCAGCTCCAATACCTTGCTGTTTTCCAGCCCGATATATTCCTTTGAAAAAATACTGATTCTTTTTGCCATATAACCTGCTATCTCCTTTCAACTGCGAAAGATCTTTTATCTTCCACATTCCCTCCCGTTATTTTTCGAAAGCATCTATCTGCTTCATGATTTCCCCGGCCAGTCCATGGTCGGTCACTGCAATAGATACCCGCATTTCTTTGCCAATCGCGTGTCCCAGTTCTTCTCCCGTACCGTAAAATATAATCGGTATCTGCCGGTATGCACACATATCGCCGAATTTTTTTCTTGTATTCTCTGCTGCGTCCGCAGCAATGATGACGAGGCATGTTTTGTCCGACTTGATGCTGTTTTCCACCATAAAGCCGCCGCTGACCACATGACCGCCCCGCTGTGCAAGACCCAGCAGTGAATATATCTTATTTTGTATCACTTAAAACAAACTCCTTCTCCAATGCTTCATATACGGAAGCCGGTATTGCCATCTGAAATGACCGTTCCAGTCCTTTTCCCTTGATTGCTTTTTTCAGGCATTCTCCGTTCTTACAAAGATATGCGCCCCTGCCGTTTTTCTTTCCGGTAAGATCAAGGGATATCTCACCCGACGTCTCTCTGAGCACACGCATCAGTTCTTTTTTTTCTTTCATTTCTCCGCAGCCGATACATTTACGCTGCGGTGTCTTTCTGACCTTCATATTGATAACCATGTCCTTACTTATTCTTCTTCCTCCGGATCCCCAACCCCTTCGGACTCCATATACTCAGCATATTCTTCGCTTTCGGCATCCATATAGGAATCATCATATTCTCCCTCTTCTTCATAGGAGTCATAATCCTCATCATACTCTTCCATATCATCTCCCATATAATCCTCAATGCGGAATCCGTAAGCATCCTTTGCCTGCGTTTCTGACTTGATATCAATCTTATAATTGGTCAGCTTGGCAGCAAGCCTTGCGTTCTGACCGGCCTTGCCGATCGCTAATGAAAGCTGCGCATCCGGCACCACGACATTAGCTGTCCTCTCCTCCGGATCCGCAAAGACATTAACAATCTCCGCCGGGGAAAGCGCATTGCGGATCAGATTGCCCGGATTCTCATCCCAGCTGATGATATCGATCTTTTCTCCATTTAATTCGCTGACAATCGCTTTGGCACGATCTCCTTTGACACCAACGCATGCGCCTACCGGATCGACATTCGGGTCTCTGGAATATACAGCCATCTTGGTACGGCTGCCCGGTTCTCTGGCAATGCTCATGATCTCCACCGTTCCATCCTGAATCTCCGTAACCTCCGCCTCAAACAGCCGCTTTACAAGATCGGGATGCGTACGGCTTACGGTAATTTTGGAGCCTTTGGATACGTTACGCACCTCCAACACAAAAACCTTGATCCTGTCGTTCGGTCTGAGGATCTCACCGGGAGCCATCTCTGACTCCATCAGAAGAGCGTCCGCCTTTCCCAGATTAATACTCCAGTTCCGTCCGATACGACGTTGTACCACACCCGTCATAATCTCCTTCTCCTTAGCATGGAACTGGTTATAGATAACATTTCTTTCTTCTTCCCTGATCTTCTGTGTGATCACATTCTTGGCATTCTGCGTGGCAATGCGCCCAAACTCCTTAGAATTGATCTCGACATCCACCATATCGCCCGCCTTGACATCCGGATTAAGCTGCTTCGCTTCTTCCAGTGATATCTCTATCGCAGGATCCATAACGTCTTCTTCCAGCTCAATAACTTCCTTGGTCGCAATTACATGATAATCACAGGTATCATAATCAATATCGACACGGATATTGTCCGCGCTTTTAAAATGATTCTTACAAGCAGTAACCAAGGAATTACTGATCGCCTCAAATAAAGCCTCCTTACTGATCTCCCGCTCCCGCTCCAGAATTTCCAGCGCCTCCCGCAATTCCCTTGTCGCTTTCTCCCGCTCCTGTGCTTCTACTGCTGCTTTCTGCTCTCTTGCCATTTTTCTTTCCTCCTGATTAAAAGTCTATCTTTAACCGCACCTGCGCAATCTTGCTCCGTTCCAGCACTATCTCTCTGCCATTCTCCGCCATGATCGTGATCTTTTGCTGGTCATAGGCATGCAGCACGCCTTCCAGCTCCTTAACGCCCTCTATGGGTTCATACAGCTTTACCTCCACCATTTTCTGAAGGCTCTTTTCAAAATGTCTGTCTTTCTTCAGCTGCCTTCCCAGACCGGGACTGCTTACTTCAAGGATATAAGCATCCGGAATAAAATCCTCCCGGTCAAGTGCATCCGATAAGGTCCGGCTGACCTTTTCACAATCTTCGATCGTAACGCCGCCCGGCTTATCAATATATGCCCTGAGATACCATTCCCTGCCTTCTTTGACATATTCCACATCATAGATCTCTACCTGATACCCAGCGGCAACCGGTTCCAAAAGTGCCTCCGTCCTTGCCTCATATTCCCGTTTTCCAGCCATGTCAATTCTTCCTATTCTCTGTCAATCAGACAGGAACGCCTCCTCTTCTCCCGCCCACGCGCCGGTCATCCGTCAGCTCTGCCGGCATTTTCATTAAGATGCCTGTGTGCATAAATAAGAGTAGGCTTTCGCCTACTCTTGTCAACCACTTACAATCACTTTATAAAGTATATCACTAATTTCCATCAATTGCAAGTACTTTTTCCATTTTATTACAATTATAATTCCGTGTAAAAAGGTACTTTAAAAATATCAGATACCGGGAATTAGTGTAATCCCGAAAACGGCGACCGGTAAAATGCCATCCCCGCAAGATCTTCTTCAATCCGAAGAAGCTTGTTGTATTTTACCACCCGGTCGCTTCTGCAGGGCGCGCCGGTCTTGATCTGTCCTGCATTTAACGCCACCGCGATATCCGCGATCGTCGCATCTTCGGATTCACCGGATCGGTGGGAGATCACGGCACGATAACCTGCACGGTGGGCACATTCCACGGCATTAAATGCTTCTGTCATCGTGCCGATCTGATTGACCTTTACCAGAATCGCATTGGCAGCGGCAAGTTCAATCCCCTGCTTTAACCTTTTTTCATTTGTAACAAACAGATCGTCACCAACAAGCTGTACTCTGTCTCCCAACCGTCTTGTCAGCTCCACCCAGCCATTCCAGTCTTCTTCGTCCAGACCGTCTTCAATGGATCGGATCGGATACCTGTCGCAAAGCTTCACGTACATATCGATCATTTCCTCTGTGGTACGCATCACGCCGGTCTCCTTGGTATCCGATACTCCGGCATAAACGCCTTCCTTTTCATTATCCGGATCGATGCCGCGTTCTTTTTTCAGGATCTCGGATTCACCGGGGAAATAATACATACCGGAATTTTCCTCATGAAGCTCTGACGCTGCAGCATCCATTGCAAAAACTACATCACTGCCGCAGGCATAGCCCGCGTCCGTCACGGCGCGTGTCAGATAATCAAATACCTCAAAGGCATCCCGAAGATCCGGTGCAAAGCCACCCTCATCGCCGACGGCTGTTGCTTTTCCGTCCTTTGCCAGTATCTTCTTCAAGCTATGATAGATCTCCGTGCCCATACGAAGCGCATCGGAAAAAGAATCCGCCCCTACCGGCATGATCATAAATTCCTGAAAATCAATGGTATTCTTCGCATGGACGCCGCCATTTAAAATATTCATCATCGGCGCCGGCAGGATCTTTGCATTGGTTCCGCCAAGATATCTGTATAACGGAAGCCCCAGTGCCTTGGCGCATGCTTTTGCGTTTGCCATGGAGACCGCCAGGATCGCATTCGCGCCCAGTCTTTTTTTATTTTCCGTTCCATCCAGCTTAATCATCATCTCATCGATCAGCGGCTGGTTCAATCCGTTTTTCCCGATCAGACATTCCCTGATCTCCGTATTTACATTCTTGACTGCATGGAGAACTCCTTTACCGCCATAGCGTTTCCCCCATGTCACTCTGGTATCTCCGGTAACTGAATCCTCCTGTTCCAGCATGCTATCCCTAAGCTCCACCGCTTCAAACTTACCTGTCGATGCACCGGACGGCACGATCGCCGAACCCGTATAACGGTTGCATACCGTCACCGCTGCTTCTACCGTCGGATTGCCTCTGGAATCCAGGACTTCCCTGGCATGCACATCCGTAATTTCCAATTCATGCATAAAATAAAACCCTCCGAATCGTTTTTAATTATTGTTTACGATTTGGAGGGTTATATACACTTATTTTAAATCTTATGACTTCTTTACAAGCAGCGACTTTCCGGTCATTTCCGCAGGCTGCTCCTTACCCATGATCTGGATCAGTGTCGGAATGATATCCGCCAGACATCCGCCTTCACGAAGCGTATAAGCAGGATCATAATTCACAAGGATAAACGGCACCTGATTGGTGGTATGCGCCGTAAACGGCGCTCCCGTCTCATAATCAACAAGCTGTTCTGCATTGCCGTGATCTGCACAGATAAACATTGCGCCGCCGTTTCTCCTGATGGCTTCCACTGCGCGGCCGACACATTCATCAACTGCCTCTACCGCCTTGATCGCCGCATTTTCCACACCGGTATGTCCTACCATGTCCGGATTCGCAAAGTTTATAATGATAACATCATAGTTACCGCTGTCAATCGCTTCTACCAGTTTATCGCAGACACCGTATGCGCTCATTTCCGGTTTCTGATCATAGGTCGCCACTTCCTTCGGAGAGGGAACAAGCACCCTGTCTTCGCCGGGATTGGGTTCTTCCACGCCGCCATTAAAGAAAAAGGTAACATGGGCATATTTTTCCGTCTCGGCGATACGCGCCTGCGTCATATGATTGGCCGCAAGCCACTCGCCAAAGGTATTGGTCACCGCGATCTTATGGAACGCAATTTCTTTATTCGGGATTGTCGGATCATACTCAGAAAAGCACACGTACTTGATGTCCAATTTTTTCTCTCTTGCAAATCCTTTGAAATCATCATCGCAGAACGCCCTTGTGATCTCCCTCGCACGGTCAGGTCTGAAATTAAAGAAGATCACGGAATCCCCGTCTCCAATCATTGCTGTCGGCTTTCCGCCTTCCAGAACAACTGTCGGCTTTACAAATTCATCTGTCTCATCCCTGTCATAAGAAGCCTGAATACCGTCTGCCGCACTGTCCGCTGTCAGTCCTTCGCCTTTGGTCAACGCAAGATATGCCTTTTCCACACGATCATAGTTATTATCACGATCCATTGCATAGTAACGGCCCGTTACGGTAGCCACTTTGCCGACGCCGATCTTCTTCATCTCATTTTCCAGGGCGATCACAAAATCCCTGCCGCTTGCGGGAGGTGTGTCACGTCCGTCCAGAAAGGCATGTACATACACCTTAGAAAGATTATTTCTCTTTGCCAGCTCCAGCAATCCGTATAAATGCGTATTGTGACTGTGTACGCCGCCATCGGACAGCAATCCGAACATATGGAGCGCGGAATCATTCTTTTTACAGTTCTCCACTGCATTCATCAACGCGGGATTCTCAAAAAATGTACCGTCCTGAATCTCCTTTGTGATCCTGGTCAGCTCCTGATATACGATACGACCCGCACCCATATTCAGATGACCGACTTCAGAATTGCCCATCTGTCCGTCGGGAAGCCCGACTGCCATGCCGCTTGCGTTTCCCTTCACAAAAGGATATTCCGCCATCAGCTTATCCATCACCGGCGTTTTTGCCTGTTTTACCGCATTTCCTTCGGTCTTATCATTAAGACCATAACCATCCAAGATCATAAGTACCGTTGTTTTCTTAGCCATTTTTATTCTCCTTCTTTCTTTATGATTTTAACTTAGTTGATATTTCTCTTCAAACTGCTCCACCGGCATCGGCTTATCAAAATAATACCCCTGAAACATATCGCAGCCGGCAGTCCTTAAAAACGAAACCTGTTCTTCCGTCTCTACGCCCTCTGTAATGACGGCAATACCAAGCTTTTTCGACATCGCGATCATCGCATCCATGATGATACGGCTACGCTCCTGATGCTCCGTCTTTTTCAAAAATCCCATATCCATTTTGACCACGTCTACATTCATATCCTTCAACGTATTCAGGGAAGAATAACCGCTTCCGAAATCATCAATCTCTATATGGAAGCCAAATTCCCGCAACCGGTCTAGCAGCTTTAACTGCTTGCTCATCTCTGTCATAACCGCCGTTTCCGTAATCTCCAGTTTCAGATTCTTAGGCGCGATCTTATATTTCTTTACCAATCCGGTAAATGTCTCATAAAGATCCACATAGTAAAAATCCTTTGCGGATATATTGACCGAAATATGCAGCTCCTCCCTGCCCATCTTCTTCCACTCCGCCAGTTTCCTGCAGGCAAGCTCCCATACGCGCATATCCAGCTTGTGAATATATCCTGTCTGCTCAAACAATGGTATAAACGCGATCGGCGGGATCAGTCCGTCAACAGGATGCTGCCAGCGCACCAATGCCTCCGCTCCCAGCAGCGTACCATCCACAGCAATCTGCGGCTGAAGATACATCCGAAACTGCTCATCTTCCATTGCTTCCTCAAAACCGCTGATCAGCTTTTTCTCCTTATGCAGCTGTTCTCCCAGCTTTTCATCATAATATGCCGCATATTTCTGATAATCCTGTTTTATGGACTGGATCGCCATCATGCCGCGGTCGCACATCACCGAAACATCCATGGCAGGATCCGTGATGAAATATATGCCCAGCTGGATATGGACATGATATACTTCATTCCCGCCCTTTTCAGCGGCTGTCCTGATATAATTGGTTATCCTCTGTTCATCAAAACGCTCCACCGGCATACATACCGCAAATCTGTCGCCGGACAAACGTCCATATACAATATTCTCTGAATATTCCTTCCGCATTATTCCGGCGATTTTGATTAAAAGCTTATCTCCGGCTTCCACTCCGAACATTTCATTGTACAATTTAAAATCTTTGACATCCACACACATAATGCAGCGCTTCGTATCGGGATCATTTTCCAATACCTTATGCGTCTGCTCCATAAATCCGGCCCTGTTATATATCCCGGTCAATTCATCATGTGTCGCGCGGTAAAGCTCCTTCTCGTATTTTGTGATCTCCTCCGTCATATCCACGATACTGAAATATGCGCCGACAAAATTCCCATCATCGTCCAGCAGCCTTTTAAACTTTGTTTCGTAATAACTGATTTTCTCCCCTTCGATCTGCTGCTCGCGCCATGTCGTATCCACCAGTTCCTCATCACCCTGTTCTTCCAGCCAAGCTGCATAATAATCCTCAAAGAACTCATAATCCTTACACTGCTCCTGCCCAAACAGACGCTTTGCCATATCATTAACATAGATGCAGTCACCCTGCAGATCAAAGCAAAGGATGCCCATGCTCATATCCTTAACGGAAAATGACAGCAGTCTTGCCGTCAGCCCTTTGGGAATATAAAGAAGTCCGAAATAACCAATTGCTATCGCTAAAAGGACGTAAAAAATAACGGAAATATCAATCGCAATATTTACAAAACGATAGAGGATATTGACACCCAGAATGATCACAAAAGAATATAATATCACATCATATTTTCTGCGGTACAGCTTTATTGTCTTCCTTGCTTTCACAAAAAATACGCCAATAACAAACAACGCCATGGAATATACGATCAGAATATGAGAAAGGTATCCCGGCATCCGGGTATGTACGGCATAACAGGAATACTCCAATGAGCCTTGATCTATCTCTATCCATTCACAGTAAAAAATGTGTTTAAAATAAAGATTGGCGAGCAAAGATACGGTATCCACAATGGAAACCAGCGAAAAAAGCCTGATAACAGTCTTATTCTTCGCAAAATAACCCGTGTAATGTTTCGCAAAGTAGAACAATGTCACGACCAGCCAGTCAGTAAGCGCAAAATAAAGGCCATGCATCAGCATCGCAAAATATTCTGCCCCCTGAACCGCAAGCACCGCCGCTATATTGCAAAGCACGGTCATGATCGCAACAACAAACAAAAAGCGCATCGTATTGACGATCTCTTTCTTGATGCGCCCCATCATAACGATACAAACGGTCATAAAAGCCACTAATATCATTCCGGTAATACAAAATCCTTGAATCACATCCGTCCCCGCCTCTTCCTGTCTTGTAACTCTCCTGCGACCAGCGTGCCAACCCATTGCACATATAGAAAATTATAACGATTTATCCGTTAACTGTCAAGAATTGGCAGTAAATCGGCATGGCCGTTCCGTAAACCATCCAGATCAGCATCAGGATCGTGCCTGCCATAGCAAGGAGCACTGCGATCCTCATCATATTTTCCCAAAGCGCCGACCGGCTCTCCCTGCCGGGCTCCCCCGCTCTTCCAAGTATCACTCTCTGAGCAAGCGCGGCAAGCCGTTCCAGTCCCTTCACAACATATATCATAAGCGGCAGGAGCATCGGCATCATATATCTCCCCTGCGCCTGAAAGTCAGATGTATATGCATAATAAACCGTCAGAAATACCGGCATAATGATACAGAAGATCAGATTGGCATGAAAAAACAGACGCTTCCCCTCATGCTGCTTTCTATAAATAGGAATTGCAGCAATATATCCCAGCAAGCCTCCATAAAAGAACAGCTTATAAAAACGATAGATCCAGATATTGGCAAAAATAGACAAAGAACCGTATGCTCCGACAAACGAAGCATACGCAATTGTCAGATAGTCTGTTTCGCGTATCATCTGCGAGAGTGTATATCCCATCTGCCGATACGTTTGTGCTGTCAATGGATTGACCTTATCCACCGCATACATCTCCATCATTTTGTCCGCCGTACGAAATCCAAAAATATCACCGTCATACAAAATATAGCTGCGTATAAACCACCACGCCGTCCCCAATAAGATAACCGTGGTGATCGGCGCCGCATGACGGAGCATATTTTTCCAATCATAAGAGATCCTCCGGCTTCCCCGCCCGGTCTCCTGCTGCTTCCCGGAAGCTGGTTTTACAAAATAAGCAAGGCAGAGCAGCACCGCGCTGACGATATAGCTGTACGCATTGTAATAAGAAAGCGCGCATGATATCACACCGACGCATAAAACACCGCTGTTGAAGACGCGAAATCCCTCCTGATAGATGCTGACCAGCGCATACAAGATCAGCGCAGTGGAAAGCATCGCCAGGGAATCCGTATTCACATAAGTATGCAGAAATAAGCTCTGCGGCATAAACGTCACCAGAAAGCAGAACAGCCAGTCCAGACAGATTTTTTTCGCATCCCCATCGAAGATCTTGACTGCCAGCTTCCTGACCACAAAAGCCATAGCTGCGCCAAACAGGACATTGACAAAACGCGCGCTATACAGTAAATATGATTCGCTGTCCGTAAACAGATCCACAAACCGCATCACCCATCCCATGAAAATATACGGCAGGACATTATATAACGCATAAGAGGAGCCATATCCCGGAATACGCACTTCCTCATCATAAGCAGTAGGAAGTTTGCCATGTTCACAGATATACTTAGGAACCAGATATCTTGCGTGCTCATCCGGAGCATTGGCATAGACGGGCGGTGTGTCATACAGCGGCTGCGCAAGCGCAATAGAAGATGCTACGATCAGAAAAATAAAAAGATAAAGACACATCAGTATGCGCTCTCTTCTATCTGCCTGTTCCATAAATATGATCCCCGCTTTCTATGCTTCCTAATAAGCAGTTTCATCTCAGGCTTATTTCATAAAAATGAAATTCAGCTTTCGATCTGCTTAATCATTTTGTAATATAATCCGGTTTACATAATCCTTTGTTTGAATGTTAAAGCGGGATATTACCATGTTTCTTCTTCAGTCCAATCTTCAGCTTTCTTCTATTTTTTACAATCACTTCATAGATCTTATCCCTCGTCTGCTCCGGCTTGATCAGCTCATCGATATAGCCATGTTCCATACCCAGCTTGTAACCGACCACCTCATTCTTATACTCCTCCGCCTTTTCAGCAAGAAATGCTTCGCGGGCTTCTTTATCCATCTGTTTTACTTCCTTTGCGTAAAGGATCTCAACAGCTCCCTGCTCTCCCATCACTGCAATCTTGGCAGACGGCCATGCAAATACCTTGTCCGCCCGCATCGTCCGGCTGTTCATGGCGATATATGCTCCGCCATATGCTTTGCGGACGATCACATTGACCTTAGGCACCGTGGACTCTGCGAAAGCATACAACAGCTTCGCCCCATGCCGGATCACGCCCTTGCTTTCCTGATCCAGTCCCGGCATAAATCCGGTCACATCCGTAAACGTAACCACCGGGATATGAAACGCGTCGCAGAATCTCACCAGTCTTGCCGCCTTATCGCTTGTATCGCAGTCCAGCGTACCGGCATTGCAGATCGACTGATTGGCGATGATACCGACCGTGATCCCATACAGTCTTGCAAAGCCCACGATCACCGACTGCGCAAACATGGAATGGATCTCTATAAAACTGTCATCATCTACAATATCACAGATTAGCTCGCGGATATCATAGCCATGCCGGTCGCTTTCCGGAAGCTGAAAAGAAAATTCTTTTTGTTTCATATAATCCTCTTTTGCAGGAACAGCCATATTGTTCTTGCTGCATGGCGGAATGACGGAAATCAGTTTCCTTAATTCCTGAAAACAGGTTTTTTCGTCTTCATAATTAAAGTGCGCGCAGCCGCTGACCTCCGAATGAAGCTTCACACCGCCCAGCTCCTCTGCCGTCACGGTCCCCAGTCCGACACTTTTTACCACCTTAGGTCCGGTTACATACATCTGACCGATCCCCTGCACCATAAATACAAAATCAGAAAGTCCCGCCGCATATGCGATCCCTCCCGCGCATGGTCCCAGAATTACGGAATACTGCGGTATATACCCTGATGCATCTACCATATTGCAAAACATATCGCCAAGACCTGCAAGACCATCAATGCCTTCCTGTATCCTCGCACCGCCGGAATCATTCAGCATGACATACGGACACTTTTTCTTAATTGCCAGTTTCTGCGCTTTGATAATGTTTCTGCTCTGCTGTATTCCAAAGCTGCCGCCCTTATATGTGAAATCATGAGTAACCGAAATAACCTCCTGTCCAAACACTTTTCCGATACATACATATACGCCGTCTCGGGCATTCGGATTGGTCAATTCCCGGTACTCCCCGTCATCATACAATAACGCCAATCTTTCCGTCGCAAATAATTTGCCTTTCGCATGCTGTTTTTCTTTCCTTCTGGCTTCCTTGTTTACTCTTTCCAAATCTTCCATAGCTCAACCTCTATTATTCAATTTTTCATCTTCTCAGATTTTATCATCCATAAAACCCAAGCTAAAACACCTTGGCAAAACTCATTTCTCCATATTTTACCACATCAGAAAAACGGATACAACCATAAAGGAACTAAAATATTCTGAGTTTTTATATAAATTGCATCATGGCTGATATACTAACCTCACGTGAAAGTCATTTGCGGCTGCCGTCCGGCAGTCCGAAAATCCCGGCGTTTCGCCATATTTCACAGTTTACGTTGCTTATTTGTATCGCGGTATTTTGATTTTATGTGTTTTTAAGCACTGCCGCAGAAGAAAAACAGAAAGGATGGGTTTATGACAGAAAAGAAACAAAGGACACAGAACATGCGCACGATAAAAGAAAAGCAGATGCCGGAGAAAAAGCAGATGCAAAAAGAAACACAGCTGACAAAAGAAAAGCAGACGACAAAAGAGACACAGACGGCGGAGTCCGCGGTTTACGAAGGCAATAAACTGTGGGACGAGATCTTAAAAGCCATCGTTAATTCCATGCCGGAGCATCTGTTTCCATTATTCAAGGAAGTGTATGGAAAAGAATACCCAGAGGGCACTTCCATCGTACTGCTGAATACGGAGACTTCCACATTCTGGGAAAGCGTGGAAGAACCGCCAAAATCCACCCTCATGGATATTGCGCTGCTGGTGGACGGCACGGATTATTACCATCTGGAATGCCAGATGAAGGAAAATCAGGAGATGGTGATCCGCATGTTCGCCTATGACGTGCATTTTGCGATCACGCATACGAAAGTGGTAGACGGAGAGACCAAAGAGATCACGCTGAAATTCCCGAATTCCGTAGTGCTCTATCCGGAAGGAAGCAGTTCCAGTCCCGATCATCTTCAGTGCCGTATCCTCTTTCAGGATAACAGTGAACATATCTACCGGCTCCCGGTCGTCAGGGTGCAGAAGTATTCCCTGAAAGAGATCAGGGAGAAGCATCTGGTACTGTTCCTGCCCTACACGA
This sequence comes from uncultured Lachnospiraceae bacterium, assembly GCA_964421915.1. Lineage (GTDB taxonomy): Bacteria > Bacillota > Clostridia > Lachnospirales > Lachnospiraceae > NK4A136. The sequence continues at coordinate 28,813 of CAYQZB010000011.1, forward strand.
TGCTCCGCTTCCGTCAGCGGTTAAGAAAGGGAAAAAATATCACGGAAAAGGAATTGACAGAGTATCTGAATGAAGTTATATTGATTTTAGAGGATGAAGTGGCAGCGGGCAGGCTTACGGAGCTGCAGTGCCATGATTATGTAAGACTGCTCTGCAATGCGGCGGATCGGGTATTTGCGAAGCACAGGAATCTGAGAGCGGAGGTGGATAGGATGACAAAACCTTTAATAAAACTGCCCAGCCAGGAGTTCAGGGAACTGGAGGAGAAGCTTGCTGAGAAGAAGGCGGAATTGGCAAAGCAGGAAACAGAGTTAACCAAACAGAAAGCGGAGAATGCCAAGCAGGCAGCAGAGTTGGCTAGGCAAAAAGAAGAGAACCAGCGTTTACAGGAGAAGCTCCGTCTGGCAGGAGTAAATTAAATATAAGAAAATTTTTATATAGAAGCATAACATTGATCGATAATTGATATGCTTCTATTATTTTGGTGGAGACAGCCTGACGTAGAAAAAATAAAATTACTGGCCCGCATTCTTCAGACATCGGGCGATACTTTGCTTGAAACGGGCTTTCATCCCGAATCAGAAGATAAATTTGAAAAAGCTCTGGCAATACTCAAATCCCTGCGTCCAGAGTTCCAAGACTATGCTTTAGAGCAAATGAAAAAATTAGCTGAATTGCAGGACAAAATTTAGAAAGGGACACCGAAGGATCATATTTCCTTTGATGCCCCTATTTTAATGCATTTCCTACTACAAGATTTCCTTTGAAAAGTGATTACTTATAGCAAACGATCTTCCCAAAATCAGCCTTGAGTGATGCGCCGCCCACAAGTCCGCCGTCAATATCCGGCTGTGCAAACAGCTCTGCTGCATTGCCTGCATTGACAGATCCGCCGTACTGGATGCGGACAGCCTCTGCCGTTGCTCCGTCATACATCTCAGCGATGCAGTCACGGATGCCCTTGCACACTTCTTCAGCCTGCTCTGTCGTAGCTGTCTTGCCTGTTCCAATCGCCCAGATCGGCTCATATGCAATGACGATGCCCTTTACCTGATCTGCGGTAACTCCATCCAGATCGGATTTGATCTGCAGTCTGATCCAGTCCATGGTCACACCCATTTCTCTCTGTTCAAGGGTTTCACCGCAGCAAAGGATAGGAACAAGTCCTGCTTCCAACGCCTTCTTAACTTTCTTATTCAGAAGGCAGTCGCACTCCTTAAAGTAATCACGTCTCTCGGAATGTCCGATGATAACATACTTAACGCCTGCATCCACTAACATTGCAACGGAGATTTCGCCTGTATAAGCGCCCTTCTCCTCAAAGTACATGTTCTCCGCGCCAACCTCTACATTCGTTCCTTTGACTGCTTCTACAACCGGAACAATATCAATTGCAGGTACGCAATATACAACGTCCACTTCCTCATTCTTTACCAACGGTTTCAGTTCTTCCACCAATTTAACTGCCTCACTGGGTGTCATATTCATCTTCCAGTTGCCGGCAATAATCTTTTTTCTTGCCATGATCTTTCTCCTCTCAAAATTTATTTATCATCTGCAGCTACAACGCCCGGAAGCTCCTTGCCCTCTAAGAACTCAAGGGAAGCGCCGCCGCCTGTGGAAATATGGCTCATCTTATCTGCAAATCCCAACTGGTTAACAGCCGCTGCGGAATCGCCGCCGCCGATGATCGTAGTTGCATCTGTTTCAGCAAGCGCTTTTGCTACTGCAATCGTACCTTTTGCCAGAGTCGGATTCTCAAATACACCCATGGGTCCGTTCCATACAACTGTCTTAGCGGATTTTACAGCGTCAGCATAAAGCTCTGCCGTCTTTGTACCGATATCAAGACCTTCCATGTCAGCAGGAATCTTGTCAGCATCTACAATCTGTACATCGATGGGTCCGTCAATAGGATCCGGGAAGTTTGCCGCGATTGTAGTATCAATCGGAAGAAGCAGCTTCTTGCCAAGCTTCTCCGCCTTCGCCATCATTTCCTTACAGTAATCAAGCTTCTCTTCATCAACGAGAGACTTACCGATCTCATAGCCCTGTGCCTTTAAGAACGTAAATGCCATACCGCCGCCGATGATCAGCGTATCACACTTCTCCAGCAGATTATTGATAACATTTAACTTATCAGCCACTTTAGCGCCGCCAAGGATTGCTACAAAAGGTCTTACCGGGTTCTCTACCGCATTGCCGAGGAAATCGATTTCCTTCTGCATCAGGTAACCAACAGCGCACTCGCCGCCCTTTGCGCGGACACAATCTGTTACACCTGCAACAGAAGCATGTGCACGATGGGAAGATCCGAATGCGTCACATACGTATGCATCACAAAGATCAGCCAGTTCTTTGGAAAATGCCTCTCCGTTCTTTGTCTCTTCTGAACCACGGAAACGTGTATTCTGAAGAAGAACAATATCGCCTTCCTTCATATCAGCAACAGCCTTTGTTGCCGCCTCTCCTGTTACATTGTAATCAGCCACAAAATTAACTTCCCTGCCAAGCTTCTCGGAAAGTCTCTTGGCAACAGGTGCAAGGGATTCTCCCTCGTTCGGGCCGTTCTTTACCTTGCCCAAATGGGAGCAAAGGATTACCTTGCCGCCATCCTTCAGCAGCTTCTGAATGGTAGGAAGCGCCGCATTGATACGGGTTTCATCTGTGATCTCACCGTTCTTTAAAGGTACGTTAAAGTCGCATCTTACTAAGACGCGCTTTCCGCTTACGTTGATATCATCCACTGACTTTTTGTTTAATGACATGTCCATGTCCTCCTTAAATATAATAATATATTACAATCGTATTCCGGGAAGAAATAAGGTCCGGCCCTATTAGGACCGGACCTCTTAAGTCTGCTTATAAAGCAAGCTGGTAAATCATCAACCGTGATGCAATTTACTGAAGCTCAGCAAAATACTTGATTGTTCTAACCATCTGGCTTGTGTAGCTGTTCTCGTTGTCATACCAGGAAACTACCTGAACAAGATTGTCAGCGCCAACCATGGTCTGTGTAGCATCAAAGATGGAACCATATGTGCTTCCTACGATATCGCTGGAAACGATCTCATCCTCATTGTATCCGAAGGACTCTGTAGCTGCTGCCTTCATAGCTGCATTGATCTCTTCCTTCGTTACGGACTTCTCTACTGTAGCTACAAGGATTGTTGTAGAACCTGTAGGAGTCGGAACACGCTGTGCAGAACCGATCAGCTTACCGTTCAGCTCAGGAATAACAAGACCGATAGCCTTAGCTGCACCTGTAGAGTTAGGAACGATATTAACCGCACCTGCGCGGGATCTTCTAAGGTCACCCTTTCTCTGAGGACCGTCAAGGATCATCTGATCACCTGTGTAAGCGTGGATCGTGCTCATGATACCGGACTTGATGCCGGCAAGGTCATTCAGCGCCTTAGCCATAGGAGCTAAGCAGTTTGTTGTACAGGAAGCTGCTGAGATGATTGTATCAGAAGCCTTCAATGTCTCATGGTTAACATTGTAAACGATAGTAGGAAGGTCATTTCCTGCAGGAGCAGAGATAACTACCTTCTTAGCGCCGGCATTGATATGTGCCTGAGCCTTATCTTTGGAAGTATAGAATCCGGAGCACTCCAGAACTACATCTACGCCAAGCTCGCCCCAAGGACAATTATTAGCATCAGGCTCTTTATAAATCTTAAGTGTCTTACCATCTACGGTAATGGAATCTTCACCAGCAGATACTGTATCAGCTTTTGCATATTTACCCTGTGAAGAATCATACTTCAAAAGGTGTGCCAACATCTTAGGGGATGTCAGATCATTGATTGCTACTACATCGTATCCCTCTGCACCGAACATCTGTCTGAATGCCAGACGGCCAATACGACCAAAACCATTAATTGCTACTTTAACTGCCATTTTGTTTTCCTCCTGAAAAGATAATGTTGTACTCAACTGAAAACTATTGTAACCAATTTGTCCTATTTTTTCAAGACATATCCTAGAAAAATTTTCCATAAATTAATAAAATGTGGTATGATACACATAAATATTGACCCATGCATGGACATCATATGCCGATTTTGGATGAATTTTCTCCATATAACTTCGTATGACGCATGGGAATCGGACAAACTTTATTCAGGAGGTTTACTATGCCTATCCTTGCGGACTGCCATATGCATACCCATCACTCAGGAGATTCCGACGCCTCCATGGAAGCGATGATCGGACGCGCCATAGAGCTTGGTTTAAAACAAATCTGCTTTACCGAGCATCAGGACTTCGATTTTATCTATGAACCGGACGAACCCCAGGATATCTTTATTACGGATACGGATGCCTATCAAAAGGAGCTGCGGGAAATGCAGACAAAGTATGGCGATCGTCTTACTATCCGTTTTGGCATTGAGCTGGGACTCCAGACACATATTACAGAGCAGTTGAATGATTATTCCTCCGCTTATGATTTTGACTTTATCATAGGCTCCTCCCATTTGTGCAACCACAAAGATCCTTATTTAAAAAATTTTTTTGAAGGGCGGGACGAACAGGAAGCCTATCATGAATATTTTGACTATATCAGAGAATGTATCTCATCCTTCGGCAATTTTGATGTCTATGGCCACTTAGACTATGTCCTTCGCTATGGTCCTACCAAAAATGCCGGCTTTCGCTATCAGGACTATCAGGAATCCATCGACGCTATCCTCCGCTCCCTCATTGAGCGGGGCAAAGGCATTGAACTGAATACCAGCGGCTACTCCTATGCCCTGGGCGAGCCCCACCCCTGCCGTGAGATCCTGCTCCGGTACAGGGAGCTTGGCGGCGAGATCCTGACCATAGGCAGCGACGCCCACGATCCCTCGCGTATCGCCTCGGAATTTAGCAGGGCCGCCGGTCTTCTCACCGACTGCGGTTTCCGTCATTACTGTGTCTTTGAACACCGCAGACCCGTATTTTACCCCATCTGAAGCGCTGCGCTTATCCTATGCTCCTTATACTGTGGATGCAAATCAGATAGCGAGCTGTCTCAAAATTTAAAAGATACCTTCTGACACACAGGTCTTTATTGAGCAATTGTGAAACTACGTCAAAATTCTTTCCTATTGTGCAAACCGTAGGGATATATATCTCCGAAATATTGCCATGAGGTTTACATAACTCGTAGTTTGGGCATATATGTTCCAAAAATGATTTCATTTATGATTTTTTTGGAACATATATGCTCAAACAAAAAGTTATGTAAACCGGATATGACTGTTATATTGACGCTCCCCACACTTTCATATTTATCCTTCCGATATCATATAATGAACAGAAAGAATTTCCGCAGGTTTCTCTCATATGTCTAATACACACCGTTTGATCAAAGGCACCCTCATCCTGACTGCTGCCGGTTTTTTAAGCCGCTTTCTCGGCTTTTTTTACCGCATCTATCTTTCCAGACAATTTACCGAGGAAAATATCGGCATCTACCAGCTTCTTACTCCCCTGATGGCGCTTGTTTTTGCCATCACAGCTGCCGGTCTGCAGACCGCTATCTCAAAATATGTAGCGGCATCCGTCCAAAAAAGCAGGGAACAGGCATTGGATATCCTTACCGCAGGGCTTTTGTTTAACCTGACGCTTTCCGCCCTGTTAAGCGTTTTTATATATCATGCTTCCGAAGATATCGCCGTCCTGTTTCTGAAGGAATCCAGAACGGCTCCTCTGATCCGCCTGTTTGCCCTATCCATTCCATTTGCCGGGATACATTCCTGTATCAACGGTTTTTTCTTTGGTCTGCAAAAAACCGGTCTTCCCGCGCTCTCGCAGCTTTTGGAGCAGGGACTCCGGGTTCTGACGCTTATCGTATTATGTGAATCCATCCTTCGCGCGTCCATGACGCCGCTGATTCAGGTCGCTGCCGTCGGATCGGTCACCAGCGAAGCCGGCGCTGCATTATTTTCCCTGTTTTATCTCTACCGGTATATTATGAAGAATCAGATACCAATCCATTTCCCTGCATTTAAAAAACTGCTTTCCATTACGGGAGAACTTTTTTCCATGGCGTGGCCGCTGACGGCAAGCCGTGTCGTAATCACGCTTATGCTTGCTTTAGAAGCCGCCTGCATGCCGGAGATGATGATTCGATCCGGGCTTTCCCGTGCCGCCGCACTGGGCTCCTACGGCATCCTGACCGGTATGGCGCTGCCGCTGATCCTCTTCCCCAACGCCATCACCAATTCCTTATCCGTCCTGCTCCTTCCCATGGTATCTGAAGCGGATGAACAAGGAAAAAATAATACAATCGTAGCCGCCACCAGACGTTCCATCAAATACTGCTGCTTCTGGGGTTTTCTCTGCTGTTTCGGATTTTACTTTTTAGGCCCGCCCATCGCCGCCTTTTTATTTCATACTGCACAGGCCGGTGCATATGTCCGCTCCCTGAGTTTTATCTGCCCATTCCTTTACCTGTCTGTCACCACAGGCAGCATATTACATGGGCTCGGGCGCACAAAGGTCACCTTTCTGGCGCAGGTTGTCTCTCTCGGCATCCGTCTGGGATTTGTCTTCCTGCTGATCCCCCAGATTGGCATGAACGCGTATTTTACCGGTCTGCTGACCAGCCAGATCATATTATGCGCATTTTATCTTCTTGCACTTCGCAAATATATGTATTATACTCATAGTGAACAACATTAGAAATTGCCTTTTAGGGTTTGCAAAAGCTGGCACATATGGCTTTTGCAAGAACCGGAAAGAGCAATTTATTATGTTGTTTACTATTGATTTTGGATATGAGATTCAGAAAGGCACGGTGAGATACCAATGAGTTTTGAATTTATAAAAAAACTTCCCACTCCGGATGAAATACGTGAACAGTTTCCGGTTCCGGAGCATCTTGCAGCTTTAAAAAAAGAACGTGATCAGGAGATCTGCGATGTCATTGCAGGAAGAAGCGACAAGTTTCTTGTCATCATCGGTCCCTGTTCCGCAGACAATGAAGAGGCAGTATGCGATTATGCCAACCGCCTTGCACGTATTAATGAAAAAGTAAAGGATCGTCTGATCCTGATTCCAAGAGTATATACGAACAAACCCCGCACCACGGGCGAAGGCTATAAAGGCATCATCCATCAGCCGGATCCGTCCCAGAAACCCGATTTTTTACAGGGGCTGATCTCCATGAGAAAGATGCAGCTGCGCGTCATGGAAGAATCCCGCCTCACGGCCGCCGATGAGATGCTGTATCCGGAAAACTGGGGATATGTATCCGATATCCTCTCTTATGTTGCCATCGGCGCGCGTTCCGTAGAAGATCAGCAGCACCGTCTTACCGTCAGCGGTTTTGACGTGCCTGCCGGTATGAAGAATCCTACCAGCGGTGACTTTTCCGTCATGTTAAACGGTGTCTATGCGGCGCAGCATCCGCATGATTTCATCTACAGAGGCTGGGAGGTAAAGACAACGGGCAATCCTTACGCGCATACCGTCCTCCGCGGAGCGGTCAACAAGCACGGCAACGCCCTTCCGAATTACCATTATGAAGACCTTGCGCTGCTTCTGGAGATGTATAATGAACGCGAAATTCTCAATCCCGCCTGCATCATCGACTCCAACCACAGTAATTCCGCAAAGAAATTTGAGCAGCAGCCGCGTATCGTAAAAGAAGTGCTTCATTCCCGCCGCGTCAATGCGGACATCAAAAGCCTTGTTAAAGGGGTCATGGTCGAAAGCTATATCAAAGAAGGCAGCCAGAAGATCGGCGAAGGCATCTACGGCAAATCCATCACCGATGCCTGCCTCGGCTGGGCAGATAGCGAACAGCTGATTTACGATATCGCAGATCTGGTTTAAGAACAAACAAATAACAGGTTGATAATCGTTCAACCTGTTATTTTATTCCCCAATACGAAAATTCCAATTTTATAATGCTGCAGCCCCACATCAGCCGCGCGGAAAATTCCTTGCATACACTTCTCTGAGCTTATTCTGCGACATATTGGCATAGATCTGCGTCGTGGAAATATCGGAATGTCCCAGCATCTCCTGCACACTCCGAAGATCCGCCCCGTTTTCCACCAGATGCGCCGCAAAGGAGTGTCGCAGCGTATGCGGTGTGATATCCGCCGTAATGCCCGCTTTCTTGGCATAATACTTTACGATCTTCCAAAAGCCCTGACGGCTCATGGGCTGTCCGGAACAGTTCGTAAACAGCACATCGGAATCCTGATCCTCCAGCAGCTCGCCCCGCGCATTTTTCAGATAATCCGTCAGCGCGCGTTTTGCCGGCATCCCAAAAGGAATCACCCTTTCTTTATGCGCGTCCTTGCAGAGTATGTAACCCACCTGAAAATTGATATCATTCGTTTTTAAACTGATCAGCTCTGACACACGGATGCCTGTCGCATATAAAAGCTCAAGCATGGCACGATCCCGGATCTCTTTCGGAGAATCTCCGGACGGCTGATCCAGCAATTTATTAACCTCATCCGTTGTCAGGATCTCCGGCATCTTCTTTTCGATCTTAGGCGCCTTTAAAGGTTCCGAAACATCCTCCGGTATATATCCTTTTTTAAATAAATAATGGAATAACGCTTTGATCGAAGCAATATTTCTGGAAATTGTCGCCGGCGCAAAACCTTCACGTTCCATATACAGAAGATAAGACTGTAAGTTCGTCACGGTAATTCGGGAAACGTCATTAACGCCCTGCTCTTCAATATAATTCAACAGCTTATTCAGATCCCTCCTATAGGAGGCCTCCGTATTCACTGATGTTCTTTTCACATCATGAAGATATAAGATAAATTCCTGTATAATGTTTTCCATGAAATCCTGCTTTCCTCTCACTCTTATTTAATTTATAGGTGATTTGGGCACCTACGAATCTTCTGGGCTTTATGCCCAGATGTGCAATACAATTATCATTATACGCATTACTTTTTTGAAAATCAAACGTTATTTTTACTGAATTTTCCCAGAAAAATCAGCATTTACAAGCGTTCTACAACATATCGGAAAATGCTGTTTTTTTCGATACAACATCTTGTAATTTTTATAAAAAAATTTTTATAAAATTTTTTAATAAAACGGGGTTTACATAGCTTTCCAACAAGATTCCCAGTAAAAACAGGGCAAATATCACAAAAAGTTGTGCCATTTTACTAAAAACCCGTTCCTGCCCCAGATGATATTTCATCATCCAGCGGATATAGAGGATAAATGCAGGCAGGTAACATAATGCCTGCGGCATGATGATGGCGATATATAAAAGCGGCCCCTGGATTCCGTAACGGATCGAGGCAACTGTAATCCATGCACCGGTTCCCAATCCCACCCATCCCACAAAGACTGCCGCAATCACAGGCGCGAGATTCGTCAGCGCAAATACAATCAGTAATACCGCTATGATTCCGCGATTTCTAAGGCAGTAAAAGAACAGTCCCTTTCCGTTTACATCCATGAATCGCAGTTGCTCTATGGTACTTTCAGAGAAAAACCCGTAGCGGGATAAAAACTCCTGATCCGGAAACTGCAGCAGCACGATACCCAGCAGAACTCCCACCATATAAAATAACAGCAGTTTTTCTCCCCACCCGCCTAATCTGTAATTCGGTATCTTGTTTCCAAACATCTTTAGCCTCCATAAAAAATGAACCAAAGACCTTTCCTTCAGTCCTTGGTTCAATATATGTCCCATTTTTTATATTTATTCTTATCTTTCCCCACGCAGTAATATAAACGGTCTAGTCTATCCGCGATTCTTTATTCATACAGATATTTTTATATGCAAGGATCGCGCCGACTGTCTTGGAATCCTGCAACTTCCCGTTGTAGATCATCTTTTCCAGATCGGCGAGTTCCCATTCCTCTACCGTCAAAAATTCATCCTCATCCAGATGCTGGCTGCTTTTCGTCAGATCCGTAGCCAGATAGACGTCAATCTTTTCGTTGGAGTACGCCACCGTCGGATAGATGGAGATCAGCGGCTGCACATGCCCCGCCTGATAACCTGTTTCCTCCTCCAGTTCCCGTATCGCTGCATCCATCGTCGGCTCCTCCGGACCCTCCAGACCTCCGGCAGGGATTTCAAGCGTAAAACGATCCAGAGCATTGCGGTACTGTCTTACCAGCAACAGCTTATTGTCCTTTGTCACCGGCAGGATCGCCGCCGCCCCCTGATGCCTGATAAAATCAAATTTGGCGATATGACCATTAGGGATCCGCACATCATCCTGATAATAGGAGAGGATCGCGCCTTTCGCAATCAAATTGCGTCCGAGACGCTCTGTTTTTATACGTTCCAAATCATCCATATTTATTTTTTATACCTCCGAGCCAAGTAAGTTCTCCACACTCGCCAGCTTTACGCAGATCACAAATACCTCAAGCGCCTTTGCCAGTTCTTCTATCGACGGATAGGTCGGCGCGATACGGATATTGCTGTCTTCGGGATCTTTTTTATAAGGATAGGCGGCTCCTGCCCCCGTTAATGTTACACCTGCCTCCTTACACATGGCAACGATCCTCTTAGCGCATCCGGGAAGCGAGTTAAAACTGATAAAGTATCCGCCATTTGGGTTCGTCCATGTCCCGATTTCCAATGCTTCCAGCTCCTTTTTCAGTACATCTACGACAAGCTCAAACTTCGGACGCACAATTGCCGCATGTTTCTTCATATGCGCTTTCATGCCGTCAATATTCTTAAAATATCTTACATGCCTCAGCTGATTCAGCTTATCATGACCGATCGTCTGGATAGTAATGATCTTCTTAACAAATGCAAGATTATTCTCAGAAGCGGCAAGGGCTGCAATACCGGAACCCGGAAACGTCACCTTGGATGTGGAACAGAACTTGAATACCATATCCGGATTGCCTGCCTTCTTACATTCTTCAAGAATCTCAAGCAGCTCTGCTTCCTTGCCATTGTAGAGGTGATGGATTGTATAAGCATTATCCCAATAGATCCTAAAATCTTCCGCAGCCGGTTTAAGGTTTGCGAATCTTCTTACCACTTCATCAGAATATGTAACACCCGATGGGTTAGAATACTTGGGAACACACCAGATTCCTTTGACGGCAGGGTCGTTATTGACATACTTCTCTACCATATCCATATCCGGCCCGTCATTATTAAGCGGTATATTGATCATCTCTATGCCAAATTGTTCCGTAATGGCAAAATGCCTGTCATACCCCGGCACCGGGCATAAAAATTTTACTTTATCAAGCTTACACCACGGTGTGGAACCGCATACGCCAAGAGCGAAGGATCTGCATACCGTATCATACATAATATTTAAGCTGGAATTGCCAAAGACAATCACCTCGTCAGGACTTACTTCCATCATATCCGCCATCAGCTTCCTTGCTTCCGTAATACCCGTAAGTTCCCCATAATTTCTGCAGTCTATGCCGGCTTCCGAATAAAAATCGCTCTCCGGATGCAGGGTATTAAAAAAATCAGCCTCCATATCAAGCTGTTCGGCGCTTGGCAGTCCTCTCGCCATATTGAGTTTTAGCCCCTTTCCCTTAACATCTTCATATTGCTTTGTAAGCTCTGCCTTCAGCACATTCAGTTCTTCTACAGACATATTCTTATATGGTTTCATAATATCCCGCCTTTCATCCATGATCCTTTATATTCTGGCATAATCGTAATCAATTATCCATTGGCATTATACACCTCCGGCACTCACTTAACAAGTTTTATTTCAAATTTCATCAGTTTTCCAAAAGAGTTTCCATAAGATTCTAATCCTCTATCTGCCTTAAATGACCAATCTTCGGAATCGTTACCATAGAGTAGTTTGTATGATAAATCACCATCCCCGGATTCCCGTTTGCCGGCTTTTTCACGTTTTTCCTCTGCGTATAATCCACCTCCGCCTTATCCTGCTCCCGCACCTTGGAATAATACGCCGCCAGAGAAGCAGCCTCCTCATAGACAATATCCGGCAGTTCTTTCCCCTCCGTCCTGACGATCACATGAGACCCCGGTGCATGCTTGGCATGAAACCACCAGTCCCCGCCGTTCGCCATCTGAAAGGTCAATTCCTCATTCTGATAATTATTCTTTCCGACATAGATATGAAAACCCTCGCTGCTGAGATAATGCAGCGGTTTCCCGCATCCCTTTGCCCGTTTTTCTTTCCCTTTACGCCTGATATAACCGCAGTCGGCCATCTCCTCACGGATCTGTAAAAGGTCATCTTCACTCCGCGCAAGCTCCAGCGACATCCCGATGCTCTCCAGATGCTCCAGTTCTTTCTTTGTCTCCTGAATCAGTGTAGATAACGCTTCAAAAGTCCGTTTCTGTTTATTATATTTCTCGAAATATTTTTTAGCGTTCTCCGTAGCGGATTTTGTCGAATCCAGCGGAATCTTAACCATTTCATTGGTATAGTAATTTAATGCCTCCAGCTCCTTCGCTCCCGGCTCGGCGGAATACCCGTAGGTATTTAACAATTCCCCGTAGATCCTGTATGTCTCCCGTCTCTTTGTATCCCTCAGCTGCTTATCCTGCAGATCATATTTTTTTGCCGTCCGTTCTATGGCTGTCTGTATGACCCGTCGTAAATCTCCCGACCTCTGCCGAATCCGGACTATTTTATTTTTTTCGGCATAATATTCCTGCAGCAGCTGAGAAATACTATCATAGGCTCTCTTCTCCTCAAAGTGCAGCAGATCAAGCGCGGAAAATTCTGCCGGGACGCCATTTTCATAATAAATACAGGGCGAAAAATCTCCTTTTTTGATCTGTGCCATTGCTCCCGAAAAAGTCCGCCAAAGCGCCTCCTTATCCGCTTCTATCAAGGATGCCATATCCTGCTCCGGGTTTACGCCCGCCCGTTCACAGATGGCAGCGGCAGCGGCCGGAGAAAGTCCCGTATAACATCCGTACAACGCCTTATAAACCGGCTGATTGGACATTTTGCCGGTTCTGCTTGCAAAAAACTCGTTTTTCGTCACCATCAGCGGATCTGCTTTCTCCTGTGTCTTCGGAATAAAATAATCCTTTCCCGGAAGCACCTCCCGCACGGAACTCACCATTCCCGAAATATGCTTGATACTGTCCACAATCCTGTTATCTTCATCCACCAGTATGATATTACTGTGCTTTCCCATGATCTCAATGATCAAATCCTTCTTCTTCAGATCGCCCATCTCATCCAGATGCTCCAGCGTCATGCGCACTACCCGCTCCAATCCCGGCTGTTCAAAGCCGACGATCCGCGCATTCTGCAGATGCTTCCTGAGCAGCATACAAAATGCCGGCGCCGTCATGGGACTCTGCTTGCCGTCCTGCGTCAGATAAATCAGCGGCAGAGACGCGTCCGCCGACAGCATCAGCTTACGCTGTCCGTTATGATTCTTGATCGTGAGCAATAGCTCATCCGCTTCCGGCTGGGCAATCTTATAAATCCTGCCTCCGGTCAATTCCTGATTCAGTTCCTTTACCACGGCTGCCACCGTCATACCGTCAAATGCCATAATCCCTTTATCCTTTTCTTAAAAACAGGTCCGGAATCCCGGACCTGTCATTTTCATATCACATCAGTTCTTCCTGTTACTGCTGCTTATCTCCGATCAGCCAGTCGTACATCTCCTGATATTTTCTGGCCGATACATGCCATGAGAAATCTGCTGCCATAGCGCGGTCAATCATCTTATTCCACTCCCGCTTACGGTCATAATAGATCTTCTCCGCATAACGGATCGCCGCCAGCATCTCATGCGCATTATAATTGGCAAAAGAAAATCCTGTTCCGGTCCCGTCATATTCGTTGTACGACTCTACCGTATCCTTTAATCCGCCGGTCTCACGCACAATGGGGATCGTGCCGTACCGTAGCGACATCAGCTGGCTCAGTCCGCAGGGTTCAAACATGGACGGCATCAGGAACGCGTCGCAGGCCGCATAAATCTTATGGGACAAGCCTTCCGAATAATAAATATTGGCCGATACCTTATTGCCGTACTTCCAGTCAAAATGGCGGAACATATTCTCATAACGCTCTTCGCCGGTTCCAAGCACCACGATCTGTACCTCATCATGGCAAAGCTCATCCATAATATAAGCGATCAGATCAAATCCCTTCTGATCGGTGAGCCTGGAAACAATTCCGATCATCATCTTCTTATCATCCACTTCCAGATTCAGTTCCTTCTGAAGCGCATGTTTATTCTTTACCTTTTCTTTTCTAAAGTTTTTGGCGTTATAATGTACTTCAATATAAGGATCCGTCTCCGGATCGTACTCCTCATAATCAATACCATTGACAATACCACGCAGATCATTGCTCCTTGCCTTTAACAGACCATCAAGTCCTTCACCGTAAAACGGCGTTTTGATCTCCTCTGCATAAGTATCGCTGACTGTCGTAATGGCATCCGCATAAACCAGACCGCCCTTTAACAGATTGGCATCCTTATATGCTTCCAGCTTGTCCGGTGTGAAATAATATGCAGGAATACCGGTGATATCGCGAACCGACTTCACATCCCATCTTCCCTGGAACTTCAGGTTATGGATCGTCATAACGGATTTCATGCCGCGGAACAGCTCATTACCCTGAAAACGTTCCTTCAGATATACAGGCACAAGTCCGGTCTGCCAGTCATGACAGTGGATCAGATCCGGCACAAATCCAATCAGCGGAATCGCCGACAATGCAGCCTTGGAAAAGAATGCAAATTTCTCAATATCATCCAGCATATTCCCACTATAGGGTTTAAATCCGTTAAAATAGGATTCATTGTCGATAAAGTAATAGATTACTCCGTCAACCTTCGCCTCCAAAATTCCCACATACTCATTCCGCCAATGGAAATCCATGTAGAAATGCGTCTTGTATTCCATAAGATCTTTCATCTTCTGCGTCATGCATGTGTATTTAGGAAGCATAACCCGCACATCAAAATACTCATGATCAACACACTTAGGCAGAGAACCTACAACATCAGCCAATCCTCCTGTCTTAATAAAAGGAACCCCCTCTGATGCGACAAATAAAATATTTTTCATTGCCCTTCCTCCATGTCTTGTAACAAAGCACCTTCCCACTTTGTCCGATGTTTTTTTTATTATATACCATTTCCGGTTATTGTAAAAGAATATTTTTAGAAATTTCTGGTATTTTTTTCTTCTGCGGTGATTATATATTGTCACGGTAAGACAAACGGATCCGGTCGGCGATCAGGGCAATAAATTCCGAATTGGTAGGCTTCCCTTTTCCGGTATTGATCGTATATCCAAAAAGCGCATCCAGCGTTTCCATCTTTCCTCTTGACCATGCCACCTCGATCGCATGACGGATCGCACGCTCTACGCGGCTTGGCGTCGTCTGATAACGCTTGGCAATCGTGGGATACAGTACCTTGGTAACGGAACCCAGCATCTCCGTGTCCTCTACCGACATCATGATTGCCTCCCGAAGATACTGATATCCTTTAATATGGGCAGGAACACCGATCTCATGGATCATATTGGTAACGTCCTTCTCCAAGTCTCTGGGATTGGATGCCGCTGCAGGCTTTACATTCCCCGCAGGCAGTTCATGAAATGCTTCCTCCTCTTTCCCCGGAACAGTGATCATGATCTGTAATTTGTTTTCTCTGGTAAGTAATTCGGACAAGATCTTAATCATTTTGTCATTATCTTCGGTTAACGCAATTGTCTGCTGCTCCATAATGTCCTCCAATCTTTCCTGAAAATCTTTCGTTTTACAGCAAAACTTATTCAATCTTTTGCTGTAAAAACTCCCGCGATTTTTCATCATAAAACTAATCCTATTATATAAGCCGGACATTTTAGGAAGCAACTCTATTTTGTCGTAAATAAATACTAATTTCTGACAAAATTTTCCAAAATCTTTTTTATTTTTCTTTAGGATATTCTTTGATCTGCATGATACTCTTGTAAGCCGGACGGATGATCTTATCAATATTGACAATTTCCTCCAGTCTGTGCGCACTCCAGCCGACGATCCTCGCTATGGCAAAGATAGGAGTATAAAGCTCCAGTGGAATATCTAACATGCTGTAAACAAATCCACTGTAGAAGTCAACATTGGCGCTGACGCCCTTATAGATTCTTCTCTTTTCTCCGATGACCTGCGGTGCCAGACGCTCTACCATGCTGTACAGGGCAAAATCTTTCTCCCTTCCTTTCGCTACTGCCAGCTTCTCCACAAACGTCTTAAATACTCTTGCGCGCGGATCGGAAAGGGAATATACCGCATGTCCCATACCATAAATCAGTCCCTTACGGTCAAACGCCTCTTTATCGACAAGTTTCTCCAAATATCTCTTAACTTGTTCTTCATCATTCCAGTCAGATACGTGGCTGCGGATATCCTCCATCATTTCTACCACTTTAATATTCGCCCCGCCATGCTTTGCTCCTTTTAACGAAGACAAGGCAGCCGCAATGACTGAGTAAGTATCTGAGCCTGAAGAAGTAACGACACGCGTTGTAAATGTTGAATTATTTCCGCCGCCATGCTCCATATGTAATACCAACGCAATATCCAGCACCTTTGCTTCCAGCTCCGTATATTTCTTATCAGGCCGAAGCATCAAGAGGATATTCTCCGCGGTTGAAAGTTGATCCTGGGGTCTGTGGATATAAAGACTTTCATCACAGAGATAATGATTATACGAATGATAACTGTAAACGGAAAGCATCGGAAATACGCTGATCAGTTTGACACACTGCTCTAAGACACGATCCAAGGACGTATCCGTGATCGTCTCATCATAAGACGCCAGCGTCAGGACGCTTCTGGTCAGCGAGTTCATCAAATCCTTGCTGGGCGCCTTCATAATGACGTCCCTCGTAAAATTGGTCGGAAGCTGCCTGCAAGCAGCAAGCATCTCCTTAAATTCCCTCAGCTCCTTTGATCCCGGAAACTCGCCTAACAACAGCAGATACGCAACCTCCTCAAATCCATACCGCTTTCCCTCAAAGCCGTTGATCAGGTCGATCACATTATACCCACGGTACCACAGGCTGCCGTCGCAGGGGATCTTCTTACCATCCTCAAACTTAAACGCATCAATCCTTGAGATATTTGTAAGTCCCGTCAATACACCGTTGCCATCTTTATCCCGAAGCCCCCGCTTTACTCCAAGTTCATCAAACAATTCTTCCGGTATATAATCATTGCTTCTACAGATATCAATGATATTCTTTGTGTATTTCGTCAAATCCCCATATTCCGCCATCTGCATTCCTCCTGTTTTCTTATTCATTTCAAATACTCATTTTTATATGATAACGGATTTTTCCTTTGCCGTCAAATGAGGAATGCCCGGTTCACAAAATCTTAAAACTTTTTCTACAAAAAACCCAATCTACAGCATCGCCTCAATCTGGCTTTTCGGAACGGCTCCCACCGATCGCTTCACTGCCTGTCCGTCTTTAAAAAGCACAAGGGTCGGTATGCTCGCAACGCGGTACTTCATTGCCAGCTCCTGTTCCTCGTCAACATTAACCTTTCCGACCTTTACCCTGCCCTCATATTCTTTCGCAATATCCGCGATAATCGGAGAAAGCATCTTACAGGGTCCGCACCAGTCCGCCCAAAAATCCACCAATACCGGTAAGTCAGACTCTAAAACCTCTTTCTCAAAATTAGCTTCTGTGATTGTTATCTCTGCCATTTTTCCAACCTTCCTTTCTTTGCTATAGATTAGATAATTACCTGCCTGCTATAACAATAGCATTATAATTTTTCGTTCCACAATTCAATCCGTGAGGTTAACATAACTCGAAATTTGCATATCCATATTCCAAAAATGATTTCATTGATATGATATTTTTGGAATATGGATATGCAAACAAAAAGTTATGTAAACCGTACCCGCCTCATTAAAATTTATCTGTTACAAATTTCTGTCACCTTATGTTAGTATTACACGGAACCCGGGTTTCATACCGCTTATTCAAAATACCCTCTGTATTTCACCTTATATTTCCCCTTCGGAAACAGATATTCATACAGATCGATAAAATAATCATCCGTCATGCTTGCTATATAATCCGCGACAATGGCATTGGCTTCCTGTCCCTCATAATCATTCTTCCTGCTGTAATATCTGGTATAGCTTTTGATATATTCGATATGATGCCTGTAAATGACCGACTCCTGAGCATGCACCGTCATATCCTTCAATAACTTCTCATATACCGCCTCAAACATCGGAAAGATCTGCTCATCAAATACTTTTGTATTCCTGTCATGCTCATATATTCTTTGATAATTCTCTTTTTTGGCTTTGGAAAATGCCTCATAATACTGCGGATCCATCTTCAGATACGGCTTTCCGTAACTGCACTCTATGATATTGACCGTCATATTGTGGATGATCTCCGCATTGCTCTTTCCCATCTCATGATCCGTAAATGCCGAATCGTCCTGCAGCAATCCCAGCTTCATGGCATCCTGCCTGTCCTTGCCCAGATAGGCAATGATATCGGATACCCTCATAACGCATGCTTCCAGCGTTGCCGGCACAAGCTTTTTACAGGCCGCCGTATCCATGTAGCACGCTTCCAGCTTCCGGTCAAACTCAGCAAAATCCCTGTACGAAAAAGGCTCATATTTTTCCTGTTCCATTTCGCCGTTATGACAGATGATGCCATCCAGCGTCTGCAGGCTAATATTGACCGGAAAGATCGTATCCAGTACCCTTGCGCTGTGGATATTATGAGAAAAATGACGTCCCGTCCTGCCGAAGTAAAGCTCGTCCAGCTTACGCTCCCCCGCATGTCCGAACGGCGTATGTCCGATATCGTGTCCCAGTGAAATCGCTTCAATCAGGTCAAGATTCAGTCCCAGCATCTGCCCGATATTTCTTGCCGTCCGCGATACCAGCTGCACATGGGTCAGCCGCCTGGTAATATCGTCATTGCGATACAGGGAGAATACCTGCGTCTTGTCTCCATAACGATTATAGTAAGGAATATTCATGATTTTTTCGCAGTCTCTCACAAAAGCGGGCCGCCAGAGCGATGCCTGATCGTGATCCATATTGCGCCTCAGCACATCTTCATTTTGAAAGGCATACGGATTGATCCTGTGCGCTTTTCTGTCCTTCCTTATCCGCTCCTGCAGTTCTTCGGATAGCTGTTGATAATTCCCCATATCCAACCCCTTTTCTAAAATATGTTCCGCGCTCCTACTTTTTAAGCCTGTCCTCCCAATTTTCTATGATCTCCTCACACTGCTCCACATCCATATCCTCTACGGCATTTACCATCTTTTCCAACAATTCCTTCTGCCATCCGCTGTATCTGTATTCCGCAAGCTTCATCACCAGCTCGCCTGCGGTATCCATATCCAGCTCATCCAACGCTTCCCTGATTTTTACAAATGCCTCCGCAAGCTCCTGCTTCGTGATCTTTCCATGTTCAGCCGTCTTATCTTCCTCCGGAAAATACGGTCTTAATATCTCCTGATAATATCTGCATTGCAGCAGCAGCTCCCCGGTCAACGCATGGATCATGTCGCCATCATTCCGATTACCCGCATGCTCCAGATTTTCCGCACGTTCCGAAAGCTTTAACGCGCCAATCTGTCTGGAAGCGCTTTTCAACGCGTGCACCTCTATCGTGTATTCTTTCCACTGCTCTTTCTTTTCATATTCTTCAATCCGTTCCATCTTCTTGGGAATCGCATGATAATAATCCTTTAGAACCGCCCAGAATAATTTTTCAGAACCCAAAAGTCCCAACGCGTATCCTGTATTAAGTCCTTCAATCACTATGGCAGATGCCATCTCTTTACCTGCGGACAGGAGCTTCGCATTGACCGCACCGCCGGTATTATCTGTTTGAATATTGACCACTTTCCCCGCCGGAAGCCAGTTTTTCAGTTTATCCAACATGGTCTGCAATTCAATCGGCTTTGCAATAAAATCATTCATACCTTCCTTAATAAACTTCTCCTGCGTTCCCGCTATCGCATTTGCTGTCAGGGCAATGATCGGAACATCGTCATATTCCGGATGAAATCTTCTGATAATACGTGTCGTTTCCACGCCATCAAGCTCCGGCATCATATGGTCCATCAGGATAATATCATAATGTTTATTGGAGATCATGTCGATCGCCTCTTTACCACTGAGCGCCCTGTCAATCTTCATCTGCAACGGTTCTAAAAGTCCCTCCGCCACAGTCAGATTGATTGCGTTATCATCCACAATTAAAATTTCTGCATCCGGCGCGATAAAGGAAACCATATCTCCGGAAGACTCCGAATCGGACATATGAATATCCTCGTGCCGGAAAATGCGGACAAGGTTGGCGGAATGAACGGGTTTTTTCATCTGTACAAAATTGTCCCACATACCGTTCTGCATCCCCTGCATTGACGAAAGCACAACAACCGTCAGTTCCGGGTGGTGGGAAAGCAACTCTTCTATCTCCTGTGTCATTGCCATCCGTTCAATAAACAAAAAATGAAGCTTTCCCGCTTCAGCAAGCTGCATGATCTTTTCCGGAGACGACGCATCATAAAACAACGCTCCATAACGCTCCACATCTTTTTTTAGCTGTTCCTTTACATAAGAATTGCTGATCATCGCAGCTACACCCTCATTATCACAATAATAATCGATACTCGGCTCATCCGTGATGATTTTCTGCGGCAGTTCGAAGAAAAAGATGCTGCCCATCCCATATTCGCTCTCCACATAAATCCTGCCGTTCATCAGGTCTAAAAGATTATGTGCGATCACAAGCCCCAGCCCCGTTCCTTCTACGCCTCTATTGCGCTTACTGTCCAGCTGCTGAAACGCCTCAAAAAGTTTTTCATAATCTTCCTTTTTGATCCCTATTCCCGTATCCTCTACGGAACACTGCAGCAGGATCTCATCCTCTGACGTTCTCTGGTAATGCATACTGATCGCAACCTTGCCGTTCTTTGTAAATTTAACAGCGTTATTGGCAAGATTAACAATGATCTGCTGAATTCTTATGCTGTCGCCCAGCAACTCTTTTGGAATCGTCGGTTCAATGTCGATTAACAATTCCACATCCTTGTCACCAATCCTTGTAACGATAATATTGATAATATCCCGCAGCATAGCAACCGGTGAATAGACTTCCTCTGTAATTGTCATTTTTCCCGATTCTATTTTTGAAAAATCAAGAATATCATTAATGATCGCAAGCAGGATCTGGCTGGAACTTACGATCTGATTCAGGTAATCCCTTGCCGTATTTGGCAGCTGCTCCCTAAGGGCAAGCTGCGCCATGCCGACGATGGCGTTCATCGGCGTCCTGATCTCATGGCTTGTATTCGCAAGAAAATCCGATTTCAAAGAAGCAGCCTGCATAGCCTCCATGCTGAGCTGCAAAGATACATATGCCTTATATGCCATATCGGTAAGAATCTCCGCAACCTCATAGATGGCTTCCATCGCCCTTTGTATCGTCTCCTTCTCCACAATATTCGTCTCTTCCGCAGCCTTTAAAAACCCTTCGGGATCAACATCGATCTCTGCCGCGATCTTCCTCATCGCCTCACGGTACGGCTTTTGCGTCAGCACCTGACCGCCGATAAAACCGCCGATCATCGTTCCATTCAGGATAATCGGCGCCGCAAAGTCTATCAGTCCCGCATGACAGTAATAGGATACGGGGCCCTTCTTCTCCAGCGCCATTAACGCACCCTTTTTGTCACACTCTTCGCACCTTTTTCTCCCCACTACCGATTTCCTGCAGTAATCTGTACAAAAAGCCGAAAAATTTGTCCCTTTCGTAATAGCGGCGCCGTTTTCATCCGTTGTCAACGCTGCCATTCCCGTCATTTTCGCAAAAGCATCCTGCATCTTCTGCAGGATCTCCACCTCGATCAGATCTGTCAAACGAAGTTTTTCCGGGGAATCTGTTTTTTTCATCTCCTGAATATGATCCCTTCTATGTAGTCTGTTCTATGTCTTGCTTTTATCTCCCGCGCCGCCTTTGGCAGATCAACCCAATATCTTTTTTAAGGTACGGTGAAGTTCTTCGTTATTCACCGGCTTCAACATATACCCCTGTGGCTTCATGGTCAATACCTTCTGTATCTTATCGACCTCATTCACACCGGTCAGGAAAACAACCGGTATATTTTTTGTCTTTTCATTTGCCCTGAGGATATCCAGCACCTCAGGACCTGTCATGGACGGCATCTCGTAATCCAAAAGGATAACATCCGTTGTTCTTTTCTCCAGGAATTTCAACGCTATCTTTCCCGCCAATGCCGTGGCAACATTATATTCTTCCCCCAGATACCGCTTGATCGTCTTAAGCATCACCGGATCATCGTCAATGACCAGCACATGCTTCATATCGCTGTTTTCTTCTGTCTGCTCCTGTGCCTCCATCGCCAGCCTTGCTTCTTCTGCCGCCTGAGCTTCCATCGCCGCTTTTTCTGCGGTCTTTATTTCCTTTGCCCGTATGATCGACAGGATCTCCTCCTGCGCCTTGTTGATAGAGATCGGTTTGCGAAGTGCCAGATCCACAGCGCCTTTGCTGGCTGAGATAAAATTCTGCACATCCGCAGAATCCCCTATCACCACCATCATAACTTCCTTTTCCGCTTTATATCTCGCTTCGCTGATGCGCTCCATCCGTTCTTTTGTCTCCTCCTTCGGACAAAAGACAAAGATATCCGGCTGAAACAGCTTCACATGCAGCAAAAGATCCGATTCGCGGTCAGATGTCGACATACACTCAAAATTTTCCTGCGTCCTCACAAAAAAATCATCAATCACCGGAAATGCCCTGCCTGTTATCAAAACCTTATATTTCATACGTTTCTCCCTTATCCATTGAACTTATATTCCGAAGCCGGCACACATATCCTGTCTGTCTCCCTATTCTACCGTAACCGACTTTGCAAGATTTCGCGGCTTATCTACATCCAGACCTTTCGCAAGGCTTAGGTAATACCCCATCAGCTGCAGCGGAACCACTGCAAGGCTTGCCGAAAAATGTCTGTCCGTCTTAGGGATATATGTCGCGAAATCTACGGTATCCTCAATATTGTAATGGCCATATGTGGTCAATCCCATCAGACACGCTCCCCTGCTCTTTACTTCTACCATATTGCTGACCATCTTTTCATACAGATCCTGCTGTGTCAAAACACTGATCACCAATGTTCCGTCCTCGATCAGGCTGATCGTTCCGTGCTTCAGTTCCCCTGCCGCATATGCTTCTGAATGAACATAGCTGATCTCCTTCATTTTCAGGCTTCCTTCCAGACAAATGGCATAATCGATCCCGCGTCCCAAGAAGAATACATCCTTCGCATTGACATACTTGGAAGCAAACCACTGAATCCTCTCCTTATCCTCAATGATCTTCTCGATCTTGGCAGGGAGGACGTCCATCTCCTTTAACAGCTCCTCATACTGCTTCTCCTCTATCGTCTCCCTCACTCTGGCAAATTCCAGCGCAAGAAGATAACATGCGATCAGCTGACAGCTGTATGCCTTTGTCGTCGCAACCGCTATCTCCGGCCCAGCCAATGTATAAAAGACATTATCTGCCTCCCTTGCGATAGAACTGCCAACCACATTGACAATAGCCAGCGTCCTTACCCCCCTGTTCTTCGCCTCGCGGAGCGCGGCAAGACTGTCTGCTGTCTCTCCTGACTGGCTGATGATCAGAACCATGTCATCTTTCTGCAATAAAGGATTGCGGTAACGGAACTCTGATGCCAGCTCCACCCGAACCGGAATCTGCGCAAGATCCTCTATCACATACTGTGCCACTACACCCGCATGATACGCGGAACCGCATGCCACAATATGGATCTGGCGCACTTCCCTGATCGCCTCCTCCGTGAGCCCGACAGAGGAAAGATCGATACTGCCATCCGTAACTACAGCATTGATCGTATCCCTAATCGCCTTTGGCTGCTCATGGATCTCCTTCATCATAAAATATTCATAGCCGCCTTTTTCCGCAGACTCAGCATCCCACGTGATCTCCGTAAGTTCTTTCTCTATGATCTCGCCATCGATATTATAAAAATCAATGCCGCCCTTCGTCAGGCGCGCCATCTCCAAATTACCGATATAATACACATTTCTGGTGTATTTTAAAATCGCTGGGACATCTGAAGCGATATAGGACTCCCCATCAGAGATTCCTAAGATCATCGGACTGTCCTTTCTTGCAACATAGATCTCTCCCGGATAATCCTTAAACATAATCGCCAGCGCATAGGAACCACGGACACGCACCATGGTCTTTGCAATCGCATCGATCGGTCCCACCTGATATTTTTTATAATAGTAATCCACAAGCTTAACAAGCGCCTCCGTATCTGTCTGGGAATAAAAAGTATAACCCTTTTTCAGAAGCTTATCTTTGATCTCCTGGTAATTTTCAATGATACCATTATGAACAGCAACAACATTCATATCATCGCTGCTATGGGGATGCGCATTGTTTTCGGAGGGTTCCCCATGCGTCGCCCATCTGGTATGCCCGATACCGCAGGTACCGGGAACCGCCTCTCCGCCATTGGTCTTCTCCGACAGTACCTTTAACCGCCCCTTTGCTTTTACGATCTCCGCCGAAGCATCCCCGTCACGCACCACCACTCCTGCAGAGTCATACCCTCTGTACTCCAGCTTTGACAGCCCTTCCAGTAAGATAGGCGCAGCCTGCTGCCGCCCTGTAAATCCAACGATTCCACACATATGCTTTCCCTTATTCCTCTCTATAATTATTTAAAATTAAGTAATTGCAAAACAATTACTTTATTAAATTCCCAATTCTGTCCATGAGGTTTACATAACTCAAAGTTTGAAAATATATGTTCCAAAAATGATTTCATAATATGATGTTTTTGGAACATATATTTTCAAACAAAGAGTTATGTAATCCGGACTTAACTCTTTCGCAATTAATGGTAATCTTTTTATTATTGTATGTCAAGGCAGGTTTTTCTACCCCTGATCTGCCTTCCTATTTAAAAATGCGCCTGACCGCCATTTTATTGCATTCCTATGAGCAGCAGGATCTGATATACGGCAAATGAAACGATCCATGCCAGCAGGCACTGTCCTGCTGAAACCGCTCCTGCCCATTTTGTTCCCAGCTCCCTCTTAACTGCCGCAACTGCCGCCACACAGGGTGTATACAACAGGCAGAATACCAGAAGTGAAAAAGCACCCGCCTGTGTCAGCAATCCATAGATGCCTTCCTCAGCCGGAAGAAGCACCGACAACGTGGAAACCACGCTTTCTTTTGCCATAAACCCGGAGATCAGTGCCGTAGAGATCCGCCAGTCCCCAAATCCCAGCGGACAAAAAAGCGGTGCAATAAAACCGGCAATCAATGACAATATACTTTCCTGCGGTTGGTCAGTCATGTTAAATCGAAGGTCAAACGACTGTAAAAACCAGACGATGACCGTCGCCAGAAAGATGACTGTAAATGCTCTCTGCAAAAAATCCTTAGCCTTTTCCCACAAAAGCTGCATAACATTTTTTGCGCCCGGCATACGGTAATTGGGCAGTTCCATGACAAACGGCACCGGTTCCCCGCGAAACAAGCTTTTTTTCATAACCAGCGCCATAACGATGCCCATAGCCATTCCGATAAAATAAAGCAGTCCCATCACAAGCGCCCTGTGTTCCGGGAAAAATGCCGCCGTAAAGAAAGCATAGATCGGCAGCTTTGCGGAACAGCTCATAAACGGGGTCAGCAGGATCGTCATTTTACGGTCGCGTTCTGAAGACAGCGTTCTGCTTGCCATAACACCGGGTACCGTACAGCCAAATCCAATCAACATCGGCACGATGCTGCGTCCGGAAAGACCGATCTTACGAAGCAGCTTATCCATCACAAACGCCACTCTTGCCATATAACCGCTGTCTTCTAAGATTGACAGAAAAAAGAACAACGTAATGATAATCGGCAGGAAGCTCAGCACGCTTCCCACTCCCTGAAAGATGCCATCCAGCACAAGCGACTGCAATACGGCATTGACATGCATGGTCTCCAGCAGCGCTCCCACAGAGTCAGAAGCCCACGTTACGCACGTCTCCAGAAGTTCTGACAACCATGCGCCGATCACATCAAACGTCAGCCAGAAGATCAAAAGCATGATCACGATAAATGCCGGAATCGCCGTATATCTTCCGGTCAGGAAGCGGTCAAGCTGTCTGCTCCTGATATGCTCCCGGCTTTCTCCTGCCCTGACGACCGAAGCGTCGCATACCTGACTGATGAAGTGGAACCGCATATCCGCCATTGCAGCCGATCTGTCCAGTCCTCTCTCTTTCTCCATCTGCACGATGATATGCTCTAACATCTCCCGCTCATTCTGCTCCAGGCACAGCTTATCCAGAAGATGACTGTCTCCCTCCATCAGCTTGGATGCCGCAAATCTGACCGGAATGCCATTCTGCAGCGCATGATCTTCTATCAGGTGCATTACGCCGTGGATACACCGGTGGATCGCTCCGCCCGTTCCTTTTGCGTCACAAAAATCGATCCGTTCCGGACTTTCCTGATATTTTGCAACATGGATCGCATGATCGACAAGCTCCGTAATCCCCTCACCCTTGGCAGCGGAAATAGGTACAACCGGCACGCCGAGCATCTTCTCCATGATATTGATATAAACGGTTCCTCCGTTTTCCCTGACTTCATCCATCATATTCAGCGCAATGACCATCGGGATATCCAGCTCCAGAAGCTGCATCGTCAGGTAAAGATTACGCATCATATTGGTTGCATCCACGATATTGATGATCCCCTTGGGTTTCTCGCGCAGGATAAATTCTCTGGTAACGATCTCCTCATTCGTATATGGCGACATCGAATATATCCCCGGCAAATCCGTGATCATCGTATTATCATGCCCTCTGATCACACCATCCTTGCGATCAACCGTCACACCCGGAAAATTCCCCACATGCTGGTTCGACCCGGTCAGACGGTTAAATAATGTCGTCTTTCCGCTGTTCTGGTTTCCAACCAGCGCAAAACTGATCATTTCCCCTTCCGGAAGCGGATGTTCATCCTCTTTGGCATGGTACTTTCCTCCTTCTCCCAGACCGGGATGCGGTATCATGCGTCTCTGGCGCTGTACATCCTGCCGCACTTCCGGTTCCCTGACCGCTTCAACCTCGATCTTCCCCGCATCCTCTAAGCGAAGCGTCAGCTCATATCCATAGATCTTTAATTCCATAGGATCACCCATGGGTGCGTATTTGACCAGCGTCACTTCTGCTCCCGGAATCAAGCCCATATCAAGAAAGTGTTGCCGCAATGCGCCTTCCCCACCGACCGTAAGGATCGAAGCGGACTGCCCCAATTTCAGTTCCTTTAGCGTCATTGTTCTTCTCCCGTATTGATTCTTGTTTCTTCCTCTATGATATCATGATACCCCGTCAGCGCTGCGAAGGGCGAAAAC
Source organism: uncultured Lachnospiraceae bacterium (assembly GCA_964421915.1). Lineage (GTDB taxonomy): Bacteria > Bacillota > Clostridia > Lachnospirales > Lachnospiraceae > NK4A136. The sequence continues at coordinate 56,223 of CAYQZB010000011.1, forward strand.
TGTGCCGCCCTGTCATGCAGCGACATGGGAGGGTGCGCCGCAGACACCGGATGCGGCAGATGAATGATATCTTCATAATCCTGATCTTCCATATTGTAATCTAATCCTCCATGTCAGAGCAGTTTTACTGCGATCAGGTTGAAAAATCAGCACATCAGTGTGATTTTTCAACCTAATAACCATGCCTTTCCATAGTCTGCTCTTCTTCAAGCTTTATGCCCGCCAATCTGCTGATTGCGGCTGATAGCCGTAGCGCCTTCCTCAAGATTCATCCCCTTGACAATTGCGTTTTTTCCATATTTCTTCTTGATATCCAGCACTGTCTTCTGGAGCCGTTTTTCACGTTCAAGCTCTTCTTCCTCTTTTTTTCTCTGCTGATCCAATACCTCATAATCCGTAAAAAGATTCATCTGCTCATAGCGCTCCTCCTGCACGGTCCTGCTTTCCTCCACAACATGATTGGCTGTAAGGGTGATCCTTCTGACCAAAAGAATGGGGTTGATAATTCTGTCATACAGATCCATGACAGCCTCCGTGATCAGTCTGGCAGAGGATGTCTGTCTTGCAAGGTTGGCTGTTCCATGGGCATGCTTTGGCTTCTTTCGTCCATATCCATCCGTCGTCACCGGTCCCTGATACATTTTTTTGATTTTTGTATCAGTAAGATTACTGATATCATAGCCTATCGTCAGGATCATCTGATTCGTCACCAGTCCCTTATCCACCAGATCCAGCGCCATCATATCCGCCATCTCCTTTACGACCAGCGCCGCCTTCTTTGTATCATAAGGACAGGAAAGCACCTGACCGGAGCATAAGCTGTTATTCTCCGGACGATATCCTTTGACATCGGCGATCGTCACGGGCTCATATCCCCAGGCATGATCGATCAACAGCTGGGCATTGATCCCGAACAGTCTGTATAACAGCTCCTCATTATAAAACTCGTCTGCTTTTCCAAGAGAACATCTCGCAATATCCCCCATGGTATATAATCCGTTTTCTTCCAGCTTCTTCGCATATCCCCTGCCAACCCGCCAGAAATCAGTCAGTGGTCGATGATTCCATAGTCTGCGGCGGTATGTGATCTCATCCAGATAAGCGATACGGATCCCCCGTTCATCCGGTTCCACATGTTTTGCCTCTACATCCATCGCAACCTTGCAAAGATACAGATTTGTGCCAATCCCTGCCGTCGCCGTTATGCCTGTCGTATCCAGGATATCCCGTATGATCTTTCCCGTCAGCTCGGAAGGCGTCAGACGATAGGCTGCAAGATAATCGGTCACATCCATAAATACCTCGTCAATGGAATATACATGGATATCCTCCGGCGCTACATACTTTAAATAGATCCGATAGATATTCCGGCTGTATTCCATATAAAGAGCCATTCTGGGCGGTGCTACGATATAATCCAGCGCGGCATCTTCCGAGCCTTCCAGCTCCCTGACATCATAACTGCTCCCACACAGCTTATGTCCCGGTGCACTCAGCCGTCTCCGTTCATTGACCTCTTTGACACGCTGCACGACTTCAAAAAGCCTTGCCCGCCCCGGGATTCCATATGCCTTCAAGGATGGCGAGACCGCAAGGCAGATCGTCTTTTCGGTACGGGTCTCATCCGCCACCACCAGATTCGTGGTCAGCGGATCCAATCCCCTTTCCATACATTCTACGGAAGCATAAAACGATTTTAAATCAATTGAGATGTATATATGCTTATCCTGATCCGCCATACGCACCCCGCTTTCTGCTACGAAAATATTTTCATAAAGCCTGTGATCTTCTTCGCTTCCTCTATGATTTCCTGCCCATGGTTACGCAGATACTCCTCCAGTTCAGCGATTTCCTCTTCGTTAAAGCCCTGCGATTTTATAATTTTACACTCCGGCACGCTGCCCTCCGCACAGTCCTTCTCCCTTTCTATCATCACGGAAACAAAAGGCTTTCCCTGCTTATTCAAAACAGCAGAATGTGTGATCTTTAATTTATGCGCATCTTTCATTATGTCACTCCTGCCTTTCTTCTGATATGCAGCTTAGCTGCAGAGCGGCAAGCTCTTATCCAAAAAGCGGACAATCTGCCGTCCGCTTCTAATTCTTAATCTTTAAGGTTCTTAAATACTTCTTTTGTTCCTCAGTGATCCTTCTGCTCTCTACTGCCTTCTGAATAGCCTTATTGTGCGTCCATGCTTCCAGCTTTTTCTGCTCAATATAACAAACCGCCGCATCATACTGCTTTGCCAGCGCCGTCGCAAAATACCATGCGATCATCATATTGACATAGTATTCCTCGGATCTTACGGAAGATACCATTGCCAAGTATTCCGGGTCAAAAGCATCATCCAGATAAAAACTCATCAGCATCCCGATGCCGAACCGAACCGTATATACCCGGTCGGATGCAAGCCACTCACGAATCTTATCAAGGAGCTCAGGCAGATGCTTTTTAAACACCTTCGGCGATATCAGATCACAGGTCGCCCAGTTATCTATATAGGGCAGAAATGCATCCATTGCCTGCACACATGCTTCATAATCCTTCATCCCCTCTATGATAAATCCATGTAGGTTATCCTCTTCATAATACTGATGTGGGAGACAGTGAAGGAACACATCAATATCCGGTTCCTTTGCCAGCTTTTTAGCCAGCTTTCTTAAGTCCGGCGTCCTGACGCCGATCACACGTTCCGGATCGACCGTCGGCATCAGACCGCAGGAAAATTCCCGGTATTTCTCATCCTGAAGCTCGAATAATTCTTTTTGTATTTCTGTCCTATCCATAGTAAAAATCCCCAACCTCTAAAAACTTGGTTTATATCATAATTCTTCACGTGCTTTTTTATCTATCTTCTTTCTATACGCAGCTTTCGGAAAACCATTTTAACATTATTTCGGAAAAAATCATCCTTCAAAATAAACAGCATCACACTATAAGCAAAAACGCCTGTCGTAATCAGGACTAAAAGCCCCATGACCGTCGCAGGCAGATACCTTTGAACGGTCAGCAGCACCAGCAGCATAAGACAGGACGATACCAAATATTTAAAGGCACCTTCAAATATTTTCTTTAGCTCCAGCTGATGCGACAAACAGCAATATCCGATCTGTATGACGACTCCGATGATCTCAGCGCTGACAGAAGCAATCGCCGCACCTACCGCGCCGATCTTGGGAATCAAAATAAAATTTATGACCAGATTGCATACAGCCGCTACCACTACCGAAAATGTATAGACATTTTGCTGTTTTGTCGATATCAGATAGGAGTAGCCCGTCAGATAAGCCAGACTGACCGCGACCACAAGTATGCTGAAGATCGGCATTAGGACTTCTACCAGATCGTATCCCTCACCAAAAAAGACCGGCACAAAAGTTCCCGCCACCCCAATCAGTCCAAACATAATGGGAAAAGCAAGAAACGTAGTAAACCGATACGCTTTATATATGTAAAACAAAACATCTTCCTTCATCTGGTTTTTAAATAAATTGGCCACCCTCGGCAGAACCACCATCGCAATTGAGGTGACAATACTCAGGGAAAATCTGGCAACCTTTTCTGCCTGTTCATAGCATCCGTTTTGATAGGAAGATCCGGTGATCCAACCGATCATTGATTTATCCAGCACACAATAGACCTGTGTTGCCATGGTTGGAAGAAATAACAATATGATATCCTTAATATTTTTCAGAGGATGCACATCCTTCACCTTCACTAATATTTTAGGCAGTCCAAACCACATGGACGCATTTCCCAGAATGGAAAATCCCACTATTGACGCTGCATATAACCAAAGATCCGAGGAATCGTTGACAAATACAAAGATAAAGACCATATTAAAGCTCTTCACCATGAAATTTCTGATGGCAATTTTCTTAAAATCTTCGATTCCATAATAAAACCATGAAATATCAAAAACAACATTCACAATATTAATGGATAAAATCAAATAGATCAGGATATTTTCTTTTATAAAAGAGATGACAACGAAAAAGAACGCCAAACATATCGTGCTGGCTAACATCCTGAAGATCTGGATCTCCCAGAATACCTTAGAACATTCTTCTTTATTGTTTCTGACGCAGGCGATGCTCCGCTGTCCATAAAGCGTTGTTCCCAATATTGCGGTAAGGATAAAATAAGATGCAATCGAATTAACATAACTGTAAATGCCAATTCCATCCGCCCCCAATACCCTCGACAGATACGGAGTTAAGATCAACGGTACTAGTAATATAAACACCTGATTTATCGTATTCCATATATAGTTACGACTAACACTCGGACTTTGACTCATTATTGTTTTTCTCCGGATAAACTACCTTTAAAAAATTTAGCGCACTTCTTATTCTACACTGACTTCTCCTGTTTGTCAAAATCAGATTTTATGCTGATACCTGTCCAAGCATATTTTCAATAAAAATTCCATACCCTTTTGCGGAATCCCTGACCAGAACATGCGTCACCGCCCCGATCAGCTTGCCGTCCTGCAGGATCGGAGAACCGCTCATCCCCTGTACGATGCCTCCTGTCATTTCCAAAAGCTCCGGATCCGTGACAGTAATCGTCAAACCCTTATTATCATTGCTATTAATATTGATACTGTCGATCCGGATATCATAATAAGTCAATTCACCCGATATGTCACATAAGATCTGTGCAGGTCCCGGATGCACCTCGCTCCGGAAGCCTACCTCAACCGGCTGCATCATATCGTCCGTGATCTGTTGGCTGAAACTGCCGAAGACACCATTGGGGGTATTACTTTCTATCGTTCCGATGATATTATCATGAACATAATGGATCATGCCGGTGATTTCCCCCGGATGTCCTGACTGACCTTTTTCTATAGCAACTACCTTTGAACGGTAAAGCTCCCCCCTGTTCATATCCATCAGCACACCACTGTCCGTATCCGCGATCCCGTGACCAAGCGCGCCAAATTTCCCATCCAGATCAAGATAAGTCAATGTTCCGACACCCTGAGCGCTGTCCCTGACCCAGATACCAAGCTTATAATCTCCCGACTGATTTTGTACCGGCGTCAGTGTCAATGACATAACCTCTCCGTTTCTGCGCGCCGTTACCAAGAGCGGTCTGCCGCCTGAGTTTTCAATCATATCGATCAATTCTCTTTTTCTTACAAGCTTCTGTCCATCTATCGCAAGAATATAATCGCCCTTCTGAAGACAGCCTTCTGCCGGTGCACATTCAATCCCCATATTGTTCACAAAAGATCCTGTATCGAGTATCAGGATCCCATCCGTTTCTACATAAATTCCCACCGTCGTTCCCATAGGGATCAGCATTTTCTCTTCAACGACCCGGATCGATACTTCCTTGTAGGGAATAATGCCGAATAACTTCAAAAAAGCAACATAATTTTCCCGTTCTCCGGTGACCATGGTAAATTCCCGTGAAAAATCGATCGGAATATTTGATCCCGTCTCTGCTGTTTCGGGTACCAGCACGCCGCTGACCGGCACACAGAAATCAATCTCCTGTTCCGAACACGCCTTTAAATTGATGGCATCCGGGATCATGGACAGATAATATCGGTAAACCACCGTCAAACAACCCACAACTCCAAACAACGCTGCAAAAAATATGATTTTCTTTAAAAATCTGCGACCCATACAGATAACCTTGCCTTTCCGTAATCTTAATTTAAGGAAGCTCTGATTTATCAGCGATTCCTCAGAAAAAGGACATGCCGAATTTGAAAGCGTGTCCTTTTTAGTATGTCACATTTTTAAAGATTTAAATGTTATTTTATTTTAGTTTGATCTGCCAGATTTTTCAATTCCTGCGCATTTTTTAACACGGCGTCCGTAATGCAGTCAGCGCCGAGAAGCCTTGCGATCTCCGTGATCATTTCCTCCCTGTTAAGCGCCTTGAGTGTAGTCACCGTCTTTTGTTTGTCCTCCTTTTTTTCGATCAAAAAATGCGTATCCGCCATCGCCGCAATCTGCGGAAGATGGGTGATGCAGATGACCTGATGCTCTTTGCCGAGGATCGCCATCTTTTCCGCAACCTTCCACGCCGTCTTTCCGCTGATCCCGGCATCAATCTCATCAAAAATCAAAGTATCGATCTGATCTTTTCGGGCAAATACCGTCTTCAGCGCAAGCAGGATACGCGACAGCTCGCCACCGCTGGCGATCTCCTTCAAAGGGCGCAGCTTCTCTCCCGGATTCATCGAGATCAGGAAATCCACCTCGTCATATCCATCAATACCGCAGCTTTCTTTTTTGGAAACATCAACCGAAAAAGAAACCTTCAGAAAATTCAGGTCCTCCAATGCCTCCTGAATCTGCGCAGATAAGAGCGCCGCCTGTCCTTTCCTAATCATATGGGCTTTATCAGCCATAACATACATCTTTTCTTCCAGCGCGGAGATTTCATCCTTCAGACGTTCCACATAATTCTCAAGATCTTTTAATTTTTCCAGCTTTTCCTGCTGCTTTTCCCCATATGCGATCACCCGTGCAATACTCTCGCCATACTTTGCCTTGATATGGTTGATGCAGTCCAGTCTTGTCTCCGCCTCGTCGTATTCCTGCTCTGAAAATGACGCACCCTCCATATAATCCGCCAGTCCTCTTGCAGCGTCATGAAGCAGGCTCTCCGCATCGGTAAGCTGCTCCAAAACCTGTGTTAGCCCATCATCTAAGCCTGCTGCCTGCTTCAACTCATGAAGCGCATATCCAAGACGGTTCAATATCCCGTCATGCTCCTGCTCCAGATAAGCGGCGCTTCGGTTGACCATCTCCGCAATACGCTTAAAATTCTGCATTTTATGGAACTGCCTCTCCAGCTCCTCATCCTCCCCCTCTTTGAGATTGGCAGAAATGATCTCATTCACCTCATATTCCGCTAAAGCGATCTCCCTCTGTCTGGCGGCATCATCCATGAATAACTGTTCCAGTTCCTTTTTGTGTTCCTCACACACCCTGTACTGCTTTGCCAGCTCCGCCTTGATCTCCTCAAGCTCACCGCCGCAGTAATCGTCCAAAATTGCCTGGCATTTCTTATTCTGCAGAAAGGTCTGATGTTCCCGTTGTCCATGAATATTGATCAGAAGTTCGGCAAGCTCCTTGACCTGTTTTGCAGACACCGTCTCCCCGCATACCTTCATAATGCTTTTTCCGGGCATGATCTTTCTTGTAAGGATCAGGATCCCATCCTCTTCCACTGGAAGCTCCATCTCCCTAATCTTTTCTCTCAGCTGCTCCTGCCCGATCTGAAATACCAGCTCCACCAGTGCATAATCTGCGCCCTCGCGGATAACGTCATGCTCCGCCTTTCCGCCAAGCGCATAACCGATCGATCCGATCACAATAGATTTTCCGGCTCCTGTTTCTCCTGTCAAAAGATTCAGTCCATCATGGAAACTGATTTCCGCCTCCTCGATCAAAACAAGGTTTTTTACGTGCAAACTGACTAACATATTACCACTCCTTTACATAAGTATTTTTCGTTCTCCTATCTGATACTTATGCATTAGACACTCAACCGTTTATGTAACACTTCCAAAAATCCCACGTCGCTTAACTTGATCATCTTTGTTACCCGGGATGAACGGAAGACTGTCACCTTGTCCCCCGGATGAAGGATGCCATGTCCGACACCGTCGAAACAGGCTTCTACCTCTACCGGCTTTTCTCCTCTCGGCGGAAGGATCTCAATCTCGATCTTATCCTCCGGCGACAGGATAATGCTTCGGTTACTGATCGTATGCGGACAGACCGGTGTCAGTACGATCAGCCTTGCCATAGGATCCACGATCGAACCACCCGCGGAAAGATTGTAACCGCTGGAGCCGGTAGGCGTGCTTAATATGATCCCGTCTGCGTAAAAATCATTCAGATACTTTCCATTTACGGAGACACGATACCCGATGATCTGAAAATCTCCACGCCTTGTCAGCACCACATCATTCAGCGCGCTGACAGCTTTCCCGTCTGCTTCCCCCGTGTCCTCTCCTTTACAATCAGCCACACCCGCCAGCATCATCCGTTCTTCAATATGATAATCATCCGCGACCAGCCGCCTCATGGCATCGGGGATATGATCCTGTTCAATCTCCGTAAGATATCCCAACGTGCCAAGATTGATGCCGATCAACGGGATACCCAAGTCCAGAATATCATTAGCCGCCCTGATCATGGTTCCGTCGCCGCCAAGCACAATGACGCACTCTGTGTCCGCCGCAATACGCCCGGACGTTCTTTCTTCTATCTTCTCCTCGACCACGACCTCCACGCCGGAATCGCATCGATAAAGCTCCTCCCGCACCGAAAATGCAATTTTCAGATCAACATCTTTAAGGTGGTTTGGCATTATATAAAATCTTTTCATATTAATCCCCCTGTCAGTTGATTGTGCGCAGCATTTACGATCTTCCCGATCATAGACAATCCTATTCCGTCTTCTTCCCCGGACTTTTCTATCTCCAGTAGGTATTCAATATTTCCCTCCGGTCCGCGGATCGGCGAATAATCAAGTCCCAACAGACGAAACCCTGTCTCCTTGGCATAACCAAATGCCGCTTTGATCACTTCCTCATGTATCTTCGGCTCCCTGACAACACCCTTTTTGCCAACCTGTTCCCTGCCCGCTTCAAACTGGGGTTTGATGAGGCATACCATCTTTGCCTTCTCCTTTAATAACGGATACGCTGCCGGCAGTATTTTAGACAGGGATATAAAAGAAACATCAACCGATGCAAAATTTATGGGTTCCGGCAGATCCTCCTGTTTTATGTATCGAAAATTAGTTTTTTCCATACAGATCACCCGTTCATCATTGCGCAGCTTCCATGCAAGCTGACCATGCCCAACATCAATGGAATATACCCTGGCTGCGCCGTTCTGCAGCATACAATCAGTAAATCCGCCCGTTGACGCTCCGATATCCATGCAGACCATCCCGTCAAATTGCAATCCGAATACCTGCACTGCCTTCTCCAGCTTCAGCCCGCCCCTGCTCACATACTTTAGGGGAGTACCATGAAGCTCAATCTTCACCTTATCTTCCTCAAAAGAAGCGCCTGCCTTGTCTTCACGCTGCCCGTTGACAAACACATTGCCTGCCATAATCACAGCCTTAGCCTTTTCTCTTGACTCTGCAAGTCCCTGTTTACACAGCAGAACATCCAAACGTTCCTTCATATGATTTCAAATATCCTCTCCAAAATATGCTCCGCATCAATTCCGACTTCTGCTTTTAACAATTCCACATTGCCATGCTCCACATATTCATCCGGAATCGCAATCGATAAAAGCTTTGACGGCATTTCCTGCCCTTTTATGCTTTCCTCATTCCTGATTCCCCTGACTTTTTCTCCAAAACCTCCGCTTGCAACATTTTCCTCCATTGTAACAACCAGCTTATGGGCGGCAGATACCGTCCTGACCATTTCCTTATCCACCGGCTTCACAAATCTCGCATTGACCAAGGAACATCTATGTCCCTTTTCTTTGAGTCTTTCCCTGACCTCAACCGCCACCCTGACCATGCTCCCGACAGCAATCAGACAGATCTCATCTTCCTGAAAGATCACCTCGCTCCTGCCATAAACAATAGGACTGCGATATTCCTGCAACCCCGCATAGGCTTCCCCACGCGGATATCTGACCGCTGCCGGTCTCCCTAATCCGACAGCGAACTTCAGCATATCGGAGAGCTCCCATTTATTTTTCGGCGCCATGATATGCATATTGGGAATGGAAGAAAGATAAGAAAGATCAAAGATCCCCTGATGAGTCTCACCGTCACTGCCTACCAGTCCGGCTCTGTCAATCGCAAATGTTACCGGCATATTCTGAATACAGACATCATGCAGGATCTGGTCATATGCCCTCTGCAGAAAAGAGGAATAGACCGCCACGATCGGCTTCATACCGCCCGCCGCCAGTCCTGCAGCAAAGGTAACGGCATGCTCCTCAGCAATCCCCACGTCAAAGAAACGCTCAGGAAATATATTATGAAACCGTTTCAATCCCGTTCCATCCGGCATCGCCGCTGTAATCGCCACGATCTTTTCATCCTGCTGTCCCAGCTTGCACATCACCGTTGAAAATACGTCCGTATAGTTTGCCCTCTCCCTGATCTTCTTCGGCAGACCGGTCTCTATTACAAAAGGCTCTGCCCCATGAAATCTGGCAGGATGCCTCTCCGCCGGCGGATAACCTTTTCCCTTTTGCGTCATGGCATGGATAATCACCGCATTTTTACATCTCTTCGCATCTTTGATCGCGCGCATCAGCGCATTGACATCATGTCCATCTACCGGTCCAAGATATGTCAGTCCCATATCTTCAAAAAACATTCCCGGGATGACCAGATGCTTGGCGCTGCTCTTAACACGCCGGATCGTCTCCACAACTCCCTCGCCTCTTTTGGATTTCATCAACGTATTATAAACGCCCTCTTTCAGACCAAGATACGGTTCCGCCGTCCTGATGCCGTTCAGATATTGGGAGATACCTCCTACATTCTCAGAAATGGACATATTATTGTCATTCAGTATGATGATAAAATTCGTTTCCAGCTTGGAGGCATTGTTCATCGCCTCATAAGCCATGCCCCCTGTTAGGGAACCATCCCCGATTACGGAAACAACGGTATAATTTTCCCCTTTGAGATCCCTTGCCATGACCATGCCAAGACCTGCGGAAATAGATGTAGAACTGTGTCCTGTGTCAAAACAGTCACATTCACTTTCCTTGCGTTTCGGAAAGCCGCTCATTCCGCCAAACTTCCGAAGCATATCAAAACCTTCTTTACGTCCGGTAAGGATCTTATGGGTATAGGACTGATGTCCGACGTCCCAGATGATCTTATCCTCCGGAAGATTTAAGCTTAAATGCAGTGCCATTGTCAGCTCCACCGCACCAAGATTGGAGCCGAGATGTCCGCCATTCTCACTGATCTTCTCTATTAAAAAAGCCCGGATCTCCTCTGCAAGCCGTCCATAATCCTTACGATTGATCAGCTTGATATCATTTTCCTGTCTGATACACTCCAGAAGGGATTCCCCTGTCTCCCTTTCTTTCTTATCAAATGTCATGATTGTCTCCTTATTCCCCTCGCATCCCGTACATCCGGCACATTGATTCTGCCTGCATTAACGCTTTTCTATCATCAGATACCGCCTACATCTTCCTCTCCATCAGCCGCTTCATCAACTCCGTAAGAAATTCCAGAGAACCCGTTACTGACAGGGTATCCAGAAGACTGACTGCCTCCTTAGACATACGCCTCTGATCTTCCTTCGCGCCCGCCAGTCCCTTGTAGGACACATACGTCATCTTATGGTTCCTTTCGTCGCTTCCGACAGGCTTCCCCAATTCTTCCGTCGTGCTTGTGATATCCAGGATATCATCCTGTATCTGAAATGCCACGCCAAGATTATAACCAGCCTTCTCTAAAGTTGCTATATCTTCCTCCGGCGCGCCCGCCAGTATGGCGCCGATCATCAAAGACGCCTGTATCAGCGCCGCAGTCTTACATCTGTCAACAAACAGGATCTGCTCCAGATCGGGCGTTTCTCCCTTTTTCTCCGCCTCCACATCCTTCGTCTGACCGCCGATCATGCCATAAATACCCGCTTTATGATAAAGGGTATACATGGCATGACACATTCTTTTTTGCAGCGCCGGATCTATCTCTTCCAGCATCGCTTCTGATAAGATCTCCATGGAATAATTCAGCAGCGCATCTCCTGCCAGTACTGCCATAGCCTGTCCATATTTCACATGGGTTGTAGGCAGTCCGCGCCGGAGTTCGTCATTATCCATCTCCGGCAGATCGTCATGCACCAGCGAATACGTATGGATCATCTCAACCGCTGTCATAAACGGCTGCAGAAGCTTATCAGCGCCGTCATATGCCTGAAAAATCTCCCGCATCATCATCGGTCTGAGACGTTTTCCTCCTGCCTGCAGGCTGTAATTCATAGCCTCCAGCACCGTCTTCTGATATCCTTCCTCTTTGGGAAGATACGAGCGGAGCACTTCTTCTATGTCCGCAGTCCTCTTCTCAAGTTCCTTATCAAAATTCATCTGCTTCTCCATTCTGATTCATGACCATTACTTTCTTTTCTACCTTATCAATCTGGTCATTACACTGTTTTAGCAGCTTCATTCCCTGCTCATAAAGAGAAAAAGATTCCTCAAGCCCAATCTCCTTATCTTCCAGCTTTTCGATCATTTCATCTAACTGTTTAAAATTCTCCTCCAATGAGGAAACCTTTTCTTTTTTACCCATAATAATAACTATGCCTTTCCGTAACCTGCAGCTCCCCACCGCAGGCACTCTATTGCAAACTGATTAAATCCACCAAAAATACTTCTCACACGATTTCTGTTGCTGATACGGCTTCCACCCTGGTATCAATCTTTCCGTTCGTTACACTGATCTGCAGACAGTCTCCCTTTTTGACCTGATGAATATCCGTCACTGCTTTTCCGTCCGCATCCGCCACATATCCGTATCCGTGTCCCAGCTTTTCCAACGGAGATAAGCCCTTAAACCGTTCAAGATAAATCTGCAGCCGGTGTCTTCTCTCCAGAATCCTCTGTTCTATTAATCCGGAAAGCCTTTCTTCTATTGCAAGAAGCCGCGTTCTTTTTTCATTTAGCTGCTTCTCAGGAGAAAGCGCCTGCAGCCGAAGCGCCATTTTCTCAAGCAAAGCGCGCTTCTCCTCAAAATGGCTGTTCCACAAATAGGTCAGCCGCTTCTGATATCCGAAAAGCGTCTCCTCCAACGCGGATATCTGAATTACTGCCAGTTCTGCGGCAGCCGAAGGCGTCGGCGCTCTCATGTCAGCGACAAAATCCGCAATGGTAAAATCCGTTTCATGCCCTACTGCCGAAATGACCGGAGTCATACAGTCAAAAATCGCCTGTGCAACAATCACCTCATTAAATGCCCACAGATCTTCCATGGATCCTCCGCCCCGTCCCACGATGATGACATCTACGCCATAGTCGTCCAGAGCCGCAATTCCCTCCGCAATACTTTCCGCCGCATGTTCTCCCTGCACCAGCGCCGGATACAATATGATCTCCAGATAAGGATTCCTTCGCTTGGAGATATTGATGATATCCTGCACTGCCGCTCCTGTAGGCGCCGTAACAATACCAAGACGGCGGATATATGCCGGAACCGGTCTTTTATATTCCGGCGCAAACATCCCCATTTCTTCCATCTTTTGTTTTAACTTTTCAAATTGTTCATGAAGGCTGCCCAGACCCTCCTGCCTGATCTGTGATGCGTATAGCTGATATTTTCCGTCTCTTTCATAGACCTCGACCTTACCTGTGACAACAACCTGCTGCCCTTCCTGCATCCTAAATGTCAGCCCTTTCCGGCTGCCGGCAAACATCACGCAGGCAATGGCTGATTTTTCATCCTTCAGCGTAAAATAAATATGCCCCGACGAATGGTATTTGAGATTGCTGACTTCCCCTCGGACATAAACAAGCCCAAGCATGATATCCTGGGCAAACATATTCTTAATATAGGAATTGACCTGACCTACGGAATATATATTCACATGACACGCCTTTCACACCAGTTTTGCAAGGACGCCATTCACAAAACCGGAAGCATCCTCAGGACCATATTTTTTGGCCAGCTCGACAGCCTCATTAATCGCCACCGAATCCGGCACCTCCTCGTCATAGAGGATCTCATACAGCGCAAGGCGCAGTATTGCCAGCTCAACCTTGCCGACACGCTTGAGAGACCAGCCGGTAAGCGCGTTCTCCAGCTTCTCATCCAACACGTCAAGACAAGTAAGAATCTTTGACAGCTTACCCCGTATCTCTTCCTTCTGCCCGTCTTCTATGACTGGTTCTTCCTCTGCAAAATACAGTGTAGCCTGTGCTTCCATCTCATCCCTGTCATGAAACTCCGCCTGAAACAAAAGTTTAAATATCTGCTCTCTTACTTTTCTCCTGCTCATACTCATCTTATTATCCATACTCTTATTTATGATTTCTTTTCACTTTTTTCACGATGCATGGAAACGCTGGAAATCCTGATATTCACGTCTGCTACAGTAAGCCCCGTCATCGTTTCGATCGCCGTCTTCACTTTATCCTGCACCATCCGGCACGTCTTTGGGATATTAAAGCCGTACTCTAAGACAATGGCAAGATCTATCGTCACCACATTGTCTATGATATCCACCTTTACACCCTTTGTCAGCTTCTTCATACCGACCTTGCTCATCAGTTCATTGGTAATATTGCCGACAAGCGCAGAAACCCCGTCGATCTCTGTCGCGGCCAGGGAAGCGATCATGGCAACAACATCATCCGCAATCTGTACCGTGCCAATATCTCTGACATCCTGGGAAATAGTAATATTATTCGCATCCATAGTAGTAACCTCCTAATATATTCGCCTTATATATATGTTAGATTATACCAAAGCTGATTTCATTTGGCTAGTCTATTGATCTTAATTTGAAATCTATAGCCATATACTGATTGTATAAAGCTGATCATCAACCGCATATATCACCGACTGAGTCTGCTCTAACAGGAATAAAAAGATCTTCTGGTTTGTAATCAGTTCTTCCTGCATCTTGGCAAATACAACGGGATCGGCACATTTTAATGTCACTGCCACCCTGCCCTCTGCATATGCATTGTCAAAAACCCTTCTGACAGCATCCTCATTATAATCAGTAAAATACAGATTCTCCCTGATATAATAGTTGGCTTCCGTTGCAATGCACTGCGGCATGGGTACTACACTGTCGATAATATGCGTTTTCAGAAGCTGCTCAGTCGTAATATTCAAAAATTCATAACTGATCAATGCGGAAGAGCTCTGCAGCAGCTGTCCGTCCATACGATAACTTGCGTCTCCCCAGGTCGGATCCATATAATAATATGCCCCGTCGATCTGTACCAGATTCCACGCATGACCCTCGCCGCTGTCCACCTTACCTACAACCATTGTACACGGAACATCCAGACGTTCCAACAGATATTGTGCCGCCTTCGCATAGCCCTGACATACCGACTCGCCGTTTATGAACACGGAAAGGATATTCTGGTTATCAGGGGAACCCAGCACATACTCTGTATGTTCAATGATATATTCATAGATATACTTTACCTTTTCATAATCAGACGCTCTCATAGAGATCCCCGCCAAACACCGGCCGACATATTGATCAATAGAGATCTGCAGCAGCCTCGTTTCCTCCAGCGTGTGGGTATATTTGCCGGAAAAAGTCAGATATAAGATATCGCTTCCCTTGGAATATCTCATATAAGAATATCCATCGATCCAATAGATTTCGGGATGATCCGCATGTACATAGAGAAACACCTTCTGCAGGATATCGGAGTCGTTAGTGGAGACTTTGATATTTTCCGCATGATGCTCTATGATCGTAAGAAGCTCAACATAAAGCGGACGAAGGGACTCCTCCAGCATATCGTAAGCATATCTTCCTTCCTGCGATGCCATCCGCTCGCGGATCTTTTCCTCTGTCAGCCCGATCGCCGCTCTGGCTGATTCCTTCTCATCATTCATGGCATCAGTTACAACTTCTTCCCCTGATGCCTCGATCACCGGAGCCGCATAACCTGTCTCAGGTCCTGCTGCCAGCCCGCCGCCTGTTCCCTGCGCACTTCCCTGCGCCGCGGTATTATTGTTTAACAGATTTGTGTTGGGTCCGGATATCTGGCAGCCTGAAAACACGACCGCAATTAACAGCAATATAACATAATGCTTTATCGTCGAACCTTTTTTTCTCATTCTAATCCTCCATGTCACAGCTTTACTGCGAGCAGATTGACAAAATAAGATATCAATCTTATTTTTCAATCTAATCCCCATGTCAGAGCAGCTTGCTGCGATGACACGCGATATTACAGTCTTACCGTAAGCGATAGACCTTCTTACACAATGCCACTGATGATATTCTATCCATTAATTGACGGCAAATTCACAAAGTTTCAATCCCGGATTACGTTCCAGCGTCATACCGACGCTCCATGCATTGATAAACAGCAAAAGCGGATTGCCCTTCATATCCTGCACACGCTTCATATCGGAAGTGCCGCTGAGTTTTGCCGCATCCACCTCATCCTTATTCTCGATCCAGCGGATATGTTCATAAGGAAGCGCATCCATCTTGATCTCTACATTATATTCATTTTCCAGGCGGTATTTTAACACTTCAAACTGCAGTACGCCGACAACGCCGACGATGATCTCCTCCATGCCGGTGGACATTTCATGGAAAATCTGGATGGCGCCCTCCTGTGCGATCTGCGTAATCCCCTTTACAAACTGCTTCCGCTTCATCGTATCCACCTGCCGCACCCTTGCGAAATGCTCCGGTGCAAATGTGGGAATCCCTTCATAAACAATGGAATCCTTCGTTGCGCATACCGTATCTCCGATCGAGAAGATCCCCGGATCAAATACGCCGATAATATCTCCGGCATAAGCCTCCTCTAAGATCTTTCTTTCACTTGCCATCAGCTGCTGCGGCTGCAGGAGCCGGAGATTGCGTCCGCCCTGCACATGCCTGACCTCCTCCGAAGCATCAAATCTTCCGGAACAGATCCTCATAAACGCTATCCTGTCACGATGGGCTTTGTTCATATTGGCCTGAATCTTAAATACAAATGCCGAAAAATCATTTTTAACCGGATCGATTAAGCCCTGCTCCGCCTTTCTTGGCAGCGGCGTTGTCGTCATTTCCAGAAAATATTTCAGAAATATCTCCACGCCGAAGTTCGTAAGCGCAGAACCAAAGAATACCGGCGTCAACTTTCCCTGATGCACTAAAGAAAGATCATATTCCACGCTGGCGGCGTCCATCAGCTCCATTTCCTCAGCTAACTTGTCCTTTGCCTCCTGGCCAATCGCCTCCAGTATCTTGTCCTGATCTGTGATCGGTATGACTGAGGCCTCTCCCTCTTTGGTTCCCTTTTCCGTGTCGGAGTATGTGATGACGCATGCCTTCTGCCGGTCATAGATCCCTTTAAATCCTTTCCCAGAACCGATCGGCCAGTTGATCGGACAGGTATCGATCCCCAGCTCTTTTTCGATCTCATCCAGCAGATCAAGCGTCTCATTGGCATCCCTGTCCATCTTATTGATAAATGTAAAAATAGGGATCCCCCGCATGCCACAGACTTTAAAAAGCTTTCTGGTCTGCGCCTCTACGCCTTTCGAAGCGTCGATGACCATTACCGCCGAATCCGCCGCCATCAGCGTACGGTAGGTATCCTCCGAAAAATCCTGGTGTCCCGGTGTATCCAGAATATTGATGCAGTATCCGTCATACTCGAACTGCAGCACCGAAGAGGTTACCGAAATACCCCTTTCCTTTTCTATCTCCATCCAGTCTGACACGGCATGTCTTGCCGTCGCCTTGCCCTTTACGCTTCCCGCAAGGTTGATCGCACCGCCGTATAACAGTAATTTTTCTGTCAATGTCGTCTTTCCGGCATCCGGATGGGATATGATCGCAAAGGTCCTTCGTCTATTGATTTCTTTTATCAGATCGCTCACTGTCAGCCTCCTACAGCATGGATACCCCGCTGATCCCAGCGGGAATCCCAAGATATTTTAAAATAGTCGCCCCGATATCGGCAAATGTCTCCCGTGTTCCATAATTGACCGGAGCAATCTTCCTTCCATACATCAAAAAGGGCGTATATTCTCTGGAATGGTCTGTCGAAACGGTATATGCAGGGTCGCAGCCATGATCCGCCGTGATCATCAGTACATCCTCATCTCGCAGTTTTTCAAGGATCTTCGGGAGTTGTTCATCAAAATATGTCAACGCCTTTGCATATCCATCCACATCATTTCTATGTCCATACAGCATGTCATAATCCACAAGATTGACAAAACACAATCCTTCAAACTCTTCATCCATATATTCTAAAGTTTTTTCAATACCGTCAGCATTGCCGGTCGTATAGACAAAACGGCTGATGCCCTTACCTGCAAAAATATCTTTGATCTTTCCTACAGAAAGGACTTCCATTCCAGCTGCCGTGATCTGGTCTAACATCGTGATCCCCGGCGGCTCCAATGAAAAATCATGACGTCTGGAAGTTCTCGTATATTCCCCGTCAGCGCCGATAAACGGTCTGGCAATGACCCTGCCCACACCATGTCTTCCGGTCAGCATCTCCCTTGCCATACGGCAGTATTCATAAAGCGTCTCTACCGGAACCACGTCTTCATGTGCCGCAATCTGAAATACACTGTCCGCGGAGGTATAGACGATCAGATCCCCTGTACGCACATGTTCATCACCGTATTTTTTTATAACCTCAGTACCTGAATAAGGAAGATTGCACAGAACTCCCCGCCCCGTTTTATGGCTAAATTCCTTTATTATGTCCTCCGGAAAACCAATCGGATAGGTAGGCAGCGGCTGCTTTGAGATCAATCCGGCGATCTCCCAATGTCCGATAGTAGTATCTTTCCCTTTGGAAGCCTCCCTCATACGTGCAACAGATGCTGTCGGCCTGTCAGTCCCTTCTGCCCAGTCAATGCCGTCAATGTTAAATAAACCCAGCTTCTTCATATTCGGCATATGAAAATAAGGACTTTTTGCGGCGGATCCCAGTGTATTGGTTCCATTATCTCCGTAATCCGCAGCATCCGGCATTTCGCCGATTCCCACACTGTCTAAAACAATCAAAAACGTCCGTTTCATCTTTTCCCCCATATTTCATTAATCTGCAGTATCTCTGGCAAGCTTCGCTCTATGCTCACGCACGAACAAAAATCAGCCTGCGATTAATTTCGCATCTGATTTTTGTTCATGTGTATGAGCGCTGCTCATTGCTGTCGCAGACAGTATACCACATTTTTTTATTTAATTCAATCTGCGGAAACCGGAGTAATAATGATATTCTCCTCAGCTACCGATGTCTTTCTTGCTACAATATCGATGATCTGCGCGCACTGTGCACTGGTCAATTCCGACATGCCGACTACCACATCTGCAGTTCCGTCTGTCACGCTGACAACTACCTCCGAAAATCCCTTTGCTTCCAGAAGAATCTCTGCAGAAGTTTCTTTCTCCGCAATATCCGTCAGGGCGATCATGCTGTTGGTGGCTTCCTGGATAGATGCTTCATCCGCGCTTGCGCTGTTGATGATCTCCAATAATGCGCTTCTGTTCTGCGACCTCGTCTGCTCTTTTAAAAGCCTAGCAGATGCCAGACTGGTAATGCTGGTAGTAGAGGTAAATACAGCCTCTCCCGGCGCGCTGTCTATGGTCAGCGTATTCGTCCCTTCTGCTTCCCCCTGTACCGGAATCAGTCCGTCTCCCGTCTGCGCTGCATCTGCAGCCATGTCTTCTTTTAGATAATCTTCCGTGATTACCACAATTTCCTCGTCCATACTGTCAATGTCAATCAATCCGGTCGTCTCAAGATCTTCCTCGGAAATGTCCAGTAAAGCAGTAACATCCTCTCCCGTTTCCCCGTCCATGATCTGCGATGTGCCGGCCGTCATGGTTTCTTCATCCACTTTGCTTCCGGTAAAATTAAGATATCCGGCAACGGCGATCATAATGGCTAGTGCTGTGATCATAACATGATTTTTTTTAAATACCTTTTTCAATGCTTTCTCCCCGCTTCCTATTCTGATTTCATTCTTACTACTCTAATCTTATGTACGGGAACATCAAATAATGACTGTATGACATCAGTTATCTCAATTATTCTTCCCGGATCGTCCCCGCCCTCCGCAACCACCACGACACCTTCCACTCTGGGAGTGATGATCTTTTGGCAGTACGGACTTTCCTGCCCGGTCTCATCCGTATAAAATACTGTGTTTTCTACTGTCTTTAATGAATCCTGTCCTTCTGAAATATCATAGTCCTTTAAAACAACCCTTTCATCTGATGCCGCAAGTGTGAGCATTACCTTAACATTTCCCACGCCTTCCATACTTTGCAGCAGTTCTTCCAGCCTCTTCTCCATCTCCTGCTCATAGGAAACGGCGCATCCGTCTCCACCGTCCACGGGCGCGTCTTCTGCATCCATCGGCGGCGCCTGTACCTTTTCCGCTGCATCCTCCCGCGGTCCCACGGGTATAGCGATCACCATCAAAAGGATTCCCAGCAGCGCCAGAATCAAAAGATTATCTTTTGTTGCATGCTTTTTAATGAACCTCTGCACTTTTTCCTTCAATCTGTCTCCCCCTCTCCTGTTTCCAAAAAATCTTCAACAAGCAGTGAACATATCCTGTCTTCCCACGCACGGATCTCCTCCTCCAGCGCTTCCTCCTCCAGCCGGATCTCCTGAGCATAATCCCCCGCCGCATTTTCTCTAAACATACTGATAATCGGAAGAAACAGGATCATGATACAGATCAGATCCATCAGAAAACGCATATATTTTCCATACTCCGCTGACGGAACCAGCTGGATCAGCATCTCGGCAACGATCATAAAAATGCTGGCTTCTTTCATAATATTCACGTAGGAATCCATCTGCGATATCCTCCTTTATTTCATACAGCTTACATTTGGTAATTGCGAAACTCTAATCGGGTTCTTTCGCATTTGTGCATCATTGACAATTCAACGCAGACACGCTTTCGATTCAAAAAGTCTGCTTTTGAATTTGTCAATGCTGCACAATAAATTTTCTACTATTGAGAGTTTTGCAATTGCTTATATGATTTACATAAAGTTAATTGAGTCTGCAGGAAGCCACGATCGCTATGACCATAAAATTCAACAAGACGGCGGATACCAGAAGTCGAAGCATCTGCATGCAGCAGCTGCCGGCTCTCTCCAGCAGCGTGACCGGTCCGGTGTCCGTAACCAGTCCAATCAGTGCGCTTCCCAGATGTACGATCAGGACGACCGTCAAAACTCTGATCATAGGCAGTATGCAGACAAGCACGATCAGGGAAAGCATCACAACCCCGATACTGTTTTTGATCAGCAGCAGAGAACCGCTGACCATCTGCATCGTCGTATCCGTAATATTGCCAAGTCCGGGCAGCGCAGCAAGAATCTTCTGTGCCGTCCCATAACTGACACCGTCCAGCACCGGTGCGAACAGCCCCTGCATCATACTGAATCCTCCAACCAACGCCATACTGATCCTCAGAATCCATTTAAATAACCTGTTATGAAGCTTCAACAGATACTTCATGGATTCATTGCCGGTGATGCCGCTCATTACGGACAGAATCATCGCGGCGCTGACCATCGGAAATAAAACAAGCTGAAACAAAACCTCCAACAGATAGATAACCACCATCTCTATCTCATACAATCCTGTCGCCGTACCTGCGCCGACCGCTACTCCGGCAGTTATAAAATATGCCGGCAGCATCATATGCAGCAATTCAATCAGCCTGCTTATGCTTTCTCCGACGATCCTGACAATATCATAAAACGCGGTCATCAGATATCCTCCAAGCAGCGCCTGTATCAGATAAGTTCCCATACTCATGATCTGCTTATTTTCATATAAGCCGGATATATTTCTGCATACGGCGGTCAGAAGACCGCATAAAAGGATCACGCAGAACAACTCCTTACGCGCCGTCCATTCGGCAAGAACACATTCGATCCCCATATCCAAAAGCCTTATAGGATCCAATGGCAGCTCGCCGTATAGCAGCTGCTCCAACATTTCCTCAATCCTCAGTCCCTGTTCCGGCAGGATGCTTTCCAGCCAGTCATCAACCGCCGAAAAATCATACTCCCCAAGGATGCTCTCCACCAGTCCTGTCCCGGAGGCATATCCCATCTCCATATGTATCCCCTCTCCAATAAACCGATAATAGGTAATTACGAAACTCTGATCAGGTTATTTTCCATTTGCGCATAACGAAAACCAAATCATACCTTCTTCTTACTTTATAATGAGAATCCATTGATAATATCAACCAACGCCGCAAGGATCGGGATGCCAAGCATCAGGATGGACACCTTTCCAAAAACCCTGATACTGTCCGATAATGCCAAAAATCCGTTTTCCCTGCATAGAGACGCGCCAAATTCCGTAACCAGCGTAATCCCCACCGCTTTCAAAAGCAGGAGCAGATACGGTCTGGCAAAAGACAGATTCTCCATCAGCCTGTCCAGATATTCCAGAATCACAAACAAACGCGAGATCAGACACGCAATGGTAAAGATGCCTGCGCCAAGAGAAAGTGCGCTTCCTATCACCGGCTCTTTGGATCTGATCAACATGGAGGCAATTACTGCAACGATTCCAAGCAAAGCAACTTGTACAATATCCATAAATATGATCCTCTGTCATCTATAATTCAAATAAACCCTGCACCAAGGTAAATACTTCCACTATGTACGGAATGATCCAGATCAGCACCATCACAATTCCGGCAAGGCTCAACAAAAACGCCTGATCATCCCTTCCACTGTGCTTGAGTATCTGATTCAGGAGTGTGATCAGAATACCTACAGCCGCAATTTTTAAGATCAATCCTTCATTCATATCAGTATGATCACCCCCAATATCCCGATTGTGATTCCCATGCAGCAATATACCTTTCCCTTCTGCCGGTACTCATTTTCAAGATATTTTTTCTTTCCTTCCATTTCTTCCGATACCCGTTCAAAGAGCTCCTCCCGATACCGGAGATCCATTGCCTTTGCCAGATTTGTCAACTCCATCATATACTGTATGTCTTCTTTTTTCAGACAGGTTTCTGCTGCCATACGCTTTAATGCCTCCTGCCACATATCTTCAAAACTTTTCCTCCCACATTCCATTCCCTGGTATATCCCGTGAAAAATATTCTGATATGGTTCTCTGCTTTTTTCCGATATTTTTAAGAATATCTCTCCAAGGGAGGACCTTTGGAAACTTACTTCGCTCTTAAAAACCGCAATCAGCCGGGAAAGGTAATTTAATTCCCCCCGCCGTTCGACCAGCTCCTTTGCCTGTATCCAGCCATATAAGGAGGAGGTAAGGATCAGCAGAACGGCTCCCATCACCTTGAACATCATCATACGCGCATCACCTGACTTCCGTATGCGTCCAGAACCATTTCGATCGTGCCTGCGCCATGGGATCTGCTCATGATTACATATCTTTTAAACGCATGTTCTTCTAATAAGCCCTCCAGCCCCTTCTTTTTCCCGATATCCTCCAGACCCTCCCCATGGATGGAAGCCAGAATATGGCAGCCGCATTTTAATAGCTGACGGATGGCTCCCGCATCCTCTTCCCCGCCGATCTCATCTACCGCAACCAGATACGGATTCATGGATCGCAGCAGCAGCATCATTCCCTGTGATTTGGGACAGGCATCCATAAGATCCGTCCTCGCCCCGAGATCATTTTGCGGCATACCGAGATAGCTTCCGCCGATCTCGGAACGTTCATCGATCACGCTGACATTTCTTCCCTTTGCAAACCGGCTGCCATCAGATACCTGCCGGATGATATCCCGCAGCAGGGTCGTCTTGCCGCAGCCGGGCGGCGATATCAAAAGACAGTTTTGAAACTCCCCGTCCTCATAAAGATACGAAAGGATCCTGTCTGCAGCTCCCTTTACTTCATGGGCAATCCTAAGGTTCATGGAGGTAATATTTTTGATGGAACGGATATGTCCGTTTTCCACGACGGCCTGTCCGGAAATACCGATCCTATGTCCGCCCTGTATCGTCAGAAACCCTTTGGCAATCTCCTCCTCATACGCATACAGGGAGTAATGGCAAAGATGCATCAATATGGATTCCAGATCTTTTTCATCGATCCGGTATGCCATACTGATATCCCTTGTCATTTCTCCCTGTAATGTTATCCCGTATTCCCGGTTGCCGGCCATCAGAAGGACAGGTCTGCCCGCCCTCAGGTGTATTTCCTGCAGCTCCTTCACCTGAGCCAGTCCGACCGCAAGTCCTTGAAAGCAGTCCGGGAATATCTCTTTGATCATGCTATTGTCCATCATATACGACACCTCCATATTTCAATATATGAGGTGTTGTCCTAATTATTCCTCCCTGATCATTTCTTTTTGCAGCCGCTTCATAATCTTTTTTTCCAGACGGGAAATATAAGATTGGGAGATGCCTAACAATTCCGCAACCTCCTTCTGTGTCATCTCCTGACCGTCCGAACGGTTGATTCCAAACCGCAGCATGATGATCGTCCGCTCCCGCTCCTTCAGCCTGCTGATAGCGCGCGTCAGCAGTGTTCTTTCCACTTCTGATTCAATGTCCCGATAGATAATATCCTCCTCTGTTCCCAGAACATCGGATAACAGCAGTTCATTGCCATCCCAATCCACATTTAAAGGCTCGTCAATAGAGACCTCCAGCTTTGTCTTATTATTCCTGCGGAGATACATAAGAATCTCATTTTCGATACACCGGGAAGCATAGGTTGCCAGCTTGATATTTTTTTCGGAGCGGAAGGTATTGATCGATTTGATCAATCCTATCGTTCCGATGGACACAAGATCCTCAACCCCAATCCCGGTATTGTCAAATTTTTTGGCAATATAAACTACCAGTCGAAGATTACGCTCGATCAATATCGGTTTCGCTTCCTCCGCCTTTCCATTTTCCAGTTTCCAGATCATTTCATTTTCTTCCGTGGTATTTAACGGCGGCGGAAGGACATCGCTCCCCCCTATGTAAAACAATTCGTTTTCCGTATCCTCCGGCAAAAGTCTATCCTTACACAAAAACCAGTAAATCTTTGCCGGCCAGTTGAAATCTAACATAGTCCATTCCTTTCTTTCAGATAATCTAAATGAAGCAGCATCTGGTATTTCCCATGCGCGGATAATCTTCCATGATAGACTGCCAGAAGCATCTCCTGACAATGATAAGCTCCTCCGCTGTCCATGATCTTCACCTGATGCACCTTGACTGCCGGGAGCAGCCCGGCATCTGTCCCGACAGCATGGTACGGGATCATATAGACACCTTCCTTTTCTTCCAAGATATTCCACAAGATACTGCTTTCTTCCGCTATACAGACGGCTTTCCCGCTGACCGGCTCCCGAAGGTCATTGCCCGTGTCCAATAAAGCCACGAGCTCATGCTTCTTCCCCCGGTAGAGGAAACTGACATGATACAAGGTTCTTCCCCTCTGCCTAAAAAGCCATATCCCCAAAACCGCTGTCATCAGGACGGCAATGACAAGCCGGGATCCGCTTATTCCCGTGAGCTTCTCCAGCCTGTATGATACCTGAAAACAACCGGTCAGATACATAACCACGATCAGCATGACAAGCATGACTCCTCCCACCATCCTCTTATAAAGCCTGCCATATAAAAAAACATACATTAATGTTCCGGTCAGGCACTCTGTCATGACACAGCCCCATCTGCGTATGCCGGCAGGCAGCAGCAGGCATGCGATCCCCGCCGCGCTCCACAGCGTACTGCAAAGCAACAGCCGCATCCAAGATGCCTTTCGATGCATCAGCATCCCCACAAGCAGCATCAGCAGGACATATACCAGCAGATATTCTGCAAACAACCGGTCTAAATATATGGTGTAATGTAAAGAAGCATCCTGTTCCATATCTCCATCCTTATGTCCTATTATAAAAAAAGACAAATATAAAATTTGTCAAAATAATGTTTGTCTCATACAATTTATTTATACATCTTTCGAGCATTTTCAGCAGGGAAGCATATGAAATATCAGCAAAAATGGCCGAGATGGAAAACATTAGAGATAATGCAAAATAAAAAAGACATAACATGTCATTATCTGACAATATCATGTCTTATTATCCTAACGATTGAAGAATCCCGGATTAAGAATCAGATCTCTTCATAAAGGAAGGAAGCTGATAATTCTTATCCTCGATCTTACTCTTAAACTTCCCGTTAAATGTCGGGATATTGGAGGTTCCCATATTGCCGGTCCTGAATGTCGGCCGTTCCGGAGTCTCCGGAATCTCCGGATTCTCCAAGCCAAGATCCTGGCTCATAACCGGAGCCGCTTCATAATTTGTTCTTGGCGCTGAAGGTACGGGTGCTGCCACCGTCCTCGCTGCCTTAGGAGCGCTCTGCGGATTATATGTATTATTGGGAGTTCTTGACGGACGATATTCATCCGCCCCCACGATCCTGCTCATCGGTGCGGAGGGCGGCTCTATACCGGTAGCAATGACTGTAACAACACAGGTATCCTTCATCGTCTCGTCGCTTCTGGTACCAAAGATAACATTTCCTCTGTCCCCCGTGATCTCCTGAATATAATCAGCAGCCACACCGGCATCATACAGTGTAATGTCACCGGTCACATTTAAGATAATATCTGTCGCGTCAGCAATCGTCGTCTCAAGCAGCGGACTCTCCACAGCGTTCTTAACTGCCTCGAGCGCCTTATCATCGCCTGTACCCGTACCGATACCCACATGCGCAACGCCTTTGTCCTTCATAACCGTCTGGATATCAGCAAAATCAAGATTAATCATGGATGCCTGATTGATCAGATCGGTAACACCCTGTACCGTCTGCTGCAATACTTCATCCGCCTTGCGGAATGCTTCAGGGATGGAAGTCCTCTTATCTACAATCTCAAAAAGCTTCTGGTTCGGAATCACCATCATGGTATCCACATGCTTTCTCAGCTCCTCAATGCCTTTGAGGGCATTTTCCATACGCTTTTTCTGTTCAAAATTAAATGGTTTCGTCACAACCGCAACCGTCAAAATCCCTAACTCTTCTTTGGCGATACGCGCAACGACAGCTGCCGCGCCCGTTCCGGTTCCGCCCCCCATACCTGCCGTGATAAATACCATATCGCTTCCTGAGAGCGCCGCCGCGATCTCATCTGCACTTTCTTCTGCCGCTTCTGCCCCGATCTCTGGTTTTGCTCCGGCTCCCAGTCCCTTCGTCAGCTTCTCACCGATCTGGATCTGCTTGTCCGCTTTACAAAGCTGCAAGGCCTGCCTGTCCGTATTGATTGCGATATAATCTACACCGATTATATTTTCACTGATCATCCGATTGACCGCATTATTACCGCCGCCGCCGACACCGACAACCAGTATCTTTGCAGCTGCGCTTGATTCACTGTTTTTTATTTCGAGCAAGACCTTGTCCTCCTAACAAACATAATCATAACATTATATGTTATAACATCATATATAGTATCATATAATTTTTTCAATCATTTAGCAACCATTTTTTAGAAAAAATGTATAATTTTCATTCCGTACTAATTAATTGTCATCATGATATCGCCATCCCCGGACTCGTAATTATCCATATGGACAATGCCGCTTTTGTTCTCAATCAACGGCAAAATAGCTGCCAGCCGCTGTATTTTTTCTTCCAGCAGATCCGTACTGCCCAGATCCACACGCACATCGCCAAAATAAAGCATCATTTCATAGTTTTCATTAAAATGGAGCTTGTCCGTAACAATATCATATTTGTTGAGCATCTGCGTCACATTTAAAATCGTCTGGAAAATCTCCTCGTTTTCCACCGGAAGCCGCTCATACATCACCATATGGTCAAAGGAAAGTCCCGTAACCAAAGGGATCCCCACTGTCTGTACACTGGCACACTCGACGATCACGCCGTCCTTGTCAAAATACATATAGTTGTCCAGATATTCCACATAACCCGCCAGCGTTTTCTCATAAACCATGATATGTATCGTATTGCGGTCTACCACATCCACATCCATCATCTCTATAAACGGGATATCCGTAATATGCTTATTCCTGTATTTTAGGGAAAGATACAGCGAATTATCCCCATATCTTCCCATTTCAACCATCCGTCTGATCTCTTCAGCAGTATAATGTTCATTGCCCTCCACATATACTTTGGTCACCTGAAAAGCATCTAACAGCAGCCAGAATCCGACACAAAGCAGCAATACCACCCCCAGGATGCTGCATACAATGATCTTATAATGAATGATGCGGTCATAATCCTTCACTCTGTTCATATTCTATCTTTGCCCCCATCGCGGACAGATCCCTGACAATATCCTCATATCCCCGCTCTACATACCGGCATCCGCTTACGTTTGTCACCCCGTCAGCCATCAGCCCCGCAAGGATCAGCGCTGCGCCGCCTCTCAGATCCCGCGCCTCGATATCAGCGCCGTGGAGTTTTGCAATCCCCCTGATCAGCAGCCGTCGCCCCTCATGCACTATAGCTGCCCCCATCTTCTCCAGCTGCTCCACATATCCAAAACGGTTGTCAAAAATCCTCTCCTCAATCATACTATTTCCCTCAGCACAGGTCAAGACAGCTGCCATCTGCGGCTGCAGATCCGTTGCGAAGCCCGGATATTCCTCTGTAGCAAGATAGGGAATCCCGCGATACTTTGCCAAGGATCTTATTTCCACGGCACTATCTTGACATTGCAGTTCTATCCCCATATTTCTAAGACTATCTATCAAAACGATCAATTCCTGAACCGGAACATCCTCAAGGTGCACATGACCTCCTGCGGCCGCCGCAGCAAGAAGATATGTCCCCGCTACGATCCGATCATTCGGAATATGATAATGCGTCTCATGTAAAGGTCCTCCGATGATCCTGAGCGTCCCTGTCCCAATCCCCTCGATCCCGGCTCCCGCTGCTGTCAAAAAGCGGCATAATGCCGTGATCTCCGGTTCCTTTGCCGCATTTTTCAATATAGTAACGCCCTTTGCGGATACTGCAGCAAGCAATGCATTTTCCGTCGCCCCCACACTGGAAACCGGAAATATGATCTCCCGTCCGGTCAGGCAGGATGCACCGGCTATAATCTGATCTTCCACTACAGAAATATCGGCGCCAAGCTCCCGCAGCGCCATCAGATGATAGTTGATCGGCCGCTCACCGATCACGCAGCCGCCGGGATATCCGATACGGGCTTTTCCAAACCGTCCCAGCATCGCCCCCAGCAGGATGATAGAAGACCGCATCCCCTCTATGTATTCCTTACGCAGATGGCATTGGCATACTCCGGACGCATCAATCTCCACCTGTCCCTTTGACGACCGTATACGGCATCCCATGCTTTCCAAAAGCTTTTTCATCAGATCCACGTCCCTGATATCCGGACAGTTGCTCAGCACTGTCGTACCGGGGATCAATACCGCAGCAGCCATGATCGGCAGCGCAGCATTCTTGGAACCCTGTATCCTGATATCGCCGTTAAGCTCCCTGCCTCCCTCGATTCGTATCACACTCAATGCATTACCCTCATATCCATTCTCGACAGGATACTCTTTTATCTGATAACCATTCACTATAAGAGCATCTAATCTATTGTATGAATAAGAGGTCAAAAAGTGACTGAAAGATTTACAGATTTGCATCCAAAGCAACATTCTGCACAATTCCAAATTCGATCAACGTAAATATCACGGCAGAACCGCCATAACTGATAAATGGAAGACTGATACCGGTATTGGGAATCAGATTGGTTACCACGGCTATATTCAAAATGACCTGTATCGAAATATGCGCCATGACCCCCACCACAAGCATCGAACCGTGAAGATCCTTTGCCCGCATGGCAATATGTATCAGCCGGTGGATTAATACGGCAAACAGTGCAATAACAAGCACCGCGCCTACCAGTCCCAGTTCCTCGCAGATAATGGCAAAGATCATGTCATTCTGCGCCTCCGGGATAAACCCCATCTTCTGGATGCTCCCCCCGATCCCCTTGCCGGTCAGTCCGCCGGAACCAATCGCATACAGCGCCTGCAGTGTCTGATATGCCGTATCATCCGAATAAAGCTCCGGATGAAGCCATGCCACAAGACGTTTCCCACGGAATTCCATATCGCCTGTATCCGCCATCTGACCGAAGTAGATCACAATTAAAGTAACCGCTATAACAAGCAGCGCAATGCCAGCAGCATATTTTTTATACTGCGGCGACGCAATGAATATGATCACAACACCGATTCCCATTACAATCAGTGCGCTGGACAGATTGTTGGAAAGCAAACGTACTATGAGTCCCATCAGCACTGCCGGTCCCACGATCCAGGCAAACCCTTTCCATGTCTGCATCATCTTGGGATATTCCGCCACCATCTTGGCGCTGAAGATAATGATCATCATCTTGACAATCTCTGCGGGCTGGATACTGAGTGCGTTGTTGCCGAACAGATAAAACCATCTTGTCGCGCCCTTCGCCGTATGTGCCCAAGGCGTCAGCAGCATAAGCATCGCGCCGACCCCAACCGCCAGCGGCAGCCACCACGGAACCGCCCGGTACAGCTTGTGCGGGATATAGGAAACGCCCACCATCGCGCCGAGTCCGATGATCGTTGACAAAAGCTGCCGTTTAAAATAATGCGCCGCATCCCCGTCAAATTCCCTGCCCGCTTCATATGCGCTGGTGGAATAGATCATCATCAGTCCGAACGCCAGCAGCCCGAATGTAATAAAGAAAAGGCTATAATCAAATTGTCGTCTTTTTTTTGGCATATCTGCTAACCTCCATATTGCAGCTTAGCTGCGACCCAAATCCAGATGAAAAATACCGCTTTCTAAAGCAGTTCCTTCACCAATTCCTTAAACAGCCTGCCCCGCTCCTCATAGTTTTTAAACATGCCCCAGCTGGCACATGCCGGTGAAAGAAGAACCGCTTCCCCCTCCCCGGCCTTTGACGCAGAAATCCTGACTGCCTCCTCTAAGGAATCTGTTAAAACAATATTATGAAACCCATGCGCTTTGGCACATTCCGCAATCTTTTCCTTTGTCTGTCCAAGAAGCACCAGCCATGTCACCTTGCCGTCAAAGCTGTCAATCCACTCATCATATGAGCTGTCCTTATCATAACCGCCGCCGATCAGCACCGTCTTACGGTTCATCGCCTGTATCCCCTTGATAGCAGCGTCAGGATTAGTCCCTTTGGAATCATTATAATAATCCACGCCGCGGATCGTCGCCACATACTCAATCCTATGCTCCACTGCAGTAAACTCTTTTACGCTCTTTACTACCGACTGTTCCGGCACGCCGTATGCCAGCGCCATGCCAATGGCAGCCATGACGTTCTCCACATTATGTAAACCAAGCAGCTTCATTTCATGAATATTCAACAGACGCCGGACATTTTTTCCGTCTGCATACATAATCTCCTCTCCCTGCAGATAGATACCCTCCTCCAACTGCCGTCCGGAAGAAAAGAACAGCACCTTAGCCGGACATCTCCCGGCAAATGCCCTGGTATATTCATTTTCATAGTTCAAAACGCAGATATCCGCAGGCGTCTGATTGCTGGCCACCGCCTCTTTGCACGCCACATAATTTTCCATGGTATGATGGCGGTTCAAGTGATCCGGAGTGATATTTAGGATTGCGGAAATACGCGGATGAAAATGATGTATTGTCTCCAGCTGGAAGCTGGAAATCTCCGCTACGGTAACCTCTTCATCTTTGATATCCAAGGCAGCTTCCGTATAGGGATTGCCGATATTTCCTACGATGTATGCCTTTCCGTAATAATCTTCCATGATCTTACCGGTAAGGGCGGTTGTCGTCGTCTTGCCATTCGTTCCCGTAATGGCGATTACATCCCCCTTCGCGTACCGGTATGCCAGTTCGATCTCTCCCCAGACCGGTATCCGTGCCTTATGAAACCGCTCCACAAAGGGTGTGTCTACAGGGATGCCCGGACTCATCACCAGAAGAGCGGCTGCCTGAAGCATCTCCTCCGGCAGCGTCCCCGTCACGATCTCTATCTCTTTTCCACCAAGCTGCTCCGTCACCCTGGCACGATCCAGCTTTTCATTTTCATCAAATAAAACCGGCTTTGCTCCGATGCCGAGCAGCAGCCTGACTGCCGAGATGCCGCTGATGCCGGCGCCCATTACAATCACTTTTTTCCCTGTCAGATCCATATGTTATTCCTCCGAGCTTTTCCATAACCTGCGGATTCATACTGCCGCAGACCCAAAAATCGTATATCAAATCAATTCGTATGTGAAAAATCTATGATATCTCATTTATACGCCCAGCAGCGCAATCAGACATAACACCGCTGTCACAATGGTAAATACGGCGACAACTTTTGTCTCCTTCCAGCCGCACTTTTCAAAATGATGGTGGATCGGCGCCATCTTAAAGATCCTCTTTCCATGAGAGAGCTTAAAATAGGTCACCTGTATGATGACGGATAAAACTTCGACAACATATACCAGACCCACAATCACCAGATACAGCGGCATCTGCAGCATATACGCCGTTGCGGCAACAAAGCCTCCCAAGGCAAGAGAACCTGTGTCGCCCATAAAAACGCTCGCCGGATGGAAGTTAAATAATAAAAATCCAAGCAATGCGCCGACTGCCGCGCAGGTAATCGGCTCGATACCACTGGAAGTTCCGATGGCAACCACCGTAAAAAAGGTTGCGACAAGCACCGTAACGCTGCTTGCCAGTCCGTCCAGACCATCCGTAAAATTGGTTCCGGTATCGGTCCCTATGATGACAAAAAACAGGAGCGGAATATTCCAGATACCGAAATCAATATATTTATCTCCCATAAACGGAATCTTCATCGAAAGATCCCACTGTAACACGACCGAGACATAATACGCAAAAATACCTGTCACAAGAATCTGCAGCGCCATCTTCTGCCATGCGCGAAGTCCCAGAGAACGTTTAAGCACTACCTTGATATAATCGTCCAGAAATCCGATCAGTCCAAATCCAAGCGTTAAAAATAAGATCGGAATGATATTGGGATAATCCTTAATATAAAACAATGAGGTCACTACAACTGCAGTAAGGATCATCAAACCTCCCATGGTCGGCGTTCCCGCCTTCTTCAGATGCGTCTCCGGACCATCATCACGGATCGTCTGCCCGATCTTCAGCCTTCTCAAAAACGGAATGACCACCGGGCCCATCAGCACACTGATCCCAAATGACAACAAAACCGGTATGATCATATCATAATTTATATTCATGAGAAACCTCTGCTCCTTTCAAAATAACTTGTGCCAGAAAATTGCAAACCTACAATGCCCGTTTTGCATTACATTTATCCGATCAATCACTTTCCACATGCGGCTCTATCTCCAGATAGGGCAGGATATTTTCAAAAAGCTGCCTGACCACCGGCGCGGCGATCTGTCCGCCATAATAAGTGCCCTGCGGATGATTGATGATCGCAATGGCAAGCACCTGCGGATCATCCGCCGGTGCAAATCCGATAAAAGACGCGATATAGACGCCGTTGCTTCTGGGGAGCGTCTGGCTGGTCGCGGTCTTTCCTCCGACCAGAAAGCCTTCTACATAACCGTTTCTGCCGCCCCCGTTGCTGACCACCTGTTCCAGCATATACCGCATGGTCTCGGAAGTTTCGCTGCTGACCACACCCTCCGTTACCGGATAATCAAAAATATGATTGATATTCCCCTGAGCATCCTGCGTACATACGCCAAAATGCGGCGTCACCCTTCTTCCTCCGTTGATAATCTCCGATACTGTCGTCGCAAGCTGTATCGGTGTGATCTGAAACGACTGCCCAAAGGAGATCGTCGCAAGCTCTACCGGACCGATATTTTCCTCCTTATGCATGATCGTCGCCGCTTCGCCCGGAAGGTCGATTCCTGTTTTGGACAATAGTCCGAACTGCTCAAAATAATCATAATACCGCTCCACCCCAAGCCGCAAGCCGACCCCGACGAATACCGGATTGCATGAGTTCATAAATCCCTGCAGGAAGGTTTCCGAACCATGTCCCTGCACCTTATGGCATCTGATCCTGCGGTCATCCACAATGATAAACCCCGGACAGTGAAATGCCTCCTCCAGCGTTACAATCCCTTCCTCTAAGGCAGCCGCTGCCGTAATAATTTTAAAAGTGGATCCCGGTTCATAGGTATCATTGATACAGCCGTTTCTCCACATCCGGTTGAGGGCATCCTGCCGTTCTTCGGAAGTCATTTCGTTGTCTGATACACTGATCTCCAGAAGCCTTCCGGTCTGATCCAGGTCAAAGGGATGATTCAGATCAAATTCCGGAACATTGGTCATCGCCAGGATCTCCCCTGTATCCGGCCGCATCACAATGATGGAAACGCTTTCCGCCTCTTTGGTCATCATCGCCTGCTCCGCCAGCTGCTGCGCATACATCTGGATATTGGCGTCAATGCTGATCACGAGATCATCTCCCGCAATCGGCTCCCGCCTGCGTTCGCCTTCCCGCGGAACCTCGATCCCTCTGGCATCCGTCACCGTCAGGATCTGCCCCGGCGTTCCCGCCAGATACTCTTCATATACGACCTCCAGTCCGATGATCCCCTGATTATCTCCGCCGGTAAATCCCAGCACCTTTGACGCCAGCTCCCCATAGGGATAATAGCGTTTATAATCCTCATCCACCTTGACGCCGGCATATCCGTAGCTTCTGATCCGGTCGCCCGTCTCTTTATCTACATTGCTCCGGATGCGCTCTATGGAAGTATATTTTTCCACTCTTCCGCGGACATATTCCTCCGATAACGACAATTCCCTGCACAGCATGGCGATAACCGCCTCCGGATCTTTGATCTGGCTGTGGATCACCGAGACGGTACAAACCGTGGTATTATCTGCAAGCACTACTCCATTGATATCAAGGATCCTGCCTCTGGCGGCCTTGATATCCCGTTCCCTCTCCTGTACATCGATCGCACGGCTTCCGTAATCATCCGCCGCAACGATCATCAGAAATCCCAGTCTGGCTGCCAGAACAACACAGGCGCACAATATAAAAATCCAGTAGATAAACAGCTTCTTTTGATGGAAAATGCGCACCCGTTCAAATACAATCTTATTATGCTCCGATTTTGACATCTCATAGCTCACATCAAACCCTATTGATATAAATCTATTATGCAAATCTTATACTTATTCTATTCTTATCCATCCGGCTGCACACGTTCTTCAAATCCTATGGATTCTCCCTCGCCATTCTGCAGGATGCTGGAATCCGGATTGATCGGCACACCGGTCACCGGATCAAGAAATTCTCCATTGAGCGGGTCGATGGCATAGCCGGTGGAAGGATCGATAGTGACCGTAACGCCCCTGCGGTCATTACCGTCCTCGTTATCGTCCGAACCGGCATCCTCCGGCGCACCGTTTTCCGATATCGTACCATCGTCTGCGTTATTGGCAGATAATGTTGAGAGGCGGCTGCCCCTTTCTTCCAGTTCCCTTTCTTCTGCCTCACTCAACTCCTCCGTCATAAAGATATGCATATAGGGAAGCACATCTGTCAGGATGGATCTGCAGAGCAGGCATGCCCGTCTTGTCGCCTGATCCTGCGAAGCGGCATTCGGACGGTCGATGACAACATAGATCGCGATCTGCGGATCATCCGCCGGCGCGAACCCAATAAAAGAAACGACATAATTCTGCTTGCCGTCTCCCGATGTCTCCGCCGTACCGGTCTTGCCGCCGATCCGATATCCTGCCGGTCTTGCATAAGTACCCGTACCTTCCTCTACAACACCGATACAATAATCGATCATCAGATCGGAGACGCTTTCCGAAACCACCTGACGCAGCATCACCGGCTCGATATTTTCCACCACTGCGCCGTCTTCATCCAGAATCTGCCTGACCACATGCGGGCGGTAATAATATCCGCCATTGACCAGACTGCAATAAGCAGAGATCGTTTCGATCATGGTCACATTATACCCCTGTCCGAAGGTAGAGGTCGCAAGCTCTGTCACGCCCATGGTATCCTTCGTAAACACCAGCGAATCCGTCCGCATCTCTCCCGCAAGATCGATGTTGGTCCGAAGTCCGAAATTAAAATTCGCAAAATATTTTAGATAGGACACGCTTCCCAGCTTCTGTCCGATCTGCATCAGGGTGACGTTGCAGGACTCTTCCAACGCCTGTTTCAGAGTAAGTTCTCCGTCACCATTCCGGTTGTGGCATCGGATATTTGTGGTATGTTCGCCCTCGCCAAAGCTCATATATCCCCCGCAATAAAATCTGTCCCCATCATGGATCACCCCGGCATCCAGAGCTGCCGCCACTGTAAATGTCTTGCATACGCTGCCCGGTTCATAGGAATCTGAGATACAAAAATTCTTCCACAGCGCTTCCACGGCATCCTTTTCTTCTTCTTCGGTCATCATCGCCAGCGTCTCTGCCGGATAGATCGGTGAAAGGTTCAGTTCCACATTGGTGGGATCGTTTAAATGAAACCCCGGATAACTCGCCATGGCAAGGATCTCAGCGGTATCGACATCCATGATGATGACACCGGTATTGTCGGAGCCCATCTCTCCCTCACGATAATCATTGGCATACTCTTCATTGTAAGCCTTGATATTTTCTTCCACAATGTTCTGGATATGCGCGTCCAGCGTTGTAACAAGAGTATAACCATCCTGCGCAGGGACAATCGTCCTCTCCAGCACATTTTCATCGGAAAGATAACCATACTCTCTTCCATTCCTTCCGCACAGGATATCATTATAATATTCCTCCAGCCCGTACTGGCCGCCCTGTGTCGTCGTAAAACCGATCACGTCACTGGCAAGCGTGTCATACGGATAATTCCTGACATAAACCGTCTCAAACCAGACGCCCTTTTGGCTGATCCTGCTGCCTTCCTCCGCCTGCATCGCAAGATACGATTCGATCAGGGAATAATCGACCTCCTTCTGCAGGATATAATACTGCGATTCGGGATGCTCCAGCATATAAGCCCTGACTTCCGAAGTATTGATATTAAAACAGGTCTGCAGCGCTACAAGCGTCGGATCGACCTCCTCTGTTTTCTCACGCAGAATCTTTGTGTCCAATATGATATTATACTTCACATCACTGATCGCAAGCGTTGTTCCGTTCCGATCGACGATCGAGCCCCTCCTGTACGGGATCGTCCGGCTGTCATATTTCGTCTGCAGATGCCTCATAACAAGACGTTTGTATTCTTCTTCATTATCCGCGCTGAGCATGACGATACGCGCTACCAACGTAAGAAGACAGATCAACAAGACCCCCTCAAATACCATCAGCTTTGATGCCATATAATCCTGCAATTTCCTCGGATCACTCAGCTTGACAAGCTTCTTGGTATTTTTTCCGCTTTTTGATCTGCCTTCACCTTTTTTTTCTTGATTATTCACTGATCTGCTCCATTCCTATTCAGGCATGTCCATATATTGCTTCACATAGTCCTCGATCTCACCTGAGTATATGATGATCTGACCCTCGCCCGCCAGCTTCATCCCCAGCTCCTCTACAGCAATACGCTCAATCTCCTGAAGGTTGACCGCACTGTAGATCCTGTCTTCATACAGGTCGTTATCCAGACGCAATGCTTCATACTGGATCTGCAAAGCAGCCTTCTGGTTCATCAGCGAAGTCACTTCAGCCTGTACATTTATATAATGCCAAATTATAAAGCATAATGCAACTACTGTTGTAACAATTAATATCGCATGATATACCTTTTTATGATATGCCCGTCTTTCCAGCCTCTCCTGCTCCCTCACAGATCTGGATCGGACATAAAACTCTTTTTCTGTCTCTCTTGGCAGCTGCCTTGCAGCATTGCCATATACATAATCTCTTTCTGCCATAATTCTTTACACTTCTCCCAAACAGATTTTTCTTGATTTCTGATCAATTTTCCAGTAGTCTATCCTGCGTTCTTATGCTAAAAACTTACACATTCTGCTTTTCATTTTCTAAGAGTTTTCTCAAAAATCCTTAGCTTTGCCGGTTTTGCCCGCCTGTTTCTCTCTAGTTCCTCTTCCGATGCCGTGACCGGCTTTCTTCCGACGCATCTGCCCTGCGGTTTTTTCCCGCATACGCATACCGGCAGTTCCGGCGGACAGGTGCATGGATGTTCCGCTTCGCGAAATGCATTTTTCACAATCCGGTCTTCCAACGACTGAAAGGTGATCACTGCCATCCTGCCGCCGGGATGCAGGTACGCTATCATATTTTTCAAGGCTTCCCCTAAGACTTCCAATTCTCTGTTGCACTCTATCCTGATCGCCTGAAACGTCCGCTTGGAGGGATGTCCATCCGCGCGCATCTTTGCAGGAATCGCGGCCTTTATGATGTCATTTAATTCAAATGTTGTCTTGATCCTCTTGTTCTTCCTTACCGATACAATATGCTTCGCAATATTCTTGGCAAACTTTTCTTCTCCGTAATTTTTTATGATATGGAACAATGTCATCTCATCATAGGTATTGACAATTTCCTCGGCAGTCAAGCTCTGTCTGGTATCCATCCTCATATCAAGCGGCGCGTCGATACGATAAGAAAATCCCCGCTCTCCATTGTCCAGCTGATAAGAGGAAACTCCCAGATCAAGGAGGATGCCGTCCACTCCGTCAATTCCAAGTTCCTGCAGCCTGCTGACCGCCTCCCGATAGTTGCAGCGGAGGATGGTTACCTTGTCTCCAAATCCCGACAACCTCGCTGTCGCTGCCTTGATTGCGTCGCCGTCCTGATCGACTCCGTAAAGATGTCCTTTTTCCGACAGCGCGGAAGCAATTTCATGAGAATGTCCGCCGCCGCCAAGGGTTCCGTCAAGATATACACCATCCGGCTTGATATTCAGTCCTTCTATTGTCTCTTTCAGCAAAACCGGCTGATGCGTATATTCCACAGCAATCCCCTTTCCCAAACTGCATGTCCGCCTTTTGCGAAAACCGCCTGTCATAACACAGACAGCTTTTCCGCCAGCAGTTACAGACGAATACCAAATTCCACAAGCTTCTCGGCAATCGCCGACATATCCTCAATATCCGTAATCTGCTCATATCTGGACTTGTCCCAGATCTCCAGACGACTTCCGACGCCCGCCAAGATAACATTCTTTTCCAATCCGGCATATTCCCTGAGACTGGGCGGTATAAACACACGCCCCTGCCCATCAATGCCGCCGTCCGTCGCGCCCGCGATCAGGAATCGTGAAAGGGTACGCGCCTCCTTTAACCCAAAGGGCATCCCCTGAATCTCCTGCTGGATATTCTTCCAGGAAGGAGCGTCCACCAGCCACAGACAGCCGTCCAGACCTTTGGTCACGACAAAACCGCCCTCCAGCTCACCTCTGA
Organism: uncultured Lachnospiraceae bacterium; assembly: GCA_964421915.1. Taxonomy (GTDB): domain Bacteria; phylum Bacillota; class Clostridia; order Lachnospirales; family Lachnospiraceae; genus NK4A136. Next base: position 95,265 of record CAYQZB010000011.1, read on the forward strand.
GCTGGGTGGGAATGATAATCCTTCCCTTGGGATCGATTGTGTGGCTAAATTCCCCCTGAAACATTTTTTCTCCAAAAATTTCAACTTAAAAATATTTAATTACCAAAGCAATTAATTTTCAAAATATTTAGCTGCCAATACATTTTATTTTTCAAAATTTAGCAACCACTTTCATCCACATAAAACCACTTTGATGCATCTAAAAACCATTTTAAACATAATTTTATCTAATTGCAAGCACTTTTTGTATATTTGCACAAAAAAAATACGCTTTTCAGCGTATTTTTTGAGCATAAATCAACATCTAGTGCTTTATATTATCCACATACAAGATATAGGGTTTCTCGAAATGCATTAATATCCTTACAGCATCATCCACTTCCCAACATAATTTCGATTTGAACTTAATCTTTCCCTTCCTGCTCTGGTTTCTTCACATACATTTTTCTATAATTCTGCGCCCTCATGACGATCCATATGAAACAGGAAACCACAAACAGCGCCATGCCAAGCATCTGCGATACCGCAATATTGGTGGAGGGGATCATCAGCGAATCGGTCCGCAGCCCCTCAATAAAAAATCTTCCGATGCCGTATCCGCCAAAATAGCACAGCATCATTTCCCCGTCAAATTTTCTTTTCTTCCAGAATACAAACAGGATCAACAATAATAACGCAAGATTAAACAGACTTTCATAAAGGAAGGTGGGATGCACCTGGATATAATTGGTCCCATCCGCCACATGCTCCAGAATCTCAGGCGTAAGATCCGAAGAACGCACCGCCGCAAGCGGCAGCCGCATAGCAAGCACGCCATCCGAATAACCGCCAAAACATTCCCTGTTGGTAAAGTTGCCCCAGCGTCCGAAGATCTGCCCCACCAGAACTCCCAGAATCGCAAGATCCGCCACGGCAAGTATCTTCAATTTCTTAATTTTGCAGAAAACACACAAGGCAAAAAATCCCGCGATCACGCCGCCGTAGATTGCAAGTCCTCCCTGACGGATATTCATAATGCTTCCCAGATGCTCCTTGTAATAATCCCACGAAAAAACAACGTAATAGAGTCTTGCACCGATGATCCCGAAGATCAGAAGACACAGGGCAAGATCATAGATGTCTTCCGCCTTATACCCCTCTTTTTTTGCCATATATACCACCAGAGATACTCCGACAAACATTCCGATCCCAATGACCACACCATATAGCGCTATCGTGAAGCCAAAAATATCAAAGCTTTTCGGCACATGATTCAGATAAATCCCAAGACCCGGAAATCCTATGGATCCGTCACCCATCCAATCCGGCATATTGCCACACTCCTTTTTTATCTATCGTCCGCTTGCGTCCTGCTGCCATGAAAATCATTCGGCAGATTTTCCGAAAATGATTTTAAAACAGCAGCTAAGATAATAAATCATACTGATGTACAGATTTTTAACCTACAATTTGAGTCGATATATCAAATCTCTTTGCGTTCAGAATCATATCAAACATTAAAACGGAATAATATAACATCCCCATCCTGCACCACATATTCCTTGCCTTCCAGTCTGACAAGACCCTTTTCCTTTGCCGCAACGATCGAGCCCAGTTCTATCAAGTCTTTATATGCCACTACCTCCGCGCGGATAAAGCCGCGTTCAAAATCCGTATGGATCTTTCCGGCCGCCTGCGGCGCTTTCGTTCCCTTTTTGATTGTCCATGCCCTTGTCTCATCCTCGCCGGACGTCAGATAGCTGTGAAGTCCCAGAATACGGTAGCTTGCATGGATCAGTTTGTCCAAGCCAGCCTCCTTTAATCCCATTTCCGCCAGAAAATCCGCCTTTTCATCATCTTCCAGCTCTGCAATCTCTTCTTCTAACTGCGCACAGATCACAAATACCTCGCTGCCTTCCTTGGCGGCATACTCCCTGACAGACGAAACTCCGGCATTGGACGCGCCATCGTCCCCCAGATCGTCCTCCGCTACATTGGCAGCATAGATCACGGGCTTTGCCGTCAGCAGATTATAGGAAGCCAGCCAGCCAGCCTCGTCCTCATCCTGCGGTGTATATGTCTTCGCAAGATTGCCTGCATCCAGATGCGCTTTCAATGCTTCCAGCAATACAAGCTCCTTTGCCTGCGTCTTGTCATTCTTCGCACCCTTAGAAGTCTTTGCAATCCTTCTTTCCAGAATCTCCAGATCGGAGAAGAGCAGCTCCATGTTGATCGTCTCGATATCACGAAGCGGATCGATACTTCCGTCCACATGTACGATATTCGTATCCTCAAAACATCTTACCACATGCACGATCGCATCCACTTCCCTGATATTCGCCAGAAACTGATTACCCAGTCCTTCTCCCTTGGACGCACCCTTGACCAGTCCCGCAATATCTACAAATTCAATCACCGCCGGCGTCACCTTCTTGGAGTGATACAGATCACCAAGCTTTTTCAGCCGCTCATCCGGCACTGCAACAACACCCACATTAGGGTCGATGGTACAGAACGGATAATTCGCTGATTCTGCGCCTGCCTTGGTCAGACAGTTAAATAATGTTGATTTACCTACATTCGGAAGACCGACGATTCCTAATTTCATTTTATCTTAATCTCCTTTGGTTTTTCCTTTATTTTACAGGGTTTTTGCCTTTCATGGCTTTGTTACGTACCAATTTACGTACCAATTTTTTAAACTATCTTAAGAAAGGCTGCGATTTTTTCAATTTCCTTATGTTTTTCATCTTCAGTCGTGTGAACGTACAGATTCATTGTTATGCCGATATTAGAATGTCCAAGTATCGTCTGCAATGTCTTTGGCTTCATACCACCTTCAATACATCTGGTGGCAAATGTATGTCTCAGTACATGCATGGAAAATTTCGGAATTCCTATCTTGTCACACAGTTTAAATAACATAGTGTCATACGTGCTGTTTTTGACCGGCGTTCCTTTTCTACACAGGAAAACATATTCTGACCATTCCATTGGGATTATTTTGATCTCAAGATTCTTCTGCTTCTGTTTCCGCAATATGTCGATTGCTTCATCTGTCAATGGAATTGAACGATACCCCGATTTACTCTTAGGCTCTCCCACTCTCCATTCTCCGGTAGAATGTCGATATTCCATAGAGCGGCTAATCGTCAGGATACGGTTATCAAAATCAATATCTGTCCATTTCAAGCCTACAAGTTCTCCTGTCCTAAGCCCTGTCTGCAACAAAAATTTGTACTGGTACTCGTATGTATTTCCTACAATTCCCCTTACAAACCTTTTCTGCTGTTCTAACGTCAGTGCTTCCTTTTTCTGTGTAGGCTTTCCAATATCAGATTTCACCATTCTATTACAAGGATTTTTCATAATCACATCATTTTGATACGCATAATCAAGCATATTAAACAATGTTATCCTTGCCTGATAAATAGTAGATGTACGATACCCTTCGTCAGCCATCCGGTTCATAATCATTTGACATTGAATCGGTTTTACTTCTGACAAAATCTGTTTACCAATCACAGGATCAATGTTATGCTCATAACGTTCTGTATAATTTCTTACCGTGTTCGGGCGTACAGTCCGCTTTTTCATACTGATCCAATAGTCAAACCATGCCTTCACCGTCATTTCTTCCGGAAAATTCAGATTGCTATGCTCGTCCTGATACTGTGAATCTGCCAGCCACTGTCTGCACTCTTGCAGTTTGCGGAATAATTTTTGCTTCCGTTGTCCATATTTGGTGGTAAATCTACCAACATAGAACCCGTCAGATCTTTGGCTTATTCCAACGCCAAGCTCCTTTCCTTTTATGTCCTTTCCCATAGTAAAAGCTCCTTTCAAAAAAGAGCCTTAACACCTATGGTAGTATAGCATATCAAGGCTCAAAAGTAAATCATTGGATTTCTATATTTCCAATGTGCGACTTAGAAAAAGTTCAAATTCTCTACGTTTTACAAGCTTCTTTTTTCCCACATACAATACAAAGCTGCAATTTGGCATCTTTAATAATTCTTCTATCCGGTTGATTCCGATGTTGGAATATTCCGCCGCTTCCTTAATCGTTAAATTGGCTTTCTCCCAGATTGGCACTTTATCTATATCATGATTACCCATACGTCCACCTCCTCTATCTACCCATTTATGATAAAAATCTCTTTTCCGCTCACATTTAAATATATTTTCATAATTAGTATGTAATTTTAAAAAAAGACTGTCTGCCAGTAGCCAGCAAACAGGCCATAATAATTCTTGCTTCTGTATAAGAATACAAAAAAATTTTAAGTAATATTGCCAAGGATAAAACCGTATGCCAGATTAGGATATCGCAGAATGACAATGTACCCGGATAACTAAAATCTTTTATATACGGTGTTATTCCATATACAGACAGTGTAAAATAACGGTTTAATATGGATTATTCTGATTAAAAAGTAGTATTTTTGAATGAAACGGATTATTATGGAATGAAACGTGTTTATAGATTGATATCGTTTATTATAGATCAATCTAATACAGCCATGGTTTTATTATGGCAGCAGGCTCTATTATCCCATTTTATACCGGTTATCTGTAGTGTGATACTGCTGTTTATAAGGGATTTAGATTTACTTATATTATTTAAGCAGTCACGTATTGACTGCCATTTTACAATTCTATTAGATATTTGTAGTCATCTTACTGACTACCTTTTTATAATCTCTTCAGAGATTGGTAGTCACCTTACTGACTACCTTTTTACAATCTCATCATGTATTGGTAGTC
>CAYQZB010000012.1:0-95740 GCA_964421915.1 uncultured Lachnospiraceae bacterium
TTGGCGGAGCAGCTTCCCCACCGGCTCTTTTGATTGCGGATCGTGATCCTTCCATATCTTACTCCCAGAATGGCGGCATACTCTTTCACCTTGGGCGGGATCACCACAAGCGCTTCCTCCGCCATCTCTTCTACTTCATCTCTGGTAAATTTTGTTATTTTTTCCTGTTCCCTCTCTCTTTCTTGCACGATCAGCATATGTTTGTCGATCCAGTTCTGATTTTTTTCCATTTCCCGAAAAATCTGATCCCGGCTCACGGAAAAAGGCACGCGGACAATCAGTCTGCCGGCCTCTTTGATCTCAAATCCGATACTCTTTCTTTTACTTCTTATTATCTCTGTTGTATAGTTCATCGACCTTTTATCTCCGTATTCTGACATGATAATGAAAAAATCTTTGAGTGCGATTGCACAGCAGCCGCTTGGCAGCTGGATTCCTAAGTTTATTTGATGTATCAATATTTAATTGTTGACGCTTGACAAAACTGCCATATGCCTTTAAAATGTGAACTATAAAGAAATGAGTTTTTCGACCGTACAGCTATTGCTCAAGCGGCTTGCTCGTTTCTTTTTTTGTCCTTAAAACATCATACAGGTATAATTTTCCATCTTTTGCGTGGCGTACCAATATTCTTGCTGAAAACACATTATACCTGATTAATTCCATGTTATCGTCATAAATGGGTATTGCAAAACGTGTATCATACCTGTACCAACCAAATTTTGCATCTGTATTATGTTTCTGCGCATAGTTTTCTGCAAATGTCTTATTTGTAGCAATTTCTATCATCTCTTTGATAATGCTTGAAGAATTTGCCTTTGCATACATATTTGCGCCCCTTAATGCCTTTGTGTCCTTGGAATGTGCAAACTCGTCCGGAAAGTCTGCGCCTATGTATACAACATCTGATGTTTCCGTAATTTCTGCACATCCCCCGATATATTCTTTCAGGCAAGCCTCCTTTATCCGACAGCTACATTTTACCACGCCGTCCATATAATTCCAATAAAAAATCCATTAAATCAATTCTGCTGAATACATCCCACCAGCAGACCGTTTTTCCTAAAAATTGAAAAACGGCAGCAACTTTGGCTACCGTTCCTTATCTGAAAAATATGCATAGCTGTTACAATAAATACAGTTATTTTACTATATACCAACTCATTCCTCTGTATATAATCATATGCTATAGATTACTTAATCCCCATCCATGAAGATATAACCATTCTCTGTACTTCACTCGTACCCTCATAAATCTCTGTAATCTTTGCATCACGCATTAAACGCTCAAACGGAAAATCTCTTGAATATCCGTCATAACCTGCAAGTTGAGCGCAACGGCGTGTCACATTTGTAGCGGCTTCTGCTGCATATAATTTACCCATAGCCGCAAGATGTGAAAATGGTTCGTGCTCCTGTTTTGTAAAAATATAAAATTTATTTTGAGAATTAATTTCCACTTTTCTATTTTTTAAAAATTTTTATTTAAACCCAACCTTTTTCCCTTTTTAATAATCTATATATATGACAGCGTTCGATTACATATTTTTATCACATTAAGAGTGTCTTGTGAGCGGAACATCTAAATATTTTTGTTTTCAAAATAGTGTATCGAGCGGCAAAATTTTAAAGGAGGATTTTATGAAAAAGAAAGTTTTATTAGCAGCTTTAACATTAGCCTTTTGTCTTACAGCATGTGGCGGAAAGGATGAAACAGGCGCAGTTGATACGGTACGGGAAAGCGCGGTGGCAGAAAATGAGACAGCGAATACATTTTCCGGTGATTGGAATGCAGCGGAAGAAGCAGGCTACAGCCCTTTCTGGCTAAAATACGGTCCGCAGGCTTTGGAGGAAAAGGATTTGTCTGATCTGGTAATGTTTGGATGTTTTACAGACGGATCTCCTGTTTCTGATATTTTGTATCACGAGAATTTCGTCAGTTACTGCATAGGAAGCAACACCACCGACGATATAAAAGCTTATATCGAAGCGGATACCAATACCTACAATGGCTATGTTGAAATCAAACTTTATAATGCAGAGGAGCGCTATGTATTGGTGACGCTATATAATTTATCAGGCGAACCTAGAACTCTTGCCCAACTTATGGAAGAAAATAACTATCTTGTAGGCGATGTAAATCAAGTTGTTGAGTGTAATTATGGAGACCTTGCTCTCGGTCTGGATTATTCCAATGGAATTAATATGGATACTTATGTTGCGTTGGGTGATTTACTGGGAAGGCCGGACAAAATTTATGAGGGCATGAACATAATAGGGCTTACCGATCGTTCCGATAAGGAAGAAGAAGTCTTTGCCGAAACCGTACAGATAGGCGGCGGGGTTATTATATATGACATGATGTATCAGATGAATCAGGGTAAATTGTTCGTTGGCTTATGCGAAGCAAATCATTTTGATGATTATTACGAAGATAATTTTACGCATGTACTCGTAGAATACTGCAGCAGTGAAGAACTGTATATATATTTAAGGGATAAAACCAATTCCGGAGCCATCGTATATGAAAATCACGAGTATACATTTGAATAACCGAAAGGAAAAGGCAAAAAGAAAGAATGTAGATATCTTGTTAAATGATACCCCCTTTAGTCAGACAAAATCCTAAGCTGACAAAAAGGGGGTATTTTACACAAACTTTTACCTAAAGATCACCGTCGCATCCGTCTTTTCTGTCTTAATGACGATATAGGGATAGGACGCCCCCGGCATAATATTCTCCGAAGCAGAGGGACCGATCAGCTCCGTATCAAATACCAGCGCGTTTTCTGTCATATAACAATCCTTTACCGCTATGCTGTATCCTCCGCTTTCCTGCTTCCCGTAACCCGCAGCTATGTATAGATACTGATCCGTAGTATAAGTCAGTTTAAACGGATCCGCCTGTTTTCCGGTAATAAATTCAAGAAATTCCGGCGGTATCTCGTCCTCCGCCAGCACGGTAAACTCAACATCACGCAGCTTCTTATCGCTTCCTTCCCTGATCGTGCATCCCATCAGAAACATCCCCATCATGACCACGCATACAAGCAGTATTCCACATCTTTTCCATTTTTCCATTCTATTTCTCCATTCTATATGCAATATCGTTTTATTTATTAAAATATGAGTGAAAGTGCCGTATTATTCATAAATTATTTCTAAGGAAACGCGATTTGCATAGGAATATGATAGAATACTTTCCAAATCAACAAAATTTTGGTATTCTATTAAATATGGAATGGATGACATTAAAACAGGCATGTGAATATCTTTCAATTTCTGAAGCCACCGGACGCAACTGGATCAGGCAGGGCAGACTGACGCCTGATCATTTTGTTGAAAAAAAGGGAAACTATTTCACTCCGGATTCCATAAAAGAACTTAAAGAGAATCTGCAGCAGACGGGAAAACTGACAAAACGCCGCAATAAAACGGCGATCCGCTTACCCCGTGCTTATAAGGATTATCTTGACTGCGGCGAAGCTGCCATGGAGCAGCTTAACCATGTCATAACTTACTGTCAGGAAACAGACGCGCCTTTGCTCACAACCATTGCGCATTATGCAGAAGGTTTTTTTCAATCCGACAATACCTTGCAAAAATATGCTCCTCTGGTGAATGATCTGCGCGCCCTTGCGCCCGATCAGGAAGAACGAGCCGATTATCCCTCGCTGTCATTCCTGCCGTATGAGGATCTTTTAGGATATCTCTATATATCCCTGATGCAGCTTGACAGGCGCAAAAGATCCGGTATCTATTATACGCCGTCTCCGCTGGTAAAAAGGCTGATCGACCGTACTGCGCCGCTTACAGGGAATATCAATATCTTCTTTGATCCGGCGTGCGGAACCGGCAATTTTCTCCTGCAGATTCTTTCCTATACAAGAAATACGAAAAAAACAGAATATGCAAAAATTGCAGAAAACGCAGAAAAACCCGTCAAAATACAGCTTATCGGTCAGGATACCGATCCTGCCGCCATTGCCATTGCACGGATCAATATTGCCTTAAACGCCCCGGATACGGATATTGACGCATTGCGCGAAAACATCCGCGTTGCCGATTCCCTGCGTCATTTCCCGTCATGCAAAAACACACTGATATTCGGCAACCCTCCCTGGGGAGCGAGCCTCCCCTCCCGGAAACATTCCGGGGCAAAGGATTCCGCCGCATTATTTGTACAAAACTCCATCCGCCACCAGTCGGATAACGGCATCATCTCCTTTTTGCTGCCTGCCTCTCTTTTAACAGCAGGACGGCATCGTGAAATGCGGAAAATCTTATTGAAAAACACACGGCTTCTTTCGATTGAATATCTGATGCAGCCCTTTACCTTAGTCGACTGTCCCTCTGTCATCCTGACATTACAAAAGGATCGCAGACAGCCCGGTATCCGCTGCTGCGACGTATATAAAAAAACAGAACATTACACCATCGAAAACCGCAGCGTTCCTGAACGATCTTTTAAAAGCGCTCCTTCGGCAGACTATTTTCCGATGCTGCATGCAGACGACGCTTCCTATTCACTGTTTTACAAGCTGGATTCATTGGATCACGCCGTAAGGTTAAGGGGAGTCGCCGACTTTGCCCTCGGCATCGTAACCGGCGACAATGACAGATTCCTGATTCCCTCAGGAGAAGAAAACCGCAATCCTATATCCGTTCCCATTATGAATATAGAAGGAGCTTCCGGCACGGATCCTGCGGACATTGCCGCCGAACCGATCATCCGCGGTTTTAACCTCAGCAAATACCGGCTGCATGGACCATTTGACCGGATCCGATATACCCCAGAAGTATTTCAGCAGTGCGCCAAAGAAGATATTTACCGTGCCAAGGAAAAGCTGTTATACCGCTTTATCGGAAAAACTCCCGTCTTCTCCTATGATGATCGCGGTTATCTTACATTAAACAGCTGCAATATATTGATCCCGCACATAGACGGACTAGATATCAAATATATCCTTGCGGTACTGAACAGCAGCATTGCGTCATTCTACTGGAGAGTCGGATTTGACTCCGTAAAACTGTTAAAATCCCATATCGAAGCGCTGCCCATCCCCATAGCCTCTGCCGCACAACAGCAGCGCATCATCTCACTTGTGGATAAAATTCTGACAGAAGAAGAAAATTATGATATAATAACCGCAGAAGAAAAACAAGCGACGCGAAGCGGCATTTGTTTTTCTGCAGTTATTAACGAGAAAGCGTTAGACGAAGTCAAACATGGCGTGCGAAAGCACGCGCTTTCGAGTTCAGATGATTTAATGAACGACATAGAAAATGAACTCTCCCTGCTATATGGCTTGACAGAGGATGAATGTTCTCTGATACAAAAACGAGTATTAAATGAAAAAACAGAACATTATATAAGTACATAGGATAGAAAGGAAACCATAAAAAACATGATCCGAATATTCTTAGCAGTATTATTTCTTCTCACCTTTCTGATTATCTCTGTCATCATCCAGTTGATCGAAGAGATCGTCGGACTGTTCAGTAAAAAGGCAAAGGCAGTCAGCTCCCTTGCCATTGTAAATTGGGCTTTTCGGGTGATCATCTTTATCGCGGGCACGAAGCTGACCGTGATCGGCGAAGAAAATGTTCCCAAGGAGGAGCCTGTTCTTTACGTCCTGAACCACCGCGGATATTTTGACATCCTGCTCACCTACACCCGCGTGCCGAGACCCACAGGCTATGTTGCCAAAAAAGAAATGCTGAAATATCTTACTCTGACCAAATGGATGAAAAACCTGTACTGTGAATTTATGGATCGTTCCGATCTGAGAAAGGGAATGGAATCCATCAACAATTGCGCTGAAAAAATCAAAAAGGGAATCTCCATTGCGATCTTCCCGGAAGGCACCAGAAATAAATCCGACGAGCCGCTTTTGGAATTTCATAAGGGAAGCTTTAAGATTGCGGAAAAAACAGGCTGCAAGATCATTCCCGTTGTTTTAAACAATACATCGGCAGTCTTTGAGGATCAGTTTCCGCGGCTTAAGAAACAGCATGTCGTTTTGGAATACCTTCCTGCCGTTGACGTTGCAGCCATGGACCGCGAAGAGAAAAAACAGCTTTGCGATATGGTCAGGTCACAGATGGAGGACACATATTCAAGAAACCAAAAATTAGTATGATATCAAGTTTTATCTGTTATTAAAATTTATTTTGTTATCAAAATTTATTTTGATATGACTGGCAGAAGCCGTTTTCCCAGTAGGATTGCCAATGTCATCTTGATCAGGTCTCCAGGCAAAGGCAGGAGGATAAACGGCGCCAGCAGTGATCTCATTGCCACCGGATCACCTAGATAATATTTTGCAATCAGCCAATAATAAACAATTCCAAAAACATACCAGACAACAACTCCCACGAGATCACCCGCCAGCAGTCTTTTCCAGGAAGGCTGCTGTTTTTTATGTACGATCAATCCAATAAAGAACGCGGCAAAGATAAAGCCGATCAGGTAGCCAAACGTAGGCTGGAATACATATGTAAAACCGCCTCCTCCGGTAAATACCGGCACACCGCATAGTCCGATCAGGACATAGACCAGCACGCTTCCCGCGGCATATTTTGCCTTCAACAGGTTTCCAGCCATCATGACAAAAAATGTCTGAAGAGTAAATGGAATCAGCGGCATCGGTATCTTAATAAATGCACCGACAGCGATCAGCGCAGCAAATAATGACATGAAAACAAGATTTTTTGTATTTTTCATTGTAAACCACCTTTTGTATATGATTTACAATTATACTAGCATCATAAAACCAGATTGTCAATGTATTTTGTTCTTGTATTGACAATCTGGTTTTATATATACTTTCGGTATGTCAGTTACAGTACAGCCAACTATAAATAATTACATTTAAAGATTTTTAATCATTTTTATCATATGTTTTAGTGGATTCTGATTTTTTAGTGGTTTTTGAGGTTGTATCCGAACTCTTATCTTCTGTCTTTTTCCCGATCGTTTCATCCACCGTACTGGAAAACAGCTTTGACAGCGTATCGGAATAACCTCCGTTTTTCGTATAAGTTACTCCTTTAGCCTTTACTGCGGCATTCGCCGCTTCTCTACTGATATTGTCTGCTTTTTGCGCAATTTTGTCAGCAAAAGAACCATATCCGGTAAACAACGACTTTAAAGTAGTGACATCAGCTGCTTTTAAAGCATCCTCATCCAATTCCAGCTTGTTCCCTTTTCCTATGGTTATCCCTGCCTTTGAAAGCAGATTTTTGGCTTTGTCTGTTATGTTCGTCATCCACGCTGCATTACGAAGTATGATTTTTGTATCAGAGCTGCCCAAATGCTCCACCAGAGAATTATAATTCCCAACAAATGATTTTACCGCTTTTGTAATGGAATCCCAGTCATAGTCCTCTGTTTCGATCTCCTCTCCGGTTTCCTCGTCTTTTATCGTAAATTTCCTTTTTTCCCAAAGGGAAGGATCATTTAAAGCATCCGCAGATTTTTTAAGCGCATCTGCTCCTGACCGCATAAGTGTCAGCTTCTGCGGGGTATCCCCTGATGATGCTTTTTCCGCATCAAGCTGTCTATAATATGCTTTCATCAGCTTTCCATAACTTCCGTTTTTAAGCGACGCATAATCTGAAAGCAGGTTTCCGGAAGAATTGGCAGTCCCGCCCAAAAGAGTCGTAAAATCATAACCCTTATCATAATTTGTATATTGATTAAAATCGTTAAAATTAATTGTTGACATAGTTCTACCTCCCATAATGTTCTTTATTTTTTAATTCACTTTTTTCCTATAAACGAATGTCTACGGACGTATATGCTGCCGCTCCTGATGCCGCTTTCCCTTCGGCTGACTCTGTACTGACGCTCTCCCCTGTATTCTTTCCTTCTGTACCGGCAGTCTGTACATTCTCGTTGTCTGTCTTTCCAACCTTGCCGTCCGACATTCCTTCCTTGCGGCCTGCCTTTTCTGCCTTGTCCTCTGCCTTTTCCGCCTTGCTGTCTTCCTTTGCCGCTTCCTCCAATGTCTTATTTGCTTCGCTTAACGTATGCATCTGTGAAGCGGTTGCTTTCAATGCATTCTCTTCTAATTCAGCAAGATCTTCTTCCTGTTTCTGTGTATCAAGTCCCCTTTCTTTGTCCATTTCAATTTCAAACTTTAAAACCCTTGCTGTCCCGTTCAAATTTGTCGCTACGCTTCCCTGGACTTTTGCCTGTTTCATGGAGCTGTCGGCAGAGATCAGCGCCGTCATGCCTGCCTGTGAGATTCCACTTCCCTTTTTCCCGGTTTTTGCTTTGCCTGTATTTTTCGTACCGCCAAGCAAATCATCCATAGATGCTCCTTTTGCCTGCTGTCTCTCCGAGCCGCCCATTGCGGTTCTGCGCTGCTCCATCTGATGCTGTCTTAACTGCGTATTCAGGTCATTGATCTGCTGCTGTATTTCCTGCCGCTTTTTCATTTTTTCCTCTAACGACAGATTCTCATTAGAAGAAAGCTCCTGCATCTGCTTCTGTGCGTTGGCAATCTGGCTCTGAATATTCCGGCTGTAAGAATCCGCTGCCTGATTCATTCCCATCTGCCCCATTTGTGTGTTTGCTCCACTGATACCGTTAATTGTCATTTTTTATTCCTCCTTGTTTTCCGAAGGAAAATGCGACTGCCTTTGCAGGAGCAGAGGAATTTTCCTCCTTGACATAATTTTGATTTTGCTTATTTCAATAGCGGCTTTTCCGCCTATCCTCAATTACTGTTTCGGAGCTTTATTTCACAAACTAAACCGATATGCAGTGAACCGACCTTTTTCTGCTGTAAAGCCCATAAAAATACCTCTCATGTCAATTCAATTTTCCCGACACAAGAGGTTTTTCTTTCATTCCATCATCAGCATGATACTGAGGCGGAATTCATCATCTTTTAAGTCAATAGCTATATCTCCGGAATATTTTCTTGCCACCATGCGGATATTGGCAAGTCCATACCCATGTGTCTTCCCATACCCATCGCCATCCACATTCTCTTTTGACGTAAGCGGCAGACCGCTTTCTTTATCCCATTGCAAGTTTCCGGTGAAGCTGTTGCTAATCTCAATCATATAGGCATTATTCCTATGGTAAGAAAGAACGGATATATACGGTGTTTTACTCTTTTCCGCATTTTCTGATGGATGATCTGTCAGATGTTTTGTTGGATGATCCTTTGTATTTTCCAATGCATTTTGCAGGGCATTGTTCAGTATCACACTGACATCAAAGGCGTTGATGTTTGTGCCGGTGGGATAATGAAAATCTGTTTGGAAATATATATTCCTTTTCTCTGCTTCACCCCGCACTTCCTGCAAAATCACATCAGTGACCGGATTCCCACTGCTGACCCTGCCTGCCGCTTCCGAAAGGGCTTCTCTTAGTTCCTCGCCATAAGCTTTTGCTTCCTTTGCCTGGTTACCGGCGTAAAGTCTTTCCAACGTAATGATGTGGTTTGTCATATCATGCTTAATGCGGCGGATATTCTGATATAGTTCTTCCACCTGTTCAATATGCTTTTTCGTATTTTCTAATTGAACCGCAAGCAGCTCGTTTTGCAGCTTTTCCCTCTGCCCTGCCTTAATATTCTGATACAGCACGATCATTACTACGATAGTTACCACTGCTGCCGCATAATAAAGCAATGATAAAAAATCATAAACGACCAATGGATACCCATTATCTATCATATACAATCTACGATAGTACCATATGATCTCATACCCCGCCAATCCCATAAGAGAAGGAATGATCATCACAAATAGTTCTTTTATTGACATTTTTTCAAATTTATATCTGTAACTCTTTGAAATACACCATATACTGATGAGCATAAACCCAAATTCCAACACCAGAAAAATGATGCATACTCCAACATACAAAGCAAACCACGGCTTTTGATGTGTCAGCATATACTCTGTTTTTCCAGCCAGATGATACAATCTGTCGTATAAAATTTCAGCCATTGCATATACAAACTCGCGCAAAACAAAAAAGGTTACTGAAAGAAATATCTTCTGCCCATAATTCTTCCGCTCTATCCGGCACATTACAAGAAAAGCCACAAAAACACCTATCCCGTATGCCATAATAGACTCAAGAACCATTGGTATAAGATATAACGCCAACATGGTAAGAATGTATATTATTCCTACACAAAATACCTTTTTCCTATGATCCATAAACGGCTTTATCAGCCGATAAAAACAATAACCTGCTATCAGAATTTCCATGATTGGCATTACATAAAATATGGTTTCCGCATAAACTTCTAACCGTTCCATCTGCTTTTTCCCTTTCTTTGGTTATACCGCAGATAAGATTTTACAAAATCCCTGTAATTCTGCTTTGCCATAAGCGCCTGTCCTTTTTCCAGATAAATAGTTGTGGCGTCATATTTTTTAATATAATTAAAATTAACAAGATAAGCCCTGTGCGGGCGGAAAAAATCTTCCCCTGCTTTTTTATGCAAGTCTTTCATTTTTCCATAGTATTCAATATCTTCCTGCGTGGTATGAAGAATGATCTTGCGGTCAAATACTTCCGCATAAATGATTTCCTCCAGATCAACAGTAATATGCTTTCCGCCTGTCATAATCATAAGATTATTTTTTCCCTGATAGGAATGATCTTCTTTTCCGCTTTTTCTTTCCTCATATTCCCTGACTGCATTTCCCAAAACTTCCGTGAATTTATTATCATCAAAAGGCTTTACCAGATAATGGAATGCCCCCACATCAAATGCCTGAAATACAAAATCTTCCAAAGCAGTCACAAAAATAAGGATTGTTTTTTTGCTTTTTCTGCGCAGCTCCCTTGCCGTTTCCATGCCATTCTTCCCTGACATCTGAATATCAAGCAGCAGGATATCAGGCTCTGCGTCTGTTAAAAGCAGCTCCTCACCTGACTGATACAGTAACAGATCTGCTTTCGGATAAAGTCTCTCTATCTTCTCCGTAAGCATATCCCTGATTTCTTTTTCATCATCACAGATTGCTATCCTCATTTTTATAACCATGCTCCTTTCTCAGTCTGCAAGTTTGTGTCTGACGACCCAAACTTGCGGTTAAAATTTTTTCGCAGAGCTTTTGACATTGAGTATTTAATGGCTCTTACAGTCCTTAAAAATTATATCGTTATTATATTGATTCTATTATAACAGAATGTTGTGAAACGAACTTTTTCTGCTGTAAATTATCTAATTGTCAAAACGGTTTCTTGCTGTTTTTTTTAATTTTATGTTATACTAAAAAAAACACTATCAATCAATGTTTCCCTACATAAAGACTATAGATGATTTAAATATTTATTTTGTAAATCATAAGAAAGGAAGTTCATCCGATATGACCAAGGATTCCATACTTGCTATTCTGCGGCAGGAAAAAGATTATATCTCTGGAGAAAAGATTAGTCAGGCAATCGGCGTCAGCCGCGCTGCAGTAAATGCTGCGGTCAAATCCCTCCGCGCGGAAGGCTATGAAATCCTCTCCACCACAAATAAAGGATATCTGTTGACCGGCTCTCCCGACCTGATCAGTATAGGTGAATTGATGTCTTTCCTACCGGAAAAACGGACAGGTCGCATCCTGTGTCTGGAATCCGTCAACTCCACAAATAAGTATCTGCGTGATCTTGCTTATGAGGGCGCACCCCACGGACAAGTCGTATTAGCCAATAAACAGACGGATGGTAAAGGACGCTCCGGAAGCTCCTTTTTCTCTCCGAAAGATCAGGGCATCTATCTTTCCTATCTCATTTTATGTGATGAAGCCTTTACAGAAAGTTCTGATCTTACGGATTCCAAGAATAAACCTTCAGCAACAGGAAAAACGCATCCTTATTCAACTCTGTCCGCGTGGGTTGCTGTTGCCGTTTCTGACGCAATTGAAAAAGTCTGTGGCATCCGTCCGCAGATCGGCTGGATCAATGATATACTGTTAAATGAGAAAAAATGCGGTGGTATTCTGACAGAATTATCCATCGAGAGCGAAACGGGCAAAATCCAATCCATTGTCATCGGAATAGGATTAAACATTACAGAAAAGAAAAATGATTTTCCGAAAGAACTCCGGGAAAGTGTATCTTCTTTGTCACAGGAATTAAAACAATCCGTCAACCGCGCACAGCTGGCGGCAGCCATGATTACTTCTTTAGATCAGCTCTGCATAGATTTTCCGAGCAGGAAGGTACATTATCTATCCGCATACCGGACACATTGCTCTACCTTAAATAAAACCGTCAGCGTCTTACGCTCCGGCAGGGAACAGACCGCCACTGCCATGGCAGTCAACGACGATTTTTCATTACAGGTCGCATATCCGGATGGCAGCACGGAAGCTGTCTTTACGCGCAAATAAACATTTTGTTCCTTCCGATTTTCTAATCCCACGCTATCCAGCTATCAAATGGCATACCTGCTTCCGTGAATCCAATCTCCTCATACGCCGCATCAATCATATTGATCTCCTCGTCTATTTCAATCTTTCTCATGCCGTCTTCTTCCAGATGGGCGCAAAAATCAGCAAATAATTCTATATCTGCAAATTCATTTGCTTTATCATCATAATAATAGTAACAGTAATATTTCCCATCCTGCATTTCAAGCAGTTCAAGCGTACATCCCTCACATTGAGACTGATCCAAATCATTAAGATCATAACGATAATACGCTTCCCTTGCTACCCATTCATTCGAAAGATACTCCGCACTATAGATTTCCCTATACTGACCTGTTTGGTCAATATATCCCGACCAGCCGTGGTGATGTTCCGCTCCCGACGAACCACCGCCATTCAATAAAAGAGGTTCTTTCATTGTTGTAGCGCTTCTGGCCCAATTGTCATAAGCATATGTCACATACAACTCACCATCATTGACTGCAAAGAAAAAAACCGCATAGCTAGCATCTCCCGAACAGTAAATACCCAGATTTTGAAATTTTACTGCAAAAACTTCTCCTCCGTCTATTGTAGAAAGAAAGGCATAATATCTCTCCTCCTCCGAAATATCCACATGATTAAGCTCTGATGCATCAACTGCCGCCTTCAATTCCTCATAAGTAAGGCTCTCTTTCCCGCTAAATGTATAGACAACCTCATTACCTATTCCCGAAACACGGCAGGCATAAACAATATCATTTTGAAATGTTTCACTAAACACAGCCTCGATTTCATTATTTAGAAACCGTATGAAAATTTCTTCTTCAGGATTTGTTGCCTGCGGTCGAAACTCATTTTCCACCTCTTCCTGTTCCACTGCATTTTCCTGCGTTTCCTCCGGCTGTTTCTGATCTTCTTCAGGTTCTGCTTCCGAAACAACAACTTCTTCCAAAGCTTCTTCTGATTCCTCATCCAAAGCAATAAATTCTTCCTGAACTCCCAAATCAGCAGTTCCCGGTTCCTCCGGTTTCTTATCAGTTCCACATGCCATAATGCAAGTTATCATTGCCATTATAATACTACAGAGTAAAATATTCCTTCTCACTGATTCACTCTCCTGCATCTATCCCGCCCTAACGTATCATTCTTTACCATCCCAGCAGTAGGTGCAAAGCTTACACTTATCGATCCCGACTGCATCCAGCATATCATCCAGCCGGTTAAAACGAAGCGACGTAAAGTTCAGTTCCTTCCTGATCTCCTCCACCATACGTTCATATTCCTCTGTCTCCGGATCAGAATATTTCTGCAGGACTTCATCCGTCACATTGCCATTCTCTAAGCGATCGATCACCCGTCTGGTGATCAGATCCATCTCCGAGCTGGAACGCGAGAAATTAAGATATTTACAGCCATATAAAAGCGGCGGGCAGGCAGGACGTATATGTACTTCTTTGGCGCCACATTCATATAAAAATTCCGTCGTCTCGCGAAGCTGCGTGCCGCGTACGATGGAATCATCAATCAAAAGAAGGCTCTTATCCTTGATAATATCCTCAACCGCCAGAAGCTTCATCTTCGCGATCATATTTCTTTCACTCTGTATCGTCGGCATAAAGGAACGGGGCCAGGTCGGCGTATATTTGATAAACGGTCTGGAAAAGGGAACTCCCGAAGCATTGGCATATCCCACCGCGTGCGCCGTCCCGGAATCCGGTACACCGGCCACAATATCAGGCTTGACATGATCCCTCTTTGCCATCTTTTCACCACAGTTATAACGCATCTGCTCCACACTGACACCCTCATAAGAGCTTGCCGGATACCCATAATATACCCAAAGGAACGTGCAAATCTTCATATCCCTGCCGGGGTCGGACAGCGTCACGCAGTTCTTAGCTGTCAGCACAACGATCTCACCCGGTCCCAATTCCTTATATAACGTATAATTTAACTTCTTAAATGCAAAATTTTCAAAAGAAGCGCAGAACGCGTCTTCCTTACGTCCAATCACCACCGGCGTGCGCCCCATCTTATCCCGTGCCGCATATACCCCTTGCTGATTCATCAGAAGAAGCGACACAGAACCATCCACCTGATCCATCGCGTAGCGTATTCCCTCGATCAGATTTTGCTTCTGGTTAATCAGGGAAGCGATCAGCTCCGTCGCATTGATGTCCCCGCCGCTCATTTCCAAAAAGTGGGAATGACCACTGTCAAAAAGCATTTCCGACAGTTCCTTGACGTTATTGATCTTGCTGACTGTTGTCAACGCGTAGGTGCCGTGATGGGAACGGACGATCAACGGCTGCGGCTCATAATCAGAGATACAGCCGATCCCAAAATGCCCTGACATCTCCTGCATGTCCTTATCAAATTTCGTTCTGAACGGGGAGTTCTCAATATTATGAATGGCGCGGTTAAACCCGTCTTTTCCGTATACTGCCATTCCGCCACGCCTTGTCCCCAGATGAGAGTGATAATCCACTCCGAAAAACAGATCAAATGCGCAATTCTCCTGTGCCGCTACTCCAAAAAATCCACCCATGTTTTTTCCCTCGCTTATGTAATAATCATATCCTGCTGCCGATCTTCGCGATCCTTTATAATTGTATCAGATTTTCCCCGTCTGATACAAGATTTTCTTTCACAAAACAGAAAAACCGCTGCTTTCTCACACTAATACAGGCGCTGAAATGATCAGCGTCATATCCCCCTGCAGCCTGCATTCCGGAAGTCCGTTCGGCACGATAAAATGCGATCCCTTCTTTACCATGATCCCATTTGCAAGACCGTCTCCCTTGATCACGCTCATGATCAGAAACGGATGCGTGTTATCGATCAATGTCGGTTTTGTAACCTTCAGCTTCCATACGATATAGCAGTCATTAGCTATAAGCTGTTGCAGCTCATCATCCTTTTCCTCCGAATGGATAATATCCTTTTCGCCGATCACATTCGGTGTCGTCAACACATCTATCCCCTGCCGGATATGCAGTTCTCTCGGTTTGCCATCAGAAAGTCTGTCATAATCATAAATACGGTATGTCACATCACTGTTCTGCTGCGTTTCGATCAACAAAAAACCGCCTTTGATCGTATGCAGCGTCCCCGGATCGATCTGCACAAAATCCCCTTTCCTGATGGGAACTTCATTGACAAGCTCCTCCCATCTGGCATTGAAGATCTTGTCTTCCAGATCCGCACGATCCTTTGCCTTATTGCCTATAATAAGAGAGGCGTTCTCCGGACAATCCAGGATATACCAGCACTCTTTTTTCCCGGAAACATTTTCATGCTCTCTGGCATAGGCATCCCCCGGATGTACCTGAAGGCTCAGATCCTCCTTCGCGTCGATCAGTTTTACCAGCAACGGAAATTTTTCCGTATTCAGATTACCAAACAGTTCCGGCGCTTCCTTCCATAACTGCGACAATGTCTTGCCTTTGTATGCTCCACTGATGACCTCGGAGTCCGCATCCGGATCCGCTGAAACTGCCCAGCATTCCCCGATATGATCCTCCATCCCCGTTTCATAACCCCATTCCGTTTTAAAGCGGTCACCGCCCCAGATCCGCTCCACAAACCGCGGTTTTAAATGTAATATCTGCCTGGGCTTCTGATTGATCGAAAGATTTGCCCCATTACATTCCGCCGTCTTCTGAAACCAGAATGCGGAATCCTTCGCGATCCTCTGCTGCGTAGCAAAATCCACCCAGATCATGCCAAACCGCTCGCTATAGCCTTTTTCCCATTCAAAATTATCAAGGAAGGTCCATTGGAAATATCCTCTCACGTCAGCGCCTTCATCCGCCGCTTTCTGCAGTGCCGATAGATACTGGTCTAAAAATTCGATCCTTTCATTGTCATGGATGCGCCCGTCAATTGCAACATTATCCGCACAGGCAACACCATTTTCCGTAATATAGATCGGAAGCCCATATCTTTCATAAACAAATCTGACAGCCCAGTACAGACATTCCGGCGTATTCGGCCACTTGGACGCCGTAACCGGCAGACCGTCAGGAGTCGCATCCCATACAGGCTCTCCGTCTTTCCCCGCGCTGATGTAATAACCGTTATAAATATTCTGCCCCATAAAATCCAGCGGCTGATGGATCAGCTTCATATCCTCTTCCGTGATCTTCGGCAGATATTCCGCGTATTTTTTCAATCCCTCTTCCGGATATTTTCCTAAGAATACCGGATCAGAGAACCACGATACATTCCACGACCAGTTGCTCAGCTGCTGATAAAATCCAAAATATACCTTCTTTGCCGCCTCAATATCCTCCGGTTTATCACTTGCCGGTATGGCAACGCCGCAGGTAGGTGCATAACCGATCTGAATCTCCTTCTTTGCATATTTACGGAGATTGATCACCGCTTTTCCATGTGCACGGAGCGCGTTGTGCGCAATCTGAAACACATCCTTGGTCGGCAGCTCTTTACCCGGCGCATGGACGCCTCTGTCATAACCAAGACCGACAAAGCACTGCGGCTCATTTAATGTAATAAAATAATCACAAATATCCGTAAAATGTTCCGCAATGACTTTCGCGTATTCCCCAAACCACTCAACCACGTTTTCATTCAGCCATCCGCCCTGATCCTCCAATGCCTGCGGAAGATCCCAATGATACATGGTCAGATACGGAACGACGCCGTTCTTCTTCATCTCAAGGATCATGTCGCGGTACATCGTTATCGCCTTCTCATTCACTCTGCCGGTCCCTTCCGGCATGATGCGCGGCCAGCTCACGGAAAAACGGTAAGCTTTGATATTCAGGTGCTTCAGCATCCTGAAATCTTCCGCATAACGATGCATATGGTCACAGGCAGTCAGCGCATTTCTTCCCTCATGAATCTTGCCCATCGCCGGCATATCATCCCAGATATTTTTTCCTCTGCCGTCCTCCGGATCAGTCCCTTCTATCTGATACGCGCTGGAGGATACACCCCACACAAAATCATCACGAAACATAGTTTTCTTTGTCCTTTCCACATGATATATACTTATAATATTTCCTCATTTTAAATAAATTAACTACAATAATCAATACGACGCAATGACCGACACCAAATAAAATTCTACTGCATCATCCTCATGCCTCTCCTCAATCCGGATCACCAGATCATGCATTTTATTCTCCCCATGATAAAGCAATGTCTCAAGAGCAAGGTTATCGCCCCAGTCCAGCTCAAAATTGGCATCCAGAATCACGGCATGCTCCTCATCGCCATCCAAAATCGCCTTAGCAATCGGCGCGGGCTTTTTTACAGACTGACGAAACTGCACTGCAATACCGCTTCCTTCCACGCTAAAATGGATTTCATCGCCCTTTTCCTTTGCTGTCCATCCGCCCTTATACACGTCTGTATAATAATCCTTCTCCCTTATATCCGGCAGGAATCCGTGCATCTTTGGCGTACAATCCTTACTCTGATATCTGGTTGAATGTTCATAAGCGTTCGCTGTCATCGGGGCAGGCATTGCTGCCTCCTCCTCTGCCGTGTCCTTTTCCTTATCGATCTGCTCCAGATAATAGGTGATAACATCCGTCAGCATCCGGTGTCCCCTATCGTTCGGGTGCAGATCATCCTCCGTGACATCCCTGCTGCCAAAATTACCTGCCATAATCCTTGCATAAATAGTGGATTTCATACTGACACAGGGGAGCTGATAATAATTTCCCAGCTCCTGATGAATTTCCTCTGCTGTCTTACCGACATCATACTGGATATTGTGTATGAGCATCACGGCCGGCGCAGATTCATCCCCATAAAGATGACGCAGCAGACCTTCATAAGTCTCCTGAAAAAATGGAGTATTTTCATCATTGACCGAAAATTCCACAAAAACCAGATCCGGATGATAGGAAAGCACGTCCTGATCTGCTCTGGCAATTCCAAACTGCGAAGTTGTCCCTCCGATACCGGCATTAATATATACGATCTCCGCTTTGGGATATTTTTCCTTCCACCATAAATAGGTCAGATACGCATAACATTTTTCATGCACGGTCGCAAGACATCCCTGCGTAATCGATCCCCCCAAAAAAACAAGCGTAAGTTTTTCCCCTTTCTCTGCACGACGCATTACCTTTTTCATCCGTTCCCAGCAGCCACGATTGACCATGCCGTCTGACAGGGATAAAGTAAATTTTTCCGTCAATTTTCCGTGCTCCTTTCCGCATCGCAAATCCGGTACGGGAAACTGTTTAATCAGCATTTCCCTAAATCGTCTTCCCGATTTCTTTTTGAATCACCCGTCTGATCAGGATATCCTCTGCATACCACCATAATCCCGGTACGATCATGATACTCCACGGCATCAGATAGACAGTCAGTAACGCTGCCGCAATCAGTCCCACCAACGCTATGGTCGTAAGCAGATAACGAAACATCATATAAAATGAGATCTTAAAAATCTCAAAAAAATTACCCTTAAATATCCGGAGAGAAGGATAATAATAACAATTTAATCCCGTCGCAAAAAACAAAATACCGTATAAAACATATGAGATCACCTGTGCATATTCTGTTCCATATCCGTATAAATATATACAATCAAAAATCAACCATGCCCAAAAAATAAGGTTTATGACCTGCACCGGCAATGCTCTCTTCCAATCACCCAGAAATCCGGCAAAAAATTCTTTGGTAATATAACTTTCATTCTTTCTGGTCTTTTCCATGGCGCGGGAAGCGCCCATAGCCGAACATCCCATGGTAATCAGCGGAATCGATGTCACCAGCCAGAGCAGACCTGTCCAAATAATATTACCCAGAGTATTCATAAAACCGGAAAATGAACCCTCCAGTGCAAAAAACTCTCGCAGATTACGGTCTTTTTGCTTTTCAGTATTATTATGTCTTTCTTCATCATTTTTCATTTACGTCTACTTTACTTCTCTGTGAAGCAGCCCTTGGCGGCTCAAATAGCAGGCCCGCACCCCTGTCGGATGCGGGCACCTTTATCAGCTTATTTATATTGCATTATTTAAAGTAGCCATCCAACTCACTCTGGATCTGCTGCTTATATGTCTCCTGGAACTGAGCCGGCGTTACCTCGCCAAAAAGGAAGGAATCCCAGTCATACTCAATGCCAAGGTTCTGCCACAAATCAAATGCTTCATGCATACCTGCATCAAACATTACCTGGAAGTTAGCATCCTGCAGTTCCTCCTTGGAAGCTGTGGACTGATACCACCACCAAAGAGCTTCCCGATCGTCACGAACGGTAGTGTCTCCGTTATAATAGTTGCAGTAATCATAAAATACGTTATATACCAGCTCCGGATCCTTGATGCCTACAGGGATCATATAGTAAGATCCACTTGTCAGCTTCTGCGCATTGGTCTCTGCATTTCCGCTGGGACCTATCGGCCATGCTACATATGCTGTATCAAAGGATACGCCTGCCGTACCGTCTGTCGGATAGTCATTGTTGCTGGCTGCGATCCATGCTGCGCTGGGCCAGAAACCGATATTACCGCTTCTATAGACAAAACGTCCTTCATCGCCGTTATCCCCTTCTTTCGCAGGATAACAGTATCCATAAACATTGTACATATCAGACAGCTGCTGAAGCGCTTCTGCAACCTTTGCATCTGTCAGTGTCTGTGTTGTGCCGGAAGCAATCGTTGCGCCATTACTCATTAAGAGGCACATTGCCACATCCGGACCAAATCCCGCAAATCCATACTGATCGATGGCGTCATCGCCGTCTGTATCTTTTGCAAGCGCTGTTGCATATTCATTGAACTTATCCCATGTCCACTCGCCTTTTGCATAAAGATCACGGGGATCTTCCAAACCTGCATCCTTAAGCATCTGTACATTAAATGCAAGCGGATAGGTAGCTTCTACAGTAGATTCTGCCGCTACCGGATGAAGCAGGTATGCCGCGTCATCACCCAGCTGTAAGTAGCTCATATTGATCTGATCTGTAAACAGATCCGAATCTGCCGGAAGCACTGTCTTTAAATCAACGCAATAACCGTTCAATGCAGCGGGAACTCCCATTACTAAGTCAACCAGATATACGTCCGCATCAGGAGAACCTGCTAAGATAGAGTTATTGATAGATTCTTCCTGTCCCTGATAAGTTAAGTTGATCCATTGGATCTTAACGCCATACTTCTCTTCGATCGCCGCCACTACATCAAATCTCATCTGATCTGCAATCTTGATCTCACCATCCTCCGTATAAGCAAAGTTAGGATCATCATCCAATTCCGTATCGTCGCTATCATAATAACGATCCCACCAGCATGCCATCAAGATCACTCTATTGCCTTCAGAATCATAATGAGCACAACCGTCTGCCGCTGCATTCCCAGAGCCCTGATTTGTCGCTCCTACGTCACCACCTGTTGTTCCGGCGCCTTCTCCTCCGCCGTTACACGCTGCCAAAGACAATGTCATCATTGCTGCAAGACCAAGAGCCAGAAATCTCTTTAAACTCTTCATATTTTTTATACCTCCTATTTTTATTTTACGGCGTATAGGTCATACAGGAATGTATACCCATACGCCATTCTTTCAGATAGATATTATTCTGCCGCCTGACCTACAGTTACACTATAAACTTCCCAAGCCGTATCAGACTCCGCCTGCATCCTTGCGCCCCATGCGCTTACGTCGTCGCCACAGAACTCTGCGATCTGCTCGTAGGTTACCTGACATATGCCATTGTTGCACGCAGCGGTTCCATTATTGCCGTCGCCGACTCTCGTCCACGCTGCTGCATCCGGCATTACGATCCAGAGCTTTCCGGATTCACTTGCAAAGTTAAGAGTTACAACGCTGCCCGGCACCAATGCGTCAAGGATCTCCTGCGGCATATCAAGACCATCCTGTGCCCATGCGTCCGCACTCTTCTCAAATCCTTCAAATGCTACATTATTATTTACCATCTTCATCTCAAGCGCCGTGCCTACTCTGACACCATATACTTCCCAAGCCGTATCGGATTCCGCCTGCATCCTTGCGCCCCATGTACTCTTATCATCGCCGCAGAACTCTGCGATCTGCTCATAAGTAACATAGCATTTACCGTTCACGCAAACTGCGGATCCATTGTTGCCGTCGCCGACTCTCGTCCATGCCGCTGCATCCGGCATTACGATCCAAAGCTTACCGGATTCGCTGCTGAAGTCAAGTTCCACAATGCTGCCCGGAACTAAAGCGTCAATAACCTCCTGAGGCATATCAAGACCATCCTGTGCCCATGCGTCCGCACTCTTCTCAAATCCTTCAAAAACTACCGGATTGCCTACCGCATATACCGGCGCTTTCTGTCCTACCTTAACACTAAATACTTCCCATGCACCGGAAGCTTCACACTGCATCCTTGCGCCCCATGCGCTTACGTCGTCGCCACAGAACTCTGCGATCTGCTCATAAGTAATCTGCGCAATGTTGTGGGAGTTATTGATATAAGCTGTACCATTATTGCCGTCCCCGACTCTCGTCCATGCTGCTGCATCCGGCATTACGATCCACATATCACCGTTTTCACTCGTATATTCAATCTCTACTACGCTGCCCGGCACCAATGCGTCAAGGATTTCCTGCGGCATATCAAGACCATCCTGTGCCCATCCGTCTCCGCTCTTTGCAAATCCTTCAAAAGTGACAGCGCCTGCCAATGCACACAGATTAGAAAGGTCTGCTCCAGCGCTCTCAAATCCTGCCGGAGAACCGAAATCTACGGAAGTATCCGCTTCGATCACATTGCCGGAAGCATCCAGAAAAGTGATATTATCAATATAAAGACTTGCTGCGCAATCCGTATTGTTATCCGTCTCTTTGGACAGGATAATATAATTGTCCGCGCCGGCGATAAATCCTGCGCCGGATACGTCAAATACGGCTGTCTTAGGATTGGCAGTCTCCAGATAAACCGACCATGCATCCACTTTTACTTCTGCGTTCTTTTCTCCTGTATAAGCATAAAGAAAACCGGATACTGCTGCAAAAGAACCGTCCGCACGGGATGTTCCTATATCCATCTTGATTGTGCTGATGTCGGTGATCTTATCGCCAACCAATGCGCTTACATTAATGCCGACGAACATAGATTTACCTGAAACATTCTCTACATACAGCGCCTTTGAACCATTAAAATCGGTAACGGATAAAAGCGACTCATCCGGAGTTCCTTTTAACAGGTTCATCTTAACAAATGCACATGATCCGTCTTCAAAATCAACGCTTGCTGCCGTCGCAGGGGTATCAACACCTGCTGCATCATCTACAGGAGCCGTATCGTCGACTTCCGTTCCTGTTCCTGTTTCATTGCCTCCGGTCGTCTCAGCACCGTCTCCACCACATGCAGTAAGACCCGCTGTTACTAAAACCGTTGCAAGCAATACAGAAAAAATTCTCTTTGCCATTTTTGCTTTCAATCTTTTTCATCCTCCTTCTTTTTATACTTTTCCATAACTATACATCTATGCTAAAAGAATAGGTATTAACCGACAATACCGCTTCTCTCAACACCCTCAATAAAGTGTCTCTGCAATATTACATAAATAATTACCACAGGCAGCATGACCAGTACGATGCCGGCATCCAGATAAAGCTCCTGAATCGTCGGGTCAAGGATCTTGTCAAGATTAGCGATGGTTGCCTGCAGGGTAGAGATCTTCATGCCGATGATTACATCCGAACTAATCAGGAACAGGTTCGCGTAAAACGTGTCATTGTACTGCCATACCATCGAAAATACTGCCACCGTAATAACGGATGGGATCGCATTCACCAGCATGATCCTAAAATAAGTATACCAGACTCCGGCGCCATCTACAAATGCTGCTTCTTCAATCTCTTTCGGCAGACCGCGGAAAAACTGGTTAAATATGTAGATGTACAGACCGGAACGTAGTCCGCAGCCCAGCGCAGTCATGATATACATCGGAACGCTGCTTCCCATCAGATTAATCGGAGTGCCCTTAATTAATGTTATTATACCAAAGGGATCAAAATTTTTAAAGGTAGTATATAAAGGCAGCATAATGGTATGTGCCGGAATTACGATCATGACCACCACACAGGCAAATAAAATATTTTTTCCGGGGAAATTGAACCTTGCAAATCCATATCCTACCATGGAGCAGACAACAACCTGTATCAGCATCAAAGAAGCCGAATATAACAGCGTCTTACTGCAGGTCACCCAATAGTTCAGCCGTTCTAACACAAGATCATAGCGTTTTGTGGTGGGATCCTGCGGAATCATATATACCATCGGACTATATGCATCCGCATCTGAAAAGAAGGAATTGACCACAATTCCGATTACCGGCGCCAAGATAACATAACTGATCCCCACAATAATCAAAAAGCGGAAGATATCTATGATCAGTTTCTTACCTGACGCAATAAAGCCCTTTTTATCATTATGGAAATCCTTACCCTGACGATATTCTTTAAATCGCTGAAAAATGGATTTTTGATCTATCCTGTCTTCATGAATCGCTTTTTCTTTACTTCCTGATCCCATCGGAACGCTCCTTCCTAATTGTAGTAGAATGTCCTCTTCTGTATAAATCTGCATACAATCACCAGAATCAGACAGGTAACCACAGTACTGATCAGACTGAATGCCGAACTCAATCCGTAATTACCCTGTTTAAACGCCGTCTTATATGCCAAGTCAACAACCTCACTGTCTGCAAAGCTGTCTACCACTGTATACACCACATTGGTAATAATATGCGGCATTACCATGGGGAATGTTACCTTCCAAAAGGTCTCATATGCTGTTGCCCCCTCAATCTTAGCAACCTCATACATAGAACCCGGAATGGACTGCAGAGCAGCGATGAATATAATAATCTGTACGCCGGAAGCGGTAATGATATCACTGATCCTGTTTACTGCCTCCACAATATATTGTAAGACAACATCCGGCAAAGCAAGATCACCCAACAGCATGATATAATAATCTACGCTGACACCGGAGGCTGACTCTGCAACTTCTGCACTGGTGGAAGATAAACCACCCGCCATCATCTGCCTTGCCAGATCCATTGCAGCCGTTATCGCATCTGCATTCAGAATAACCGGCAGGAAAAAGATGGCACGTACCAGTGTTCTGCCCGGAAACTTCTTGTTTAATAAAAGCGCCATAAATAAGCTGAAGAACGTAATCAGCGGAACATCAATCAGCATATCGGCGATGGAAGTCGTCAGGATCTGCTTGAATTCTGCATGTACCCGGAAAGCATAGATAAAATTTTCCAGCCCCTTCCACTCCAGCGTATATCCTCCCACAGCGCCTACCTTAAGTTCGGACAATGAGAACTGTATCGTCAGGAACAGGCTTCTCAAATAAAACACGATAAAACCTACCAACCACGGCAGAATAAAGAGATAACCGTTCAATGTTCTTCTTGCAGTCAAACCCATCGTTCTTTTCTTCTTAGCGGATCCGCTGTCTGCCTTTGGCGCCTTATCCTGCTTTTCTTCCTTCCCGGATCCTTCCGTGGCAGATTCTTCCTTTTGCACTTCTGCTGTCGATTCGTCTTTCTGCACTTCTGCGGCTGCTTTGTCTTTTTGTGTTTCTTCTGCAGCATTAACTGCTTCTGTGGCTGTTGCCTGCTCTTTTCCCAGCGCTGCAGCTTCCTTCTTTACCTCTGTATTATTATGTTCCTGAGATAGTCGTTTCTTAGCCATCAGTTCACACCTCCTATCTCATAATCCTTCGCCGGCACCACGATACCGTCCTGCGTAAGTTCTTCCTCCGTATAATTGACATAGATGCAGACCCCATTGCTATAGGTGATCTTTCTCAACCCATTATCAAGCGCCTCATGGGCAACCATCTCTGCACCCATAACAGGATTTAATGCCTCACTTAACATCCGGTAGGTCTCGACTGCTTCTGCGCTCCAGTTGGCATAAGTCGTTGCATAGTACATATTCAGACCGCTGTATTTCATCTCAGTCGCATTTTCCCAGGTAAAGATATAATGCGGCGCAGCCCCATACTCAATCAGTTCCAGAAGATCTTCCTGCTTATCGTCCGTACTTACGTTATTGATCTGTGTTCCGCAGTAATTGATATGACCATGGATCACCATTTCATAGAACGGTATATCCTGATCGATGATAAAATAATCGTTATCCCTGACCGGCGCATTGATGATATCATCCGCGTACGCAAACGCATAGGCGTTGCCGCCGTTCACCATAATATCCTTGCCTACGGCTTCAAGCGCGTCAAACTGACCCAGAACTACATCCAGCGCTTCTTCACGGTTGATTATATTTGTTCTTCTTCTGTCGGAATGCAGGGTATCGCCCAGATCCCGCAGGGATATGCCTGTAATATCATAATTTACGATCCTATCTGTAAACGCATCTACATATCTGGGCAGGAATTTAGGAGAAACAAGATCATATTTCGTCTCCCGATATCCCAAACCGGAAGTCTGCCGCAAAGTTGACGGATTGATCTGTCCAAAGTTCGCCACATAACCGGCGCCATAATATCTGGAAGACTCTAACATATACTGATACCGTCTGCTGATAAAGGTCGCTTTCTGGAACGCTACATCTCCGTAAAAAGTGCCGCCATTAGCCGCAACCGTACTGCTTAAGCTTTCTAAACCCGATTTGCCGCCAAGCTTAAGCGTAACGCGGATCCGGTCTGCAACATCATGATAATAACCACCGTTAAACCATCCCTGGAAATTCATGACCTGATTCGTCACGCCATTGGCTGCAAGATCATCGGATATTGCCTGGGCTTCCTCAAATGTTGTCATCGGAAATACGCTTAAATACTGCACACCCAGAATATGGGACGTCAGCTTTACACCGCCTATCACATCATAATAGAACGGAAGCTCTGTATCACTGACAAGCTCTGTCAAAACGCCTTCTGCAACCAGCCGTTCCCTATAATAATTGGCCATACCGCAATAGCCGGTATGCTCCTCATCTAAAAAGGTATATCTTGCCGTCATGTTTACATCATAGCAGTCCTTCTCCAATACCGGAAGCTCTGCAGACTGTCCTGTCGTACCAAACATGGATAAGGTATCAAATCCACGGAGCACAAAGGATGGATATGCATAATTATAGCTGTTGACCTTCCCTGAGACAGAAGCTGTAATAAATGCCAGCGAAGCCCCATCCTCTATTGTCACCAGAAGATCACTGTTTTCCTTTGAAATACCATACAGCGGAAGTCTTGCCTTCTCAACATTCTCCAAGACGGTATATTCCTGTGACAAAGGATCCATACCGTAAATATACTGAGAGTAATCAGCCACATTTGTCTTTCCGTTATTAAAATTAATAATGGAACCGGAGCCATTAGGCACAACTATATATCCCTGTTCATCAACGCCCGCCGCGCCCATATATTTCAACAGCTGGATACGGTAGATCTTCGCACCGCCGCCTTCGATGATAGAACATACCGGTACAGACACATCCAGTCCGTCACCGTTTAAGCGGTATTCGATCTCAATGGTAAAATTTGGAGAAAGCAGTTCCTCCATCCCTGCCTCGGTCAGCTGCTCTACATAATCCTCACTGGTGAAACCGGCGCGTTCAAACATATCATTAATGATGGCAATTATCGCGGAAGAACCTGCAACAGACGATTTCAGTTCCATAAATCCGGATACTGTCGTACTCTCCCTGAAATAGCCGGCGCATTTCTCCTGTTCCTCCTCCGGCAAAGCGCTGATCACATTCTCCAGAACTTTCGGTCGTATATACTTAGGGACAATCCCTGTAGCATTCGACGCCGTCCCGACTTTATAAGTATAACGGATACCATTGCCTATCGCCTTGACGGTCACCTGCCCAAGATCAACAGAAGCAGAAAACGAATCAAAACTTCCCGGTGATTTCGCGCTATTATAATAATCCAGAATAAACTGGGATCTCAGATAATTCTTATTCGTTTCATTAGCGATCGCGTCATCCTCCAGATCAACCGGATTCGAATAGGTAATTACACCGCTCCGCTTATCATATACCGCGATCTCAGCCGTTTCCACATTGGTATAAAGCTTCAGATACTCATTCTCAGCTGCCAAAACCATACCCTCTACATCAGGAGCGGCCTCACTGATCGGCACAAAATCAACAGCTTCTTCATAATCATAGCCTGCAAGATACTGCTGGTACACATTGTAATTATGGTAATGCACTATGTAATATACCAGCCAGATCAATACGCCGGTCAAAACGATCCCCAACAACCCCAAAATAACTTTACCGGGTTTTCCCAGCTTTTTTTTCTGCTTCTTGGGAACCTCCACATATCTATCCTTATAGATATCCTCTTCTTCCGTAATATGGCTTTTCTTAGCAAATGGATTTGGCAATTTCATATGCTTCTCCTTTATCCCACATAGATCTGAAACCCTTTTTGATTCCGTCCCTCCGGCTACGCCCTGAAAATCAGCTCCGTATAAATACTGTAGAAGAAATTATATACCTGACTGATCAGATTCAGCAGTAAAAGCATCAGGAAAATAATAATAAATACAGCAATCAAAGTTAAAAACAATGTAAGCAATGTCTTGCCTAACGTATAATTATGCACCTGCATAATACCGATCAGAAGTAAAATCGCCGCGTAAGCAATACCGACAGCAAGGATCATATAGTAAAACGACTCTTCGTCCGCTGCAATAGCACGGCTGATAATCGTCGCCGGGATGAAAGTCAGGATCAACGGCAGCGTTGCATATCCCACCGCGATAGAAATATCCTTCATCCTTCCTTCTCCGTTCATAAGGCAGGTGATCGACCAGTTCCCCACGCAGAGCAGCACATATAAAAACAATACGCCGCCCAACTCCGACAGGGCATTAACAGACCTCGGATTGATATCATTCACTACAAAACTGGCAAGATATCTGTTTAAAGAAAAACAAAAGGAAAAACAGATCACCAGTAAAACCGCTATCGGCACACTGCCCTTATCCTTACGGCGGATCCAATAAAAGCCGTCCATCGGATGCGAGAGCGTATACCAGAGATATTTCCATTTCTCTGCGGAAAAATATTTCTTTTTAAAACCGCTTTCGTCTTTCACGGAAAAACTATTTTCTTCGGAAATATTTTTATCCATTCAGTATATCCTCCTCTTTTTGGATCCCCTTTTTCTTCTTTACAATCTTGGATCCCACCAGATATCCGATAATGATCACCATCATACCGGTCAAAATATAATTCAGGTTGGCTTTCAGTATTTCGTTGCGATATCTCTTAAAGGCAATGGAATAATATTCCCGGTTCATGCCCAGCCTGAGATAATACATGGCAGTTTCATTGTCCTTTGCTGTCAGATACGCCTTGCCGATACCGGAATTGGCAAGCTCAAAATTCTCATTCAGCCTCAACACCTGTCTCCACATCTCTACCGCCTGTGTCTCATCACCATCATAACGGAGTCTGACCGCCTCATTGATCAGTCTGCCGTATTCTGTTTCATTAAAGCAGAAGATAGCAGCCCTGTTGGAATCCAGAACAACGATCTGATTCCCGACAGACTCGATTGCCGCCGGTGCCATAAACGTACCAACCTGCGTTCCAAGTCCGCCAAAAATGTATAAAAGATTGCCCTCATGATCATAGGTAAATATCCTGCCCCTCTTACGGTCAAGCAGCGAGAATATCCCCTTATCCCGGTAAACAACATCCGTGATCTGGGAGGGTCCGGCATAATCCGTAGAACCTTCGATCCAAAGATCGCCGCCGACATTCTCATTCTCCCCCTGCTTAATAACATCCTCACCTCTGGGATTCAGCCGACGCACGCCCTGCATTCCCTTTAAATCAATATTGGTCGCATAGACAAAACCATCACTGTCCACATCGATCCCCGTAAATTCCGTAGGAATAAAAAGCTGTGATTTGGAACGCTCCTCCTTCGTCGCAATCCTTCTCCAAAACTTCTCCCAAAGCGAAATCTGCACCTCTATCGTCCCGAAAAATCCTGTAAATTCACCATTGGACTCAAATACCATGATGCCTTCAAACATATTCTGTGCAATGCAGTAAACACGGTCCGCATAATCTACGGATACCTTCAGCGGTGTAAACACGTATCCTGCCTCTAAGATGTCAGACTGCGGATCTTCCACAATCCCCATCAGATCACCGGTCGCAATCTCCAGAATCACGATGCGGCGGTTCATGGAATCTGCGATATACAGCCAGTTCTTTGATGAGACACAGACACCGGTAGGCATATTAAATGTATCCTCCGTACCGTTATTGTCAAAGGTCGTATAGATATCAACTACCTCTGTCATATCCCGGTTCAATACAACAATTCTATGATTTCCGGTATCCGCTACATAGATATTGCCATCTTCAGATTTACAAAGATCCTGAGGATTAACAAATGCACCTATGGATTCCCCTTCATAAACCAGATCACCGCCCCTGATCATGCCCGCGGGCTCATACGCTGCCGGTGTATGTACAACATCATCCCAGTAATCATATGCATAAGGATCATACGGAAGGTCTTCAGCCGAAACGCTTCCTGTAAATGAAAGACTAATCACCAAAGCCGTCAGTGTTCCGGCAAATACAGATTTCCATGCTTTTAACTTCATAGCCATACTCCTATCCAAACTTACTCCGATTTACATAATTCTTCGTTTGCAGAAGAACGCCGTCCTTGCGTTCTTCGATGTGAGATTTAGAACTTCTCTGCGAAGCAGCCTCTGCTGCGAGCAAAATTGCCGAAGGCAATTAGAAGTTCTTCTCACATTTAGTCTTTCATACCGGAAGTCGTCATCGTCTCCAGGACATTACGCTGACAAATCAGGAAAAATATGATTGGCACTGCCGCAATTAGAAAAGTAACCGCCGCTGCCGCCCCGGCACGGGCTGTACCGCCCGCTGTGATCTGCTGCAGCGAAAACTGCAGCGGCTTTAACTGTTCATCCCGCAAAAACAGCGCGCCAGTATTGGACCACATCTGCTGGAACTGAAAAATAGCCAGCGTAAGCCATGCCGGTTTTACATTCGGCATCACAATTTTCCAGAAAATAGTAAGCTCATTTGCTCCATCCAGCCTTGCCGACTCCATCAGGGAATCCGGCAGCTGTTCCATAAACTGCTTCATCAGGTAAAGACCCATACCAAAGCTCCATGCCGGCAGGATCAACGCCAGATAATTATTATTGATTCCCAGCCAGGAAATGATCATATACTGGGGAATCTGCGTAACCGTCCAGGAAAACATCATGGAAAGCACTACCATGGAAAAGAGAATATCCTTTCCGGGGAACTTATGCTTTGCCAATGGATAAGCAGCCAGAGACGCGCATATTACATGCCCTACCATACCGCCTGCCGTAATAATGATTGTATTTAAAATATATCTGGAAAACGGAACCCAGGTATCATTCATCAAAACAAACAGATCCGTAAAATTCTCCAGCGTCGGATTTCTCACAAACAGCTTTGGCGGATATTGGAATAACTCATCTAACGGTTTCAAGCAGTTATTGATGATCATAACCAACGGCAGAGCCATAAATACTCCGCAGAAGATCATCAGCGCAAATAACAACGTATTACCCGCCATAGAACGGTTTAACTGCTTCTCGCGTCTGCGCCGCCTGAACTTGATCTTAGCAGGTGCAGACACCCCCCCGTCGGACTTTTTAGCGTCAGCCACTTTAGCATCGGACTTTTTAGTGTCGGACACTTTAGTATCGGACGGTTTAGCGTTAGATGTGCTTGCGTCAGACACTTTAGTGTCAGACGGTTTTGCGTCAACAGATTTTGCTTGCTTAGACATTATTCGCCCACCCTCCTTAAAATTCTCTGTACCAGCTTATTCGTGCCAACCATCAAAAGGAACAGAACCGTTGCGACCGCAGATGCATAACCCATCTCAAATCGTGTGTTGCCATAATCCAAAAGGTGTGTTACAACAGTTGCACCGGCATAATTGACGGAAGGATTGCCCGCCAGCTGCACGGAGATATCTGCAACGGCAAAGGACTGTGTGATCTGCATAACCGCGCCAAACATCAGCTGCGGCTTCATCGCCGGAAGCGTCACATACCATAGCTCCTGCCAGCGGTTTTTAACACCGTCCAACGCTGCAGCCTCATACAGACTCTTATCAATCGTCTGAAGACCTGCAATAAAGGAAAGAAAGCCCGTACCGAGCGACAGCCAGAGCTGTACGACGATCAGACACGGCATGATCCATTTCGCTGTCTTCATCCATAAAACCGCCTCGTTAATGACATCGTATTTTAATAACAGACCATTCAGATATCCATACCTGTCACCCGTCAGGATCAGACTCCATACCAGATAAGCATTACCGCAGATTGAGGGCGCGTAGAAAATCAATGTCAGGAAGGAACGGAGCCATCCCTTAAATTCATTGATGATCCAAGCAAACAACAAACACAGGAAATAGCTGACCGGTCCGGTAACAACTGCAAACAACAAGGTATTTTTCAAGGAAATCAAAAACACGTCATCGTCCAGAAACAGTTTGACATAGTTTTTCCATCCCACCCATTCCGGCATTTCCAGCATATTAAAATAGGTGAAGCTGAGCACTATGGACATCGCCACCGGCAGTACCGTAAAGAAGAAAAACAGGATAAAATACGGCGCTATCATACCATAGGACCATCTTGCGCGACGGATCCGGTAAGAAAGCGTAGCCTGCTTCTTTGCAACTGCCAGAGCCTCTTCTGAGACGGCGTTCTCTTCCGTTTCCGGCTTCTCTGCCACTTCATCAACTTCCTTCTTATTGTCGCCAGCTTTTATATCATCTAACTTCTGCGTTTTCTTCTCCAAATATATCCCCTCCTTTCTCAATCATCCAGGATCGGAAGGTCAAGCTCTTCCCGTTTATAATCGATCTCGGCATTGATATACTCTACTTTTTCCATCAGTGATTCTCTTGGCGTCGCCGTATTGGTATCTGTCGTAACGGAATAAAATGCATTGTTCACATTTCGCCATGTATAATATCCGCCCGGAACCTGAGGGATGCCCTGCACCTGATCAAACTGTTCCATCAATGCCTCGTAAGCGTCTACCTGCCATGACAGATTCCCTAATGCCTCAATGTTGGCTGTTGCAACACGTCCCGCAGCGCCCATCAGGCTTTCCATCTCCCGTCCGTACAGCGTCTGGGTCTCCGCTGATGTCCACCACTTTAAAAACTCCCAGCTTTCTTCCGGATATTCCGTATCCGCCATGATCATATCGGCAACACCGATACTTCCGGTGGTATGGTTGATCGTACCGTCCTCCTGCATGATGCCGGGCACCACCGTAAAATCCCAAAGTCCCTCAATATCCGGAGCCGATACTGCAAGATTATTGAACACGGTATAGTCCGCAATAATGATCGGACATTCTCCTGTACGGAAGCGTTCTTCCACACTGGTCTCTTTATCCAGCTTGTAATCCGTATAGAACTCACAATATTCTTTAAATGTATTAACAGCAATATCATCGTCTAATGCTGACGCCATACCCTCATGTGAATAGTAGGTTCCCCCGTTTTGGAACAACAGCATGGCAAATACCTGTTCACCCGGCAGCATACCGAATTCCATCTGGTTTTTAGAAAGGACCGTCATAGCTACTTTAACATCGTCCCATGTTCTTGGCACCTCCAGACCGATCTCCTGTAAAATATCTTTACGGTAAAACATCATCAGGAATGTCTGCGTATCCGGCAGGGCATAGGTCGCACCATTGTAGGTAAACGGAACAAGGGCGCTGTCCGAAAATCTTGAAACCACCTCTTCATAATCCTCAAACTGCGTCAGATCCAACACCGCGTTACGAATACCGTAATTGACCGGCGTATCATTAGAGGCGCTTACCATAGAGGCATTACTTGCTCCTGAACCCGCAGTAACAGCCGTAGCCACCTGCGTAGGTCCTACCTGAAGCGCCACATCAGGACCCTCTCCTGCCAGCGATGCCTTAAGAAGCGTGCTCATATCCACCAGCTGGACATTCACGTTAATATTTGTTGTACTTGTAAAGGATTCATCAATCAGATTTTTAATGACATTGGCCTGATCCCGTCCGGTACCAACCCAAAGTGTAATTGTAGTGCCTTCCGTATTGCTGTCTGCAATATTACCGATCTGGTTATAATCAATGATAAAAGAATAGAACAGCCTTTTGAGCTCATAAATCAGCCTGCTGAACCAGGATGCACCGGTAACCTTCGGTTCGGAACTGTCGGAATAGACATAGATCCTGTCAACCTGCAGCGGTTGACCAACAACCTGTGTAATCCAGTTACCGCAGGCACGTACATTGATCTTATAGGAGTTAATAACTTCCGTAAAACGTTCCTGATCATAGATCAGCTCATCCAGCTGATCTCTCATAGTAATCAAGACTCTTGTCTTATCAGTATTGTTACCTGCAATCGCCTGCAGATCCACAATTGCACTGTCCAATTTAGCCCGGACTACCTCCAGCTCTCCCTGCAGCTCCGGCAGCGAACTCGCGATCTGATAATCCCGGTACTTATCAGGAGATACGCCGGTAATCCGGATTATTTTCCGGTAAATGGCATTCAGATCCTGTACGGAATCCTGCACCGTACTGATGATTTCAGAAAAATCCCCCAGTACCACCTCCATACGCAGCGTATGAATCCCTTCCTCCAGATAAAACTGATACGGCGTGCCCTCATCATCGGACAGTACATCCATACGCCAATTCTGGGCATAATCAAATCCGTAATCACTCATCTCCGCAAAAGGGATCTCTCCGTCGATCATGATCTTTCTTGAAACATAGATACCCCGGACGAAATTCTGTTTATCATACATGCTGATATTGTAATATCCGGTTTCCGGAACCTCAAATTCCCACTCGATCCACTGTCCCGCATTCTGCCAGTTCGTGCCTCCGATACTGTTATTCAACAGCTCTCTTGCGCTGGAAGGGTAGACTGCGGGGGAAGACTGGTCCTGTTTGGGATATAACATTTGAGAAGATGTCTTTACTGCATTTTCGGCTTCGATCCGGATATTCTGTCCGGTAGTCTGCGCTGCGCCCATAGCATCCCAGTTTGCTTTTACAACGGCGTAAGATTCCGGATCTGCGGAATTGCTGAATGTGATTTTTCTTATCAGCATAGGCTCCCTTAAAGACATGATCGTTAAAGTATGGGAACCAGCTTCAAGATAGACTTTGAGTTCATCTGTAATATATCCGTTGCTGTCAAACAGATAGCTTTCTATCCATTCCGGAACTTCAATCGCCGTCGGCTTCAGATCATTGCCCTGATTATCCTTCGGCCAGCGGGTAACCTCAATGTCATCTGCATTGACATAATAATCATAAACGCTTGTGGTCCAGACACGGGAAAATTCGATTAAGGAGAGCTCTCCATAGGGCAGCGCGCCGTCAATGAAAAAGGAACGCTGGATCTCAGAACTTTTTCCCTCCACGGGAAAATACAATAAAGAAAGGTCATAATAACCGCTCTTTGCAACTTCAAAATCATATTCGATCAAAGCGGATTCCGTGGTTAAGACGCTGTCGCCTTCCATGCCTTCATAATCTGTATAAACATCCGGCTTTGCCGTACCATCACGATCCTCATAACGGTCAAAATCAGCAGCATCGATCTCGATCACATCCTCCGGAAAAACCTGTTCGTATGTATTCAAATACTCTGTATAACCGGGAACATCTCCGGTTACGGAATAGGTGCCGGCCTCTTCACGGTAATCATCCAGCGTAAGATCTGTTTTTGCATTGACTTCCATGCCGTGATAGAAAAACATTCCTGACAGCATTGTTACACATAACGCCATCGAAACCACCCTTCTGTACCTTCTGTAAAATCCCTTATTCAGATGCTTTCCTATCATTTATCTGCACTCCTTTCGCAAGCGCGGCAGCGCAACAGACGCGCAGTACGCCATTCATCTGCGGACTCCGCCATAATCCCCA
The DNA here is from genome assembly GCA_964421915.1 of uncultured Lachnospiraceae bacterium. Taxonomy (GTDB): domain Bacteria; phylum Bacillota; class Clostridia; order Lachnospirales; family Lachnospiraceae; genus NK4A136. Next base: position 35,356 of record CAYQZB010000012.1, read on the forward strand.
TGCCGCAGATCTGCTGCGGCTCAAATAGAGAAGTTCTTCTCACACTTTTTACCGCATCCTCGCTTTCGTGTACTCACTCCAGATACCACGCGTCTTCTCCATCTCTGGGATCGGTTGTATATATCCTCATCACCCTTTCCAGCAGAAACGAGGATAGATAAGTCCATCCGCCGGGCAGCAGCAGTATCGTCGGTATCGGCAGCACTTTCCATTGAAGATAAAGCAAAATGCCGGTTCCTGCCATCAGCAACGCTGTAACATAGAAAAATCGAAGCGACATCACAAAGGAAAGTTTTACAATATCCGAAAGCTTCATCGCAAACCGCGATAATACCGGAAACAGATATACCGCCAGCATTGCCAGAAAAAACAGCATCCCGTCATATACGACATACAATGTCAGCGCACCGCCATCCGGACTGCCCATCATGATCTTCGAGAGCATCCTTTGCTCTCCCGAAGACGCCTGCCAGAGCACTTCCCTGTTATATAAAATCAATGCTGCAAGTCCGCCAAAAATAACCGTTAAGACTGTACCATTTTTGAGATTTCTTTTAAAAGCCCTGAAAAATTCTTTGGTCGGATAGCCCCGCCCCCTGCGGACGGATTTCGCCACCGCGTAATATAATGCGGACGCTGCCGCACCCATCGTAACAAGCGGAAAGCTACACAAGAGAAATAATACGCTCAGAACAATCAACATCCCTATTTTTTGAAGAAATCCGATCAACGGTCCCTCTGATGAGAAAAATCCCTCCATTTAAAACTATGCCTTTCCCTTAACTCACATTAATCCGTGCGTATCGGATAGTTCAACAGATCCGGAAGCTCCGATCTCGTGATCACTCTTTCATCCCCATAGACCTGCCGTACCATGCTTTCTTCCGTATATCGTTCAGAAAGAGCATTTAACGCTTCATTCTTTAACACAAACTCACCCTGCCATGTACAAAAGAATCCCCACATTGCGCCATCACGCTCCGCAAGCGCCGGATCAAACAGACAGCCGTTTTCCGACATCACTATCATCTTATTGCTTTCGGTATAACCCGCCGCTTTCAAAAATATATCTGCCTGAGAGCTATATACGCGTTCTCCCGGATAGATATCCTCGCCTATGATATCCACATACTCATCCCCCGGGTACCACTCTGCGTCCTGACCGTTCCAGACCCAGATCAGATTATTCAGACCATATTTATTAGTCAATTGATCATATAACAAAATATAAAGCTTCTTATAAGCCTCCGGTCCCGACGCTCCCCACCAGAACCATCCGCCGGATGCCTCATGCAGCGGTCTCCAAAGCACCGGCACACCTGCATCTTGCAATGTCTGCAGCTCTTTTGCGATCGCATTGATATCCCTCATCAAGAGGTTGTAACCCTCTTGATCTTCCCCATTCATGATCTTTGCAAGATCAATATTGGTATGTTCCGTATAAAAAGCGCTGTACCACTGTCCGGTGATATACTTCTCCGGCGCATTCCAATGCCAGCAGAAGGTAACGATCCCACCCTCGTTCCAATAGTCAATGGCATACTGCGTTGCATAATTCTGTGAACCGTAAGCAACACGGGAAGGAGACGCCTCGATGAAGTCAAGCCCCAGCACAGCAGGAAATTCACCGCCGGTCGCCTTCCAGATAGCAGCATTCTCCAAACCATACATACCATCATCACAATACTGCCCCGAAAGGATCTGTGTCCCATAGATATCACACATATAACTGAACAATCGCTGCGCATTCTCTGTGGCATCAGGATTCACAAGCTTTGGCGATACCTGATACAGATCGGCTGCCAGTTCATCAGAGCGCTTTACCAATACCCTGTCCAGCATGATCCATCCCCAGTACTTGGTCATCGTAATTTCGTGCGTACCGCCTTCCATATACACACGCTGCAGGATGGAATCCGTAAATGTTCCCGACTGCACACTGACCGTCCCTGCGCTTTCCCCATCGATCGTCACATAGTTTTCTTTGTAATCTCCGCCCTGACTTGCACTGATAAAGTTCAAGTCATAAAATCCCGTCTCTTCTACCGTAATGGTCAGGCTGATGCCGTCGCCCTCATTTGCAAGACCGGTCACGTAACCCGTGCCCTTATATCCCTGCGTACCGCTCTCTACCAATGCGCCGCCCAGCAATACGCCATCCTCTGCTTCATAGATATCCGCTTCCTCCCAGGAATACACTGCCGCCTCCCCGTCAGATGATCCCGGCGTTTTTTTCGCCGCTGTACATGCAGTTAACATTACAAAACTTAACGCCAGCCATATTCCTTTTACCAACACTTTTTTATGATCTGACATGAGCAGCTTTTACTCCATCCCTTCGCATCGGAATCATCAATATCTAAAAAAAATATTACTATATATCTCTTTCTTTGACAAGTTTTACAAGACCTTATTCACAAAACAGGATGCGCTATACGGCATCAAATATTTTTATCTGCGTCCAATCTCCTTATCTGTATCATTCAACACACTGTTGGATTTGATATAGTCCACGATCTCATCCAGCTTTGTAAATGCAAGCCCCACATAACTGTCCGCAGCTCCGTAATAAATCGCAATCCTTCCCGTATCATTGTCCTGAAGCGTAGCACAGGGGAAACATACATTAGGCACAAAGCCCCGCTCCTCATACCACTGCTCCGGCGTTAAAAGGAAATTCGTACAACGGTATTTCACAATAGAAGGATTGTCAATATCCAGAATCGCACCACCAATAGAATATACAAATCCGTTACAGGTTCCGCTGACGCCGTGGTAGAACAACAGCCAGCCTTCGCTTGTCTCTATGGGAGCTGCACCGCCGCCGATCTTTACGGACTCCCACCACTCATTGCCGCGGCTCATCACATGACGATGCTTTCCCCAATATACAAGATCCGGACTTTCTGAGATAAATACATCGCCAAACGGAGTGTGCCCGCTGTCAGATGGTCTGGAGAACAGTACAAAATTGCCGTTGATCTTTCTGGGGAACAGTACGGCATTACGGTTAAACGGCAGAAACGGATTCTCAATGCGGACAAATTTCTTAAAGTCAGTCGTCTTTGCCATACCGATCGCCGCACCGTAAAAATCGCCGCACCAGATGATATAATAGGTATCCTCTACCTTTACCAGACGGGGATCGTAAGCATAGACCGGCATAAACGGCTTGCCGTCCTCATCCTCAAACGGAATCTTCTCTTTATCAAAATCCCAATGAATCGCATCTTTGCTTCTTCCAAGATATATATAAGGAATACCGTTGGTCTGCTCGCCGCGGAACACGCCGATAAATCCATCCTCATACGGCATAACTGCGCTATTAAAGATTCTTGCAACGCCCTCTACAGGATTTCTGTCGATAATTGGGTTTTCCGTATATCTCCATACGGGCGCACCCTTGATCCCTTCCGGCTTCTCCTGCCAGGGAATATTGGGCAGTGACGATACATTAATAAAACTTACGTTAGACATAGGGATTCCTCCTTTTAAGGTAATATATCTGCATTTCCCGTTATTAGGTTATCGTTAAGCTATGATTTAATTATAATTTTTTAACAAATTAGTGTCAAACAGAAAATGCTATCCCAGTTAATTTTGTAAATATAAGCCAATTTAAATAACCTGCATTTGGTCAGTATGACAATTTACATAAAAAACCTATTTCAAAGCGTCACAAATCTGCATTGAAAAATTTTTAATCTGCTATCCTTGTAAGGCAAGAAGCTCCTCCGCACGCTTTCTCCAGGTATGCTCCTTCCTTGCGCGTTCATAAGCCTTTACTGCCATCTGCCGGCGAAGGTTTTCCTCCCGCAGCAGTTCCAAAACCTTCTGCGGCAGAAGAGAAAGCTCTGAAAGTCTGAACAGCGTCAGTTCTTCCCCATCTGTATAATTCTCCCTAAGATAACTCGATTCATCCGAAACGCATACTGCGCCGGACAGCATGATATTGGCGATACGCTCCGTCATACCCGCCTTATGCCATGACATAATATTCAGACCGATCTTGGCATGACCAAGCACCTCTAAGGATTCCTCCACCGATACTTCAGGATGACGGGACAGAAACGCTTCATGCTCCGAATAAAAACCCTGCCAGCTATCGCCATAGACATGTACATGGATACCCGCAGCAATCAATGTCTTGATCACAGCGTCACGATAATAGGATGTTACCGCACGGCAGGCATTTTTCACCGATTCCAGACCGGTCCGTATGGTGTCCTCTTCATATTCACATGCCATATTCTCTTCTAAATACTGCCGGTAACCAACTTCAAAATTAATATCCGGATGGCTTTTCATATATTCATAAAACTTCCGTTCCTCCTCCGTAAATGTATCCACATCCCACTGATTGCGGTAGCTGCCGATAAACACCACATCATACGGACGATCCTGATTCGCAGCATATCCGGCGTCTTCTCCTGCCGGCGGGAATTGTATTGCATTTTCTGTTCCGTAATACCTTTTGATATAGTCCGCATAATCCGCATCCTGAGAAAGAATGTAATACTCCTTTGGAAGACCATGAGACATATCAGCATAAAAAATCGGATTATCAAACCAAAACTGATATTTCGGACATGCCATCTTACGAAACATCTCTCTTTCCAAAATCTCCATCTGGTATCCAACCACACCCTTAAGCACCGGCGGTACTGCAATATTAGAACCATCTCCGACATGCCATTCTCCATGTCTGCCGTCTGTAGTGACCACCGCCTGTCCCAGATCCGCCAGCTCATCAGAAAGCACCGCCGCAAATCTCTTCGGCACACTGTAACAGGTATCATCTCCCACAAAGATCAGATACGGCGCCGTATTCCTTGCAAGCCTTTCAAATTCCGCAAAAGAGTCAAGCATAATTCCCATCTCGCCGCTAAACTCCCGACTGCAATCAAGCTCCGCCATATGATCAATCAGTCGGAAAAATACGTCATCCAATACACCCTGCGCCTGCAGACGCACCATATGAAGCCTTGCAATATAGGCAAATGTCCGGGCTGCAGAAGTCTTTTCTTCTTCACCGCAGACATCCCTGCCGCCATCCATCCCGTCTTTTCCTTCGCCAGTGTCTTTACCACCGTCAATCCGGTCACATCCGTTGCAGGTATCGTCACCAGACTCTTCGGCAGTCTCCTCCGTGCACGGGATCCCATATACCGTCGTCTCAGCTGCAGCTCTGCATAAAAATTCATACGTATTATGATCGCGCAGCGTCTCATGAAACGAACCTGTCCATTCCAGAAGGCTTTTCTTTACTGCCAGCGCATAGATCCTCATTCCGGGATGGCTCATGACTGTGCTCACGTCCATAGCGCCGCCGTCCCCTATATTTTCACCGAACAGCACCGCCTGATATTCTGGCAGCAGTCCCGTTTCCTCCAAAATCTCCGTCACCTGCCGCCTGTCCGTAACTGTTTTATCAATAATTACAAAATAAGAAGCTTTCGTCCTGCCGATAAATCCATTTTTTAAAAATGCATCCTCCATCTGTACTCTGTCCAATTCCAGAACATCCAATGTTTCTTTCATAATAATCCTCCATGTCAGAGCCGTTTACTGCGATGACACACTTTCCTCTCATCCTTGTACTTTCTTTTATTATAAGGGTTTGCTTGCCAAATCACAAGAAAAAAAGAGGGCTATTGCACTAAAAATCAGTGCATAGCCTCATTTTTGAAATCAATTGCCGATAACCCTACTTCACCGACTCCCTGATCACGATATCACCGCCGATGACCCTCCTGCCGATCCGAAAATCCCTGTCTTTGATCTTCTTAAGCACGGCATCCACTGCCGCTTCGCTCATCGCCTCAATGCCGACACGATAAGTCGTCAGCTTCGGACTGCAGAAGGAAGCATAGCTGGAATCATCAAATCCAATCACAGATACATCTTCCGGCACACGTATGCCTGCCTCCTTCAGCTGATTAACAAGAGAATACGCTACTTCGTCACAGTTACAGAAGAACGCCTCCGGCAGATCCTTTGGCAGATCCAGCGTCGTATAGGTCCCCTGCGTCTCATCACGATCCCGAATGATCCAGTCTTCCCTAATCTCTATCCTGTTCTGCATCAGTGCCCTGTAATATCCCAGATAACGATCCATGATACTGCTGGTGGCATAGATATTGCCGACAAACGCGATCCTGCTGTGTCCCCTTCCAATCAGGTAATTGGTCAGCTGGTATGCGCCATAAACATTGTCGCTGACCACAGAATCCACATTATATTCCTCATCATAAAAATCCTGAAAGATAAAAGGGATATCGATCTCTCGTATCTTTGTAATATAGCTGCGCTTCAGCTGTCCAAGTATGATCAGCGCATCGACCTTATTATTTTCAATCATGTTTGGCAGGATACCTTCCCGTTCATCCAGCTTTGACAAAATTTCCAAAATACAGGAATAACCGTAACGCTTCAAAGCCATCATATTGCGGTTATAAAGTCCGGCATAAAAAGCATTGTCCTGATAAAAGCCTTCTGAGACAAGTACGCCAACATTGCCGCTCCTGCCTCCTCTCATACCGCCGGCAAGGGAATGATAACGGTAGCCCATCTCCTCCGCTTTCTTTTTGATCTTCCCACGTACAGCGTCGCTGACGCCTTCCTTATCTCCAAGCGCTTTTGAAACTGTCACCGTACTTACGCCAAGCTCTTTCGCAATGTCGCTCATCGTTGCATTTCTGATCATAAACCCTGCCTCCCGCAATATACTTATCATATCGCGTTAAATTTAGGGAAACGCTGATGAAAGCGTTTCCCGTATAAAAAATCTTTTGTATGAAATCAACTATTCATCTCACATTATTCTTCCGGTGTTTCTTCTGTTTCTTCCTGCGGCGCCTCTGAAGCGTCTCCTTTTTCTAAGATACAATTGATCTGGTAAGTGTTGGTTGTCATCAGCGTATTTGTTGCCACATCATATCTGAGATATACATCATCAAAATCGTAATAACTCCATCCTGTGCCGTATTGAGCACGCACATATTTTTCCAGATCAATATCTAAGAACATCTTTGTCTCATTATAAACACCGGTAAAATTAACCGCCTCCACAGAAGCAGGATCTTTTCCGCTCGGCACAAACTTTAACACGCCGCTTAACGAACCATCCGCATTTACCGTCAGGATACTGTAATATGCCGTTGCATACTGCGTTCCGTCATTGTTCCTGACAATGCCTGAATAATTACCCACAAGATCATTTCCTGACGCCCAGCAGTCATTCATGCCGTCATTATATCCCGGTGAATATTTAACGCTGTTCAGATTCCATTCAGAGCCATTATAAGAGTATGTAAAGTCCGCGATCACATGAACCTTAAAGATGCTCTGGTCAGCCAGAACGATATCCGCCCTTCGGGTGCAGCTCGTGTTGCTCCATACAAGATCCTCAAAGGTAATGGACTCCATCGTATCTTCCGTCAGAACCAGTCCGGTATTAAAATAATAACTGTCCGTAATCAACGGATAGCCTGCAAGATCGGCTGTCATCTGTTCATCCGAAAGCGCCGCAGCCGTCTCCTCCGTCAGCTCCTGCGTATAATCCGAGGTATGCGTAAAAGATAGATATCTCCAATCAACAATTTCGGAACCAAGATCATAGACACAGACAAGATCAAAATCTCCCGTATAATTGCAGAAACCATTGGTCCATACAACCGTAATCTTCAGATTGTCAGCCGGAGCCGATGCCGTATGGATCACTGCGGGTTCGATCTTCTGACTGTTGATCTTGATGTCTACAATACCGTCCTCGCTGAACTCAAAATAAGCATTGTCATACCAGTCATCCGGAGTATAGTCATAATAAGATACCTTATTGACCAAAATATCCTTCACCTGATCCTTCGTCACTTCTACCAACGGCGTGATCGTCGATTCCTCGTCCTCATCCAAGGAAAATTTTTTCATTGTCCATTCGCCATCTGAATATTTGCAGTCTACCACATAATTATAAACATACTGCAGCGTACCCGTCTCTGTTGTTATTTCCACCTTCAGCTCGCTGCGCTCCTTGCTATCCTCATTATCATCCCTGTCATTGATGACAAAGGATGTTACCTCTCCAGGGATTCCTCCCTCATCCATCAGATCATCAAGAAGATCATCCGCAAAATCATTTCCCGTGGTCTCCTCGTCCGCATCGTAGATATTGTCTCCCGTTGCTTCCGGCAGCTTCTTTAACGGGTTGCCACATGCCGTAAGTCCTACACACAGACATGCCATGATACCCATTAACCATACCTTTTTTCTCATAATGTACTCCTCCTCATTTTTCTTACTTGATAAATTACTTAAATCCCGCGTACATCTTAACATATCACCCTACAAAATGCAACAACATCCCCTTATGATCGCCCCACAGGCTTTCGATACGGATTCCCGCATTCATCAGCGTTTCCCCATATAAAGCAGTCCTGCTAAACGGCACATCCTCCCCACTCTCCATGTCATAACGAAAGATGTTATACTTTTTATCCGACAACAGACCTTTACAGGCAAAGATCCTGGAATGGCAGTTTACCTGTCCCAGCGCCTGAATATAGATAAGCAGAGCTTCTGTTTTTTCCTTATTTACCACCATATAACAATCCCACAGATGGTTATCCGCATAGGATGCGATCCGGTAATAATCCCCCTGACTGATCAGCATATGGAACTTATGATACATCTTCACCTGCCCCGGAATCATACTCCGGTCTTCCTCCGATATCTTAGTGACATCAAGTTCATAACCAAAGGTTCCCATAAGAGCCACATAACCTCTCGTCTCAAACGGCGTCGTCCTTCCTACCGCATGATTTGGGCAGTCGCTGACATGCGCGCCCATACAGGAAAGCGGATAGATCAACGCTGTTCCCTCCTGGATCATCAGACGTTCCATAGCGTCCGTATCATCAGAGCACCAGATCTGCGGGCTGTAATACAGCATCCCCGGATCAAATCTTGCGCCGCCGCCGGAACAATTCTCCAATAACAGATCCGGAAACTTCGTCACAAGACGCTCCTGCAGTTCATAGACAGCCAATACATAACGATGACACAGCTCACCCATCCGATCCGCCGGAAGACCGATACTTCCAAGATCGGCAAGCTGCCGGTTCATATCCCATTTTACATATTCAATATTGGCGCTTTCCAGAATATTACATAACCGTTCCCATACATATTCAACAATTTCTTTTCTGGTGAGATCTAAGACATATTGACAGCGGCACAGACCCGCTTTCCTTCCGGGAACAGCGATCGCCCAGTCAGGATGCGCACGGTACAGCTCAGAATCCGGCGAGATCATCTCCGGTTCAAACCAAATGCCGAATTTCATGCCCAGCTTATTGACTTCCGACACAAGATACGGAAGTCCGCCTTTTAATTTTTCTTCGTTGACAAACCAGTCTCCCAAGGCGCGGTTATCATCATAACGGTTTCCAAACCATCCGTCATCCATCACAAGCATCTCTATCCCGTGCCGGGACGCTTCCCTCGCAATGGCAAGCAGCTTCTCTGTTGTAAAATCAAAATACGTCGCTTCCCAGTTATTGAGCAGGATGGGGCGCATCTGATCCTTATAGCTGCTTCTGATCAGATGATTCCTGTACAGATCATGGTAACATCTTGTCATGTCCCCAAGACCATGGGCAGAATAGGTAAGGATCACTTCCGGTGCGGTAAACGCTTCTCCCGGCATAAGTTTCCAACAAAAATCGCTGCCGTTGATTCCCAGTATGGCGCGGATATTGTCAAACTGCCCCCGATAGACCAGTCCTGTAAAATTGCCGGAATATACAAAATGAAGTCCATATACTTCACCGTCCTCCTGCGTTGCCCCCTTGGTCAGCAATCCCAAAAACGGATGATGCTGATGGGACGGCTCGCCGCGGACGGAGGATACTCCCTGAAAACCGTACCCTACGGGATTACGCTGGATATGGCGTTCCCTCCCCCACGATCCATGCAGTGTCAGCAGTTCAAACTCCTTATTATCCATATCAAGACAGGCGGAAAACACTTTAGTCAGATAGATCTCCTCAGTGCCTTCATTGATTACCCTGACGCTTCTTGCAATCGCGTCATTATCCGCAAATACACTGTAATATAATTCAACCTTCAGAGAGAGTACCCTATCCTCCAGAATCAGACAGAGCGTCTCACAGTCTTCTTCTGTTCCAAAGGTCGCGGGAAGCCCTTCCAATGCAGGCTTTCCTTTTTGCAGCTCATATCCGGAATAAGAAAGCTCCAACGCCGTATGCCCCGCTTTGGTACGCACTTCCATACAATCTTCCCTGAAATCTCCTATCCCGTGTGTCGGATATTCCATCGGAAAAGAATCCAAAAAGCTAAGCTTATCCCTTTGATTCACTGACGGCACATAGGGCGGCTCATCGATCCTGAGAAGATATGATAGTTCAACATCCCGTATCCTCTTCCCATAATACATATGTCCCACATAACCACCGCAGACAGACGGATCGCCATGGGCAGACACATCTCCATTAACAGATGCACCTTTACTGCCTGTGCCGGCACTGCTGCCATCCGCCGGATCAGCCGCATCTGCAATGCCGATCAAATATGATGTATTAGGTGTATTTATACAAAATACCCTATCTTTTTTATGATATGTGATCCCCATGATCCCCTCTTCCCTTTATCCGTCGATATGCATTTCTTTCTTAAATTTCCACTCTTTTTATCTGCGCCCTTTTCGATTCTTTTTTCTGTCTTTCTTCCTGTTTCCCGATGAGCTTTGGCGGACTGCCTCTTCAGTCCGTTTTTCATCATATTCTGTGATCCGATCCTGCTCTAAAACTTCCTCCGGCAGTTCTGCCGCACTTGTCTGCTCCAATGCTTTCTCCGGCAGTTCTGCCACACTTGTCTGCTCCAATACTTCTTTCGGCAGAACCGGCAATAATCCCGTGTTGCGCTCCTGAACCGTCTTTTTGATCTGTCCCAGAACTTCCTGTATTGCCTTTTCTTCGTCAAATTCTTCGCTATCTAACAAAGCTGCGCGTGCTGTCTCTTTCGGTTCTTCAGTTGTAACCGGTTTTTCGGTTATAACCGGTTCTTCGACTTTAACCGGTTCTTCGGCTTTGACCGGTTCTTCCGTTATGACAGGTTTCTCAGTTATGACAGGTTTTTCAATCTTAACCGGTTCTTCCGTTTTGATACGTTCCGCAGTTTCAATCGGTTCTTCGGCTTTAACCGGTTCTTGAGCTTCAACCGGCTTCGATATTTCAGGCAGATCATGAGCTTTTGCTGTTTCTTTTACAGCTTCCGGCAACGCATTATCCTCCACCGGCGTCTCTTCCGCCGATACGATTTCCGTCTCCTGCTTCTCCTGATCCCAATAGGAATCCTGCAGACAGGTTACCGTCAGCTGCTCTGCCAAAACCGCCGCATCCGCTATTTCACCGTAAAAAATATCCCTCTTTTCCAAAACCACTTCATAATTAAATCCCGGTGTTATATGGAATACATTGTCACTAAAGATACCGTCAGCATCCTTTAAATCCAAAAATACAAAGGGAGCAAACGCATCCGCCGTCAGTGTGATCCTAAACAGATCCTCTTCTTCTATGATCTCCCGTCTGATCCGGGCAGGCTTCAATGCAAGGTATTTGTAAGGCGCAAATGTCTCCGCCTCAACCTGTATAACGCCATCTCCGTATATAAACACCGCCTCCGCATATACATTACGTGCCCCATGCTTTTCTATCATCCTTGTAAAATCACAGGCTTCAAATACAACGGTCTTACCATGACAGCTTCTCTTGCTCTCCGTATAGCGGGACAATTCCTTTCCGTCCATATCCCACAGCAGCAGCTCAAGCTTGCAATTAATATCCATAAGACTTCCGTTATCCACATAAGCCGTCAGCTTATTGCCATCCTTCCGGAGGCTTCCGGCAATGGGCGCATAAAAACGCCTTGCCATATAATGCAACGCTTTCCAGCGTCCAAAATAATCAATACTTGACCACGATACCACCGGCCAGTTATCATTCATCTGCCAGTACAGAGTGCCCATGCATCTTCCCCTGTTCCGTCTGAAATGCTCCACACCAAACTTTATTGCCAGTCCCTGCAGTATCTGGCTGACATAGAGCAGGCTTTCAAAATCCTTCGGATATAGGAAATTCTCCGACAGATAGTATAAGATTCTTCCATTTGCCCAGCCATTTTTCTGGTGACTCTCCATGACCGGAGAAAAGATATTGTGGTCTTCCGGCTCCGTGAAGGTCCTGATCGTTTTCATGGACGGAAATGATTGAAAGCCAAATTCTGACAAAAACCGGAAATAATGCTCCCTGTATTCCTCAAACGGTTTCTGTCCGTGCCATACCTCCCAATAATGGGCATCTCCACGGTTCTCGTCATCCGGCGCATCAAAACATCCTCCTGATGACGGGGAAGAAGGCCAGAAAAATGTATCTTTATCCATTTCCCGTACCGTCTTAGGAAGAAGATATTCAAACATCTTGATATAATCTGCCCGCAGCGCAGGCTTTTCCTTCTGAAAATCAGACCAGTGGCTCCAGCCGGATTCGATCTCATTGTTGCCGCACCAAAGTCCCAGGCAGGCATGGTGGCGCAGTCTTTCAATGTTATCACGCGTCTCCGCAACGATATTTTCCTCCAGCTCAGGCGTCAGCTCATAAACATTGCAGGCATACATCAGATCCTGCCAGACGATAATGCCGTACTCATCGCACAGATCATAAAAATCATCTGAAGGATAATAACCGCCGCCCCATACTCTTAAACAGTTATAATTAGCCCGCGCCGCGCTGTCCACCAGCATCGTGAGACGTTCCTTTGTAATCCGTGAATAAATACAATCCTCCGGAATATAATCCGCGCCCATGGCAAAGATCTTAACGCCATTGACACAAAAAGCAAATTCCTCTCCGTATTCATCTTCTTTCCGGCTGACCGTCAGCGTGCGTAATCCGATCCGCAGAATCTTCTCATCATAAAGATAATCCGCCTTCTTGATCCTGATCGTAATCGTATATAAAGGATGCCCGCCAATGCCGTTCGGCCACCAGAGCTCCGGCTGCTCAACCATGATCTGAATCATGTTTTCTCCATAAGACGTGACCGCGCCGTTGCCCTCCGGCATTCTTGTCAGCACCGTGACCGGCTTCTGACCGGTCATCTGAACCTCGATCTCCACCGGAATATTGTCAAACATCTGCAAAACCGGATCAATCGTCACCATAACGCCATCCCGCCGGTGCTCCTGACTGATCCGTATGTCTTTGATCCTTGCCTTGGAATAGCTATGCAGCTCTACACTTCGGAAGATTCCGGCATCCGGAAGCTGTGGACCCCAGTCCCAGCCAAACATCGAATGTGCTTTTCTAAGATACTGATTCCCTTTGATTGCTCCGCAGGCTGTATAACCGATCTCTTTTCCCTTCTCCGGCTTGTAATTCTTAAGATATGCCAGCGGTGAACGCAGTATCACCCGGAGCTCATTGGCTCCCAGCCGGAGCTGATCTTTTACGGAAAAGCGAAATGTTCTGTGCATATCAGAAGTGGACGCAAGAAGCCTGCCGTTCAGATAGATCTCCGCCAGTGTATCCAGCCCGTAAAATACCAGTTCGATCATATCCTCCTGCATATGCGCGCCGCTGACGGAAAAATTGCAGAAAAATTCATAATCCTTTTCAAACAGCGCCAACGTATCCTTTTCATTCTCCCGATAATACGGATCTTCCAGCGCGCCTGCATCCAATAACACGGACATTACTGAACATGGCACCGTTGTATCATAGTTCTTACCGGCAGCAGCTTTCATCTTCCAACCGGCTTCATTTAAACTTTCTTTTATCATGTGTTTTCCTCTCCAATATCTTTAACATATTCAGGTAATTGCGAAACCGGAAAGAAAAGCAAATGGGTCTTCCGGATCCGATTGCAGAAAATGCATCATCAGATATGCCATCCTCAAGGAAACCTTCTCTTCTGTCAGGATCCGGCTGACTTCCCGTTTATCCGCCAGAAAAACCCTTATCGACTCTGTTTCTTCTAATTCCTGCCGGTTCCATACTCCATCCGCATAGCCAAATACCACCTGACACGCCTCATCCGTATATCCCGCACCCATGAAAAACGGACGGCGGTAATATTCTGCTCCCCCGTCATATACCTCCAATGTAAATCCGGTCTCCTCTTTCATCTCCCTAACGGCAGCCTGCGGCGCATCCTCTCCTTCGTCTATCAGTCCTGCCGGAAGCTCGTATATCATGTCTCCAACCGGATAACGATACTGCCTGATCAGCACTATCTTATCCGGTTCTTCCTTCCAGACGGGATAGATGACCACGCCCTCTGCCCCCATGCTTCCTGTCACTGCTTTGATACGATCCTTGGAATTTCTGGATGCAAAATAATAATCAAATGTTTTTCCCGAATCAGTCAATGCATCCATGTGATAAAAATTGAGATATTTATTCTGAAATAAAGGCTGGATATCCTTATATTTTTTCATTTACATTCTCCGTTTTTCAGGGAATCCAGATATTTCTGATACTCGTCTACCATAAGGTAACGATTATCCAATGTCTTTAACACATCCTTGATCTGAAACTTTTCATACGTCTTGCCGTCCGAAAGATTATAAATCTGATTGTTCCTAAAATTAAGCACAAACGGGCGAAGGATATCATCTTCATTTTCCGTCAAAACGATCCCCTTATCTCCGTTCGCAAACTGAACGCTGCATCCGGGCGGCACAATATGGATCACCTGCGTCAACGCTTTGACAACCTGCGAATTCATCTGATTTTTAGGATGCTTTAAATACTGATAAGCGGCAATATCCGACTGCGGCTCTTCCCCATATTTCATTGCTGTCAGCTCATCAAAATAATAAGCTACCTTTAAAATCTCCGTCTCAAGGTTATTCTTTGTCAGCAGCTTTCCCACTTCCAGAGTTTTGATCTCCCGCAGAGTCTTAATAAATGTCTGCGTATTCCGCAAAACTTCATGATCGATATTCCCATTGTCCCTCAATGTAAGATAACCGCCTTCCAGACAGGTAAATATCGTCTCTTGCTCTTCCGGAGTCAGATCAGCCACAGATTTCTGCGCGATCTTTTCTGACAGGTTAAATCTTCCGATATCATGCAGCAGCGCCGTCATGACGGTAGACCGCTGTCTTGCAATACTGATGTTCATTTTGCCCGCAATGGCTGCTGCCAGGATCGCAACATTCAAAGAATGTTTATAAACCATATCCCGTTTGCTCCGCAGGTTCTGCATAAAAGTAAACTTTTCATTTTTTACGGAAAATTTAGCCAGAATCTCCTGTGAAAACTGCCTCAGCTTCTGTGGCGGCTCGCCATTTAAAATATCATCCATAATCTCCTGCAGCACAAAAACCGACATCGTCTGAAACCGCTCAAACTCGCGGTCATCCTCTGTCATCGGCGGAAGCGGTTCCGCAGGCTCCAAAATATAGATGCCGATCAACTCAAAATTATGGATGCTGTTAATACCCTGCGGAGTCAGCTTGCTATCGCGTTCATAAAGCATAACGCCCTGTTTATTAAATATCGGTCTTGCAAGCCTCATCCCCGGTTTTAGTTTTTCTGTTGGGATAAACTTCATATGATAACCCCCTCCGCTCTATTTCTATACTTATCATCTGTTATCTTATGGTCTTACATGCTGTATGCCGCATAATGTCTTATTGAATACAGACATCATCAGATGATCCAGCATCATGTGAAGATCCTCGGTGATCTGCATGCTGTTCACCGGCACATGCAAAGAAATATCTGACAGCTCTTTCAATGCTCCTCCGTCATACCCTGTCAGCCCGATCACTTTACAGTCCTGCGCTTTGGCATATTCTACGGCATTTAATACATTCCGAGAATTACCGCTTCCCGAAATAGCAATCACAATATCATCCGGCTTCATCCTTCCGGTAAGCTGATAACGGAATACCTCTTCAAAGTTGAAATCATTGGCAATCGCCATGACCGTCGCTATGTTGTCATTCAGGCAATGAAACCGAAATTTCTTCACCATATTTTCTGAGATGCCCTTATTAAAATCATTCTGAAAATGAGATGCCGTCAGAGAACTGCCGCCATTGCCGAAAATATAGATATTGCCTTCCTTCTGCAGCGTATCATGCAGAAGATTTAATGCGTCATTGATGGCATCTATATCCATCTTCCCTAATATTTCTATCTCCAAACGGATGTAATCCCTGATCTCTCCGCGATAATCCATTTCCTTCCAGGTTCCTTTCTTCATTAACTACATATAATTCTATCACAAGTGTACTATTGATTCTACTTAAATTTTAAAAAAATATACCTATAATTTTTTAATGTTATTGTATGCTATTTGCAATGAAAAAACAATAACCAGCCACATTTTGATTTTACTTTGATTGCGGTCATAGACTTTGATATGTTATAATAAAGCCATGAATGAAAAAATACTAGGCATTTTAGAATATGAAAAAATCACAGGCGCGCTTGCGGAATACGCCGGAAGCGAACCGGGACGTCTCATGTGTGTACGGCTCCGCCCTTCCTCCAATCCGGAATGGATCGAGCATGCGCAGTCTGAAACCGAAGCGGCGCTGAAACGGCTTTTTGTTAATGACCGTCTATCTTTTGGCGCCAATAAAGACCTGCGGGGAACCGTCAAGGAATTGAAGATCGGAAGATCTTTATCCGCCGCCGAGCTTCTGAATATTGCAAGACTGCTGGAATGTACTGCTGCCATAAGACATTACGGAACAGACGGGAGGGAAGATGCGTCTTCCGACGTGCTGGAGGAGTATTTTCTGCGTTTGGATCCGATTCCGGCTCTTTCTAAAGAAATCTTCCGCTGTATCATCTCCGAGGATGAGATCAGCAGCAGCGCCAGCAATGAACTTTCTTCCATACGGAAATCCTACGGCGTTATTAATGGCCGGATCCACTCGCAGCTTAATTCCATGGTTAACTCCACCTACCGTTCCTATCTTCAGGATGCGGTGATCACCATGCGGAATAACCGCTACTGTCTGCCTGTGAAAGCTGAATACAAGGGACAAGTGCCCGGCATGATCCATGACCAGTCTTCCACCGGTTCAACGGTATTTATCGAACCTGCCGCAGTCGTGAACCTGAATAACCAGCTGCGCGAACTGGAGATCCGGGAGCAGGAAGAGATAGAGCGTATCCTTGCCTCGCTCAGCGGCATGTGCGCCGGTTACGCCGATGTGATTGCTGAAGATCAGAAAACCCTGACCTTGCTGGATTTTATTTTTGCCAAAGCAGGCTATGCCATGAAATTAAACGCAACACGTCCCATATTTAATGATGAACATATCATTAAACTCCGTCAGGCAAGACATCCTCTGCTGGATGCTTCCAATGCAGTCCCAATCGACGTGCGCCTGGGAGAAGATTTTGATCTTCTGATCATCACCGGACCCAATACCGGCGGCAAGACCGTTACATTAAAAACCGTAGGACTTTTGACGCTGATGGGGCAATCGGGGCTTCATATCCCCACATTGGATCGGTCGATGCTTTCCATATTTAGGGAAGTGTACGCAGATATCGGGGATGAACAGAGTATTGAGCAGAGCCTCAGCACCTTTTCCTCCCATATGACGAATATCGTTGATATCCTAAAACACGCCGACGACTCCTGCCTGTGCCTTTTTGATGAGCTTGGAGCCGGCACCGATCCCACGGAAGGTGCAGCGCTTGCCATCTCTATCCTGAACCATCTGCATGACAGAGGCGTGCGCTCCATGGCAACGACTCATTACAGCGAGCTGAAAATCTATGCGCTTTCCACAGATTTTGTAGAAAACGCCAGCTGTGAATTTGACGTGGAATCCCTGCACCCTACTTATCGGCTGTTGATCGGAATCCCCGGCAAGAGCAACGCATTTGCCATCTCCAAAAAATTAGGTCTGCCGGATCTTATCATAGAGGATGCGAAACAGCATATCAGCAAGGAAGAAGAGAGCTTTGAGAATGTAATCTCAGACTTAGAGGCACAGCGGATCCGGATCGAAAAGGAACAGGAAGAGATCATCTCTTACAAAAAAGAGATTGAAAACTTGAAATCCGTGATAGAAGCAAAGCAGGAAAAACTGGAGGAACAACGTGACCGGATCTTAAGAGAAGCGCGGGAGGAAGCACGGGATATCCTGAAAGAGGCAAAGGATGTTGCAGACGAGACGATCCGTGCCTTCCAAAAACAGGGCGGTCAGATGAAGATCCAGACAATGGAGAAAAAGCGGCAGAATATCCGCCAAAAGATTGCAGAAACGGATGCTTCCCTGGCGGTCAAGGAACAGCCAAAGACAGCCGGGCAGCCGCTTGACGAAAAAGAGGCGCTTCCCGGGACTCCTGTCAAAATAAGATCCATGAACCTGACAGGAACCATCACCGTCCGTCCGGACAGCCGCGGATATGTAAGCGTCCAGTGCGGTATCATCACCTCTAAGGTGCATGTATCCGACCTTTTCAAACCGGATCCCGGGGAGCTTGCCAAACAGGCTTCCTCCTCCAAGACCTCCGGCAAGGCTTCCAAGTATCATCAGCAAAGCTATTCCAATCCGTCTTCCGGAAGCAGCAGATTGGATATTTCCAGAGCCTCAAATATGTCGGCTGAAATTAATGTCATCGGCATGACTGTAGATGAAGCGGTTGCAAGAATCGATAAACATATAGACGATGCTTACCTCTGCCATCTGCCAAGCATCCGCATCATCCATGGCAAGGGTACAGGCGCTTTGCGTAAGGGTATCCATACCTATCTGGACGGCTGCCCGTATATCAGAACGTATCATCTCGCGCAGCCGGGCGAGGGAGACGCAGGTGTTACAGTTGTGGAATTTTAATATAACGGAGGAAATCAAGTGAGTACAAAACAAAAAATATTGATTGTAGATGACGATGCCAACATTGCGGAACTGATCAGCCTATATCTGACTAAAGAATGTTTTGAGACAAAGATTGTCGGTGACGGCGAAGCCGCGCTTGCCGCCGTCGCTACCTTTGACCCGAACATTATTCTGTTGGATCTGATGCTGCCCGGCATCGACGGATATCAGGTCTGCCGTGAAGTCCGTGCAAAATCCACCACTCCCATCATTATGCTTTCCGCCAAAGGAGAAGTATTTGACAAGGTCCTCGGACTGGAACTGGGGGCGGATGACTATATGGAAAAACCATTTGATTCCAAAGAACTGGTTGCCAGGGTCAAGGCGGTTCTTAGGCGTTATAAACCATCTGCCGCGCCGGCTGTACCGCCGGCGCCCGATTCGCAGGAAGTAAGCTATCCGGATCTTACCATCAACCGGACCAATTATACTGTTGTCTATATGAACCGCAAGGTCGAAATGCCTCCAAAGGAACTGGAACTTTTATATTTTCTGGCAGCTTCTCCGAACCATGTATTTACCAGGGAGCAGCTCTTAGACCAGATCTGGGGATATGAATATGCCGGCGATACCCGTACGGTAGATGTACATATCAAACGATTAAGAGAGAAAATCAAGGATCACAACGCCTGGAAGCTCACGACGATCTGGGGGATCGGTTATAAATTTGAAACCATGACCTAAAACAAAATGCACGGATAAGGGAACGTAGATAACTGCTATGCGGAAAACTTTATATTTTAAATTAATAATTGCATATCTTATCTTTGCCTTTTTCGGCTTTGTGGTCGTCACTACCTTTATGCAGGAGATGGTGGTAGATCAATGCTTAAAACGCAAGGCGGGAGAGCTGTATCAATCCGCGTCAATCATTGCGGAAAATTACGGCAGTAATCTATACCACAACCAGATATCACTGGTCACGGCAAAGGAACAGATCGATCTGCTCGCGCAGATGGACAATACAACGATCTGGATCATCAATCCTTCGGGTACTATTGTTTTGGATTCTTCCACCCCCATCAATATTGATTCCCCGGCTGTGATCGAGGGCTTTGATCCGACCACCGTGTCAGGTTCTTATTATTCCGTCGGCAATTTCTACGGCTGCTTTGAGCAGGAGCAGCTCACCGTATCCGTCCCTATCATCACCGGATATACAGTACATGGTTATATCATCATCCATTATGATATGTCATTAATTCAAAATGAAGGCAACAACTTTTTGAATATTGATTATCTGATGCTGGGTGTAATCCTGCTTCTTTCCCTGATCATCCTGATCTTTTTTTCAGAGATGGTATATATCCCCCTGCGGAAGATCATCACCGCGACAGAGCAGTATGCAAGCGGCAATCTCCACTATGAGATACAGGTGGAAAGCGAAGACGAAATCGGTTACCTTGCAGCCTCCCTGTCCTATATGGCTTCCGAACTGGCCAGAGGAGAGGATAACCAGAAGCATATCGTGGCCAATGTATCCCATGATTTCCGTTCCCCCCTGACCTCTATCAAGGGGTATCTGGAAGCCATGCAGGATGGCACGATCCCCGTGGAAATGTACCCAAAATATATCGATATCGTTATCAACGAATCCGACCGCCTGATCAAGCTGACCAATAGTTTACTGACGTTAAATAATCTGAATACCCAGGGAATGATTTTGGAAAGGACGGATTTTGACATCAATGGCGTGATCCGACGGACCGTATCTACTTTTGAAGGAAAATGCCGCGAGAAAAATATCGGTATTGGACTGACCCTGACCGGAGAAACATTTTCTGTCTATGCAGATCTTACCAAAGTACAGCAGGTGATCTACAATCTGCTGGACAATGCGATCAAATTCAGCCATAGGAATTCACTCATTAAGATAGAAACCACGGAAAAACACAATAAAATATTTGTTTCCGTCAAGGACAGCGGCATCGGTATCCCCAAGGACAGTATCCATCTTGTCTGGGACCGCTTTTATAAAACCGATATTTCCCGGGGAAAGGATAAAAAAGGAACGGGTCTGGGACTTTCCATCACCCGCGAAATCATCCGCGCCCATGGGGAGAATATCAATGTCATCAGCACAGAGGGGGTAGGAACGGAATTTATCTTTTCTCTGCCGATCTCGGCGGAGATAGAAACGGAAGATAATGAAATATAAACTGGCAATATAAAACATGCGATCATGAATAATATATATGGCGAAAATATATGAAACGGAGATTACTTATGAATATCGTGCTTCACGAACCGGAGATTCCGGCAAATACAGGAAATATCGGAAGAACCTGTGTTGCGACAGGGACAAAGCTGCACCTGATCGAGCCCCTTGGCTTTCGGATCGGTGAAAAAGAACTGAAACGCGCCGGTCTGGATTACTGGGAACATCTGGATTATGAATGTTACTCTGATTATCAGGATTTTCTTTCCAAAAATCCCCACGCAAAGATCTATATGGCAACGACTAAGGCACATAGGACTTACGCGGAGGTTTCTTTTGGCATGGATGATTATATCATGTTCGGAAAAGAGAGCGCCGGTATCCCCGAAGAGCTCCTTGTGGATAATGAAGAATACTGCATCCGTATCCCGATGCTTAGCGAGATACGCTCTCTAAATCTATCCAACGCAGTCAGTATCGTGCTTTATGAAGCGCTCCGGCAAAATCATTTTGTTAATTTCCAGACGGAAGGGGAGCTTCACCGGCTGCACTGGAAAGAATACCAAATTGAAGCACATAAATTTGATCATTGACAATCCTGGCTGTCGCACGATACGGTCTTGCCGCGGATTCAAACAGTATATAAAAACCGTCAGATGCCGCAAGTATCTGTTCAGCGCCCTCAGGCAGCAAACGTCTTTCCAATGGCACTGCATAAACTGACGTCTCATCACGATATTCATATTTTAATAAATAGGCATCTGCCACCTGCCAACCCTGACTAAGATACATATAGTCCGATCCTGTTGCTTCGTCCGTGCTAAAAGTCACGCCCTGAATACGTTCCGGGATCACCACCGTTGATAGCAGCTGCGGGTTTCCCGCATCGGAAATATCATAACAGTTTAAGCGGCCGGCAGCGCCATCTACATAAGAGCCCACATACAGCCTGTCCCCATTGACGCCGAGAAAGCTCGCTACTTTAGAGCCGTTGTGGTTCAAAAGACCTGCATCAAAGGAAACGACGGCAGCTCCTGATAAATCTCCATCCGATACCGCGGACCAGGGAGCCGCCCATACCGTCCCTGTTTCACCGGTCATCCAGAGAAGATCCCGCGCGCTATCATAAGCAATGCCACCCATATGCGCTTTTGTCCCTGTATCCACGATACTCTGCAGACGCCCTGTTTGATCCGTAACATAAAGAATGCTGTTCTGCCCTGATTTACTGTATGCAGAGACTACCAGACTGCCATCGCCTGCCAAAGTCAGACCCTGCCACACCATATCATCACATTCCTGCGGAAGCTCCGGTTCATAAAGTCCCGGCAATGTGATCGACCTCGCATAATTGTCCGTTATAAAAGAATACGCACGATATCTTATCACCTTCATCAGTCCGGAATAATTGGTCACGATCCCATCAGCACCCGCAGCCTTTGCAGCAATAAGTTCTTCCGGTGTATTCACCGTCCAGATATACGCCGTCGCTCCCGATGCATGAATCGCCTCTATAATCTCTTTTGTTGCGATCTGCTTATGCAATCCGTAGTATTCCGCCGGATACTGCTCTGTCAGTGCGGCATCTGCGGAAGATGTATTATATAGTATCTTAACATCCGGATCTAACGTCTTTAAATGTTCCAAATATCCATAACGGAAAGAGGCAAATACGCACCGATCCAGCATACCATACTGCTCCACCTCCCGAAGCACTTTTTCTTCAAAACCATCCACATCTCCGATGTCTTTCAATTCCAAATAAAGCCTGCAATCGGAATCCCTAAGCACCAGTAACAATTCTTCCAGCGTCGGAATCCGTACGCCCTCATGTGCGCTGTCAAACCAACTGCCGGCATCCATCGCGCTCAATTCCTCATAAGTATAATCCGAAACAGCGCCTTCTACACCTGTAATACGCGCAAGATCATCATCATGAAACAAAACCAGCCGCCCGTCCTTTGTCATCTGGACATCTGTTTCAATATAATCGACACCGATATCAAGCGCACCCTCAAAGGCCGGCATCGTATTCTCAGGAAATTCCGAGGAATATCCACGATGGGCAATCAAAGTCAATCCCTGTTCTTCCCAGTCCGGCTGTCCGGGCATCCCCAGTCCACCGGAATTTTCCGCACGCCATACTGCCGGATCTACAATTGTTTCCACTTGTTCCGATGACGATCCCTGTTCAATCATTTCCGGGGTCTGTTCCGTTACCTCTTCCGGTTCAGTAGTCTCCGGGGTCTGTTCCGTTACCTCTTCCGGTTCAGCAGTCTCCGGGGTCTGTTCCGAATCCACCACCGCATCCTGCTGTGACTGTATCCGCAATGCGCGGACACGAGCTGCCGCAATCAAGGAAACCAGCACGAGAAAAACAGCAAAAGCCGTAACCCAGATAACAACCATCTTTTTTCTTTCATGCATCACGCTCTTACGTTCCACGCTTGCAAAAACGAACGGCCAGATAACCATAATAAACAAAGCCAATGCCAAATTGGCAAAAAATCCCGCATATTTTGACTTCATAAAAAGAGTCAGAAACGACGGCAGGATCTTCTGGATCGCAATCAGAAGAAACGCACCACAGCCAAAACGTACAAACTTAACAGCCGGAGTACCATCCGTGGAAAAGGAGATCCTCCTGCGTTCCACAAGCCAGCCCAGCAAAATTCCCATTCCCGCTCCCGCATTGGAAAGGCATCCCACTTTCAGCATCGGCAGAAAACACAGCACGCATCCGGCAGCACATACGATAAGATCCCTGTTTTTTCCCGCTTCCACCCAGTCCAGAATACGATCCCAAAGAAAAAGCAGGATCATGCCGATTACAAACGCTCCCGCTACGTCCCATGATGTGTGTACACCCAGATAGTTTCTTGAAAACATAATAAGCACAAGCAGTCCCCAAAGAACTATACTCACGCCGCGATGCTTCCTTGCTGACAGGGCTGCGCTTCCATAGACTGCCGTCGCCCTTGCCGTATGGCCGCTCGGAAAGGAATAACCGGTAGCTGCCGGAAGCGCCGACTCAATCGGATGGATCCTCTCATCCCGTACCCAGGGACGCTCCACCTTGCATACTGCTTTTAAAAACTGATTCATCGTACACGCAATCGCCACATTACACGCCATAAACTGTCCTGTTCTTTTATGGATGCACCAATAAACGGCTGCCATTACCAAAAATGTAACCGTTCCTTCCGCAAAAACTGTGATCTGCTGCATGAATCCGTTAAAGATACCGCCAAACAGCTCCCGGATCGTCTGTAAAACAATCAGATATGTGATGTGCATTGATGATAACCTCTTTCTTCCTACTGAAAAATTTCATTTTTATATTAACGAGAGCGCATCGTTAATGACATCTTCCGAAATACCCCTCTGTCTTAACAATGTCACCATATTTCTATATCCGAATTAAAATAATGAGAGGGTTTCCTTACGGACATTCTAGGAAATTCCATATAATTATGATATCGCATGGCATGAAGCTGTGCATCATGATCTGAAGGCACCATAACCTCCATATCATAAAATGGCATATTTTTTCCCTCGTCAAAATGTTTTTTGGGATATTTAAGTTCAATACAACGAATTGCGCAGGAATCCATAATATAATTTTGACATTTTTTATTGTGATTAGCGCTTTGGGCTAAAAAATCATAGCAAAAAGTCAAGAATTTTAATGGAAGAAATCTACCTATAGAATGAATGATCTTCATTAATTTGATCGTCTCATCTGAAACAATCACCTTATATTCTTCATAATCAATATTAGCACGATGTCCCATGCACAAATTATAAATTCCCTTCATTATGTTAATAACTAACATATGAACTTTTTCATTTTCATGAGCATTATCCATTACATAAATATCTATAAACATTCTGTCGCACACATCAGCCTTAGCTTTTCCATATACTTTATCAAAACATTTCGTCGGCAAATGTTCCTTCATATAGAAAAGTCTTGGCATACAGTCAAGAAAAGCTCCGCCTCCCAAATCATCATAATCAAGAAACATAAAAGTTTTATTTTCCTTTGACCATTCTTTTTTGGCAATTTTCCTTAACTTCTTAAAATCTTTCCTTGGCATTGCGAGATCGACATCATCATCCCAAGGAATGATTCCCTGATGACGTACTACTCCAATCAAAGATCCACATATAATATAATAATGCAGCTTATTCTTCCGACATACTCTATCAAATTCCTTCATTAAAGTCTTTAAAATCCGGTGAGCACTCTTCAAATATACGCTTTCATCTTTCGATGATATAGCAAATTCCTCCAGCAAAGATATTTCATTGCAAAAAAGAAGTGTGCGATAGTTGTAGCCACTGCCCATCTCTAATAATTGATCTCTTATATCAATATAATTTTTGTTACAAATAATAACTAATATATCCTCTGCTTTTTCTTTCAAAAGCACTTCCGGACTAAATATCCCGACGCCCTTCTTTTTTAAATTCCATTTATTTTTATCATTATCCACCGCATAAGCCGGACGGTATTTCAAACCATATTCCCGCATATAAAAATCAAAATATGCTCCTGTTCCAAAAAGCACGATTTTCTGATGTCGCTGCACATTCTCTAAAGCCAATTTAAGCGCATCTCCATTAGATACCTTCTTTCTCCTTTCAGGGAGCATTGATATAAATGTTATGTTATTTTGTTTTGCAAAATCCTTATCCTGAAGAAAAGGAATACCATATTCGCATCCATAAAAGCACACATCAAAGTGTATCTGTTCATATATCTTCTGATAACTTAGATGCTCCGCATCCAAAACCATAACATCATAAAACCATCCGGTTTCAATCCAGAACTGTTTTTCTTCTTGTGCAGAATATTGCTTACTATCACCATACAATCTTGCAAAGATCCATTCATCAGGAATCCCAAGCACAAATTTCTCACATTGCTTTGAAATATCATACAGCCATCCATATTGTTCCAAATCCTTATTATCAAATATGCCTGCCAAATAACCAAGTTTATACTCTTTATCTATCATATCAGTTTCCATCTAAACTCCTTATCTCATCCTATAAATTGTTAAAATACTAAATCTGTACAACTATACAATAT
Organism: uncultured Lachnospiraceae bacterium; assembly: GCA_964421915.1. Taxonomy (GTDB): domain Bacteria; phylum Bacillota; class Clostridia; order Lachnospirales; family Lachnospiraceae; genus NK4A136. Next base: position 61,549 of record CAYQZB010000012.1, read on the forward strand.
TCTTTTATAAGGTACTTTTGTTTTCTGTTACCGGCTCCTCTTCTGTCGCAGGTACTTTACTCTCCAAATTTCTATTTATTAAAGCTTTTATTTTAGTAGAGCTTGTCTGCTGGGTATAAGAAAAAAACACCATAGTCGATCCATGGTCTTCCAGATATTTTTTCATATATAACCATCCCGGATCGTTTTCATAGTCTGAACCTGAAAACTGGACATCAAAATGATACTTACGAAAAGCTTCGGGAGTACGACAATATACAAAAGGAATCTCGACTGCTTCATCAACATATCTGCAGGATCTGACCATCTCTATTCTTTCATCAAAAGGTATAATGGGCTCCGTCTTCTTATTGATCGCTACACCTTCATCGCTTACTACACCGACAATAAGATAATCACACATCTCTTTGGCACGTCTAAACATATTCAAATGTCCCAAATGGAATAAATCAAACACACCTGCTATATATCCAATATGATATTTTTTTTCAGATACACCATTTACTTTCGGAGCAATATAGAATTCTTGATTTTTTGCCAATCCTTCATGGCCCGGCAGATACTTCTGTCTTCCCGGATAAACATAATTAATGTCAAAAACACCAATATAACGAACACCAATATCATATAATTGCTCAAGAAGTTCATTACAATTTTTAACACATACAATCACTTTGTAAGTTTCCGGATTCTTTCCTCTAAGAATCTCCGGAGATTTTATACTATATCCATAAAACTCTGTATTATGCTTTTCTATATTATTATCCAGTACACCTGTAATCGAATAATCATATCTATACATACAGATAAATTCATCAGCATATCGCCCGGAGCCCCAAATATATATTTCCTTTCCTTCCAGAGCATCAAAACAAGTCTCCTTATACTTTTCTTTCTGTTCTTGCCAATCTATCATTATATGTTCCATCTTTCGCTGATTCTCCATCACTTTTCCTATATCTCTTACATATTTTCTATTAAATTCTGCAAGCTGATCCTGATTACGAATACTACGTAAGAATTCACTCGATTTACGACCATATTCTTCTGCATGTGCCGTAATGCCATATTTGTCCCATAATTTTTCTATCGGAAGTATCGCTGACAATGTCGGATTCCCGTCATAGACAATTACTGTAGCTCTCCACAAAATTAAATTGGCCGGTTCATTTTCAAGATAAAACTCCTGATCATAAAACAAAAACTGTCCATTCTTGTAAAAGCAATTTAACGGAACCAAATCTATATAACATCTCTTCATAATTGGTCCATGTTCATCCACTTTAACAATATCTGATGAACGATAAACTATATCCTTATACTTATCAAATAACAATAGAAATTTCTCTACATCATCAGCCAAAGTTGCTTGCATATAACTTTCCAAAATTTCTGCATCTATTCTTGGCATGGTATATATATCATTTCTAATTGTACTTTCAACCATGGGAATCCCATGTTCTGTCAAATCATCATCATTTGATTTGATTCTTATCAAGCGTTGCACACCTTCAGGATATAGTGCTTTCTTCTCTACAGTATGTTTATGAATTATTGTCGCGCATGAATACTCTTCTCCGCGATCAGCCGACAATGTAACATGTAATATATCATTATATCCTTCCCCGTCTGCATGATATTCAATCAGATAAGTATTCGCCATCTGATGAAACATTTTGTTCTTAATGAGACTATCATAGATCCATTCTTCTCTAAGAAATATTCTGGATGGATCATGATACATCGGTATATATCTTGTTGCCAGCCTCTCTTCCGGAAGATAATCATGTGAATAAATAAGCTGGGCAGCCTCCAGATTGGGCAATACAGAATAAAATTTTGCATTCTCCATCCCCGCTTGCAAAAGAAAATGCTCTATCTCATCTTTTGCATACAAACGGCATTCCAAAAAATCTGTATTAATATCATTGTATTGCTGAATCCCTGACAAGCTTTTTCCAGTACTAATATCGATATCTCCACAAAAATATCTGAGTCCAAGTCTATTGTCTGTACCCAGATAAAGTACCCCCTCTGCATTCAACAATGTTTTTAATTTCTTAAACAATTCCACCGGATCCGGTGACTTTTCCAAAACTTCAAATGCAAAAATGTAGTCATAATTTTTTTTACTACAAAGGATTTCATCCAAAGCAGCTTCACTACTATATTCAGCATACACACCACACATTTCAAACAAAACATTTGCAGCAGGATTTACATTAACACAAAGAACGCTTGCATCTCTTTTCTTAGGAATCCAAGCTATAATGGAGTTATTCAGTATATTTTCAATCGGCAATTTCACAGGATGCATATATTTTCCCGACCTGTATTATTTCCATTAAACCCAATTCTGATTGCCATTAATGATACTCGATTGCCATGAGTATCTATCCTTCCTTCATCAGGCTGAAATATTTCTATGATCAATGCTAACATGATCTATTGTTAATGTCAACTTTCTAAAATTTTACCGGTCTCATCATTTTGCCTATGGATTGTGCGGTATATATGACGTATATTAAGGCGAGTGGTTTGATGCTTATGGTTGTTAGACGATACTATTCTAACAACCTCTGTTTATATATCTACTCGATAAACTTGAATTCTCTTTCCAAAACCTAATAATATAAAAACGTGAAAAGATATAATTAAAAGCGATTTTACTTAAGTTCTTTCATATCCTTTTTATTTACTTTCAACGTCTTCATTATTTTCGTTATAACATTAGTCATCTTTTTATTTTCTGCATCTTCCTCATTTTTATATTTTACGTTGAACCTTGTTATTAGGCTGCATCATAGACGTTTGCTCTTTGAAATCAATAAAAAATCCATCATTATAAGAAGTTGACAATTCAATTAAAGTTGCATAAACTTGTCATACTCTTCCAACACTTCCTCTGTCGGTCCTAACTTCATCAGCCGTCCGTCGTTGATCCATAACACTTCATTGCAAAACTTTTTCAGCGTATCTGTTGCATGGGATACGATCAGAACCGTGCGGTCGCTCATCATCAGCTCTTCCATCTTATTATAGCTTTTTAACCGAAAATGTTCATCCCCCACGGAAAGCACCTCATCTACCAACATGATATCCGTCTCCAGGATTGCGGTCACTGCAAATGACAGCTTAGAATACATTCCGGACGAATAGGTCCGCACCGGACGGTCTATAAAATCTCCCAGTTCCGAAAATTCTATGATCTCATCCATATGCTCCTTTACATAGTCCAGCCTGCAACCTAGCAGCATACCCGATTTTAAAATATTCTCCCTGCCCGTATTGTTCCCGTTAAAGCCGATGCCAATTGCCATCAGGGAAACCCTGTTCCCTTTCGTATCGATCATCCCCTCATCTGGCCGAAAAATTCCCGCTACAGAACGCAGCAGGGTCGTCTTGCCAGATCCGTTGCGTCCCACAATCCCAAGAATCTTCCCTTTCTCCACTGTAAAAGAAACGTCGTTGACCGCACGAACCACCTCCCGCTGTGCCTCTTTATTCCCGAATCTCTGGTGCATGGACACATGCATCAGGCTCTTATAATCAATGCTTACATGGCTTACTTCAAGCGCTATCTCACTCATTACTTCCTCCGTTCAGACTACTTTCACATAACTGTTTTCATTTTTATACACAATATGCACACCCAGCCAGCAGATCAGCAGGGAGCCAATAAACCAGACGCCCAGCACAGGAAGATTCGCCACGGTATTATAAAGAAGCGCGTTTCTCATAGTATCAATACACATGGCTACTGGATTCAGGCAAAGCATCAGGCTGTTCAGCGGATACGACAGCCCTGACATGATCTCATAAAAAATTCCTGAAAGGAACATCATCATATGCAGAAGGATGTTAACCGCATACCCAAGGTCATCAATATATACGCCAAAATGCAGCAGAATCATACCCACGCCAAAAGAAAACAGGATCAGTGTGATTAATGCCGGAAAAATCCAGATTACATTGAGCCCGATATGCACGCGGAATATGACCAGCATGGGAACCAGCACAACCAGCGAAAACGCCAATTTGTACAAGTTTAAAATCATATCAGAAAACAGCAGGATGAATTTGGGAACATACACCTTCGTAACGATATCCTTGTTGCTGCGCATCAGCTTCACACTGTAATTCAGCGTCTTGCTGAAGAAATTCCAAAACAAAAGCGCTGAAAACACAAATGTTGCGTAATTCTCAATCGAGCGCCCCATGATATTGCCAAAAACAATCACATAAACCAGCATATTAAAAAACGGTTCCAATAACCACCACAGCCTGTTAAGATAGGAATTGGCAACCTCGGCTTTCAAATTTGCTTTCGCGGCGTAAACCATGTACTGATAGTACTTTTTCATATCTTGTCCGAACTTTCGGAACTCATATAAAGGGCTGTGGTTATCCCATCTGTTCTCCAGCTTCCAGTCCTTAACCACAACCAGCAGGATAAACAAAAGCGATATCAGGCATGTCCATATGCCCGCATAGATAACCCGTTCCTGCAGATATGATTTGGACAGGGATGTCATCTGCTCCACGAATTCTTCATTCATGTGTAAAACAATATCTCCGGCAGGCAGGATAATAACACCATCCTCGAGAATAATGTCTGTTCTATCCTCAATATAACTGTAGAGTTTATTCGCGTTAAACTCCATCAGCCGCAGTGATTTCAGACCACCATAAACCCTTACCGTTTTGACTGCTACCCTGCTATTTATTACAAGTTCAGCACAACCGCCTGAAGCAATATCCTCTCTTGACAAAAAGACCGTCGTAATTCCGTTTTCCCCAATCAGATCAAGACTTAAATCCCTGCTTTGAAAAGGATATAAGCCTATGACCGCCACTCCCGCTATGAATAAAAGAATCACCAGAATCTGCAACAACTTAAATATTTTTACTTCTTTTTTCTGTTCTGACATCATATAGTTCCTCATTTAATTATAAGTTATTTTTCTTCGGTGTTACCATATTACAATATCCCTCTGTCTCTTAAAGTTCTAACTTTTCCAGAAAAATTTTATCATCTATAATTTGTCCCACTAAAACTTCCGATTCTAATTTATATCTTATTTCATCTTTTATCTGATCCGAAACAGCTAAAATAACTAATACACTTTCATCTATTAACTTAAAATTATGAATAACCGGTATATTTTCAAAAGAATTAATACTCTCATTTGGTTTTTCAGAAATAAACGCCGTTACTTCTATCCCCAAATTTTTTAATTTATTTTTTATAGTTACAGCATTTTCGTTTATTCCAAGTATCAAAATATTAATATCTTTTAATAAATCAAACATAATCTCCTTTTTTAAAAAAATATTATTTTTCAATAACTCAATATTATTTTTTATAAAAAAAGATTCTAAATTAAAAATCACACTATTACCAATCTCCCATTCTTCGTCCAGCCAGTATTTCTTCTCCCAAAGACCGGCAAAACAATCTCTTCTAAACTGCTCATACATACAGAGTAAAAATCTTTTCTTTCCTGAATATTCCAACCTATTATAATTCCATAAAAAAGTAATGAACTTTGCTTTGGCAAATAAAGGTAAAGCCCATTCCAGATGATAAGAATAAATATATCTCTTAATATAGTTAAATTCATTTATAATACAGTATAATTTTCGGCAATCATTTACCGACGAATTGATATTATCACTTCTATAGAACAATAACGCTTTATCTATTAGTACAATCCTCTTAGCTGTAATATTAGAAATAAAGGAGAATGAAGTATCCTGATAAGATGCCCCCGGACTATTCAGGAACCATATATTGTTATCTCTTAGAAAATCTTTTCTGTATAAACCGCACCAAATTGATGAAGCGGCAAAAACTAAATTATTTTTTTCTTCTTGAGAAAGTATTTGATTTTTAGAAAATGTATCAAAATTATTTGTTTTTTGAGCAAGTCCGGATTTTGTATAATAATTATAATAATCAGCCTTTATAATATCTGTATTAAATTCTTCAGCTTTTTGATACAGCCTTTCGAACATGTCTCTTTCTACAAAATCATCACTCTCTACAATTCCTATATACTTACTCTCTGCACGACTTAAACCAACATTAACAGAATCCCCGTAACCTGTGTTTTCCTTATAAATTACTTTTACTCTTTTATCCTGAACTTCATAAGCATATAGAATCTCTGATGATGAATCTGTCGACCCGTCATCTATACATAAAATTTCTATATCCTTCAAGGTTTGATTAATTAAACTATCTAAACATTCTCTCAAATAGTTTTCCTGATTATATACTGGTACAATTATTGTTACTTTACTCATATTATCCTCAAATATTTAAATATATTATTATAAATATTCCTTTAACAAACTTGGTATTGTTAGAACCACGGTTTTATTTTTACATGTTTTTTCTGCGTTTTCTGTTAGTTCCTTTGCATATTTTAAGCTGCATATAATTAAGTAATCTAATTCCATACGCTCTGCTTCTTCTATTTTGTAAATTTCACTTTCATTATATTTTTCTCCCGGCATAACCTCAGTGTTAAAATATATTAAATTAGCAGAAATTTCACCTACAAATTCTCTATATGCAGCCAAAAATAAATCACAATATTTACCGGTTCCATATATTCCAATTTTAACGTCTTTATCAAAAGGAAAAATCCAGAATATTCTTTTAATTTTTTCTTCATCATTACCTTTATATAAGTTAGTAAAATGAATCTTTTCATTATTTGTTAAAAGTATTTTATCCAGATTGAAGATATCATTAATTAAGTTTAAGATCTCTTCATTCCCTTCAATCTTGCTTACAACTTCGTTCTTATTCACAAACGAAAATATAAGACTCAAAAAATCTAAAATATTTTCTTTATAATTATCTAATTCTTCATTTTCTATCATAAAATTATTAATAGAAATATATCTATACAGAAGACTTATCAGCATTTCTTTATTCATTATAATATTTTCAGGATCTTTTTCCGTTTCAAGCATTTTTAAAATCTTTTCACAGATTTTTATTATACTTATTAAATGAATATTGTTATAACTTACTGTCATAATAGAATTGCTGTGAATTCTGCGGTAATATAACTTTTTATTGATGTAAGAAATAACCGGATCAGCTTGAAACATTCTTATAATCCAATCATTATCTTCATAAAAGACACCTTCTTCAAAATACAAATTATTACTTATCAGAAATTCTTTCCTGATATAAAGAAGATATGCATTAGTATATATTACCTTAAGAGTATGATATTTAAACCAAAAATCTTTACCTATAAATTTTCTATCAGGGATATTAAGATCGCTTCTGTCATAATTTTCTAATTTAAAAGCACTTAAATCCCTGTCTTCCTTTTCAGCAAATATATGAGAATCAAACATTAAAAAGTCAAGCTGCCGAGCTGTTGACACCTCATAACATTTTTCTAATAATTGAGAGTCAATGTAATCATCAGCATCTAAGAAATATATATATTCTCCTTCTGCTATTTTTAATCCTGCATTTCTGGCTGCGCCCAACTTTTGATTTGATTGGTTTATCGTTTTTATATATGAATATTTGTTTTGATAACTTTCTATAATTTCCGCGCTTTTATCTACTGACCCGTCATTAACGATAATTATTTCCATCTCTCTTTGCGTTTGCGATATAACACTCTGTAAACACTCTTCAAGATATTCTTCAGCATTATATACGGGAATAATAACTGATGTTTTAATCATGTTCCCCTCCAAATATTATGGTTATTTTTATCATTTCAGTCTTAATTAATAAATTCTAACAAAACAGTTCTTTCTGCCATCTGCACTTTGAAAAGATCAATATCACCATGATGGACAGTGCAATGGAACTGCGCGTGGTCATATCCAACTTTGCGCCAATACAAGATGACATCTATAAAGTTTATACTTTTTGAAAATCTGAGTATCCGCAACTTTCTTCATCTATAATAAAAGGATTGGGAAATTCCCTAAATATAACATTTAAAACTAAGATATTAGTGAAATTTCTTAAAGAAAGATTATATAATATCTCTTTCTTCATCTGATAATCTCTTGAAGCAACAAGAATTAAAGTATCTTCTTTTATCGGAATATACGCATCCAGATCTTTTACAACATTCTCTGTTGACTGCATATTATCTGAAAATTTAGAACCTGCAAATCCCAAAAAATTATTTATTCCCTGCGACTTTAATAACTGACTGACTTTGAGTCCATATTCTGTATCACCGCAAATTACCACATTTTTATTTTCCTTACACATCCGAGTTAACTTTTCACGTTCAAGAATACAAGGCTGCACTTCATAAGCGATATTATGATAATCAATTATTACACCTTTTAATAAATCATTAATTTCACCAATTATTTTATATATTATTTTATTAGACTTTCCAATAGCCCAGTAAAAATATGGCCGGCATCCATTTTCCATAATTTTTTTATAGCATAAATCCATTAAATTATTTAAATTATTTTCTTTAGCTAAAATTATAACTTCCTTCAGTCCTGTCAACCATGCTGCCATATCATCTATTGTATATCTCCGCTCCTTTTCCGGCATTCGATAAACATATACAGCTTCTTTTAATGCGTAAAATTTTTTTGCTTTTATCATTGCCTTTGTTAAAAAAGGCGGATCCTCAAAAATGCGAAAATTAGGGTAAAAGATCTCATTCTTTTTGAGAAACTCCAAATTAAAAATATATTTCACATGATAATAATTATCTTGAAAATCCACATAGTCAATTATTCCGTCTTTTTCAAAAAAACAACTATTCTGTGTTTTTCTATTAATCAGTTCTCCCTTATAATCAAATAATAATCCTCCACCGCAAATATCTACATTATTTGCCTCGGCCGCTTCAAACATATGCCTCAAGACACTTTTATTCATATAATAATCATCTGCATCAATAAAACAAATGTATTTTCCGCTTGCTTTATTAATTCCCTGATTTCTGGCTTCAGCTGCCCCCTTATTTTCTTGTTGTATTATGGTAATATCTTTACTTTTGTTTTGATAATTACACAAAATTTGATAAGAGCCGTCTGTTGAACCATCATCCACACATATAATTTCTTTATTTTCAATATCCTGGCATAAAATTCCATCTAAACATTGCGGCAAAAATTTTTCTTTATTATAAACAGGGACAATAATAGAAATATTAATCATTATTTTTTCTTGATGTTTTATAAAAACATTTGTTCCTTTCTAAAAATTGAATTATAATTCACAAAATTTTATATCCATACACTCTCCAGTAATTTTTCCCATTCAATAGGATAAATATTATGAAACCCTTTTTCTTTTAATTTTTTAATAATTTCATCGTGAAATTTCGGGGTTGTAGTAATAAAAACATTAGCTTTTTCACGATATTCTAATAAGTCTTCTATTGAATAAACATGTAAACCCCTCACCGTTTCCTCTTGAGAACTAATGTCCGAAACAGCAAAACCAATTATATTTTCCCAATACTTTAACTGAAATTGATCTGCCATACGACGACCTATTTTTCCGGCGCCATATAATATAACACCATCCTTATTTTTCAATGCTTCCAAATAACTTCTCGGATAACCTCCTTGAAAAAATTCAATATTTTTATCATACCAATTATCAATCTTTTTATCTAAGACATGAACTTTTTCAGTTGAATAATTGTTTTGTAAAATCTTATTAAGGAGCTCTTTTATATCGTGATATAACCGTTTGTGTAATATCTCCCAAAAAAAATCCTCTTCTGCTAATTCTTTTAAAATGTCATTTATTATTACATCTATTTCTTCTCTTTCCGTTCCTTTAAAGCTAATCAATACATTAGAAGCTTTTCTTATTAACATCTCCCAATACCTAAGAAATGCTTTTTTTTCATTTGAAGAATGATTATCTTCTTTAAGGTAACTAAATATCAATTTTATATTGGTCAAAATACCCTTAACGTGATAAAAACCAATTTTACTTTTTACAATGCTTCCTTGCCTCATTCTTCTTTTATAAAACTTATTTGGCACATACATCATTCTTTCTGCCTTTAAATAAACCTTAATCGTAAATTCATTATCCTCATGAAATAGATTCTCCTGAAACCGTAACGCATATCTTTCTAAAAAATTTCTATTAAAATATGATGACCACGCTGTTAACAAAGGACTGCGATCACCATAAAATTGATTCCAGAAATCAAACCCTTTATACACTTTATTAACATCAATACCTATTTGACTTCTATCATAAAATTTATAATTTTCTTCATCTTTAGCTGTCCCTTCAAAAATAGCAGCATCAAAAGTTACAAAATCTAAATTATTATTTTTAACCTTATCATATAAAACCTCTAAAGTGTTTTTTTCAATTAAATCATCTGAGTCAAGAAAATAGATACATTCACCTTTGGCAATATCCATACCTGCATTTCTAGCAGCTCCCAATTTTTTATTCTCTTGACAAACAATAATCAAATTATTATGTTCTTTTTGATAATTCTTTACTATCTCCAGACTTCCGTCTGTAGAGCCATCATCAACAACAATAATTTCAATTTCCTTTTGTGTCTGACGAAATACGCTCTCTAAAGTTTCACCGATATAATCTTCTATATTGTACATTGGAATAATTACACTTGTTTTTATCATATATTTCTCCTCATCTATAGATAATGTTTAAAAATAACATTTAAAACCAAGAACTTCTTTTTAAATCAGACCAATCTATACTATACACATTTTTAAATCCCTTTTCATATAAACTGTCTCTAATTTCTTTATGAAGATTCGGACTTGTGCTAATAAAAACATTTGCCGTATCTTTATATTCCGACAATTGATCTATCTGAAATACAGGTATGCCTAAGACATCTTTCTTTTCTTTTTGAGAATCTGTAACTGCAAAACCAATAATATTATCCCAATATTTTAATTTAAACTGCTTTACCATTCGTTCTCCAACAATTCCTGCCCCATAGAAAATTACCCCTTGTGGACTTCTTAATTCCTGCAAAAAAGTTTTTGGATATCCCACATTTTCATAATAATCCGGTAGTTTCCAAATTGAATTATCTAATTTTACACCATTTGCCTTTAAAAAGATAATATCTATACAACTGCGTATCTGATCAATACATTCTTCAACGACAGCGGAATAATAATCATGAAGTGCATTAATAAAAGCATCATGAGCCCATCCCGAATACATTCTTTTAAATAATATCAAATATAATTCGTCATAATGCATCTGTTTTGCTAATAAGACCTCATCTCGCATTCCCATAATATATCCTATACATTTTTCCTCTGTCCATACCATAGATTTATACGAATAGCGATAACAATAAACAATATCTAAAGTTGCAACAAATTTTTTACAATGAGTCATTACTTTGACCATAAACGGAGGATCCTGATATCTTTTATAATCGGGAAAATAAAAATTATTCTTTATAAGCATTTCTCTATTATATAAGAATCGCCAATAATAGTAATCGACCTGATAATCTTTATATTCTTTTAAACCATCCTCCAGAAAATTATACCTTAATATCTGGTTCTCAATTACATGCTTTCCGTTCTTGTCAAAGCAACAGTTACCCCCACTAATCAAGACATTATTTTCTTCCGCCAAAAAAAATAGCTTCTCTAATATAGAACTGGAATATAAATAATCATCAGAATCTAAGAAAAATATATATTTTCCCCTTGCTATATTGATGCCGCAATTACGTGCCCTGCCAGCGCCCTGATTTTCTGTTGTGATACAGACGATTCGGCTATCTTCTTTCTTATATTTCTCTATTATTTGTTGAGAATTATCTTTTGAACCATCATTTATGCAAATAATCTCTAGTTCTTTTAATGTTTGATTCTGTACACTTTCTATTGCTTCGTTAATATAATACTCTGCATTATAAACTGGCATTATGATACTAACTTTTGTTTCACTCATGGTATTTTACCTTCAAAAAGTCCTTCCCAACGATTAAATCTATGCTTGCAAATAAACAATTTACAAAAATGTTTCTTTAAATTTTCTTTAATACTAACATTTTTTCTTTTAGAGTGCAATCCTTTTCTCCCGTTTACTATTTCTCCCACCTTGGTAGGATTACAATATATATGTTACAACTGAATAATTTAAAAGCAGTAATACTGCCTTTGTGTTTTAGTTTAGTGTCTGCTCGTTAAACCCTGATGCAAAAACGTAGCTCTGACATCGTGTTTTCAGACAGGTCTTTCTGCCATCTGCACCTTGAAAAGATCAATATCACCATACAGCGAAAATAATACCTGTCAGGCGGTTGTCATTCATCGCAATGATGGACAGTGCAACGGAACTGCACGTGGTCATATCCAGCTTTGTATGCAAAAGCACAAGTCCATAACAACGCTTCGCCAGACTAAATACCCGCTCAACTTCGATCCAGTCTGTGTAGGACTGCTTCCTTTCTTCAGCAGCATCTGCCTGGATCTGCCCAACACAGGGCCGAATATCCGTATTCCGTTCTTCTAACAGTACGCCCTGTTTTTCCGAGTCCTGTAGATCTGATCTGCCAGCATCCTTTCGGGATACCTTCCTTTGCGGACACGATATCTTTCAACCGCATTGATGAGGATGTCACTTTCATTGTAAGCGATAAATGAAAGTTTCTCCAATCTTGCAAGACTTTTCTCACCTATGCTCATATCAAGCTTTGCGCCGAACTCCACTGGAGCTTTCGCTTTTCCAAGGAGTTCCATGGGAACTCCTGACAATCCGGGCGGATATATGGCTGGCTGATGCCTCACTATCTTGCCTTTTAAACTGCGGACTATGTTATCATACATATACTGCTGCTATTCCGCCAGTTCCCGGAGTACATTAAGCCGCTCCATCTGTTTTGGTTTCAGATATACATCGTCCTGTGCCAAAAACAGATCGATATAGCCCAGAGCACGCTTCACATACTGCAGTTGTTTCTTTATGGCTTTCCAGATCTTTTTGGCTGTACGCTTTCTGCATTTGGCAAGGCTCAGGTAATCCTTTCCGCATTCTGACGATACATGCGGGGTTTGTAATAATGGAATCCGAAAGTCTGAACTGATGATTTCTATCGAATTTATAAATCTGCCATCTCCAAAGTGCAAATTTTTTGAAAAAACTTTATTTTTCATGTACTTATATTATACCGGATAGCAGATTTAAAATCAGTACTTTCAAGAATTTTTAGTAATTTTTATTTTCATTAAGCAGACACTATTTAAAATGTACCCTATAGATTGGACACTTTAAGTTTTCAAAACCCTTATCATCAGACAGTGGGTTTTATTGAAAACCCTTAAATCTGGACAATGAATTTACAGGGAACCCTTAACTTCGGACATGATGCTGCGGAGACCCTTTGTTTTGGTCAAGATCACTTTTTGACTTCAATTCAGATTGATATTACAATAAAAATAAATCGGAGGACATTATGGCAAACAAAAAATTTACAGAACAAGAGATGCTTACCCTGAGAAACAGTAAATACGTGCTTGACGTATCGCCGAGTATTGTACATTTTTCGGCAAAATTTAAAAAGCTTTTTTGGGAAGAACTGTCAAAGGGAAAACTTCCACGTGAGATTGTTTCAAGCCTCGGGATATCCCCGGATATTTTAGGGGATTCAAGGATTAACGGCTTGAAAACCATGATTGGAAATGAAGTTAAAAAGGGGAATGGTTTTCGTGACCTTAATACCTATGCGCAGGGATGCAACGGATATCTTTCCGCTGAAAACCGGATAAAATATTTGGAAATGCAGTTGGCATACAAAGATCAGGAAATAGAGTTTCTAAAAAAAAAATTGTATCTTTAGATCCGGGGACTGCGGAATGAAGAAAATACCAGCCAATGCAAAGTACCAGATTATTTATGATACCATGCAAAAAAACGAAAATCTGCTGAATGTAAGAGCAATGTGTGAAATTGCAGGGGTATCCCGTTCGGGATATTACCATTACCTCTCAACGGAAAGCCTGCGCAGGGAAAGGGAGGAACAGGACAGACAGGATTTCCTTTTGATTCTGGAAGCATACCAGCATCGGGGATATCATAAAGGTGCCCGCAGCATATATATGCGGCTATTGCACATGGATCCGCCAGTTGTAATGAACATAAAAAAGATCCGGCGTCTGATGAAAAAGTATAACCTGCGGTGTCCGATCCGCAAGGCAAATCCTTACCGGCGGATGGCAAAAGCAATGGCAACGGCATATACCGCCCCTAATATAGTGAATCGGGAATTCGAAGAACATGGACCGCGAAAAATTCTGCTGACAGATATCACATACATTATAAACGGGAAGGCGCCCCGGTGCTATATGTCAACAATTATAGATGCCTGTACCAAGGAGCTGTTGTCATGGGTTCTCAGTGAGTCATTGGAAATTGATTTCGTACTGGAAACAGTAAGCCAGTTGGTAGAAAAACACGGAACTGATTTAAGCACAGAAACATTAATCCATAGCGACCAGGGTTCCCACTATACCAGCATTAAATTTATCCAGCTGTTGAAGAATAATGAACTGAGGCAGTCCATGTCCCGCAGGGCAAACTGCTGGGATAATGCTCCCCAGGAATCATTCTTTGGGCATATGAAGGATGAACTAGATTTATCGGAATGCTACACCTATGAGGAGATATTAAAGGCAGTTTCTGATTGGACGCAATACTATAATACAGAACATTATCAATGGGATTTGGCAAAGCTGTCACCGACTGAATACTAACAATATCTAACAACAGGAGTTTATCCATTGATAACCCCAAAATCAAAAGGGGCAAATATACAATCTGGGGCATCAAAATGATGTCTCCACATACCAAATAAATAATGAATATAAATATGAAAAGGAAAAACCCATAATGTCCTTGACAAGGGGTACACTTTAATTTTTACCATTTTTCTAAAAAAGATGCTTATTTTCAGCAGTATTAGTGCAAACCATTTTTTCCTTTCAAGACTGCCCTTCATTTTTTCAATAAGGAACATCAAAGACGCCCGAAGAGGCCTCACATTACCACATTATCATCTTAAACATCCAATCAACCATTATTATATTTTCATATCCTAACTCATGCACTATTTTTTTTATCTCATCCCTGGCATTCCGATTTGCAATCAAAACAAGTGTGCTTTTTTTATCCATATCTAGTTCATGAATATCTGCAACAGCTATACCATTGATATACTCTTCCTTTATTTTCTTTGAAACTGCTAAAAAGACGATTTTATCGGGGTTGATTTTCTTTATTGATTCGAGCGTTCTTCTCCCATATATTCCAGCTCCATAAATAAGTATCCGCTCAGCATAATTTATTTTTCTTTCATAACGCTGCTTCATTTCTTCAATCCAACCATTTATGATTGCAATTAATACTTTAAAATGAGGCTCTTCGCTTTCTTCAATTTCTAAGTACTCCATCAAACTATAAAGCTTTAAAAGTAATTGTATATTCCCTTCAGCAACACCATGCAAAATATTACTCTCATCTATCACATAAGCTTTTAACTTCATGAGTATTTTTTCATAATGATATTCCTTCGCTTTTTTCGCAACATATATTAATGCTTCATAAAGATCACTTGTTTGTCTGCTGCTATTCAACCTTGTATGATATTCTGTAGTTCTATAAACATACCAATTCATCGGTATTACATAAAAGCATTCTGCAATATGTAAAACATTTAAAAGAAACGGAGGGTCTTGATATCTTCTAAAGGATGGAAAACAAAGATCATTTTCTTGCAAAAAGCTTGTCTTAAATATGTATGTTTGATAGAAGAAAATTTCCTGCTCTTCTTTAAACTCGATTTGCTTTCCTTTATTTATGCTCGTTATATACTGTTTATGTACTGGATGTTCACTTAACACTCCATCCTGCTCCAAAAGAAGATATGTTCCCGCAATTGGTGGATACTCTTTTTCTGCAAGAAAAAACATCAATTTTTCCAAGCACCTTTCATCTGCCCAATAATCATCTGAATCTAAAAAAGCAATATAATCTCCCTGTGCATTTTTTATACCATAATTTCTTGCTGGTCCTGCGCCCTGATTGCTCTGTTCATGAATAATAATCCTGCTATCCAAATCCCTATACTTCTTTAAAATCTCCAACGAAGCATCTGTGGAGCCATCGTCAATTGCAATTATTTCCCACTCCTGATATGTTTGCGCCCTGACTGACTCAATACACTGATCAAGATATTTTTCCGTATTATATACCGGTATAACTATAGTAATTTTCATAAGTCATCTCACTCCACTATTGCAATCTTCCGCTCATCTATCGAATACATCCTTAACTTATCCCTCATACTTTTTATATTCTGGCATACAATAGAAGCAATGATTACATAATCAAAACTCATTCTTGTAATAGCCGATACAGCTTGTACGTTACCATCATTATAAATATCTGCATTTTGGTCCACCATTGCAACAATTGTATATTCGGAACTTTCTTTAAGGACTTCATATATATTCCTGCCCACACGTCCAGAGCCATATATCACAACTCTGCTCCCTTTTTTCACTTTAGGAAACAGTGGGAGTGCGTCTGATTTGTTATTAAATAATAAACGGTAATTTAAGTAAATCAAATTTAAATTCAGCATTTGCTTATAAATATTAATTGTCTTTTCCTTTGCTTTCATCATTCTTAGAAAGGAAAGCACTTGTTCCTCTAAGAGCCTCGCTAATGACTCAGGTAATTGTGTAGCAGACATTGATTTTTCTCGTTGCATATAATGATACCCTCCTCCAGGAATAATAGAAATTGATTTTGCGTTCATTACCCCATATGTTACCAGCGCAAAGTCTTCACCTGTTTTAAGTCTATTATCAACATTGATAATTTGTGCCTGTATCAGAGTTCTCTCATACGCCCACGAAACAGAATTCAGTTTCACTTTCTTTATCGGACCGCAATCGAAATCAAGAAACTGTGGTATTAATTTATCTTCAATTTCTTCTTCAAAAAACACCTCTGTTTCAAGATGCATCGTTGTATCTATACAGCGACCTTCTGTATCCCTCAAAACACCATCCCTATACAGCATATCACAAGGGCATTGCTTAATATACTTTGCATATCCCTCAATCCAATCATCCTCAATCCAGTCATCTCCGTCAACAGCAATAACATAATCTCCTTCTGCTAATGCTATCCCAGCTTTTCTTGCTGAAACCAATCCGCCATTAGCCTTATGGATTACTTTTATTCTCCTATCATTTTTTGCGTATTCATCGCATATATTTCCACACATATCTGTCGAGCCATCATCAACAAGAATAATCTCAATATCCTGATATGACTGACTTTGTATGCTTCCTATGCACTTCCGAATGTACTTTTCCACATTGTATATTGGTACAACTACTGATATTTTCAACATATATACACCTATATTATACCTTTACGCTTGAATCGCAGCCGGAATTGATTGTGATTTTAAAGAAGATCCATTACAATAGTTGCAGGCTGTAATATGCGTATCTCTTGCCATCAGCTCCTGGAGTTCTTTTCTTTTTTCTGGCAAATTAATATCCCCGTTAAAATCAACAAATTCATCAGCCGAGTTAGAAAAGAATCCTAATCTTTCACCATGCGCCGCCCGAGGGCACAAATAAAATCTTCCTCTGTATAATGTGTAACATTTTCCCATTATACACGTTTGATATATATTTTTCAGAGTTGCAAGATCATAATCTCTTTTACATACATTACCTATATCTTTCCAATTTTCATAACGGTGGATATAATATTCAATACCCGATTCAATAAATACTTCTTCCATCAAACTAATATTACGGCTTGCTTTTCCATAATCAGACATGTGTACTACCGTTTTGGCATTATTCAAAGCACTAAGCACATTCTGTGATGGAACAACTGTAGAATTAGTATAAACTGCAATTCTGCGAATTTTATTATTATTCTTATACATATTTATGATTCTATCCAAATGAGGGTATATAAATGGCTCTCCCCCCAATAATCGCAAATCTAAAAGCATGTCTATAGAATCCAAAAAATTGTTAAACGAACTAGTAATTTCATCTATATCTAAATGTTCCGGTCTCTTATAATATTGCATCAGATTTGCACAATCCTTACACTTTAAAGAACAACACTCCGTTAAAACAATCTCACAATGATTAATGACTAACTTGTTTTGCAGCATATTTTCTACAACATTTTTATATTTCATATAATTATGTTTTTCATCCCGCAAATACTCTGACAAAACCGACTCATCATATTCCATCATCAACAAATTTAAAATATCGTAAATATATTTAGCCCCGCTCTCTTTCGCCAAATAATACATCTCTTCAAAATAATTATATGACGCTAATAAAATAACATCGTTTGCATATTCTGTGATTTTCAAAGGAGAAATCACAGAAATACCTAACATTTCGTCCCCTGCACGATACTCGTCAATAAAATAATTCACAGCAACACCTAGTTGCTTTAACCCCCAATATGCTAACTCCCCATATCGTCCAGCTCCATATATTAAAACTTTCTGATTGTTTTTTAAATCACTCTTTTCAAAACTTTTTATTCTAGACATCTCAGGATACCTCTACTCTCTTATTTCATGAGTGCTATCGAACTCCCATCTCCAATCGGTATTTTTTTAATGATTACGCCAATTTCTTTTTCATACTGTTCGATAGCACGCTTGACGACCCTAAACAATTCGCAAAATAATCATGGCATAGTATGTACCCGCCTTCATTTAACCTCGACCAAAAGAACCTCAAGCCTCCTAATGTTGGCAAATACAAATCCATATCCAAGATTACGAAAAAAAATATATTATCAATTTCCCTTGCAGAATCTGGAAAATATCCTTTTTTAAATACTACATTCTGTGTATATTTCATTTTTTTCATAACATGTTCTATAGATGTATTTTCAAATTCATGTACATTATTAAATCTGCTATTTATGAATTTTTCATCCCCGTATTCTATTTCATCAGAAATATCCTCTTCTGCAAAACCAGAAAACATATCAAATAAATAAAGCTTTTTATCACTAAAATATGCATTAATATATTTTGCAAAATCCTTCAAAAAATCAATTCTCCTATCATTAAGAAATTCAAACCATCTATAATCACTAACAATATCTATAATCTCCCCTTCTTCTCCCCTTACCTTCTTTATTATATTTACAATTGAATTAAATGCATTTGGCTCATCTACAGCCACAAGTACTTTGTCATGCTTTATCTTCAGCCCTTCTTCCGGCTTGTATATCTTTACTCCATAAATATTGTCCCCAGCTTTAGCCTCATTCATATCTATATATGCTACAACATTAATATTCATCTTAGTCAATGGCCAGTAAGCTCTTCCACCATAATATCCTCCCCCCCCCCCAAAATAATTGCTTCCATATTATTTTACTCCTTATCTTTCAATTTACTCCACAGTTTATTATTATCTTTTATTTTCTTTTGTCTTTTATTTTCCTTACCAAAACTCCACCCAAAATTATCCAAGTGATTACAATATGTATGTTCAGTCTTTACGAATGGTCTAAATAATATATGTTCTTGGGGCATAAAAAAATCGCTTGGAAAAATCGTTGCACCATCAATAATCTGTAAACTCCCATCCATATTAACTCCGCACTTGGCCAAAACAGGCTTAACCAACGTGGGTTGAAAACATTTCGAAAATTCTTCTCTGTCTTTAGGAACAGGTATTTCATCATATACTTTTAAAAGCTGCCTCACAATCTTATTATGTGGAACCGCTCCTAATACAGCTAAGTCTACCTGCACATTGTTCGAATAGGAAAACAGCGCCTCATTTCCCAGCAAAGAATCAAACGGCTTATATACCTCTACGTCCATGTCAAGGTATATTCCCCCATATTCATCTAAAACATCTAATCTTGCATAATCAGATGCAAATGCCCAAGCTCCGCACTTTATTGCCCGAGCGAGGAATTTATGTTTTTTGCAATCATAATTGCTTTGATTCCATTCTATAATATTATATTCACTTAAATGCTCACCCCACGTATCCATACAGCATTGATATGACTTTGGCTTCTCTTCGCCGCTAAACCAAAAGCAGTGAATGATTTTGGGTATTTTGCGCTCCATACATGTCGTGACCTTATTCATTAAAGATATCGGCAACTCATTCTGGGAAATCATTTGCATAAACGGAAATGCGTAGCAATGTATCGAATCATCTAAACACATATCCTCTAATTGACAATACATATCGTACATATATACTGGGCTTGTCAAAATAATTGTGCAATTTACTTCTGTTCTAAGCAATTCCGGTGAATAAACTTCTAGCTTTCTTTCCCCAAGCCAAACGGAACTTCCTGGATTGTTATCTACCACAAACTCAAAATTGTCTTTCAATGTCATTAATTTTGAGTAGTTAATTGTGTTTAACCAACTCCCACATCCAAAAAAGATTATTCTCTTTCCCTTTAATATTTTAAGTGCTTCATCCAAATTACAATTTAAAAACTTCAAATCGCTCTGTTCAACTCCTTTAAGCTAAATATTTCTCTACAATGTCCACTAGCCTCTTACTTGCCTGTCCATCTTCTATTACGCCTTGCTTATCCATAAATGCTTTCACTCGTTCCACATATTTATTGTAGTCAAACCGGCTGATGTTTTGCATCAGTTCATTATTATTTTCGGCTATATCAAAAGGGAGTTCTTCTTTTTTCCACATAAAACGACCGCGGTTTTCAATATATTCCTGAATATCGTCAGCATAAAGCAATACGGGTATTTGGGCAAAACAAGCATCAAATGCACAGCTTGAATAATCCGTAATTACCATATCGCACGCAGCCAATATTTCACTAATATCCGGAGCCTGACTGACATCAATCAGATTTTCGTCCTTTTCAAGAAGCGGCATTTCTTCAAGTTTGGCAGAAATCTGTGGATGCAGCCGCAATAACACTTTCCACTGACCATCAAATTTTTGCTTTAATGCCCTTACCAGACTATTAAAATCTATATTAGGCACATCTGCAAACACCTGTTTATTCCCTTTCTGATTACCACCACGAAATGTTGGCGCATACAATAGTAATTTCGTCTCTTTATTAATGCAATACCTCCTTCTTATTTCTTCACGCAATTCTTCTTTGCAATTAATTAAACAATCCACTCTTGGAGATCCCGTCCTGAGCGTCGGTCCACTATAAAGCAATTTTTTAGGATAAACCTTATCACAGTAATCAGAATTAGATATGAAATAATCTGCCAGATTAGAATCCCATTCACTAACCAATCTGGCTATCTTTGGAAATGCTTTTCCTCTATACAATCCAACCGCCTTAAACCCTATGCTCGCATGCCAAGTCTGAATATAGCACTGCCCTTTTCTTTTTAAGGTTCCAAAAGGTTTTCTATAATTATCAATCCATACCTTAGCAGTCGAAAGATGATACGCTATGTTCCATGGAGTATCCTTTACTACTTTTATATAATCCGGAAACTTCCGCGTCACATCATGAACCAGCCATACCATTTTATACCCTTTTTTTCTTCGATGTAGTTCCTCTGCAACATACCTCGGATTACAACAAAAGCCCCCGTCTCCTTCAAATGAAGAAAATACAATTTTATTTTTTTTAATCGGAAACAAACGCATAAACAGGAACTTCCTGCTCAAACTATCCGCCTGTTTTTTTCTTAATGCTATGTATTCATCTTCACTCTGCACGGTTATAAATTTCTCCTCTCAAATTCGTAGATGATACATCTGCAGTATACGGAAGGTATACAACTTCCACTCCATATTTTGCAAGTGAAATCTCTGTTTGTACCCATCTGGCATTACCCTTCCAATCATCGCCTATAAAAACAGCATTAAATGAATTACTTTTATATATCTCTTCTTTATCCAAAGTATCTACAATAAAACATTTATCTACTGCCTTAAGATTTCTTACAATCTCTGCACGATTATATTCATTAATCACCGGTAACTTATTCTTATATTTTTCTACCAATTGATCCGAATTAACCCCAACAATTAAAAATTCACATTGTGCTTTTGCTCTATTTATCAAATTGAGGTGTCCTATATGAAACATATCAAATACCCCTTGCGTATACCCTATTTTGTACATTTCCTATCTCCAAAATTTTTATTACTTTGACTCAAATAATATATTTCTCCATAAACAAAAAATCCTGATATAAGCTTTGTACATTTCATACTTTTATCAGGATTCTTTAGTATATTCTTTTAAGTTATTCCGCTTCCCTGCTTCTCCTTCTTTTATTCCTTCATCCCGGCCTTCTTCCCGTATCGTCCTCTCATATTTCTCTGCATCGAATTCTTCCAACAGCATCCCCAGCACCTCCGCCCGGTTCTTTAATAAAAATTCCTTTAAAATTCCATTCTCTATGCAGTAATCTACCGCTCTGTTCAGAGCAATCTGCGCCTCCGTTCTCCTGCCGTTTTTCGTTATATTTCAAAGAGAAAATCCGACAGAATTTGTCTTGAACGTGCAAAATGCACACCTGTTAGAATTTCTTTGATAGGTTCATTCTAACGGGTTCGTGCAAGGATGTCAATAGCATTTTTGCTTAAGAGAAACTGCTTTCCCGTTCTGATATAAGTATGAAATTATCAATGTGCGATCTATCATTTAATCCAATGTAAGGAAAATACCACTAAAACATCAGGAATTAATCGTTTTCAAGAATTCCATTTTCCTATCTTCCCTGTCCTAAAAATTTCTCCATAATCCCCGCTATTACAATAGAATCTCCCCTAGTGAGTTTATAACCAATCTTACTTTTATCCTCAAGACCGATCATCGTCACAAAATCGCTGATCTCATATCGCAAGCCATACCCCAGATATTTCGTCGCGAATTTTTCCACTTTTGAGGAATCCTCATACCGGACCTCAAAAGACTTTGTCAGCCACCATGGCGATTCCGCAAGGATATAACCGCCGGTTCCGGCAATCACCAGCTGACCCTCCGATTTTACGCCGACGCCGTTTTTGGCAAGTGCAAAGCCATGGTCATATATAATGCTTGTCTTAGTATATAGATCTATGCCGTTCTCCGCTTTAATACTGTCAAAACGGATCTCCTTATAATCTCTCCCCAGCAGCTTTATAATAGGTAACAAGGAATAGGAAGCAAATTCCGTAAATGCTCCTCCATAGGCGGCATCCGTCATCTCACGCCGATTAGGCGGCGTCAGTCTGGTAAAGCATGCCTCTACATCCCTAATCTCGCCGATCGCTCCGCTTCTAACTACGCCCATAAGTTTTTGGAATCCCGGCAGATATGCCGTCTTGATGCCTTCCATCAAAATCAGCTTCCTGTCACGCGCGATCCCAAAAAGCTCTTCTGCCTCCGACTGCCGGAAAACCAATGGCTTCTCACAAAGCACATGCTTTCCCGCAAGCAAAGAATCTTTGACATACTGATAATGTGTTTCATGCGGGCTTGCCACATAGACCGCATCAATATCCTCAAAAAAACGATCCAGATCATCTGTTGCGGTATTTAAGGAAAATTCATCGCCAAATCTTACTGCACTGTCGATATGCGGATTATACACATTCCTAACGGTAATTCCGCTGACCGCTCTCGCTTCCCCGACAAACCTATGGGCGATTCGTCCGGTTCCTATCATACCCAGCTGGAGGATGGGATTGCGGGCGATCCTGCGATCGGAGGATGAGATATCCTTTGTACGTTCAAGATATACCACATCACAGTAGCTCTTCAAATAATCAAATTTCCCACGCCAGTCAGAGCCTACGGTAAAAATATCTATATTATATTTCTGAATATCCTCAACCTTTTGTCCTTCATGATCCTCTACAATGATCTCATCAGCAAAACCTGTTTCTCTTACATTGTCTAATCTTTGAACCAAAGAGTCCTGAATATTCAATTTACCTCTTGACTCGTCATACTGTTCCGTCGTTATACCGACAACCAGATAATCCCCCAGCTCCTTTGCCCTTTTTAAAAGGTTATAGTGCCCCTGATGAAATAAGTCAAAGGTGCCATACGTAATTACTTTTTTCACAATTTGTATTCTTCCTATCCCTGTTTCTAATTTCGTTTGTTTTTATTTTACCTAAATCAAAAAAATTTATTTATTTTAACCGATAATATAGGTAAATTATAACATAATACCCTTTACCATGCAATACCCGGCGTCTTGAGTATCAGCGATCCTATTCACTGTCCGTATCTATCTTTTCTCTGCCCTCAATCTCTCGATAAACCTGTTCAGCCGCTCCAGCGCGACCTTCAGGTTCTCAATGGAGTAAGCGTAAGAGATACGCAGGAAGCCTTCCCCGCAATCGCCGAATGCCGTACCGGGCACAACTGCGACCTTCTCCTCATTTAAGAATCTTGTGGCAAATTCATCCGAAGTCAGTCCGAACTCCTTGATGCAGGGGAATACATAAAATGCTCCAAAGGGCTCAAAGCATTCCAACCCCATCTCCTGAAATGCATTCATCAAAAAGCGTCTTCTCTGGTTATAAGCATCCCGCATCATCTCCACATCAGCATCCCCGTTTCTCAGCGCTTCTACTGCCGCATACTGACTGGTGGTAGGCGCACACATGATGGCAAACTGATGGATCTTCGTCATCTGCGCAATGATCTCCTTCGGTCCGCAGGCATATCCCAGACGCCATCCGGTCATCGCATACGCCTTTGAGAATCCATTGATCAGGATCGTCCGCTCCTGCATCCCCGGCAGCGATACGATGGAAACATGGTCACCCTTATAGGAAAGCTCAGAATAGATCTCGTCCGATATGACAAAGATGTCTTTCTCGCGTATCACCTCTGTGATCGCTTCCAGATCTGCTTTCTCCATAATCGCGCCGGTCGGATTGTTCGGAAACGGAAGGATCAGGATCTTCGTCTTATCCGTGATAGCATCCCGAAGCTCCTGCGCCGTCAGACGGAATTCATTTTCCGCCTTCAGATTGATGATCACGGGTTTTCCGCCGGCAAGGATCGTACACGGCTCATAAGATACATAACTCGGCTGCGGGATCAGTACTTCCTCTCCCGGATTTAACATCGCGCGGAGCGCAATATCGATTCCCTCGGAGCCTCCCACCGTTATGATCACTTCGTCATTAAAATGATAAGATACGCCGATCCTGCGCTTCATATAATTACAGATCTCCATCCGGAGCTCTTTCAATCCGGAATTGGAGGTATAAAATGTCCTCCCCTTTTCCAGTGAATAAATTCCCTCGTCACGGATATGCCAGGGCGTATCAAAGTCCGGTTCCCCAACCCCCAGAGAGATCGCGTCCTTCATCTCGCTGACAATATCAAAAAACTTGCGGATACCGGAAGGTTTTATCTCTACTACATAGTCTGCTAATGGATTTCTCATGGTGTGATCATCATCCTTTCATCTTCACTTTTTGTCGTCATGATCGTGCCATGATCCTTATATTTTTTTAAGATAAAATGTGTCGCCGTACTCAACACGGTTTCCAGAGTGGAAAGCTTATCTGACACAAAAGAAGATACCTCCTTTAATGTTTTGCCTTCCAGCGTAACAAGGAGATCATAGCCGCCGCTGATCAGATAGACGGACTTTACCTCCGGATATTTATAGATCCGCTCTGCAATATTATCAAATCCCTGTCCCCTCTGGGGTGTTACGCGCACCTCGATCAAAGCCGTCACCTTTTCCTCCGATGTCTTTTCCCAATTAATCATCGTATGGTATCCGCATATGATGCCCTCATTCTCCATCTTCTGCATCTCTTCTATGATCAGCGCTTCCTCTGTTCCCAGCCTTACAGCCATCTCATGTACATCGATACGGCTGTTCCTTTCCAAGATATTTAAAATTTTTTCTCTCATTTTAACCTCCCTATTAGTTTAAAATAATTTAGGTGATTGCGAAACTCTGTTCAAATTCTTTCCTATTGTGCATCATTGACAATTCAACGCAGACACGCTTTGCGCTCCAAAAGGTCTGCTTATAGATTTGTCAATGCTGCACAATAACATTTACGTTTTTGAAAGTTTCGCAATTACATAGTTTAAAATACTCATCCTGCTGCGCAGGAGTCAGAAATCTCTTCTCTTCTTCGTTGAGGATCAATCGGTCGTTACTGTCAGTGGTTCTGCCGATCACCGCTGCGCTGATGCCTTTCTTATGTAAGCTCTCCGCCAGCTCATACCCATTGTCCGCCGTCATCAAAAGACAGCCGGAGGACAGCAGCGCATATGGATTGATATCAAAATAATTGCATATCTCCACTGTTTCCTGCCTGATCGGAATCTTCTTCAATTCTATTTCCAGTCCAACGCCCGAGCGTTCTGCCATTTCCCAGAGTGCGCCGAAGATACCGCCCTCCGAAACATGATGCATCGCTCCCACGCCGGACTCCATGGCGGTGGCGGCCTCCGGTATGATAGACAGATACCGGTCAAAGTCCTTGGCTTCTTCTATGTATTCTGCGGAAAACCGTTCCCTCAGTTCCGTTTCTTTTTCTCTTGCAAGCAGATAAGTTCCTTCCAGACCGACCCATTTGGTCAAAACGGCGTCCTGTCCCGGCTTGGCAGGACGGTCCCATGTCTTCTGATCCGGCAGCAGATGTTTTGCGGTGATTTTACCTATACAGTTAATTGTCAGCATCAACGTATCCAACCGGGTAACCTGTATTTTGGGTATAACGGAAACATCTATCCCCGCCATCTGTATTCCTATTGCTTCGCAGGCCTCTTCCATCCGGCGGACAGCAGTCTTTAATTCCTCTTCCGAAATCTCTTCCGTCAGCAGCAGAACTCCTGTTACCGCCACCGGCTCCGCTCCCGAAGCCGCGATCTGATTGACTGCCCTGTAGATAGCAGCCGGACCGATCTGATCCGCCTTTCCCGACATAAAAGCCATACTCGTTATGACCTCTCCGTTTACAGGCGAGAAAACGGCGCAGTTATTCCCTATCCCTGCGCCACTGATAATTTCTTTTCTTTTATATTTTAACTCTTTTAAAACAGAGCGTTTATATATATTTTCCGATAATCTGCCTATCTTCATCTTCTATCTCTACACTGCAGTCAATATCGTCTTGGCAGCTGCAGACCTCAATTTTCATTATCCCATCAAAGTTTCTAGTGCATTATTGCATCGGAGCTTCTCCTTCCGGCGCCGGCGGAAGGAGCTCCTGCTGCGCCATAGCGGCTGCCGCGGCGGCTGCATTGATCTCCGCAAGGATCTGATTTGCCACAGCCTTACAATTATCTATGCTTCCGGATGCAATCGCGTCCTGAATACGCGCGTTAAAATCCGGATTATCCGTATTGGTACCGACCACCGCCGTACGCGGCGTCATAGAATAACTGCTGTTATTGACTTCTTCGCGGCTTACTTCTACGCCGTTTTCATATACCACCTTCCATAATCTTGCCTTATAACCGATATGGGCTGACTGAATCGAGATATACCCAACACCCTGACCCGCATCAGCAATGATCTTTTCCGTTGTGGGCACATTCTGTTCCAGCGTCTCGCTGACATATTCCACCGTTCTGTCTGCAGAACGCTCCTCTACGCCGTAAATAGTAAACGTGATGTTTTTCCCTGACGTATAGCCTTCAATATAAATCGGATGATTCGTATTATTGGTAAAGCGGAAATCCTTTCCCGAAGATTCCGCAATCGCTGCGTCCGCAGACCTCGGCACATAGGTCACAATCATAGAATGGGGATGACGCTCTGTCACATTCAGCTCCGCCAAAAGAACGGCATTATATAAGGTACTGGACACCTGACAGATGCCTCCTCCAAGGCTGTCAACCACCTGCCCATTCAGATAGGAGCCTGCCATATAATATCCATTATCAGTACTAAACGGTTTTACCGCATTATACATGGAAAATTCTTCACCGGGATATATCGTCGTGCCGTTCACCAGTCTGCAGCCGTTGGCTACATTGGCGCTCCGGTTGGCTCCGGAAGTATTGTAGTTCGTCGTATATGTGCCAAGCACATCCTTCACTGCCAGCAGCTCTTCCTCTGTTCCCTGCGGCTGTTGCTCATTTACCACCAGATAGATCTCTGTCGTGCCTTCTTTATAATAATTAACCAGATTAGTCTTGATGTCGTTCAGGGAAGCTTCTACATCAAGCATCTCTCCCACCTTACCGCCGTTTACGGAAAACACGCCGTTTTCACGGGTCAATACCGCATTTTCCACCGGAATATCAAAAACTGCGCACTGCTGCGTCAGAATATTCCTAATCTTTTCCTCATCATAAGTCAGCTCAATCGCATATACGGCGCCATTGACCTCTATATCCTTTGACATCATATAACGCTGTACAACATTGCCATTGGCTGCCAGACCGATGATCTCGCTGATGACTTCCCGATTGGACCATTCCGGAGAAAATTCTGAAATCTGTACGTCAACCTTATTACCCTGCGCCGCAACAAGCGTAACAGGTGTCGCGTACATTTCCGCCAGATATGCTTCCACGGCCGCTTCCGCTTCTTCTATGGTCATGCCGGACAGATCAATGCCGTCGATCGTCACGCCCGTAAAAATAACACCTCTTCCCGCCTCTACAGGAAGATCGCCTCCGAGCAATGCTCCGGTAAGAATTATCGTTAGTATTGTCAACAACGCTGTTGTAAAATAACGAAATCTTTTCTGCATGTCAGCTGTTTCTCCTTTTTCCACCAACTTACTCAGCTAAACTTATTAACTTAATTTTCTAAACTTAAACCAAATAGCTCTATTATTTCAGCTTACTCTAATATATAAACCTACTTATAATATAAGTGCCTTTACAAAACCCTGCCGTTCCACGTATAATATAAGTATATTTATATTACTCTCCGGCATTGCCTTAAAAATCATTTAATACAGAACTTTGTACCGGATTATCCCAGGAATGCCGCAACACTGGGAATCACCATTGCAAGGATTAAAAGTACGATAATAACGGTAGAAATTGTTCGTTTTGTTTTATTATTGTGCATATTAAACATAACGCAGCCTCCCTGGCGCCCGGAAATGGTCTAAAACAGCGATATTTTAAACGCTTTTGATGCCTTCCGAGTCTCTATCTTGAAAGGATATTATATATGAAAATTCTTCTTTTTGCAAGCATTATTGCATTTTGTTTTTTTCTGACAGTCGTTTTAAAAGTGCCGTTACTGCCGCTCGTCATCATCTTTATTATTATTTTAACCATTTCTATCAATAACTCAAACAAAAAGATGAAACAACAGACTGAAAATTTCTGGGAAAAAGAGCGTAAAGCCAACTCCGTCCGCAAAAAACCGTTAGACGGTCTGAATTACCTGAAGATTCCGGAACATTTTCTTTCCATGCCGGTTTCCGAAGAGGACGGACATGCTCTGGATGCGCTTGATATGCTGAAGCATTTAAGCAGTCAGAAAATCGTCAATCTGACCGGCATCACCAATACAGACTTAAAGCTGGCTTACGGCACAGCCAATATCACCGTCCTTACACAGTATGACCAGAACTATACGCAGCTGGCACATGCCCTGCAGCTGCTTGCCGCTTCTCTGGCGGATAATGATCATCCGAAAGAAGCTATGGAAGTTCTGGAATATGCCATTTCCACAAAGACGGATGTCAGCGCTTCCTATCTGCTTCTGGCGGATCTTTATATCGCGGACGGACATCCGGAGAAGATCGAAAGTCTGATTGATACCGCTTCTTCATTGGATACGCTGCTAGCGCCATCTATCGTCAGAAATCTTAAGAGTAAGACGGACACATGACCCTGATTGATATGCGGTCATTATTTTCCATATTTTAATATGATTTTATCTATGATCCGGCTGGCTTCATTTTTAGTCAGCCGTGTCACATCATACTCAGGATTAATTTTATGCTGTTCCAGCATCCTTAATAACCGCTCCTTCTGCGGCTTCGTGATGGGACCTTCCCGTTTGACCTGATAATGCAGCTCACAGGGCAGAAAATCCTCCGCCGCTTCTTCCCGATAAAACTGCTCCCACAGCCTGACCAACAGCTTATGTGCTGCCTCCGCATCCGCAAGCGCGCGGTGCGCGTGATGCTCTATCCCATAATAAACACAAAGTTCATGCAGATTTCTGCTGGGCAGATCGGCAAGATATTTTCGGGCGATCTTTAACGTATCGATCGCTTTCGCTTCAAATACCAGTCCCTGATTGACTGCGGCGCGCTTTAAAAAAGAATAGTCAAACATAACGCTGTGTCCGACGATCACACAATCCTGTATGAATCCCAAAAATTCACCCAGCTTTTCCTCAATCACCGGCGCATCCAAAAGCTCTTCATTGGCAATGCCGGTCAGCTCTGTGATCTGCTCCGGCAGCCTCCAGCCGGGATTCAGAAGCGTCTGGTACTGCTCTATGACCATCCCGTCTTTTACGTGCACTGCAGCAATCTCTATGATTTTGTTTTTCTTTGGATCCAATCCCGTCGTCTCCAGATCCAGCGCTATATATTCTGTAATCACGATAATTCTCTTTACTTTCCTTATCTATGTCACTATTTCTTTCGACCGGCTCTTTTGTTATAATCATCGCAAATGTCTTTCAAAAAACACTTCTCGCAGGAAGGAACAGGCGCCTTGCAGATACTACGCCCCAAAGCGATGATCTGGATATTATAAAGAATCCAGTGATCCTTTGGAAGAACCTTCATCAGATCAAATTCCACTTTGACCGGATCTTCCTCTTTGGTCAGCCCCAGCTTCTTGGATATTCTTTTCACATGGGTATCCACCACAATGCTCGGCTCATGATATACATTGCCACGGATCACATTGGCAGTTTTTCTGCCCACCCCCGGCAGCGCCGTCAACGCGTCGATATCTTTCGGCACTTCCCCGTCGTGGCGCTCCATCAGACACTGACAGCAGGCAATGATATTTTTCGCTTTATTATGATAGAAGCCCGTTGAATGAATGTCCTGTTCCAGCTCCTTTAAATCCGCATCTGCAAATGCTTCCACAGAGGGATATTTTACAAACAGCTCCTTTGTTACGATATTCACTCTGGCATCCGTACACTGCGCGCTGAGGATCGTTGCAATCAGCAGCTGCCATGCATTCTCATGATTTAAATAACAGATGCCGTCCGTCCCATATTCCTCATCCAGACGGCGGAGGATCTCCTGTACTTTTTCTTTTTTTCTCATAAGCTATACCTTCTCACGTTTTTTCAATCAGTATACCATACGATAATGATTTTTTCTACTTACGCACTACGCCAATTATTATGCATTTTACCAGCATCAGCATCAAAATCTTCTCATTCTTTTTCCCCTTTTATTACCCAAGCAAACATCAAAGCTTCCTTCGTCACCGGATCACGCTTCCGGTAATCAAGCAAAATGATCTGCGGCAAAGAAACATTCGGTATGACATCTGCATAATATAATATCTCAAGATGCATCTGTCCCTCCAGCTGTTTTGCGTCACAGTTTTGGGATGCTGCATACTGCCCATAGACTGTTCTTGACCACTCCCGAAATCCGGTTTTCCGATCCATAGCGATTGCCGGATCCATCTCCTGAATCTCCCGATACTGCTTGTTCTCGTCCCGTGCAAACGACGGTCTTGCCTTCGCCCGTTCCCGCAGATAATAATCCACTGTCAGAAGCTCCCTGACAGCTTCAAAGCTTTTCTGAGTGTTCTCTTTTTTCTCTTCCCTATATTCTATCATATCGCCGGGATCACATTCAATTCCTTGTGAAGAATCACGGTAACATTTTGTTTTTATATATTCCGCGAAAAACTCCAACAGGATCACATACCTCCGCTCCCTTGCGGAACAGACCACCGGATAATTATTTTCTACATAAAACTTTGCCAATCTTTCATAAAAATCAAAGGGCGATGCAAACATGGATAATAAAAACTGTTCTGTCAGCCGGAACTGTCCGCTGTTATGATATATCTCCAACATTTCCTCCACTGCCTTTAACCGAAGGACGTCTTCATAAGAAAGTTCCTTTGTGCAAAGCATTTCATAAGGCGGAAAATCTGTATAAACAATACCATGCTCCTCCTTCATCTGCATCATGGGAGTCCCACGCAGAAGCTTTAAAAATCCCAGCTGCAATTCATGACCGCCCATCTGATAGACCTCATTAAACGAATGAATAAAAGAATCCATATTCTCAAAAGGAAGTCCCGCGATCAGATCCAGATGCAGATGCACGTTGCCATTTTTCAGAAGCGTTCTAATATTATTTTTCAGCAATTCCAAATCAGTCTTCCGGTGTATTGCCTTTAAGGTCTTTTCATTCGTACTCTGCACACCGATCTCCAACTGGATAAGTCCCGGTCTTAAGCTTCCGATCAGCATCATTTCCTCTTCTGTTAAAAGATCCCCCGCCACCTCAAAATGAAAGTTCGTCACACCATTGTCATGCTCTTTTATATAATGTAAAATTGCCGTCGCATGAGAATGGTTGCAGTTAAATGTACGATCCACGAATTTGACCTGCTTTACTTTTGCATCAAGAAAAATCTGCAGCTCCGCATATACTTTATCTAAGCTTCGATAACGCAGCTCCTTTTCCACGGATGAAAGGCAGTAGGCACAGGAATACGGGCAGCCTCTGGAGGTTTCATAATAAATAATTCGGTTTTGGAAATCTTCCATATTATCATAAGGAAATGGAAGCTCATCCGGATCCATTATTTCCGCAGGCGCGTTTGTGATCATGTTATCTTCCGGATCGCGGTAAATGATTCCTTTGATATCCTTAAGCTCCTCATTGATACTTTTTCCGTGATCTCCATCATAAGAAGCACCGGCTGCAATATCAAAGCTTCTCTTTACGTATGCTTCGATCAGCCTAGGAAATATCCCCTCCCCTTCTCCATACATGATCCCTGCGGCGGCAGGAAAACGCTGCAGCTGCCATTCCAAATCAAAGCTGACTTCCGGTCCGCCTAACCAGATCGGGACATGACAAAGCAGCTTAGGAAGTTCCGCAACAATCTTCTGCACCATCGTTATATTCCAGATATAACAGGAGATGCCTATCATATCCGGCCGCTCCTTATATATGCCTTGTATGATCTTTTCCACAGTCTGGTTTATCGTATATTCTGCAATTTCAATCTTGACGTTTTCTACATCTGCCAAATATTTCATGGCAGACGCGCGAAGACTGTAAACAGCCGGATTGGAATGAATATATTTTGCATTGATTCCCACAAGTAATATTTTCAAGCTATGCCCCCTGTCTTTCTGCAATGATACGGATATTTTTTATTTTAGTATTTTTATTTTAGATTAAGATATATTTTTAATCAATGCTTCTGATCTGAATATTAAACATTAAATTTTATTATTATTTTAAAAATTTTTTTGTTTAATTTTCATCTAAAACTATGCTCTGCAATGACAATTTCCAAAAATTTACATGATTTTTTATACAAAACCACTACAATCCGAGGTTTTTTGGGGCAATTTATTATTAAAAATAGAAATAGATTGAATTTTTCTATTATTATATACTAAATCTAAAATCAGAACCCAGAAGGGAAAGGGAGAAAACTAATGACTTACGAACAGATTGTAAAATCAGTAAAGAAAGCTCTTGCTAAGGTGGATGTCAGCAAAGCCGATCAGGTAGCTATTCAGGTTGACATTAGTGGAGAAGGCGAAGGCGCATTTTATGTGAAAGTCAATGATGGTACGCTTGCGATAGAACCCTATGAATATTATGACCACGATGCTAAGCTTATTGTCTCTGGAAAGGATTGCGTTGACCTTTTCAACGGCAAATTGGATGCAGTAAAGGCTTACGAAGCCGGCAAGATTACTGTAGAAGGCAATCTTGACAGTGTATTGAAATTAAAGGATATGATTCCTACAAAAGCTGCTGCAACAAAAAAGACCACTGCAAAGAAATCAACGGCAAAGAAAACCACTGCGAAAAAGACTACTGCTAAGAAGACTGCGACTAAAAAGACAGCTGCTCCAAAGGCAGAAGTAAAGGCTGCTGCTAAGACCACAGAAAAGAAAGCTGCTGCTAAACCGGCTGCTAAGACCGCAGAAAAGAAAGCTGCTGCTAAACCGGCTGCTAAGACTGCAGAGAAAAAAGCTGCTGCTAAACCGGCTGCTAAGACTGCAGA
>CAYQZB010000013.1:0-83764 GCA_964421915.1 uncultured Lachnospiraceae bacterium
GCCACTCCGGTATATACCAGTGAATTGACAAATCTGGTAGAAGGATTGGTTGTGGAGGAGAAGAAGATCGCCCGAAGGGATGCCTTCTGCAGCCGTCCGTTGATCTCGTCAAACTGC
The DNA here is from genome assembly GCA_964421915.1 of uncultured Lachnospiraceae bacterium. GTDB lineage: Bacteria > Bacillota > Clostridia > Lachnospirales > Lachnospiraceae > NK4A136. Next base: position 118 of record CAYQZB010000013.1, read on the forward strand.
TCCATCGCATCGTCCTCATAGGAAAATGCCTGCAATACCTTCTCATTGCCAATCATTTCATCAATCAAGGTGGTCTGCTCCGCTCTGGTTTCCGACTGCAGGCGGAACATATCATATGTCTTTTTCGCGATAAACGCCGCGACAAATAAAGATACCGGCGTGATCAGGACGACGATCAGCGTCACCTGAACATTAATACGAAACATCAAAACCAAGGTCCCGATGATGGTAAGTACACCGGTAAAAAGCTGTGTAAATCCCATCAGCAGACCGTCTGCAAATTGATCTACATCCGCGATCACACGGCTGACGATCTCGCCTGCGGGGTGTGCGTCGATATAGGAAAGCGGAAGCCTCTCTATCTTTTCAAATGCCTCCCTCCGGATATCCCTTACCACATCAAAGGTGATCTTATTGTTGCATGTATTCATGATATACTGCGCTATGATCGTCACGCCGATTACGGTCAACATCCTGTTGATGATCTTGGAAAGACCGTCAAAATCAACCTGACCCTTTGCCACGATCATGTCTATGGCATCACCGGTCAGGATCGGCAGAACCAATGCCAGAAGCGCGGACACCGCAGCCATTAGCAGAGAAAGCAGGAGCAGTCCCCAATATCTGCTGATATAATGCAGGACTTTTTTGATGATATCACGATTACGCATTTGCCACGCCTCCCTTCGCCTCTTTCTTAAACTGGGAGTCGTAGATCTCCTTATAAACCTCGCATGTCTTTAAAAGCTCCTCATGGGTTCCAAGCCCTGCCGCTTCCCCGTCCTCCAGAACAAGGATCTGATCGGCATGCATCATGGAAGCTGTCCGCTGCGACACGATAAATAAAGTGGGCGGAGCTTCCATCTCCCGGATCGCCTTACGAAGCGCCGCATCCGTTGCATAGTCAAGCGCCGACGCGCTATCGTCTAAGATCAGAATCTCCGGCTGCTTTACCAACGCTCTGGCAATCGCCAGACGCTGTCTCTGCCCGCCAGAGAAATTCTTTCCCCCCTGCGCCACTTCCGCATCCAGAACGCCATCCTTCTGCAAAACAAATTCTTTCGCCTGGGCGATCTCCAGCGCCTTCATGATCTCCTCATCCGTGGCATCTTTTTTGCCCCACTGCATATTGCTGCGGATCGTACCGGTAAACAGCACGGACTTCTGCGGTACGATGCCGATCTTATCACGCAATGCGTGATAACGGTACTCTTTTACATCCACTCCATCCACACGTACCGTCCCCTTTGTAACATCATAAAATCTTGGGATCAGATTAACCAGCGTCGTCTTACCGGATCCGGTGCCGCCGATGATGCCGACCACGGAACCTTTTTTTACCTCCAGCGTGATCCCCTGCAAAGAGTCTTCAGATGCATTACAATATCTGACAGATACGTCGATCAATTCCACCGCGCAGCTGTCATTTACCATGCGCCCGTTCCCGCCATCGTATGTTCCCTCCGTCATGGAAGACTGTATCTGCAGCACACCTGAGATTCTGCCTGCACATGCTACCGCCTTCGTCACCGTAATGATCAGATTAGCCAGTTTGATTAATTCAATCAGGATCTGTGACATATAATTGACAAGGGCAACCACTTCACCCTGCGTGATGATACCCTGATCCACCTGACCCGCCCCACGGTATATCAGCCAGATAATGCCGGTATTAATGATGGCAAAGGTCAGCGGATTCATCAATGCAGAGATGCTTCCCACCGCCGTCTGTATCCCCACCAGCTCATGATTGGCTTTCTCAAAATGGCTGATCTCCTCTTCCTCCTTGGAGAAAGCCCGGATCACCCTGACGCCGGTCAGATTCGCCCTCGTTCTGGACAGAACCTGATCCAGTGCATTCTGTACTTTCCGGTACATCGGTATCGTCAAAAGCATGATGCCATACACCACGACGGACAACAAAGGAATCACTACCACAAACACAACCGCTGCCTTGACATTGATGGTAAATGCCATAATCATCGCTCCGAAAACAATAAAAGGAGATCTTAAAAACAAACGGAGCGTCAGATTCACACCGGACTGCAGCTGATTAATATCGCTTGTCATACGGGTGACCATCGTAGACGTCCCGATCGTATCGATCTCCGAATAAGACAATCCCTGAATATGACGGAACAACGCCTGCTTTACTTTTGCCGAAAATCCTACCGCCGCCTTCGCCGAAAAGAACTGCGCCGTCAGCGAGCATACCAGTCCGATGATGCCAAGCGCAACCATGATCAGGCACATTTTTACAATATAAGCCTTGTCCCCTTCTGCGATGCCCACATCAATGATCTGTACCACAACAAGCGGTATCAAAAGTTCAAAAGAAGCCTCCAGCAATTTAAACAGAGGACCAAGCACACATTCTTTGCCATATCCCTTAAAATATTTGAACAATGCTTTCATATTATAAACATGTTCCTTTCATTACCTGCAGCGGATCAATATATCAATCTTATTTTTCAACCTATTTCCAAGGTTCCGTATACATGACCTTCGCCGCCATTTCCTCTGCGCTTTTCTCATCCGTCAGAAGAGCCAGCAGCCTCAGCGCAAATGCCACGGAAGTTCCCATGCCTCTGGAGGTAATCACATGTCCATCTACCGATACCTTATCAAAGGAAACCTTCGCGCCTGTCAGCTGGTCTTCCATACCGCCATAGCATCCTGCCTTTCTTCCCTGTAAGATGCCCCGATGACCTAAGATCGTCGGCGCTGCACAGATCGCCGCCACATATTTTTCTTTTGCATGGAACTCATCCACCTTCTCCATCAGGGGAACACAGTCTTCCAGATTTTCTTTTCCCTTCAATCCTCCGGGAAGGACAATCATATCCACTTCTGCAAAATCCAGTTCCTCTAAAAGGATATCCGCCTTGACTTCAATATTGTGGGAGCCCATCACTGCAAGCCTTCCCATGATGGAAACCATGACGGTTTCCACGCCGCCCCGGCGCAAGATATCCACAACTGTCAAGCCCTCGATTTCCTCAAATCCATCCGCCAACATTACCGCTGTTTTTCCCATATTAGTGTTACGCTCCTTTCTTTTTGCTTATTTATTTAGGATTTACTTTCTCCATTTATTTAATATCGTAATACTTATTTTCCTACTCATTTATGATTCAACTAATTGTTTATTTTCGTTTATTTAATCCGGCTTACATAACTCTTTGTTTGAATCTCTATGTTCCAAAAACATCATACAATGAAATTATTTTTGGAACATAGAGATTCAAACCGCAGGTTATGTAAACCTCATAAGCAAATCTATGAAACGAATACTCTGCAAAACTTTAGTTTTGTAATGAATTTTATAATCACATGGCTTTGATCCTTGCCATCGCTTCTACCGTATTCTCATAACTACCGAATGCCGTCAGTCTGAAATAATGCTCTCCGCTGGGACCGAATCCGGAACCCGGTGTGCCGACCACATTGGCATGCTCCAGAAGATGGTCAAAAAATTCCCAGCTTGTCATATTGTCCGGTGTTTTTAACCAGATGTAGGGGGCATTCACACCGCCTGACGCCTCATAACCGACTTCCTTTAAGCCGTTCAGGATATAGGCCGCATTCTTCATATAATAGGCTACCTGTTCTTTTAACTGCGCTTTTCCTTCCGCGGAATAGACCGCCTCTCCGGCACGCTGGACAATATATGGCGCACCGTTATATTTCGTACCATGCCGCCTTGCCCAGAGAGAATGAAGCGCGACATCACCGCATTTCAAATCTTTAGGAATCACCGTATATCCAAGGCGGACGCCGGTAAATCCCGCATTCTTGGAAAAGGAATGAAGCTCAATCGCGCATGTTCTTGCCCCGTCACACTCATAAATGCTGTGGGGAACATCCGTCTCCGTGATATAAGCTTCGTAAGCGGCATCATAAATGATGACCGCGCCGACCTTATTCGCATAATCCACCCATTCCTGAAGCTGCGGCTTTGTGATCGTGGAACCGGTCGGATTGTTGGGGAAACAAAGATAGATCAGATCCGGCGCCTCCTTGGGAAGCATGGGCGCAAATCCATTATCCGCCGTACAAGGCATATAGATCACATTGCTCCATATCTCTGTTTTCGCATCATAAATACCTGTCCTGCCTGCCATGACATTCGTGTCCACATAAACCGGATATACGGGATCGCAGACTGCAATCCTGCTGTCCTGCGCAAAAATCTCCTGAATATTGCCGGAATCGCTTTTCGCCCCGTCGGAGACAAAGATCTCATCCGCCTCGATCTGACAGCCCCTTGCCCTGTAATCGTTCTCCACGATGGCATTTCTCAAAAACTCATACCCCAGATCGGGCGCATAACCACGAAACGTCGCTGCATCCGCCATCTCATCAACTGCCCGGTGCATTGCATCTATGATCGCCGGCGCCAGCGGCTGCGTCACATCTCCGATGCTTAGACGGATCACGCTCTTATCCGGATGCGCCTCCAGATATTCTTTCTGTTTTCTTGCAACTGTCGAAAAAAGATAGCTTCCCGGCAGCTTCAGATAATTTTCATTTACCTGAAACATTTGTATTTCCTCCTCATGCATTTCCTTCTGCTTTTATTTTCTTTCTGCTTCTCTTCTAAAGTTTCTTTCTGCTTTAGCTTTTTGCTGTTTCTTCTATATTTCTTTCTATTGTTATTTCTAAATTTCTTTCAGTTTCTCTTTCCTCTCTTCTATTCCTATATTTCAACCTCTCCTTCAAATACCACTCTTGCCGGTCCGGTCATATAAACGCAGTTTTCCGTTCTGTCCCAGTAAATCTGCAGTTCTCCGCCCAGCAGACGAACGGTAACATCCTCCTTTGTCCTGCCGTTTAATACACATGCCACGACCACGGCGCAGCAGCCCGTTCCACAGGCAAGCGTTTCACCGGTGCCCCGCTCCCAGACTCTCATATCCACTGTATGGCGGTCGATCACATCAACAAATTCCGTATTGGTGCGGTTGGGAAAACAGGGATGGTGTTCAAACTTAGGACCTATCTTTTCGATTTCAAGATTCTTTAGATTCACCTGTTTTGCAGTATCCCCCGCAGGATCTTTTTTCCGGATCTCATCCATAAAAACGACTGCATGGGGATTGCCCATAGAGACGCAGGTCATACGATATTCGTCATTCTCTATAACGATCGGACAGCCGATCACACATTCTCCCTGTTCTATCTCTGATATTCCCACTGTATGCTTTCGAGCGATATCTTCTCCCCCCGCATGATCTATCAGTCTCTTCATTTCAGGCGTGATCTCCACGGGGATCTTCTCTTTCTGAAGCTCCGGCGCGCCCATATTTACTTTCACCTGATCGACTTTGCCATCTTGGATATACAAGGTAATATACTTCACCTTACCGGCGCTTTCTATGGCAAGCTCCGTTTTATCTGTCAAGCCATAATCATAGACATACTTTGCCACACAGCGGATGCCGTTGCCGCACATCTCCGAACGGCTCCCGTCAGCATTGTACATCTCCATCTCAAAATCTGCGTTCTTGGAAGGATTAATAAAGATCACGCCGTCTCCGCCGATGCCAAAATGCCTGTCGCTAAGCTTCTTTACAACGTCAGGCTTATTCTCGACCAGCTCCTTACTTCCATCCACATAGATATAATCATTGCCGCAGCCCTGCATCTTAACGAATTTCATATAAAATTATCCTTTTTCATTTTTTTAGCTTGATTTTCCTTTGCGGCTACTATTGTATCAGTTTGGGCATAGTATTGTCAATGCGGCAGCCTTTATGATTTTAGTCATATCCCGCTCTATCTTGTCATAATTTATAAAAAGCAAACAATCCATCCTACAGGAGATTCTTATGAGTGCAAAAACAAAAATCGTTGTCCTTCGTTCCAAAGAAATCATTTATACCGGACTGTTCATCCTGCTGGGAATATTATTTATTGTCCTTCTTCTGATCATGTTCCTGCCGGGCAAGGACACCGGAGAACCCATCAACGAGGGCGAAGTATCTTATGTACCCGGCGTATATACAACATCCCTGATCCTAAAAGACCAGACCGTTGATATCGCTGTCGTCGTGGATGAAAACAATATCAACAGCATCAGTATCGTCAATCTTGATGAGGCTATTACCACCATGTATCCCCTGATCGAGCCGTCCCTGAACGATATCGCCAGCCAGATCCTTGAAAAGCAATCGTTGAACGGCATTACCTATCTGGAGGATAACAGATATACGACAGAGATCTTACTGGACGCTATCGAGGTTTCTTTAAAGAAAGCCACCGTGACTCCGGAATGAATGATGCTATACATATTATCTAAGGAAGTCCTGATGGATGCACACGCAATCGGGCAGGGAGAAAGATTTCCCCTGCCTGGCTTCCGTGTTTTGAATACGCAATAAGCTTTCTCATAAATACTCCTTTTATTCTCTCGACATCTTACCTCTCCATACTTCTTTTTCCTATCACTTTACATCAAGTGTTACAGAAACGCTTGACCATAACAAGGTTAAATGTTACATTGTCAGTGAGCATTTCCCGGATGACACTGACAAGGAAGGATTTGAAAGCCTTTTTGGTTTTAGACTGATATGACAGATAACAAAAAGAAATTAGGACAATTTTTTACCGATCCCCAAATTGCTGGCTTCATGGCTAAATTAGTAACAGGCAGCAATACAACAAATGTTTTAGACCCCGCTGCAGGAGCAGGCGCATTTTGGGAAGCAGTTCATAAAATCAATGATAATATTAAACTTTATTCTTACGAAATTGATGATAAAGTCATTAAAGAATTAAAAGAGAAATGTAACTTTGAATATGAATTAAAACATGAGGACTACCTTTATGCCGGGATCGATATGAAATACGATTCTATTATTTGTAATCCGCCATATTATAAATTTCAAGAAATAAAGGACAGGAAAGAATTAATTGAAGCATTTAAAAAAAGATATAAGATCACTCTAAGCGGCTATACAAATTATTGTATCTATTTTTTGATAAAAAGCTTAAATGAATTAAATAACAAAGGAAAGTGCTGCTATATTATACCATATGAATTTTTAAATTGTAAATATGGGGAAATTGTAAAAAAATATTTTCTGGAACAAAAATATCTAAAAACCATTTATAAATTTGACAATACTTTAAAATTATTTGACGGTGCAACGACAACTTCCTGTATATTATATTTTGAAAAGGAAGAACACCGGCAAATTAACTTTATAAGCATTACTGATGTTGAAGAATTGAAAACAGGGAAGTTCAAAAATATTATTTCCTATAATTATAAAGAATTAGATCCTAAAGAAAAATGGATCAAATATTATAAATCCAGCAATGAAATCCATCAATATAAAAACCTTGTAAAGCTAAGTAAGATTGGAAAAGTAAAAAGAGGAATCGCCACCGGAAACAATAAATATTTTTCACTAAATAAAACAAAAATCAAAGAACTGAATCTCAGCAAAGAGGTTTGCATTCCTTGTGTAACAAAGTCACCTGATGTGAAAACATTAAAATTTACAAAAGATGATTTTAATAAACTTTATAATGAAAATAAAAATGTCTATATTTTTGACGGGACAAAAGCCTCTACGCAAGAAGATAGAAACTATATCAAATATGGAGAAGAAATGAAATACCATGAATCCTATTTAACAAGCCACCGCTGCCCTTGGTATGCAGTGGAAGAAAAAAATATATCTCCGATATTGATATCTGTTTTTAGCCGAAATAAGCTAAAAATCATCAGAAATGAAGCTAAGGTTAACAATCTTACAGCATTTCATTCTTTATTTATAAATGATAAATCGCTTGAAAATTTATATTTTTGCTATTTGATTACCCCTATAGCTCAAGAAATACTATTTTTAAACAAAAGGGAGTATGGAGAGGGCTTAGATAAATTTGAGCCAAATGATCTGAACAATTGTTATGTCTTTGATGTAAATATCATGAGCGATCATGATAAAAATGAGGTATTAAATATTTATGAGCATTTAGATGATACCAAAATCGAACAATTAAATGCCATTTTTACAAAATACATAAAATAAGATCATCATTTTGCATTCTTGCACAGCTCTTCCAGTTCCCCGACTGTAAAATAATAATATCTGTTGCAGAAATCGCAGTGCGTCTCTATCGTCTCCCCATCCGCAATCATGGCGTTTAATTCCTCCCTGCCCAGACTGATCAGCGCCTTTTCCACACGTTGTTTACTGCAATTGCAATAATACTGCGGCACGATCGTTTCCATGGTATCCACACCCATTCCATCCGTGATCAGGCGCAGGATATCCTCCGGAGAATTGCCTGCATCCTGCAATGACGTAACACTGCTGATCTCCGCAAGATTCTGTTCCAGCCGCCCGATCACTTCCTCCGCGGCATCAGGCATCAGCTGGATCAAAAATCCTCCCGCCTGCCTGATACTGTAATCCCTGTCAACCAGTACGCCCAGTCCCACCGAAGAGGGCGTCTGCTCTGAAACCGTAAAATAATAAGTCAGATCCTCCGCGATCTCACCTGTCTGCAGCCTTGTTCTGCCGATATACGGCTCTTTTAACCCCATATCCCTGATCACTGTCAGATCCCCTGTACCGACCGCAGCGGACACATCCAGCTTGCCATTTGATTTTAAAGGCAGATCCACCGCAGGGTTAAGCACATAGCCCTTCACTCTGGACATTGCGTCTGCCGTTACTGTGATGCCGCCGATCGGACCGTCACCCGTGATCTTTATCGTAAGGAGATCATTTTCTCCCTTCTGCATAGCGCCCATCATAGCGCCCGCAGTCAAAAGTCTCCCCAGAGCAGCCGTTGCAACCGGAGACGTTTTATGCTTATTCCATGCCTCCTGCACCAGTTCCCTTGTATCTGCCACGAATATCCTGACCTGCGCATTTTCCACTGCCGCGCGAAGGATCCTGTCACTCATTTTCTCCACTCCTCCATACATTATTTTTGCCACATTCACCCGCTATGACCGTGATCCGCTCGCTGTCCCTTGTGACCGCTCCATTCGTATCCGTATCATACGCCGCCACATATAAAAGCCCTGCTTCCCTCAGACAATCTTTTATCTCTTCCAGCTCATATCCCCGCTGCAGATGCACTTCCTCAGCCTTTGCATAAAGACCGCTTTTCATATCCTTAATAAAAAAAGTCAATGTATACTCATTGATCCCCGATTCCGCATCATATACATTTTCCCAGATGAAGCTGGCTTCCTCCCGGTTCTCCGCGATCGTCCTGTCCCCGATCACATCCCTGTACTTATGCGCCGTATTAAAATCAAAGATAAAAACTCCATTCGGATCCAGATAATTATTGACCAGACGGAAGGTCTCTATTAGGTCTTCCTTCTCCAGAAGATAATTCAAGCTGTCACAGACACATACAACGGCGCGTACAGTGCCATACAGTTCAAATTCCCGCATATCCTGACAAAGATACAGGATATCAAGACCGGAGGATTCCCGTTTCCTCATGGCAATATCCAGCATTTCACAGGAAGCATCCACGCCGATCATATCATACCCTGCCTGTCCCAGCAGCTCCGTCATGGTTCCCGTACCGCAGCCCAGATCTAAAATAAGTCCGCCGCAGATATTATGCTCTTTCAAAAGCTCCACGATCCGCTCTTTCCATGCCTGATATGGCACTTCCTCCATAAACAGATCGTACACGGCAGCAAAATCTGTATACGCTCCCAACTGACCATTCATTTCTTTCTGTATTCCTCCATTTGGATGCTTTTCCATCCGCTTATTTATTCGGCGCTCCCTTAGAATCCCCGCCAAGCGCCATCGCAATTATTACCCCGGCTGCCAGAGCAATCAGCCCTGTAACGGCACTGACCACATTCAATCCGGAGAAATCATTCAGCAGCACGATGGCAACCGGAGATGCCAGGATCAAACCGATGATACACCAGAATACCACATAAGGAAACTTGCTTAACAGCATCTCTATGAGCTTTGCAATCCCAAGGATACCAACCACAACACCGAGTCCAAAGGGAATCAGCACGCCGATGCCGTGAAGGATGCCCTGCACATCAAATGAAGCCAGCGCCTTTACAAAAGCGTTGATCGTCTCGATCACCGGATTATAATACCCCATCAGCATCAGCATCATGGAACCGCTGACGCCGGGAATCACCATCGTTGCCGCTGCGATGATCCCTACACCAAAAATCTTGATACAATTCACCAGCCCAAACGACAGATCAGCTGTCCCGCCTTCCGTCCCATCCAGCGCAGCCAGCACAACTACCAGCGCAAAGAATGCCAGACAGCCGATGATATGCTGCGGTCGTATAGAAACTCCTTTTACACGGCTCCAGACCGCCGGAATACCACCCAGAATCAGACCGATAAACAACAGATTCGTCTGGATAGGGATCCTGCCTAACATCCATTCGATCAGCATTGATAATCCGACGATACCAAGCAGCATCCCTATACCGACCGGCAGCAAAAATAATATGCTTTTTCTAAATTCTTTGAAAATATGAGTTACCGAACTGATCAGCTTATCATAGATACCCATGGCTACCGCCATGGTTCCCCCGCTGACGCCGGGAATAATATTGGCGATCCCCATTACCACTCCTTTTAAAATGTCCCTGATCCAGTTCATGATATCCCTCCCAAAAATATTCTACCCAAAGACCTGTTAGTATCAGACCTCACCTGATATAGGTTCTCAACGCCTCAATCAAAGCTTTTGCCTCATCATCCGTCCCGACCGTGATCCGCAGATAATTATCGATCCTCGGCTGGGCAAAGTAGCGGACATAGATCTTCTTCGTCTTAAGATATTCAAACAACTCCTTTGCCGGATATTTCTCATGAGTTGCAAAGATAAAATTGCTCCGGGAATCAGGGAAGGAAAATCCAAGCCCGGAAAGCTCCTTCTTCATCCACTCCCTTGTACTCATGATCATCCCCACAATTTTTCTGAAATAATCATCATCCCGGACAGCTTCTACGCCAAGGATAAGTGACGGACGGTTCATAGTATAAGAATTGACGGAGAATTTTACATCATTCAGGTATCGGATCAGCTTCGGCTGTCCCATGGCATATCCGATCCGCATCCCCGCCATGGCACGTGACTTGGAAAATGTCTGGATCACCAGAAGATTATCATACTTATTGATCAGTTCCAGTGCGCTTTGTCCGCCAAAGTCGATATACGCCTCATCGATCATAACCACCCTGTCTTTATTATATGATACAATCTCCTCAATCATGGAAAGATCTTCCAAAACACCTGTCGGCGCATTGGGATTGGGGAAAATAATACCGCCGTTATCCTTCAGATAGTCCTCTTTCCGTATCCTAAAGTTTTCGTCTAAGGGCTGCCTCTTATAAAGAATCCCGTAAAGCTCCGCCCACACATCATAAAAGGAATAGGTAATATCCGGAAACAGGATTGGCTTTTTGGAATTAAAAAAGGTCAGAAAGGCCTGCGCAATCACATCATCCGATCCCACTCCGACGAAAACCTGCGACGCATCCAGATGATAATATTCCGCCAGCGCGCACACCAGACTGTCCGCAGACGGAGACGGATATAACCTGAAATCCTCATAATCCATCTGTGCAAGCGCCCTTTTAACCCCCGGTGCGGGAGGATAGGGACATTCATTGGTATTTAATTTGATGATATCTTTTTCTTTCGGCTGTTCGCCCGGCGTATAGGGAACCACCTTACGCACATTTTTCTCCCACTCCATATTTGCCTCCATCTATTCTGATACTGCTTATGTATTAACGCATATCTTTATTTATTCTATTACTCTGCTGCCTTTCATTCCCTTGCTTTCTGCTCTGCCGCTTTTAGTTCCGCTGCTTCCCTATCCTTTTCCTTCTTCAACCTAATCGCGGGCAATTCCTTCTCGTATTCCGTCTCATATTCAAAAATATGTGTTTCAAACGCATTGATGATCAGCGTATCTTCAAAACAATTGTACCGCTGATACTTCCGCCCGTAATTCTTATGTACATGTCCATGCAGGAAATACCTCGGACGATACCGTTCCAGAAGATCCACAAACGCTTCAAAGCCCTGATGCGCCCGATCGTCTCCGTCTCCAACGCCATATGCCGGCGCATGTGTCACCAGGATATCAAATCCCCTGTGCTTTCTCAACTGAAACCACAGCTTCCGTATCCTTCCCCGCATCTCTCTTTGTTCGTACTGATGACGTCCCAGCTTATAACGGAGGGAGCCTCCGAGACCGAGTATCCTCACACCTTCATGCACATATATCTTATCTTCAATACAGATGCAGCCATCCGGCGGATTATCCTGATACCGGTCATCATGATTGCCATGCACATACAATACCGGCGCATGTGCAAATGTCACCAGAAACTGCAGATAATCCGGATTCAGATCACCACAGGAAATGATGAGATCGATCCCCTCCAGCTTACCCGGTTCATAAAAATCCCAAAGATTTTTGGACTCTTTGTCCGCTATCGTCAGTATCTTCACAATTACCCCTCCATGTCAGAGCAGTCTTACTACATTTCAGGCTTTTACCCTTTGCAGCTTCACCAGCTCCACCGCCTCCTCTTTTAATTCACTGATATCCGGAAGATACCCGTCAATATTGTCAACCAGCCAGTCAAAGCTCACGCTGTCTTTCGGGGAAAGCTCCATACCGTCTTCGCATTTCAGCGCGCCCCCCTGCGCATAGATCGGTCCGGTAAAGGGATTGAGCTCCATCGACCTAAGACCTGCCCTGAGATTACGCAGCAGACGCACGGAACCTGCCCCCAGATTTCTGGAATAGATCACATCTACCGCCCCGGAGGACATCCCCCAGAAATAATTCAATGCCTGCGTGCCGATCAGGGAATCGTCATCCTTATAGCTTCCCCGCATGACGGAGCGGATCAGTTCTTCATATAATTTACCCCAATGACGTACCGGCATTGCCAGATTCATATGATTGCCATCCTCCCGGATCTTGAACAGACCAAACTCCTTTTTGTCGCTTAACAATGCATTTAGATCCCTGCCGGAGATCAGCTGGATCTGTTTTTTCTGAAATTCTTCTTTGATATCCCTGTCCTTTATACAGCTCCATTCCAGACATACTCTTGCCCTTGGATTGGTCATCTGCACGCCCAGCGCAAATGCATCGATCTCCGCCACCGTACCTGCAATGGGATAATCCGCAAGATAACCGATGTTGCCGTTCTCAATCAGCGACCCCGCAATTGCGCCGCTGATGAACTTTGCCTCATACATCCTCAGATAATAGGTTCTGATATGCTTATGATTGATATTCATGGAACAGTTTAAAATGATCACCTCCGGATGATTGAGCGCCACCTTCAGCGCCGAAGCCGCCAGCTTGGGAGATGTTGCAAAGATCACCTTGTTGCCCGCTTCTATGGCTGCCTCCAGAACATCCTCCGCGCTGTCCCCGTCAACACGTTCAATACAACTTGTCGTAATCCTATCCTTAAAGATATCCTGTATATATTTTCTCCCCAGTTCATGGGAATAGGTCCACGCAGAATTCTGCACCCCTTTGTCATGAACAAACGCGATCTTTAAAACAGGCGCCCCCACCGGGAAGATCTTTGACAGTGATAACTTCTGGGTCTCCGCAATCGGATTCAATACCAGCGTCGCTTCCCCGCCGTTATTATACATCAGTATTTCATTCCAGATGGTCACAAGATCCTTGCGAATCTCCGCCTGCGTTCTTTCTTTTAAATAGTCGTAGCCATAGATCTCCAGATATATGCACATGGCATCACCGGCAGTGATGGTCAGTTTGTTCTGGGCGCGAAGTTCAAATTCCTTTTCAAACAACGTATAAACCAGTCTGAAATCCTGCCGTTCCTTCTCCGACCATGCCCGCGAGCCGTCATCCGCAACACATTCCAAAAGTTTACGAAAACCGCCTTCCTTCGTCATCCAAAGATAATTGATCTCCGTCAACTCATAAAAATCAAGGAATTCATAATATATCCTGCATTCCAAACTATCCGTTTTTTTGGGGATCACACGCGTTACATTCCCCTCAATGCTGACGGAATCCATAAATTTGGAGACGCTGACCCGCTTATTGCCCTCCATAATGTAAAATTTATTATTAAATTCATATGCTTTAACCGGATCCCGTAACCCTTCCTCTACCAGCATATCATATAACTGCCCCCATTTTATGGCAAATTCCGAAGCAGACCCCAGAATCGGCATAAAATTACCTGCAAATGCCGTCGTTCTGCCTGCACTGTATGTGCCTACAATGGACTTAATCGGAATTTCCACAAGCCCCAGCGATACCTGCGCTTCAACCTCCACATGGGACAGTATATCATCCAGCACCGGAAGATAAGGATATTTTCCCTTTGCCACGCATGAATGATACTCTTTTTCCCCTAGCTTTAATGCTTTATTATATTCCACTAATGACATATGATAATATGATCCTCCATAAAATATTGATATTTTTAGGCAATTGCGAAACTCTCAATAACGTAAATCTTATTGTGCAGCATTGACAAATTCATAAGCAGACCTTTGAAAAACTGCCAGCAGTGCCGCTGCGTTTTTCACGGAGCGAAAGCGTGTCTGCGTTGAATTGTCAATGATGCACAAATGCGAAAGAACCCGATTAGAGTTTCGCAATTGCCTGTACTAATTTTTACTGATGTTTTGATAACCCCCTATACAAACACACCATTACCGCCAGTCCGCCAAGCGTATATATCACGCTGTTCACCGGCATAACAAGCAGTTCATAGATTCTTCCCGGCAGGGCAGACACCAGATATACGGATGCATTGGCCGCCATATGAAAGACTACCGGAAGCAGGATATTATCCGACCAGCGCAATACCAGCGCAAGCGCAAGCCCCATCAACGCCGCATAGATGCCCTGCAGAAGATTTCCATGAAAAAAGCCGAAGAATAACGCCGTCAGCCATACCGCCATCGAAGCGCCCATAATGCGCGAGATCCTGCCATAGATCAGCCATCTAAACACCATCTCCTCCACAACAGGCGTAACGACAACATACAAAAGCACCGCCAATCCAAGCGGGATCTCGGCACGCGCCGTGGCCTGAGCCAGCCGTTCAGGATCACCGTTGATCATTATGTAGAGATTGGATATCGCAAGATTCAACCCCATCGCCAGCAATGCTCCGGCAAGGATCGTCCCTCCATGATATACTGCCTTCACGGATTTTAGCGGTACCGCATCCCTGCGTCGGAACAAAAAATATAAGATAACCGCCGTACATATCAGCGCAGCCACCCTGATACATGCCGCCAGCGCAGAAGAATGATCTCTTACAACAGACGACAGCTCCCCAACGCCCGTTCCAACCGGAAGATCCACCAGCTTCTTCCCGATCCATGTGAATGAGCCGGCAGAAAATTCATATACTACAAGGGGAATCAGCATATAGACCGCCCTCATCAGTGAAGAATCCTTATTTACGGGCGGTTCTTCTCCCAGCAGATATCGCTCCAGGTCATTTACCGTAGCCGCGATATGATCCGCGCCACTTCGCTCCAGCTCTCCCTCCGGCGCATATCCATATGCCACAGCCACGCCATGCAGTCCGTATGCTTTTGCGCCGTTCATATCAAAAATGCGGTCCCCGACCATCGCCGTACTGTTGCGAAGAGATACGCTTTCTTTTCCGTTCAGCCAGGTCCTGTCCCATCCCGTCTGAGCCTTCTTCTTCAAATCTGTATCCGTCAGCGCATATAACTGCATCAGCGCTTCTTCCACTACTTCTTCTTTCTTACTTCTTCTGCCGTCCAGCTCGCTTCCGACAATTACATCAAAATAGTGATCCAGATGAAAATATTTTAAAATCTTCTCAACAAATACCCCCGGCTTACTGGATGCCACCGCCAGATAACAGCCTGCCCCCTTCAGATGCTTAAGCATCTCAGGAATACCGTCATATACCTTATTTTCAAGCAGCCCGATCGAAGAAAACCGCTCCCGGTAATGGATGATCGCTTTTTCCGTATCCGCCTTGGACATGTGATAAAATTCCATAAAACTGTCTTCCAGCGGCGGTCCGATAAAGGGCTCCAGCTTGTCTATATCAGGCTCCTCTATATTCATTTGATGCAGCGCATACCGGACAGATCCACAGATCCCTTCTTTTGGATCCGTCAGCGTCCCATCCAGATCAAACAGCACATAACGAAATCGACTATTCACATCGAGCAGCCCTTTCCATAAATGATTTCTCATCATTATAACATCTTAACAATAATTGGTAAACTCCTTTGTTGAAAATTACAAATTTAAAATGCCTTGCATCAGCTATTGACATTTCCGGGTAATCTCCATATAATGAGAAACAGTTGCAGAATGCAATAAATATTATAACTTACGCTAGGGGTGCTCATCAGGCTGAGAAGCATTTATGCTAACCCTCATTACTTGAACCGGATAATACCGGCGGAAGGAAGCGGTCGCGGTTTTCTGTTTTTCAGATATGATTATCACGAACGTTATTTCCCTCCCGGCGTAACAACCAAAGGAGGAATTTTTTATGTCACTTATGTTACGGTCACTTGTTTTTCCCACGACAAACAGCTGGGAGGAAGATGTATTCCAACTGACGCCACTTGGCGTGGCGCTTGTCGCTGTACTGATCATCGTCCTGATCGCACTGGCGGTCTGGCTTTTTTCCCGTAAAAAAGCAGCTGCGCCTCAAGATACGGCTTCCGAAAAAAACAGCACCAAAAAAACAGCCGTCAAGCAGCTGACCTTTTCCGCCATGGCTATGGCATTGGCCATGCTGCTTTCCAATGTGAAGCTGTTGGATCTGTTCGCGGGCGGTTCGGCAACTCTCTGCAGCATGTTCTTTATCACTCTGATCGGCTATTTTTATGGTACCGGCGCGGGACTATTGACCGGTCTGGCCTATGGTCTTTTGCAGTTTGTCATTGATCCCGTATTTTATACATTGCCGCAGCTGCTCATTGATTATCCCCTTGCCTTCGGCGCCCTTGGACTTTCCGGACTGTTCCGTAAGAAGAAATGGGGTCTTCAGACAGGATATGTCGTCGGCATCGTCGGACGCCTCTTCTTCTCCTGGCTTTCCGGCGTCCTTTTCTTTGCCAGCTACGCAGAATCCTATCATATGCTTCCGGCATTATATTCCTTCTGCTATAACGGAGCCTACATCGGCGCAGAAGGTGTGATCACGCTCATCATTATCTCTCTCCCACCGGTCAGGAAGGGGCTGGACACTGTCAAGCGCTTGGCAGCAGAGTGAAACAAACCACAAAAAAACTCCGGTTCCACCGGAGTTTTTTTAGTCGGAATTTTCTATGATCAGCGATCATTTAGTCCTCTTTTTCATGTAATCGGAGATGATCCGCACCAGTTCTTTATCAAGCTTGCCGCTCTTTGCCATAGAATCAAGGATCTCCAAGGCTTTATGTAAGGGCATCGTGCCTTTATACGGGCGATCCTCGGAAGTCAGGGAATCATAAATATCTATGATGGTAAGAATCCTTGTCAGAATCCCAAGTTCATCCCCTTTTTTATGGTTCGGATAGCCGGAGCCGTCCAGATACTCATGATGGGATGACGCTATCTCCTGCACCTGATCATATTTTTCGTTGAACCGGATCTTATCCAGCATCTTGTCCGTAAATACAACATGCTGCTGCACGATCTCACGTTCCTCGTCCGTCAGGGTGCCTCTGGTGATGGAAAGCGCCTTCAATTCCTGTTCGTCCAGATAGGGGAGCTTCGTGCCATCCTTCATTACATAAGTACGTGAAGCCATATCCTTGATCCTGTTAAGTTCGCTTTCCGTGATCCGCTCCCTGATATTCATACCCGGAACCTCTGCCCGGAAATTGCTCAACCGAAGATCCGCCATCGCCCACTCCGCATTGTCCATCCTGCCTTCCAGCATGTCAATCTTCATCATCAGACTGATTTTTTCCAGCTTATTCATCAGTCCGTCAAACCGGTCGCCCAGCCTGGTCGATTTATTCATTACCTCACGCGGCGTGATCATCTTACCGATATCGTGAAGCATCGCCGCCATATACAACTGTTCGCTTTCATTTTTATCAATATATTTGTCATATTCTCCGCGGGTGTGAAGCGCATTGATATGATCTACGATCTCCCGGCAGTATGCCGCTACGTGTACGGTGTGATTGGCATTATAAGGAGTTCTCGCGTCGATTGCCGTCGTCAGCGAAGCCACAAACGAAAACAGCAGTTCCTCCAGATCCTGAATCAGCATCATATTGGTCAACGACATAGCCATCTGCGCCGTCAATGAATTGACCATCTTCACATGCGGTTCGGAGAACGGGATCACGCTGCCGTCATCCTCCGTACAGTTGGTCAGCTGCATGATGCCGATCACGCCCTTGTCCGGCTCAAAGATCGGAACGGTCAGGAGAGATGTTGTCCTGTAATCATGCACTTTATCAAATTCCTTAATGGATAATATTTCAAATTCTTTCTCTTTGTAGATATCTGGAATATTAAGATTGATCTGATGCAACGCCGTATAAGCCAGCAGGTTGTGGGATTTGATATCGATCTCGACATCATCCGTCGGCTCGCCTCCACGCCCCCGATACAATCCGAGGGAGCGGTTGACAGACGTAAGCTGACGGAGCCTTCCGTCATCTTCAATATAAAGACTGCCGCCATCCGCATTGGTAAACTTCATACAGCCGTCCAAAATCAGGTCAAACAGCTTAAAATAATATCTTTCCGTGGATATCGAATAACCCAGCTCCAATATATCATTGATTTCATCAGTAATCTTCAACATGCCAGAGAAATACCTTTCTGCTTATACAACAGCACGCAGTGCCCCGCTCAATTTCGCTTTGCTCTACCTGCCCGCGTATATTATAACAAATAAAAATACTTTTGGCTATTCTTTTTTATGCTTTCCCATCAAAGCTTCAGCAGCGTTTCCAGAGAAAAAGAGTAGATCAGCTTTTCTTTCACATGTTTTTGCGTGATCTGCTCCAACGCACGGGCATACAGATCCATCTGGATATGATATCTTGCTCTCAGTTCCTCTGCTTCCGCAACCCTGTCCGTCTTGTAATCCAGCAGCACCAGTCCGTCCTCTTCCTCAAAGTAGACGTCGATAACCCCCTGCACCAGAACTGTCTCCTCCTGTGGAAATCCCTCCTTAATCTCCTTTGCGGGGATCCCTATGAAAAATGACTTTTCCTTATACAGTCTTCCTTCCCTGTCAGCCTTTATCATCCGCCCTGCAAGATCGGACACGAGAAAATGGGCGCATTTTCTAATATTGATCAGCTCCGCCGCTTCTTTGGTGAGCCTGCCGGATGCAATATTTTTCTCCATGATCTGTCTTACCAGAGCTTCGATTGCTTTCTGGGCAAAGCCTCCTTTGCCCCCTCCGACGGGTTCTGATAATGCAGCTTCCCCTTTCAGGATACCTTCCAAGGTTCTGTATTCTATCAGCTCCATGATCCTGTGAACCGCCGTTCCCCGTCTGCTTCCCAGAGAGGGTTCTTCCTCTCCCCGCATGAACTTCGGCACATATGCTTCCTTGATCTGCGTATCAAACATCTGATAAGCTTCTGTATCCTCATAAGCCGCTTTTTTTAATTCCGATACCGTCGTCTTTGTATACAATCCTGCCAGTTCCGGGTAAGGATAGGTTACAGAAAAACGTTCCTCCAGAATATTCTCCCATGCAGAATCCGCCAACCGTCCGATATCCTCCACCGCTTCTCTTGACAGTGCGGTAACAAGGCTGTCCTTCTTTTCATGCGCTATCACGTCTTCTATTTTTATACCCGCAATATATGCTTCCCCCTTGCCGCTTCCAAGATAAGCAGCCAGAAGGAAATCCAGATACGTCACATATTGCAGGATATCATCACGATCTGCCGCTCCGCTTTTTCCCCATTTTTCCACCGTCCTGTCAAAATCATTGACGCTGCCGGTCATGATCAGCTTTTCCTTTGCCCGCGTCATGGCGACATAAAGGATCCGCATCTCCTCCGAAATCGCATCCGCCTTGATCTTATCGGCAATCGACTTTTTTAATATCGTCGGCCGCTTGATGCGAAGCTCCGGATCAATATGATCCAGTCCGATGCCGTACTCCGCATCCAAAAGAACAGGCTCTAAAGCATCTTTTAAGTTGATCTTCTTTCCCAGACCGCACAAAAAGCAGACCGGGAACTCCAATCCCTTACTCTTATGGATCGTCATGATTCTGACTACATCGGCATGTTCATCCAGTATGCCGGCTTCCCCATAGTCCACCTCCTGCTCCTTCAGCTGACTGATATAGCGCACAAAATGAAACAGTCCGTGATAACTTGTCGCTTCAAAATCGGACGCTCTTTCCAAAAGCATCATCAGATTGGCACGTCGCTGCTTTCCTCCCGGAAGCGCCGTGATATAATCCAGATAACCGGTCTTCTCATAGATTTCCTCCAGCAGCTCCCTGATTCCGGTATACTTTGCCTTCCTACGATATTCTGCAAGCATATCCAGCAGCGCGGCAGTCTTCTCCCCCAATGCTCCCGCAGAAGAATCCCGAAGACCGCATACCGCATCATACAGATCTCCGGCTCCATCCTTTTTCTTTCTTCCCGACTTGACTTTCGCTGCTTCCTCCTCCGTAAAACCGCCAATGTAAGAAGTCATCACGCCGTACAGCGGGATATCCTGTCTGGGATTATCCAGCGTCTGAAGAAAGCTTATGATCGTCCGCACCTCCAATGTCGAAAAATATCCTGTCTTTGTGGTGGAATAAACAGGAATCCCCTGCTTTTCAAACACCTTCCGCAGCGCCTCCTCATGATCATCCATGGCTCTCAGCAGGATCACAATATCCCCATAAGACACCGCTCTGGCAGTCCGGCTCCTTTGATCATAAATTTTAAAAGACTGCTTTATCATATCCTGTATCCTGCCGGCAATATAATATGCCTCCAGCTCTTTTACATCTCCGGTCTCTATGGTGTCCTCATACTCCTTCGGCTTTTCGATCAGAGCCAGTTCCGTATCCTGCACCTGTCCTTCCACCGCCGGATATTCCGCGCCGACGTACAGTCTTGCCTGGTCGTCATAGGAGATGCCTACGCTTTGCACAGTCATGATCCTTTCAAAAACGTCATTGACGCTTTCCAGAACTTCCCGACGGCTTCTGAAATTGCGGTTCAGATCGATGCAGACGTTCCGCTCCGCTCCGCTTTCTCCGCTTTTTTGAAAAAGTGCATATTTCTTCATAAAAATCTCAGGTCTTGCCAGACGGAAACGGTAGATGCTCTGCTTGACGTCGCCTACCATAAAATAATTATCCTCTCCGGCAACGGTTTTTAAAATATACTCCTGCACATAATTGCTGTCCTGATATTCATCCACCATTACACAGTCAAAATAATCCTGATATTCCTTCGCCGCCCTTGTAGGAACCAGTGCACCATCCTCCGATTTCTGCAGGAGTATCTCCAGCGCCAAATGCTCCATATCGGAAAAATCCACAACATTTCTCTCCCGCTTATGAAGCCCGAACCGCTCTATAAAATCTTTCGTAAGACTTATCAGCCCTCCTGCTGCCGCCTTTGCCCCTCTCTGCGTGGCAAGGACATGCTCTGGCGTATCATAATAAAAAGCTGACAGCCGCTCGAAGATCTTCTTTATGCTTTCGCGGCATGCCTTTACCCTGTCACACAGCTCCTTATCATCCGTCTTCTTCGCCCTTCCGAAAGCAGGGATCTCCATTTTCTGCAAAAGCTCGTACCGCCGGTCAAATGTATCATACTCCTTAAGTGCATTCAGAAGCGCCTTCTGCGCCTCAATCGCCGGCAGATATGCCGCCGGCCCTCCCTCTTCCCGGCAAAGCCGCTCCGCCTCCTTAGCAATGATTAATCCCCGTTCGAGCAGGCGTGCATTTCCCGCAAGCTTATCTCTCCACCATGTTGTCTGCTCCAATTCCTCAAACGTCTTTACCTCATAATCCTTTGCCGCATTTTCCAACCAGTCCAGCGGATAAGGATGGCTCATGGCATAGTAATAAAGCGAACGTATGAGCTCCTCTAATAACTCATCCTTTCCATTTTCTCCATAACATTCCGCAAGCAGAAAAAAATCATGATTCCCCTTATCCTGATACCGTTCCTCCAGCAGCTCGTCCAGCGTATCCTTCATAAGAAGCTTCCTCTCACCCTCCTCCATCACACGGAACGAGGGATCCAATCCGATATCCCCAAAGTTGTTCCGCAGCAGATACAGACAAAAGCTGTCTATAGTAGTGATCTGCGCATTATAAAGCAGCGCGGTCTGACGCAGAAGATTGCCGTCCTCCGGCGTCTTTTCCAGCCGTTCATTGATGGCTCTGCCTATTCTTTCCCGCATCTCCGCAGCGGATGCCTTGGTAAACGTCACCACAAGCAGACGGTCAATATCCACCGGATGTTCCCTGTCTGTAATCAGGGAGATGATACGTTCTGTCAGCACCGCCGTCTTTCCGCTCCCTGCTGCCGCAGAGATCAAAAGATTGGCATTTCTTGTCTGGATCGCGCTCTGTTGTTCCTCTGTATATGTAACGCCGGACATCTCTTTCTTCCTTTCACCATCTTTTTATAATTATTCACTATCGCTGACAGTTATCCCGCCGGGTCACGGAGCTTTCAGCTCCTCCGCCATTTTTTCCAACGCTTCCGTATTTTTTACATCCATATCCGGGGCTTCAAAGCCGGGCAGCCGACTGTCAAAGCAGCACACCTCCCGATAAGTGCAATAACTACAGGCAGTATCGCCATACGGTCTGGCGCTCCGGTCTCCCTGCAGGATCCCGCTTCCGATTCTACGGATCATATGCTCCGCATAATCACCGATCAGCTTCATCGTGTCCTCCGATATTGCCTGGGATGCGGCGGTATAGCTGCCATCCTTTTTCTTTTCCAGCCGGATGACATCTGAAACCTCCGTAAAGGTCTGATCCAGTCCTTTGATGACTTCCTCATCCTTTACAAGATAACCGGATACACGCAGTTTTTCGTGCATCCAGCGCTCCCACTCCTCCACGGATACATTGGCATCCTCCTGTGCCATGATCGGATCCGTCACCGGATAATAAAACAATGCCGCCGGAACCACCTGCTTATCCGGATCTTTCTGCTTCACGCGCTCGACCGCCTGCTCCAGATATACGGCAAGCTGCAGCTGCAGTCCGTAATACAGCTGGACAAGGTCAAGCTTTTTCTCCTTTGATTTATAATCGATTACTTTTACATAAAGCATATCGTCCTTCTCAAAGACATCATAACGGTCGATCTTCCCTATGAGCATCAGCTTTTCATCCTCGGTCAATCCCAGCTTCACCCGGTCAACGGATACCTCCTTGCGAAAACTGTATTCAAACTCCCGCGGCACAAATTTTCCTTTTTTCAACTGATACTGGAGATTTTGTACGGTACGGAGCAGGATCCTGCGGATCTGGGTCAGCCGGTAAGCCGTCCGCTCATCCTGATAGATTACGCTCTCTCCATAATCAGCGGCAATATTATTTAAAATATTGTCAAGCATCTCCTCCGCCTGTTCTTTTGTAAAATCCGTCCACAACAAGCCACGTTCCGTTAATGTAAGACCAAACTGCTCCAATGCCTGATGAAAAAAGTTTCCCATATCCATATTCCCGAAAGAATAGTCTTCCCGTTCTTTCAGCTGCATACCGTATTGAAGGAAATGCGCATACGCGCAGCGGGCATATGCCTCCATCCTGCTGATGCTGTTCTCCAGCACCGCGCCGTACAATGCCCTGACGACCTCGCGGTCAAGCGGCTTAGGCTGATAGCGATAAAACGCTGCATCCCGGATCATGGAAAGCGACGCTGCATCCCTCTTTTCATACTCCTTATATAAAGCCGCAAATACCGGCTGCATTTCCCCGGGAAGTGTCTGACCGGCATACTGCCGGAACAGATGCGCAAAATATTCCCTGCTGTCCTTCATCGCCACGATCTCGTCCATGACCTTTGCCGCGTCGCCATCTGATGTTCCGCCGGTATCCGTCACGCCGCTGTTATCTGACAGCCGTACGCCCACGGGGAACATCTTATGAATCATTTCCACCAGATAAGAAGGTCTGAGTGTCTTTCCATCCGCATCCGTCTGCGCATAAGAGATCCACAGCTGCTCCGAGGGCTTGGTCATATTCATATACAGATACAGCCTCTGTGTATACATCTTCTGCCTTGGCGTGGGACTAAGTTCAAATCCCGCCTCGGCGATCGTCTCCCTGTCCATGTCAGAGATCATCCCCCCGCCCGTATTATGCTTTGGTATGATCCCTTCATTTACGCCGATAAAAAAGAGAGCCTTCACCTGCTTCAGTCTGGTACGCTCGATATCGCCGATTACGACGCGATCCGTATCCTGCGGCAGGATTCCCACCTGAATCTCCAAAATACCCGCCTCTAAGATCTCAATGAACTCCTCTAAGGACAAGGTCTCGCCTTCCAGCAGAGAAGCCATCTGTTCCAAAAGCTGCATCAGATATCCATAGATCTGATCATACTCTCCCGCCCGCGCAAAGTCTTCGTTTTCTTTAAAGTACGTGACATATTCCTGCAGCTTATCAAAAATATCGTGATCGGCTATAAAATGATAAAGGATCCTTATCATTTCCTCCGCCGTTCCGCCCTTTTTCAATGGCAGCAATGGGCTGAGCAATTCCATCAGCGCCTCTCTTGTCTGATTGATCTGCAGCAGCGGGTCGGGCGGCTGCGGCAGATCACCCGGCTGTAACGCTTCCCGTCCATCTGACAACTCCCGATACTGCCGCCTCATATATGCGGGACGCCGCACAAATGTCCTGCTCCATGTCTTTTCACCGCGTATCTTCAACGCCAGCATATAATTTTCCAGTCTGTCTATCTCCTCCTCCGAAAGTCCGCTGAATCCACATTTTAAGAAATGCACCACACTTTCGTAGGAAAAATTGTTACGGATCACCTTAAGCCCGCTTTTGACATACTCCGTAAACGGATTTAACCCCAGTTTTCTGTTATTATCCAAAAATACGGGGACATCATAACGTTCCGACATTTCCGCCACGTAAGAAGCATAACGCTCCAGATCACCTGTAACGACAGCAATATCCCTGTATGCATACTTTTTTTCCCGGATCAGCTGCCGTATTCTGATAAATGTCTTTCTGAGCTCTTCCCTTGGCGATAACGCGCAATCGATCTGTATCCCGTCCGCCTGTTCCCGATAAGTCCCCGCGCCGGCACGGAACAAATGCTGTTCAAGGTATGCCAACGTCGGCTGCGCGCTATAACGGACGACCGGTGCGCCCTTTAACAGGACATCTTCTCCCCTCGGCACATCCATTTCCTTTGCCAGCCTGCTCACCTTAAGGATCGTTTTCTTGCTCAATGCAAAAAGGGCAGATTCCTCCGACCGCATAGACTCCTGCCGGAGCTGCTTTATCTGCCCTGATTCCTCCGCCGGCAGCGTAACCGTCAGAATCACCTCCTCACACAATGTCAAAAGCCTGCTGAGCACATGATCCTGCACCGGCGTAAATCCCGTAAATCCGTCCAAAGCAACGATACTGCCCCTGATCAGTTCTGATCTTTCCAGCTGCTCAGCCAAAAGATCCATCGTTTCCTCTGTAGTGATATACTTATCTCCCAGATACTTCAAAAAACTTTCATACAGACGGTTGATATCCTGAAGCTTCCCCCTGAGTACATGTCTGTCTTTTACCGCTTCGCAAAGTTTTTCCACCTTGTCAACATCCAGACCATACTGCATAAACTCAGAAATAACGGATTTTACTTCATGAATATAGCCTGTCTTTTTCAGATGTCTTCCAATCACGGGAAGCTCGTCCGACATTTCCAGCGCCAGCTTTCTCAGGATCAGATTTTTCCCTGTGTCATCCAGCGTCAGATGCTCCGGCTGTCCCACTTCCTCAAAAATATAATGCGCCAGCCTTCCGAAGCTGAAGATCTCTATATTCATAAATCCATGCAGCGGATGACGCTCTATCATCTCCTTCTGTGTCTGCATGGTATATTGATCGGGAACCAATACAAAAAAACGCCTTTCCGGCTCTTTCATGGAACGCTCTATGATATCTTTCTGCAGGCGGCTGCTCTTTCCCGAACCGGAACTGCCGATATAAAATCTCAGCGACACCTTTCCTTCCTCCCAAACAAACACAATATTTTTAAAATAAGCGTCACACAGTGGTGACGCTTAGATTATTTTCCCATATCTATCCGCCGGATATTTAATGGATCGCCTTGATACGGATCTGATTAAAAAGCTTTTCTGCATCGGGATAGCGGTACAGCTTGCCAAGCTCAGCCAACGCCCGCAGGATCTTTTGCGAATCAACATAAGGCATGGAATATCCACGCTCCTTACAATACTCCCTCATCTGCCGGTTTAATGTCTTTTCAATAAAAGCAATCCTTTTCTTGATCTTCAGCGCATCCATCTGAAGGATATCTACCATCTTCTCCATCGGAAGATCGTCAAAATAAAACATCAGCGCCGTCTGCCTGTGAATCTCAGGAAGATTGCAGATATAATTCTCCAGCGTGCGGATATATTCTATATCATCAATTTCATTGCCCGGGAGATAAGCGTCCGGTCCCGTAGGAACCTCATATGCGCCCGCTGTTTCCGCCGCAAGCATCTCCTTCCTGTTCGCCAGCAGAAAGTCCGCCGTGAATTGGGACACCGTTTCGTTCATCCATAATGCATAATCATTGGGATTATCCAACAAGAACGTATTCTGCGCAAAATAGATATACAGCTTTTCCAACAGGGCATCTGTCTGCCGGTCATCACAGACAATAAAAAGCAGCTGAAAATACATATCATCTATAGACATCTCATAGATCCTCCAAAAATCATCCGAGTGCCCCTGCATAAAATATTTTGCTGATTTTACCAGTTCATAAGTTGTATTCAAAAAAATACCCCCCTGTTACCGAAACCTATATAATCATTGTATCAATAACAGAGGGCAACTTCAAGTAAATTATTTATTTTTCTTAAAAATAATCATTACTGCAATATATCTCACAATAGCTCCTTCAGCAGCTTATTGACGGCTGCGGGATCAGCCTTTCCTTTCATGATCTTCATGGTCTGCCCTACCAGAAAACCGAGAGCCTTTTCTTTTCCCGCCCGGTAATCCGCCACCGACTGCGGATTGGCGGCGATGACTTCCTCCACCGTCTTACGAAGCGCGCCTTCGTCGCTGACCTGCTTCAGCCCGTGTTCCTCTACATATCTTTCCGGATCGATATCCTCGGCAAATATTACTTCAAAAATCTCCTTTGCAGTCGTCTGATTGATGACCCTCTGATCAACCAGCTGGATCAGCTTTGCCAAGTGCTCCGGCGCAAAGCGGATCTGATCCGCATCCATATTGTTTTCTTTCAAAAGACGCATCGTCTCCACCATCAGCCAGTTGGATACCTTCTTAGGCTGTCCGCAGAGCGCCGCTGCCTCCTCAAAAATATCCGCCATCCGCTTCGTACCTGTGATGATCTCTATATCGTATTCCGGAATATCATATTCCTTTTTATAGCGCTCTATCTTCTCCTGTCTGAATTCCGGCTGCTTTGCCCGAAGCTCGTCAAGCCATTCTTCGGAAATCTCCACAGGGATCAGGTCCGGATCCGGGAAATACCGGTAATCCTGCGCATCCTCCTTACTTCTCATAGCATAGGATTCCATCTTCCCATCATCCCAGCGTCTTGTCTCCTGCACTACCTTTTCTCCCGCTTCCAGAAGATCGATCTGACGGTTCTTCTCGCCTTCTATAGCATGAGTGATCGAAGTAAAGGAATTCAGATTCTTCATCTCCGTTCTGGTGCCAAACTGCTCCGTACCTGCCTCGCGCACGGAAAGATTGACGTCCGCACGCATGGAACCCTCCTGCAGTTTACAATCGGACGCGCCCAGATACTGGATGATCATACGCAGCTTTTCCAAATATGCAATGACCTCATCTGCGCTGCGCATATCCGGCTCTGAAACGATCTCAATCAAGGGAACACCGGAACGGTTGTAGTCCACCAGACTGCAGTCGCCCCATTCGTCATGAACAAGCTTGCCTGCATCCTCCTCCATATGGATCTCGTGAATACCGATTTTCTTTGTAACTATATTCTGATCTGCATCCTTTGTCTCGATCTCCACATAGCCGTTACGGCAGATCGGCAGGTAAAGCTGCGATATCTGATAATTCTGCGGATTATCCGGATAGAAATAATTTTTCCGGTCAAATTTACAGTGTCTTGTGATATCACAGTTTGTCGCCAGTCCCACTGCCGCCGCATATTCCACTACCTGTTTATTGAGCACCGGAAGGGAACCCGGCATACCGGTACAGACCGGACAGGTGTGGGCATTGGGTTCTCCGCCAAACCGGGTCGAGCAGCCGCAGAAAATCTTTGTCTTTGTAGCAAGCTCCACATGAACTTCCAAACCTATGACTGTTTCATATTCTTTTGCCATATCCATCATCCCTGCCTTTCCTGAGAATGTTCCCGAAGCTTTTCATATGTGTACGCTGCCTGAATCAGCACATTTTCATTGAAGCAGTCCGCGATCATCTGCATGCCGATGGGCAGTCCTTTGGAATCCACGCCGCAAGGGATACTGATTCCCGGAAGACCTGCAAGATTGACCGATATCGTATAGATATCGCCAAGATACATCTTGAGCGGATCGGAAAGACTGGCTCCCAGCTTGGGAGCTGTCGTCGGGGCAACGGGTCCCAGAATGATATCATATTTTTCAAATGCCGCATCAAACGCCTGTTTGATCAATGCCTTTACCTTCAGCGCCTTCAGATAATAGGCATCATAATATCCGGAAGACAGGACAAAGGAGCCCAGCATGATACGGCGCTTTACTTCCTCACCAAATCCTTCTGAGCGCGTCTTTTTATACATATTATGAAGTCCTTCGCTTTCCGCAGTGCGGTAGCCGTATTTGATGCCGTCAAACCGCTCCAGATTGGAGCTTGCCTCTGCATCGGCGATTGTATAGTATGCAGGTATGGCGTAATCCACAAGGCTTAAGTCAAATTCCTCCACAATGGCTCCGCGCTCCTGCAGCTCCTCCGCTGCCTTTTTTACCGCTGCGGAAACCTCAGGATCCAGACCTTCACCAAAATAATCTCTGGGGATTCCGATCTTGATCCCCGCCACATCCTCTATCAGCGCTTCCGTAAAATTCGTATCATTGCGCAGAATGGAGGTCGAATCCTTCTCATCCGCCTTTGCAATCGTCTCCAGCACGACCGCCGTATCTGTTACATCCTTACACAAGGGACCGATCTGATCCAGCGAGGAGCCATAGGCGATCAATCCATACCGCGAAACTGTTCCGTAAGTAGGCTTTAAACCGACAACGCCGCAGAAAGCCGCCGGCTGCCGGATCGAACCGCCGGTATCGGAGCCCAGTGCAAAGAAACATTCTTTCGCTGCAACTGCCGCTGCCGATCCGCCGGAAGACCCTCCCGGCACATGCTCCGGATTCCATGGATTTTTTGTTACGCCATATGCTGAAGTCTCTGTCGTGCTTCCCATCGCAAACTCATCCATATTTGCTTTACCGATGATCACGGCGCCTGCTTCCTGCAGGTGTCTTACCGCTTCCGCCGTATAGGTCGGCACAAAATTGGCAAGGATCTTAGACGCGCAGGTCGTCAGCATCCCCGCCGTCGTCATATTGTCTTTAATCGCAACCGGAACACCCGCCAACGGTCCCGTCAGCTCCTTTGCATCGATCTTCTTCTGGATCAGGTCAGCCTGCCTTAACGCGCCTTCCTTATCCCATGTAATATAGCAATGATATGTTCCTTCCGTCTGCTCGATCTGCCCTATAACAGCTTCCACAGCCTCTCTGACAGTTACCTGTCCGGCCTGTATCTTTTTTCCAAGCTCCACTGCCGTACAATCCAATATATCCACAGCCATACCTCCTGAATTTTATTTCTTTCCTCATAATTGCAAAACTCTTATATGTTTTTCTGTTGCTGACATATCTATTTTCCTAGTCAAATGTCCTTGGAACGACGAACATTCCGTCCTTCTCCTCCGGCGCATTGGCAAGGATCCTCTCCCTGTCGTCCCCATTCGTCACCACATCCTCGCGAAATCTGTTGCATAACGGATGTACATGACTCATCGGCTCCACGCCTTCCGTATCCAGCTCTCCCAGTTGATCGATATAATCAAGCATCTCCTCAAGATCTTTTTTTGCCTGCTCCTTCTGCGCCGCATCTAATTCCAGCTTGGACAGGATGCCGACATATTCTATTGTTTCATCAGTAATTACGTTTGCCATAGCATTATCCCTCCTTACCTCAATCTCTTATCTTAATATGCACTTCCCTCAGCTGCTGCTCCGTCACTTCATTCGGTGCGCCGCACATCAGATCCTGCGCAGTCCCGCTCATCGGGAACGGAATGACTTCACGGATATTTTCTTCCTTACGAAGCAGCATGATCATACGATCCACGCCCGGTGCCATACCTGCATGAGGCGGCGCGCCATACTGGAACGCACTGTACAATGCGCCGAACTTCTGCTTTAATACTTCCTCGTCATATCCCGCGATCTCAAACGCTTTGACCATGATCTCCATATCATGGTTACGTACCGCACCGGAGGAAAGCTCCACGCCATTGCATACGATATCATACTGGTAAGCCAGGATCTCCAGCGGATCCTTTTCCTGCAATGCTTTCAGACCTCCCTGCGGCATAGAAAACGGATTGTGCGTAAAGCCGATCTTCTTCTCCTCCTCATTATACTCATACATCGGGAAATCATTAATATAGCAGAAACGATACGCATCCCTCTCGATCAGATCCAGCTTCTCACCAAGCTCTGTCCTGATCTGTCCTGCATACAGATTGGCTCTTTCCTCCTTATCTGCAATAAAGAAGATCGTATCTCCCACTTCCAGCCCTGCCAGTTCACGGAGCACCGCTTTCTTTTCCTCCGGAATAAACTTATCGATCGGTCCCTTATAGGAAAGATCCTCCATCACTTCCAGATAGCCTAAACCGCCCATACCGATGGAATTGGCAAATTTTAATAATTTCTCATGAAAGCCCTTGGACATCTCGGCATGCACCTTGATCCCACGGACTGTCCTGCCATGGAACATTTTAAATGTACATTCTTGAAAGAAATCCGTCAGATCGATGATGCGCAAAGGATTACGCAGATCCGGCTTATCCGTGCCAAACTCGATCATAGCCTGCTTATAAGGGATCACCGGATAAGGCGTCTTTGTGATCTCAGCGCCCTCGGGAGCAAATTTCTCAAATACCGCCGTCAGCACTTCCTCTCCCACTGCAAAGACGTCCTCCTGTGTGGCAAAGCTCATTTCAAAATCCAGCTGGTAAAACTCTCCCGGAGAACGATCCGCCCTGGCGTCCTCATCACGGAAGCACGGCGCGATCTGGAAATACTTATCAAACCCGGATGCCATCAATAGCTGCTTATACTGCTGGGGCGCCTGCGGCAGAGCGTAAAACCTGCCTTTATATTTTCTGGAAGGCACAATGTAATCTCTGGCGCCCTCCGGAGAAGACGCGCAGAGGATCGGCGTCTGAATCTCCAAAAATCCCATCTGCGTCATCTTTTCACGCAGATAAGAAATCACTTTGGATCGGAAGATCATTGTCTCCTTAACCTTCTGGTTACGAAGGTCCAGATAACGATATTTCAGACGCAGGTCTTCCCTGATCTCCTTCGACGTCATGATTTCAAACGGAAGCTGCTTATATACCTTGCCAAGCACATCGACTGATGCAGCTTCGATCTCAATTGTTCCGGAAGGAATCTTGGGATTGTAAGTATCCTCGGAGCGCTGTTCCACCTTACCCTGTATGGACACGCAATCCTCCCTGGTCAGACCGTCCAACAGGGATGTATCGCGAAGAACCACCTGTACCACGCCGTACATATCCCGAAGATCAATAAAAGATACTCCGCCATGATCGCGGATATTCTCTATCCATCCGGCTACCCGTATCGTCTTATCAATATCAGCTTCCGTGATCTGATCCAATGTTGCCTCTCTGTAAATCGTACTCATATTTCTTCTCCCTTCCAATAATATCTTTTCACAATCGAGTAAGGGAATGACCTTCTCCCCTACTCGCCGCGCGGTCCGCATGCTGCGTCAGCAGCAAACTTCCATATGCGGACCTGCGCATAAAAAAATCCCGGAACACAATATCATTGTATCCCGGGACGGATCATCATAATCCGCGGTACCACCCGCATTGAAATGAATGCTTCTCATCCGCATTCTATTTCCACTCAAAACACGTAACGTGTGCTGACGTACCATCCTAACGTATGCCCTCGAATGGTCTGCTCCGGAGCGTTCCCTGTCCTGTTCCTGACCGGCTGCGCTTTCAGTCTATGGCGCCGCCTCCCTGATGCCTTCGCCAGGCAGAGTCTCCTTCTTGGCATTTCCTTATTCTTTTTCTGATAATAGACCCGGTCATCGTCAAATAACTCATAGTTATATAACATCCGCCGCCGGTATATATATCACAAAATCTATACAAAATTCACTATATCATTTATAAAGCGGAAACTCAAGATTTATTTTTCATTTTTTTCTTATTTTCATACATTCTTGCATCAGCGGTTTCAAATAGCTCTGCCAGCGTCATTTCAGCGCAGCTTTCATCATAAACCGCATAACCGCTTGCAATATTCAGCTCATATCCTCTGTTCTGCCCGCTGTTATATGTATGCAGCTCCTCCAGCACACGTCCAATCGCCTGCCCGCACCGCTCTGCAATCTGCTCTCCTAATATAAATACAACAAATTCATCACCGCCGATACGATAACAGTCGCCCTTTTCCTGCGCAAATGCCTGATTGATCGTCTCTGCTCCCTTTTTGATCATCTGGTCGCCTTCACTATGACCCAGCGTATCATTGACCCATTTTAAATTATTCACATCAAAGATAATAATCCCTATGCCGCCTTCTTCCTGCTTTCTCTTTTCCAGCTCCTCCATTTTTTCCTGAAATGCCGTACGGTTACCGATCCCTGTCAGACCATCCATATAAGCAAGCTGGCTGACAAAATCCACATGGGCTCCCTTGCGCACCGCTTCAATCGTTCTTTTCATACTGGAGCCACCGAAGCAGATGATCCAGATCAGCAGTCCGAACCGGATAAACATGGCGTTATCACCGCCGGCCTTTAAATAATAACGGAAAACATCGATCGCCGCCGTTACCGCGATGGAAATCAGACCGATTCCCCGTGCAAACTGATATGTCCGATTCTCCTGTTCACCCAAAAACTTAAAAGAGTTTCTGGCGCCGGAATAAAATAGTATCGCAGCTGCCAATATCAAGATAATATGCGCCAGCGTCAGCGTCTCGTGATAATCTGCGATCCCCAGAAAATGAAGCACCGTACACACTACAAACTGCAGTGCGGAAAGAAAACAGATGACTCTAATCAGCTTCTCCGGCTTCTGCTCAAAAGACGCATCCAGATACAGCATCAGTGGGATCGTAAACAACGGAATCAATCCGCAGCTTAACAGCTGGATCATCCTGCTATCACCGAAAAATAACTGCAGCAGATTGGTTTCCGTAAAACACCATGCGCCAATCGTTACCGCAAAAACTCCAAGATATAACAGCTCATGGTTCTTCTCTTTCTGCATATTCACCGGAATATCCAATACCATCAGAACCAGACCCATCACTATGATCAATCCTGCCGTGATCGCCGCCACCGCCTTTTCCGCAACGATATCCAACAGCTGCCTGGACGCCAGTCCAATCACCGCATGATCGATACATGCCGTCGCGTTTTCATAGACGATCATAAATCTGATTTCTACCATTTTTCCCGCATCGTTGGACAATAAGGGGATAAAGTTCCATCTGGTCCCCTGAGATTTCATGTAAACGATATTGTCCTCATAGTACGGTTCATACCTGAGTTTTCCGTCTACATAAACCTGATAATTGATATTTTTGGATCGGAAACATAAAAATGAAATATTCGTAAACCGCTGTGGAAGCTTATAATAAATGGAAGTCTCCTGATAAGGAACGATCCCCTCAATCCGCTGTAAATGGGAAATATCCACGCTGCTTCCATCCGTCAGGAACCATCCCTCTTCCGCCGGAATATTATTCTGTGCCAGATCATCCCGCATCTGGGGACCCTTATAATAGATCACTGCCCAAAGCACAAGAACGCAAAAACATGAGACCATGATTACATATATCATTTGAATTAAATGACTGCCTTTTTTCATATCGAAAATTCACCCTACGCTCTCTATAACACAATATTATATCGACACAGTCTCTGTATCCTATTAGAATATTCTTCTGAAATCAAAGTTATGTAAACCATTTCCATCTTTTATAAACAGACACGAATCGATCTAGCTCGAAGGAGCATATATTCTATCAAGTTCAAGGACGATTCCCATGCCATTCCGGATCTCCACAATGGATACGGAACAGTTCGCCGGCACCCCTGTCCTCCAAATATTGACCTCACCATCTTCATAAAAGTGCGACAGCAGGCATCTTCCGGCGGCTCCATGTGTGGAGATCAGGATATTTTTTTCCGCATAGTCGCTGCGGGCAGATAACTCCCGCAAAAATGCTCCCGTCCGCTCCCTGACCTGCAAAAATGCCTCCCCTCCAGGAGGCTGTGGAATGTGCAGTGGATCATGATAAAACTGTTCCAAATAGCCTTCCGGCAACACTTTACTATCCAGAACACATTCCCCTTCCCATTCACCGAAAGAGATCTCCTGAAGTCTTTCATCCGTAATGATCGGTATCTCCGATATATTTTCGTTCTTCTTCGTCCCGGAGAGAGCTCTGCCTCTCAGAACGCATCTTGCCGTCTCCACTGCTCTGCTCAGCGGACTCGAGATCACAACATCGATGGGAACATCCGCCATTCCTTCGCCCGTCCTCACAGCCAATTCTATCCCTTCCTCCGCCAGCGGGATATCCGTCTGTCCCTGCATACGCTTTGCTTTATTCCATGCGGTTACCCCATGACGGATAATATATAACCTCATAAAATTGCCATACCTTTCTTTCTTGCACCTTTCCACGGTCCGCCCCTTTGAATTTAGCCTCCAAAAGGGCCTGACTATCAGAACTTTTACAATAATATAGGCAATTGCATTACTGCATCCGCAATTGCCTTCTCACTTTTCTTAAAATTAATATACCAAATCATTTGTTTCCATGCAAGTAAAATTAAATCTCTTGTAACATGACCTTCAGATATTCCTCTGTTTTTCCGCGCATCAGTTCAAATCCCCTGATCAGACCGTCAAAGTCATAACGGTGCGTGATCATCTGTTCCGGATGCACCTTTCCCGCCGCAAGCCGGTTCAGAACATACTGCCAGTCGTCTTCCTGTACATAATTACCACATTCATCATATGTCAATGTTTCGGATGGCTGCCGATGATCAGATGCTCCGCCGCCGGAAGCACCGTAATATGAAGAATTCCATGTACCGAAAAGCGTCAGCTGATTCCTCAAAATCTTCCAATAGGTCTGCCGAGCCAGCATCATATCAGAAGCCGGATTACCAATCAGCATGACTCTGCCGCCGGGCGCCGTATGGTTTACTGCCAGATTCACTGTTTCATTCACACCGACGCATTCAAAGAAAACGTCAATCACTTTTTCCTGTGCGCATTGTTCCAGCCATGTATCCGCCCCACCATCTCTGTTATCATAGAACTGCTCTTCAGGTATGCCCAGCGCAAGCGCCTTTTCTTTTTGTATGTCCTTATTGCCGATGACAAGGATATCCTCATATCCTGCCTCTTTTAAAAACATCAAAAGGAACAATCCAATCGTTCCCAAGCCGCATACGGCAATTCTTAAGCTTGCATTTAACTTTTCTTTTTCTGCCTGTTGCTTCCTGTCTGCCAGCCGGGTTCCTTCCATTTCCGGATTGCAATTGATAGCTTTCTCGGCCTGCATTACTCTCCTCTTCTCCGTCTGCAGCGCTTTCCGCATAGCATGCACTGCCACCGCCATCGGCTCCATCATGGCCGCCTGCTCAAAAGTCACCTTCTCCGGCAGCTCGACCAGATTCCACACCGGCACACTGACATACTCTGCAAAGCCTCCATCTCTTCTTGAGCCAAGATAGCTGTAATTCCTGCACATCTCATATCGTTTCTGTCTGCATGGCAGGCATTGCCCACAGGGAATCAGCGGAAACACACCGACTCTCTTTCCGAGCCATGAAGCAGACTGCCCAATGGATATGTCTTCTCCTGCATTACAGGAATCTCCTTGAGCGTATACTTCCTTCACCACTGTACTTCCAGACTCCGCCGCCATGCTCCCAGATTTCACCGCAGCGCTCCCAGCCTTTACCACGACACCGGAGTACTCATGTCCCGGTATCAACGGATAGGAATACGTGCCATGATGATAAATACGGGGAATATCAGAGCCGCAGATCCCCGCCGCCTTTACCTGAACGAGTACTTCATCCGGTCCGGGAACAGGCTGTTCCACCTCTTCTATCCCAAATCTGCCGATATCCCTTAACACATATGCTTTCAAATGCATCCTCCCCCATCGTGGACCCTTAATCATTTACCAAATTCTATTCTCGGCAATCTTCCGTTGTGAAGTTACCTATTTCCTCTGCTGTATAATCTGCCGGAATTTTTCCAGATCCGCCATGGTCGTGATCTTAAAGTTCCCTTCATCACCCGGAATCGGCACCGCATCCATCCCCGCTTCCAATGCAGCCTGCAAAGATCCTGTAATATGCAGGATCCTGTCCGGAAGCAGTCCCTTTACTGCTTCATAATACCGCCCAAGCCAAAAGCCTTCCGGCGCCTGTCCGGCAGCAAGCTTTGCCCGTTCGGCTGTTCCGGTAAATTTACCGTTCTCATATAGATATACTGTATCTTTTAGTGGAAGAATCGGCGTAACTGCCTCGTGATTTTCTAAAGTCTTAAGAAGCTCCGTAATCGTCGTGCTGCTCACTAACGGTCTTGCCGCATCCTGTATGATCACATGGTCTTCCGGATCAGCATATGTCAGAATATCTGCCAATCCATTCAGAATAGAATACTGCCTGTTCGATCCGGGTCTGGAAAATCCCGCCAGCTTCTTTCCCGCATATTGCGATATCAGATCATGCCAATCCTCATCCGCCACGATCTGGATCCGCTCTATCATCTCATGCCCTTCAAAAGTATCCAAAACATAAGAAATGATAGGTCTGCCATCTACCTTGATATACTGTTTAGGAATATCCGTACCCATCCTTGTACCGGTACCGCCGGATAAAATCAGCGCGATATTCATCAGAACTTCAACTCCCTTATCCCATTTAAGACCTCTCCATATGATCTTCCCCGCCCAAAAAGAAGCGTTGTGCCAAGCACAAAACCATCCATGCCCTTAGGCGCAAACTCCCGGATCTTATCCGCGCTGCAGGCGCCATCCCAAAACAATTCAAATTGCATCTCCTGTTTGATCTCCAAAAGCTTATCGATCTTTTTCCCCATATAAGGAAGATACATCTGACCGGCATTGCCGGGATTGACCGTCATGACAAGCACCTTTTTTACAATGCGCATCATCTCCATAATATATTCCACACTGGTTCCCGGATTGATGGCAATCCCGGGGATCATTCCGGCATTAATGATCTTTTGGAGCGTCGTAGAGGCATGGTATTCTGCTTCCGGATGTATATAAACCGTATCTCCCTTACGCAGCGCACCTAAGAAAAGTTGAATATTGGAATTGGGATGCTCTATCATCAGATGGACATCCAACGGAAGCTTTGTGGCAGATGCAATATACTGCAAATCATTGTAAGACATAGCAAAATTGGGCACGAACCGTCCATCCATAATATCAATATGAAAGGAATCGATCCCGCCCTCTTCCAGAGCCCGTACTTCTTTTTCAAGGCAGCCATAATTAGCACACATCATGGAGGCTGTTAATTTAAAATTCATCTTTAGGTATTCTCCCTGTTTTTGATTATATATTTCTAAAATAAAGTGATTGCTGTGCTGTTATTTTACCATAACATCCCTAATATAACAAGAGTTAGACTCTTTCGACACTTTGATTGCAGAGAAAGCCACAAAATGATCGTCGTCACAAAACCTTTTGCCGGGCATCGCCACCTGATACCGCTATTATATCAATCTGCTGCCATTTCCATGGTACACTGATCATAATAGTGTTTTGCCTCATCCTGTCCCAGTGAGAATCCCCTCATTAATTTTTTTATGATGATCTCTTCCGTTTTCCCCTCTTCGAGATTATCCAAAATCAAGAAACGCATACCCTCCTGTCTGCCCTCCTGCCTGCCTTCTTGTCTTCCTTCCTGTCTTCCTTCCTGCCTGCCCTCTTGTCTTCCTTCCTGCCTGCCTTTTCTCACATATTGTTCAAACAATTCACACACTTTTATTTTCTCCTCCTTTTTAACATTGATGTCTTTTAATATCTTTTCTACATTATCAAGATCCGTATCCCCGCTCAATGCCATGATCATCCTGACCAGCGCCTCTGTATGTACGATCTCCCTGTCAGAGCAGTAGCTGTCTCCCTCCGCCAGATAATCCACCACGATACGCATATCGCTATGAAACCGTTCCCGTACTTTCTGGGGCAGATGCCTCATCTCATATACGTGGAGTCCCATCTCGTCAATGGATGCTACGCGTTCCGGATCTGCTTTTTTATTCAGCAGGAATTCTTTCAGGCTGCCCGGCGCCGTCCATCGTTCCTTCCCCCAGTACAGCACAAATTCATTGACCGGATAATACGCATCTTTCATCTTTCCATCGTACTGCTCCCGATATGCTGCCCCGACATAGCCTGCTTTCCGCAGGATCATCTTGCGGTCGCAATCGGTCTGATTAGCGATATAATATTGTGCTTTGACCCTCTGCCTTTCTATCTCCAGCTTTGAGACATCCTCCAGCTGGCTTTTCAACACGCCTTCCGCAGAAGCATACAGTGTCTCTGTAGCAGCCGGGATCAGGCTTTCCCCTGCCACGACCTCTTTTCCATCATAATAAAGCGCATTGATGATATCTGCCGCCACATCCTGAAACGCTTCCAGATTCTTTTGCGTCTTATCTTTGGATTCTTTCTTATCTTCCATATGCATCCCTCCCTTTTGCAGTGCAGGAAGCATATCAGATAATCCAATCATCTTTTTGTCGTTCCTGCTTATACAATCCGTATCAATAATAAAAATGGGTTTTTAAGCAAGAACTTTTCAGATAATTTAGAATCTTTCAGATAAGAATTATAATATCAGTTCTCTTGCTTGATGGTATCATAACATCAATTTCAGGATTTAGCAAGAGAATTTAATTTAGGAAAACTATCAGCCAATTACATCCTTAATATCCGTCATTCTTCCGAAGAATGGATCCTCTACTATAAGTGCCAGAAAAACTCCAAAGTATCGTATCAAAAAAATAGTAATTATTAAAAATGGCATCGGCATCCTTTTTATAAGTTTCCGCTTTTCTCCTCAAACATATCAACTCAAAAAATTCTTATTTGCATATGCCACTCTATATCTGTCCCTATGCGATTCAAAAAAATAGGTTATCAGTCTCTCTGAAAGGAATCCGGGATAACGGTTCAAATATGTATCCTCTTTTGTTCCGCCATGTAACACCACGGCATCCAAAATAGGAAAGAGCCACGTACACAATTCGTCCAGAACCTTCTTTTTCATAATAAACATATTACAGGGTGAATATAGATTTCCTGTAAAAAACTCCTTTGCAGATTCATAGTCATATGGCTGATGTTCCTTCAAATATCGCATCATATAGTCCCAATCGGATGCGATATGCCGTCCCTTATAGTTCTCTTCTATACTGGGGCCAACATACAGCGGCACAGGCAGGACAACATCTATCCCATTGTGAAGCATCCGCTCCTGCCAACGCTCCGGCAGCAGGAAATGCCGCCTGTAATGAACCATGCCTACCACATCCTCTTTCGCGTTCTTCCATATCCAGTAAAGAGCCGTTAATTCACAATACTGTCTGTTCTTCTCTGAAATACTGTCTCCCACATTATCATAGCAGACCGCATTTTCAAGTCTTTTCTCTGTCAACGCCGCCCCCGCCTGTATAATTTGCTCCTCCAGCAGAAGCACATAATCTGTCTGCAGTTTCTTATCCATCGCGGACTTTACCACATATATGCAAGTATTAATATCTTCCTTCAGATCACATTCACTTAAGCCACATTCATCCAAGATGCAATATTCTTTTTTATTATCTTCATAGACCTTACGCACATACTCATTTCTGAGTCTGGTATCCAGAGCCACATCAACCGGATAAATGTAGTTCATACCCAAAGCCCTGAGCTTGTCCGTAATCTTTGCATGATACACACCTCGTGTTGCAATATAAACAGGATAATCCGCATTCAGCCGAAAATCCCCTCCTATTTCATTGACCGGTATACCATCTATTTCTGCCTGATTTTCTGATATATCATCCACAAGGTATGACTCTACCGTCGTCTCCGGATATAATCGGGTCATATATTCACAAAATGTCCGCCCGCGGGAATGCGCGCCGACAATATAAATATTGTTTTTCCTTTCCCCTAAAATTTCTTTCATATAATACGGAAGCGCCATCTCCTGCAGATCCTCAACGTGCAGACGATCTATCCTGTCCCGGGGAATACCCCTGCTCACAAGATCTTCTTCTATCTGCTCCGCAAGGCTTACGTTGACGATTGCAATGACCAGCATATGAAATTTTGTTTCCAAAATATTGTCTGTTGACTGTACGGGCAGCCCCTGTGCAGCATAATATTCATATCTTTGATCAAACCAACCGACAGCTTCCATGCTGCCGCTCCTCTCACAATAATTCCAGATCACCTTGCCAAAAATTCCGGCGCCATATACTGCCACCTTCATTCCCTGTTGCACTTTTTTAAAAGGGAACAATGTCATCCTGCTCTCGATCTGAAGATATGCTTTTAACAACATTGTGTGCTGCATAAAATAAACTAACTGCTGCCGCAGACTCTCCTTCACCGGATGCGCTAAAAACGCATCCCCTAAAACCTGAAGCAAGCTGCGGATCTTATCCTCTTCAACTTTCCCTTTCACCATGGAGTTTGGCCGGACACGGTAATGGTAGAACGGTTCATTTGAGACATATATGGAGTCAGCTCTCAGCAGACAAGGGTATACACAGGCGGCATCTTCCGCATAGCTTACAATATCAGGCACATTCATCTGGCATTCCAGCAAAAGCTCCCGTTTTATCAGTTTTGCCCACAAAAAAGTCAGGATGCCGTTCTCAAAAAAGTTTCCGTTGACCAACATGCAGCTGTAAAGACGGTATCTGTCTCTTTCATCTTCATAAATACCTTCTTCCACCGTGTTCTTTTTCAATCCGTTCCTTTCCCCATCTCCATACTCTTCATATGCGGCAAAAGCAATGATATCAGCCGTTGGGTTCATCCCCAGAAGCTTCCCATACATTCCGTGATCGATCCAGTCATCACCATCCACATATGATATGTATTCCCCCTTTGCCGCCTTTAGGCCTGCCTTTCTGGCGCTCACAAGCCCTCCGTTCTCTTTATGTATCACTTTTATGCGCTCATCCGTCTGCGCATACTTATCACATATTTCCCCTGAACCGTCAGTTGATCCATCATCCACAAGGATTATCTCCAGCTTCCTGTATGTCTGGGCTATTATGCTCTCTATGCACTGTGGTAGATATTCCGCCACATTATAGATTGGTACGATTATACTGACCATCTCCACACCTCTGCCCCCTGTCTATGTCTATCCAAGTGTAAACGTATCACAATACTTGCAGTTTCCCCAATTTTCTCTTCCTTCATATAAACATTTGCGAACCATTTGAAACTTTGCCCCATACCAGATTTCCTGAAGGGTTTCATGATTCAGATCACCTAAGGTATATTTTCCGACCGCATCATATGCAAGCTTTACCCCTTGTTCCGGGGAGAGAACCTGTATTCCATCCAAATATGTATTCTGTTCCCCAACAGCGTTGTCAATTAACGCAACGATATCTTCCTTTGCAAACCAATTCCTATATCGAATGTAATACTCTCCTATTCCAAAGAGCAGATATTTCATATCCTTTTATCCGCTCCTGTCAGATGCGACTTGGAAAATATCTTCATCTCGCCAAGCAATTCCATAATCCCACATACTTTAATTTTCGTCAAATGAGACAGTTTCTCCTTTATACTGTCTACCGCCTCCACCAACGATATAATGATCATATCCACCTGCGGGAGCACAGTCTCCGGCTGATATATCGGTATTTCTTCTTTCAGGTACTCTGCATTCATATCAATAAAATAATTAACGCATATTCCTTCTTTTGAAAGAGTGTGATACAGTCTTTTTCCAATCTGGTTGTATCCGTACACTGCAATACTATAAACACCACGTTGTCGTAGATAAGCGGATATGCTGACATCCTCTTCCTGCAATCTCAGCCATGAATCGTATACAAAAAACATTTTATAAAACTTAACCAGTATTCCTATATGAATTGCTGCCACCGCTTCTACAGCATCATGCAGTTTTTCCAGTTCCTGCCCCGTAAGGATTCCATTTGCTTTCACTGCTTCATACAACTCTGCCTCAGAATCCATCATATGTTTTACATTTATCGACTCATTTTCCCCTTCCACCACATGTTCAAATAAAAGTTCAGGATTCAACGCGAACTCCTGTCCTTCTGCAATCATGCACAACCACAACAGCCAGTCGTCTGCCCCGTTATTTTTTAGTTCAAGTTTTGTCCAAATTTTTGGAATTCTATCTTTCCTAAGCAATACCTGTCCCGGAGAGATAATTGGATTTTTGAC
Source organism: uncultured Lachnospiraceae bacterium (assembly GCA_964421915.1). GTDB lineage: Bacteria > Bacillota > Clostridia > Lachnospirales > Lachnospiraceae > NK4A136. The sequence continues at coordinate 43,094 of CAYQZB010000013.1, forward strand.
ACCGACAATATATTCTCCGTTGATTACTTTCTCAAAAGGCATTCTGTTATCATAGAACTGCCGCCCTTCATGAAGGAGCTTACATACAACAGCATCTTTATCTGCCAAATGCGCTAACTGACTATTAAAATAATCCGGATATATCCTGTCATCCTGATCCAAAAAAAGGACATAATCGCCCCTACAATAGTCCAACCCTCTTATTCTGGCTCCATGGATACCCCTATTCTTATCAGTTTCAATGACTTTTACATCTACTTTTTCAGAAGAAAAACTACCTATCTGTTCAGACGGATCATCATTAATTAACAGAAGTTCCAAGGTACATTTACCAACACTCTTTACCGCACATTTCTCAAGCTGATCTATAATATTATCTATATATTTTTTGCCATGAAATATTGGCACAATTACGCTGATAGCTTCCATATAATTCCCACCAAAATCAATTACTTACTTTCTTAACATCAATATGAATTTACCGAATTCTGCTAAAAACTATAATACCTTTGCAATAATTTCACTTTCATATGTTTCATCTGCAATTTCATCCGGCGTCCGGCAGTCTGCTATTTCGGCTACACATTTCCCCGGTATTTCAATGCGCTCATCTGCTCCCCGTATATACCAATCATACTCATTATCCAATTGCCCGATATCAATAGCCTGTATTCCTTTAACAGACAGATCATATGCTAAAACCGTTGCTGTCGGTCCAAGACTAATCAAAACAATTGTTCCTTTTTGAGCATACTTTTCTACAGTTGTAAGAATATTATCATACACAGAAAAAGCATTGGAAGACGGAGCAATAATTCTTCGGACACCTGCAGCATTATCAAACAAATCATTTCTTACTCCATTATATGCGTATCTGCCTTCCACCAGCAAAACGTCTCTGTCATTCCATAATTTCTTAAATAATTCAAATATATGCTCAGCATGGCTCTTATCTCTATATATCAGGTATGGTCTCGTTACATAGGTATCATAATATTTCCTATTGATATCTATCATATTCATTAGTTTTTCCCGAACGCCTTGATCTAAGTATTGCCGTATCGCATCCGCTGCATCTTCCGTATAGCGCTCCAAACTACCAAAATTATCGGCCAAAGCAACAACAATCTGTTCATCTTCACAATAAAATATTTCCCTCAAACGTTTAGAAAGCTTTTCATCTGCTTTTTGAAACCATGCTCTTTCTCTGTTTTGCATGATTTCCAATTCTCCATCACCAAATCTGCTTAATGATTTTTTCTCACTGATGAGTAGTTCTAACAATTCTTCTGCGGGTCGTATTATCGGTGCAGGTTTCATCCCCAGTTCGTACGGCATATTTGATAGTCGCGCCCTCAGTTTTTCAATTTCTTTCTCCAGCTCATATATTTTTTTTACATTGGAATCTATAAAATCATACTCATCATCCGAATTCCAATAATTTATAATTCTGTCCTCACTAATGCCCAATTCTCTACAGCATTTTAAAACCGTCCCGCAACTTTGGATTGAGATAATGATATAATCAATCCTTTCGTCGATTACCTTTTCCGGAGCATTTATCTGCCATTTATTCATGAATTTTTGTTGATAAAGGCGTTTATTAGAATCTACTATACCTATGAAATTACACTTATCTTTCTTAATTGCGCCTACCACAAGTTTGCAATTTTTTCCTGCTCCCCAAACAACTACTGTCGGATCCTTTTGTTTCATAATGGACATTTTTGTTACTCCTTTATACCTCTTACCAGCCCTCGTGCAAATGTTAATTCAAAGCCCTCTTTTTCATAAATTGTGTCCGGAATAAATATCATATAACCATCCGATACCTCTGTCTTATATCCAATTTGATTTAAAATATTTTTAATGTCCAATTCATCAGTTACATTATGATATGCACATATATCTACTTTAACATTATTTCTGCTTAAAGTTTGCCACGCCCCCGTAAGCGCCCTCACCTCTGCGCCTTCAATATCCATTTTTATAAAATCAATCTTATTCCCACCTATGATTGAATCTATAGATATTTCTCCAACCCCGTTATTACCGACAAATCCCTCTATCAATTCCACTTTATCCATATATGGAGAAAAAGTATATTTCAAAGCATCAATCCAATCCCTATCACTCTCTACCAAATATATTCTATCCACAATATCTATAATATCAAGCGCAAAATTCCCTTCAGCAACTCCCGCATCCAAAACCACATCACCCTGACATACGTGAAAAGCACTTGTTTGATATCTATGTGGCGACAGCATATCCTGCTCCATACATAGAAAACGATAATATTCTCTGACCTGTTCTTCACTGGAAAATTTCTTAGATAAATACATTTTCTTGCCATTGTGATACACATAATATAGAGAATTATTTTTATCTAGATATACCTCAATATCAAAATCAAGATATTTTGATGTAAAATCATCATTAAACACATCTAGTGGATGCTTCTTTAAATAAGATAGGTATCTTTTTATATCAGAATCTTCCGTTTTTTTATACTTTTCCTGTAGGAATTTCTTTTGCTGAAAATACATATTATCAATAAGTTCTTTATCTATATGAAATTCTTCAATAATCTGTTTTCTGATTGTTTTCCATTTTTCTGCAGCAATAACAATTCTATTAAACTTCCCTTCAAAAACTTTAAGGACATCTGGACTATTTATTATATATCCGTGCCAGTCCGTCCCCCACTTTTTTTTATCATTATCAATAACAAGAATTATTCTTGCATTAATTAATGGCATTAGTGTATTTGCAATTTGTCCTGTTCCCCACAAAATAATATCTTCCATTCAGTTATCCACTCCCTACTCCTGCTAATGCTGATCAATCCTGTTTAATTGCCAAATATTCGATTGCACTTTGTATAAGTTTCTTATATGTCAATTTTCCATGCATCATTTTCGCAATATCCGCCTCAAAAAACGCTCTTCTACAGTAAGAAGCCCCTCCCGTTCTGAAATTTGCAATTACGGATTTTATTAGTATAAATCTGACATCACTTTTTTCGTAAAGCCGCAGCATAAGTTCATAGTCAGCAGCCGTCTGAAACCATTCCAAAAACATACCATATTTTTGATAAACTGTCCTTGTCAGAAAACATGTCGGATGTGCAATCATTTTACCGCTATCCTTATGTACCTTGGTCACACGGCTTTCACCGCCTTTTTCAATTATGCGGAGATACCCATAAATAACCTGATAAAAATCATCTGACATAACCGATACAACTTTTTCGACTGCATCAAATTCATAATAATCATCACTATTGATGATTCCAATTAATTGTCCCGTAGACAATCTTATCCCTTTATTCATGGCATTGTAAATACCACTGTCTTTTTCACTGACACACTTAAGACGTCCTTGAAATAACGGCTCATATTCTTTTACTATTTCCATAGTATGATCTGTAGATGCCCCATCTATCACGATATATTCTATATTTTTATAAGTCTGCCTTAAAACTGACTCTATCGTATCGCGTATGGTTTTTTCTCCATTATACACAGGCGTTATAATCGAAACAAGAACATCACATCCCATATAAAATATCCTCCAAAGAAAGAACCGGACAACATACTTTTTCATGCAGCATTTTTTCTATCTCGCTGAACGCTGAAACTGCAGTCACTATAATAGCATCTACCTCCGGCATATCCTGATCCGGTGAAAAAACATCAATATCAGCATATGCCTCATCTGGTTTTATATCAATACCATATTTGACAATAACCTCTGTATCCTTCAGTTCCTTTACCAATGTTCCTCCCATATAACTCATTCCATATATCGCGATCTGTTTATAATTATTCTTTGTCAAATACTCCGCAACAGACATCCCTTTTTGCTTCACCTGTACCCATTGGTTCATGAGTAAAAACAACGACAGATGCTTATCCGACAAACGACTGTTTTTCTTAATCACATCTATTGAGATTTCACCCATCAAAAATATCCCGATCCCTATCCCCGCCAAAAGAGATACAGATCCAACAATTAATTTTTTCATAACTGTTTCCCCTTAATATCTGTCTCTAACGTATAATATCCTACTTCTTATTACAAGCTTATATTTCGTACAAAATATCCTCTAAAGAGAGAATCGGACATTCCAACCTTTCAGAAAGTTTTTGCTCTACCTCCTTAAAAAATGTAATTGCAGTTACCACCACTGCATCCACATTGCTAAAATCATCCTCCAGTGATAAGATATCCACATCTGCACAGATCATATCTGCATTCTTATCAATCCCATAAACTACTTTTATCTGTGAATCTTTCAGTTCATCAATTAACGTCTCACCTGCATAACTCATACCATAAACCGCAATTTTTTTATAGCCATTCTTCTCGAAATATTCTGATAAGTTTTTCCCTTCCTGCTTTACCTTTACCCACTGATTCATCATCAGAAAAAGTGCCAAATGCTTATCTGACATCCCCTTCAGTCTTGTTGATTTTTCTCCAATATTTTTACTTGCAACACCCATTCCGGCAACTACTCCTAACACCGTTGATAATACTGCTATTACTCCTTTTTTCATACCCTTTCCTCCTCCAAAGTATTATAAATTCCAAGTAGCTTCTTTAAATTACTTTTTCTATTATACAATTTCGCTGCTCTCCTACGCCCATTATATGACAGCATACATGCAACATCATCATTAGAAAAGATGCGATTTATACATTCGGACAGCTGCATTGCACTATGATCAGAATACAGCAATGCTTCTTTCTCATTCCTTACCAAACTAGGTATTCCTCCAACACATGCCGCCACTACCGGTGTTCCTAATATTATAGCTTCTCCTATAGAATTGGGCGAATTTTCAAGTAATGATGGCATAACAGAGATATGCGCATTTAATAATCTTTCCCTGACCTTTTCTGCCGGAATCAGTCCAAGAAACTTGATATTATTTTTTACTTCATATTTCTCCATGAGCTTATTAATATATCTTCCATATCCACTCCTCGTCTGCTGAAAAACATTTCCCCCCGCCACATATACACGTGTATCTGGAAAACTTTTCACCACCTTTCCTAGTGCTTTTATAAAAACATGAAATCCTTTGATTGGATAATTTGCTTGTGAGATATAAATTGAATGCCGCCTAATGGTGTCAATATTCCACTTTCCCTCATAAAATGCTCCTCGCAGTGTTTCACTACAATAAAAATACCGACAATTCGGATTCAACCTTTTAACACATTGCTTATCCCATGCCGTTCTTCCTATTACATTCGGTACTTCTTTTAATATTGCCCTCTCATTGATCCCTCTCCTATAAAACCCATATTTTTCTTCCAGCAGACTATCAGAATGTCCTGTATGTAACACCTGTTCTATGATTGGTATCTTCTTTGTATACACCTTTGCAAGCTCTGAAATCAATCCCTGAGTAGACACTATGAGTTTCGTTCTGTCCTGAACTGCCTGCATACATTCCAATGAATGAGCAAATTCTGTTCCGAAAATATGAATGATATCCGGACTGATTTCCTTTATCACCTTACCAATGATTACTTTTCTATCTTGTGAAAGCTCATACCCATTGCCCGCATTACTATAAAATCCCCAAAAATAGATATTATTTACACACTTCTTAAACAATTTACGGTTCTTTCCTTGCGGAAATACATAATGCAATTCTATATCTTTCCGCTTACGAAGCTGATCCGATATTCCTTGCAGCCAACCCTCATTTTGTATCTTAACTCCAAGTTCCGACTGTATATCCGGTAAAGGCGTATTACACAGCCACATAATTTTCTTCACAATTTCACCTGCCTTAATAGATGGATTTTATCAATATGATTTTCAACCAACTGCTTGCATATTTCCACAAAATATTTATTATAGACTATGTAGGTTGCATTTTTATAATTGTGTTTCACATACTCCAATCCATACATCGGAATCCCATAAATCGTCTTTCCATGCATCTTTTGATTATTATCACATACTGCAACAACCCTGTCCCTCAGATGAAGCTGATTCATATTATCCAATAAAACAGGCAGCATCATTCCACCACCAAATATGACAATATCCGAGGCTTCTTTTAACCGCTTATCATTTCTCAAATCTCCTATATATTCCACGGCTCATATTCCTTTCTGGCACAAACCCGTTTCCCCTTAAAACTGTCCCGACTAACTCTATCTTTTTTTTACTACAGCAGTTATCATCTGCTGATAATCATCATCTTGGTATTCTAAATCTTCTATATTCATATCTTCTACTGCAAGTCCATATAAACCATAAACGGCAGATTTTGCATTTCCATATGCTTTTATCTCTACAGATTCTACATCATCGCACTCTTCAAACAACTTTCTTAACGATGCGGTTGTAAAACTCCAATAATGCCCCCATCGATCCATATCATATCTGCTAATCTGAACAATCCCAGAGACTGTTACAAGCGCAACCCCTTTGCTCTTCAAAAATCTAACAACATTTCGAGCAGCCGACCTAACATCAAAAATAAACGGTAATGTCTGCGTCAGAATAAAACAATCTACCAATCCTTCAGTAACACCTAAACCAGTCTCCAAATTTGCAATAATCCCATTATCACCAATAGATTCACACACATGCATAATATATTTTTTTTCAACTTCGTTACCATACTTAGTAATATATTCTGAATCAGCAACTTCCATCACTGCTCCTTTTATATAAGAAGAATTGTCACTTAAAAATTTTTCAATATAATATCTTTCAATCGGTTTACCTCTGTCAAGTCCAAAAATTCTGTTTGTAGGTTCAATTGAGATATTTAACATTTCATTTTTCTTCTGCTCTCTTACTCTTTTTTGTTTTAGTTCAATAAAATCTCTCTCATTTGCTAACTCTGTAACCTCAGTATCTAAAAAATAAATACATTTTTTTGTATTGGGATTATATTTTATTTTTCCCCCATCCTCAAACAGGATAGATTCATCCTCTGTAAATGGTTCAACATCCCATCCAAAAACAACTTTTTCCCATTCTTGATATTTTAATCGATTAAGCTCATCCAAAATCTCAAATAAAGCAGCCGGTCCTGCCATTATATATAATTTCTCATATTGATAATAAGAAATATCCTTTGAACTGATGATATCAATTCCAGAATACTTTCCTGTTTCTTGACTGGATACAAACGCAAGAATCGTATCATTTAAAAAACTGCTTTCCTTATTTTTATAATAATTGCCAAATCCCCAAACTAAAATCTTCATAATGTCCCCATCCTTCAATCAAAGAGTCGCAATATCATGTCTATTTTTCCAATAAAGATATACAATCTAAATCCTTCACACCATACCAATCAATAACTGTCTGATCCAAAATCCGAAATCCTGCCCGATTAGCTAAATAAGCGAAGATATTTTTATTCATAAAACATCTCGCACCCGGTGCATGAGCAAAATCCGCCTTATAGTCTGCTGAATAATTAGAATGATGAAAAAGCGCCTTCCCTCCTTTTTCCAACACTCGATAAATATCCTTTAAATATTCGTATACATCCATCATTTCAAAATGTACCACAGAATCATAAGTAAATAAGGCTGTATAACTGTTATCAGCAAGTTCCTGCAAATTATAACCATTATTGCGATAATACACTATATTTTTTACATCCTTGAACCGTTCTTTACAAATGATCATATTTTCTTCTAATATATCCACCAATGTAATTTTTCCCGCCATATCCCTATAATGTGGTACATGGCGACCTCTTCCACATGCTAATTCAATTACATTTTGTAGATTTAACTCTTTAAAGTAATGATAAAACGGTGTATTTTCATTCCAGAACACCGCTATCGCTTCACCCTGTTCTGCCTCGTCAAACCACTGATCGTTATGTCTTGCATGATGATACGCACACCATTCCCTTAAAAACACTTCCTGTGCTTCCTCCAGTATTTTATAAAATTCATCAAATATGTATCCCTCACATTCATCATTCGTTATCATTGACAACACTTCCTTAACAGTATCATCATTTGCACAAGAAATCAAAAATGGTAGTTTCATTTCTTTAGCCTCTTCATAAGATAATACCTTTTTACCATCTATATTTCCGTATTCTTCATATTTCCTGTCACAAAAGGCAACAACACAATCGTCCATTTTCCTCTTTCACCTGCACCATATATAATAAAATTACCCATTATTTCATCCTCCTCGTCGATTCCTTGATTCTTAATTTTCTTTAAAAGCATATATCAATCCGCCCATATTTCTTTCATGCGTGAAACTCCAATACATATATTGATTACGCTTAAGAATTTCAATTAAATCTTTTTCTTTTCCATAATGCCATTCCAACATGATTACTTTAATTCTGGTGAAAAGTGAGAATTCCTCTAATCTTTTCATAATTCGATACTCTTCACCTTCACAATCTAATTTTAAAATTACATTTCCATCCTTATGAATCTGATAAATATCAGACAAAATATCTTTTATATCCTTCACTTCAACTTCTATTATCTTATCATCGCCTTCAGAAATCAGTTTCCATTCCTTATAACTTTTTCTGGCTTTTTCGTTAGCTTCAGCATCCGTACTTTGTCCACATGTCATATTCCTATTATATATCACTTTCCTATGCTCATTGACATCACTCACACCGTATGAAAAATATTCTATGCTTTTCCTATCAGCAACGCCATTCAATTTAAAATTTTCTTCCGCTTCGGCAAAAGTATCCGGAAATGGCTCAAATCCATATACTTTTACAACATTAGCCCTGCTTTCAAAATATAAAGAAGCTCCCCCTATATTCATACCGATATCAAGCACAATTTCTTCCGTTTTATCGTTCAAAAAATAATTATAACAATCACCGCAAAAAATATCTTTTACATTATTGAATTCATCTATATTTTTTGTAATAATTGATAAACCATCTGCTTTAAAAAGTATATCTCCTTCTTCATTAATATCCAGAGAATCCCATCTGTTTTGAGAACTAATGTTGAGTCCAAGCACAATTTTATTGTACGGAATACGATGTTCTTTTATTAGCATTTTTATAACTTCAAAACACGTCTGAATGTCTTGTATCATAACAATAATTATATCATAAGAAAATGAAAGTGCTGTTTCAATCGATGAAATACCTTCCAAGGAATCCCTGTTAATATCCGTTCTTGCAACCACTTCATAGTTTTCATCAATTTGCTCTTTCATTTCTCTATAATAATTCCCAATACCATAGATAATTACCTTCTTTTTAAGCATAGATCATTCTCCTTTATCTATTATTTTCCAGTATTCTTCTATTTTTTGGGTATAGTCCTCTATACCCCAATTTCTTACTAAATTTCTTGGGATTTGATAGTTATCACTCTGAGAAGTCCAAATTCCCGGGAAATTCGCTGCTGCCTTATATATATGCTCTTTTTTACATATATTGATTGCTCTCTCATCATAATCATTCATTGTGCCAAACGGATAAGAAAAAACAGTTATTTTACGATGAAGTAATAGTTCTAATTTTTTAATGGATTGACTAATTTCATCATACTGTTCCTGCTCTGATAAATTTGCTAAAGAGGGATGATTTACAGTATGTGCTCCTATTGTCAATAAAGGCGAGTCCCATTTAACTTTATCAGTCTGTAATACATAATTCTGATTCGACTCTTTTTTTTCGGCTTTACACCATTTTCTAAGCTGTTCCATCCAGTTTTTTCTTTTCTCAACTGTAATAACATCGCGCATAAGCCAAACCAGTGTATCATACAGTGCTTCGCGTTCAGAAAAAGTTTCCGTTGGCCACTGGCATGAAAATAGTTCATCCTTCAACGCAAATATTTTATTATAATCTTGATTTGTATTCAGTAAAATATTTTCTAATTCGTCCCACCAAAATTCTTCGGTAGTATTGATATTCCCAGTAACCACAAACACTGTCGCCGGAATTTGTAATTCCTGTAATATTGGCAATGCTTTAGTAAAATTATTCATATAACCATCATCGAAGGTAATGCATACTGCATCGCTATCCAATTCATTCCAGTCCTGTTCAAATCTTACAATCGGATAATTACGCTTTAAATAAGACATCTGTTCATAAAAATTATCCGGTGACACAGCAAGCAGATTTTTATCATTCTTGAAGTCATCTACCTTATGATATAACAATGTAAGTACTCTACACATACCATATTTTCCCCTTCAATATTATCTTTTTCAAAACTATGTCCTTTCTTATCATTTTCCAAGTAAAACCCTCGATCTTTATATCTACAATATGATTAATCAGAAAAGAGTTCGCCTAAAGAATACATGTTTAAAAACTTCTTCCCTACAGTTCGCTCTATTATTTCCCTATCATATCCAGGTATGATAACCAATGTCAATTGATCGGATATCTCAGGAAGTGTCTCTTCACAGCCATAGACAGGATATCCCATAAATTCATCGGCATATTTATTTGATACAACAATATATGCAACTTCTATAATATCACTTAATTCTCCAATCAATAATTCCCCGATTGTTCCCATTCCGTAAATTGCAATTCTCTTGATATTTTTTTCCAACAATACATCCGCTATATGTTTCCCCTGTTGCCTAAATCCCAACCACTTTTCCAGACAATTTCTATAATATGTTTGTCTTACCACTAATGGTGTACCATTAAGGTTTTCACTGAATACCCTAAATTCCCGTTTGGTGGAATCAAATATCTGAATCTTATCAGGGAGTTTATAAACTGTATTTTTTCCCTCATCAATCGGTACTTTAAACTTGTCTGTTGTGCCACAATTCACTCCTGTCCCATCATGTCCTATATTCCGTATTAATGATAAATACGGATTGATACAGACGCCACGATTCCGAATAACAAGTAATGCCCAAAAGATTGCCCAAGAATTAATTTCTCCATTGATATTACCTATTAATATTTCTCCCAAATCAGCACCCCATACAGCAAGTTCATTGGATAAATCCGGATCATGTTTGATTTGCTTCAAAAGTGTATAATCTTTTTGATACATTTCCCATCGATTTTTCCATGTTCCCCACCCCCAGGATGAAATCCGTCCACAAAAATAAATATCCTCATCCCCTTCCGGTAATTCTATAGGCCAAGCATATCCGCTGACAGAATATATCTTGGTCATATCCTGATATTTTTCCAAACACTGATACATAAAATTTAAAAAATCAGCAGAGGGAACACAATCGTCCTCTAAAACAATAATGGCATCATATTCTTTAAAAACATAATTAATCCCTGATATAATAGAGTCCGCCAAACCCTTATTATATTCAGACACAATAATTTCCGTCTCGCACCAATCTATGCCATAGATAAGACTATTAACTTTGTTCCATTCACACGCATCCTCATCTTGGCGCAAACCATCCTGAAAAACAAACAGCTTCTGTGGTAATACTGTATTATATTTCAATGAATTAAGAACCTGCTCTGTATGCCAGCTTCTGTTATATGTAAAAAGTAATGTTGCTATGTTCAGCACTATTATCTCCTTTCCTATGTCCCCTTTAGCGTACCTTTCCAAACTCTTTAAGTTCCAAAACTTTCTGCAACGGAAACAATGTAAGATAAGCACAATATGCCGGAGCAGCTATATAATTTATTGTAGGAAGCTCCCTATTAATATCCTCTACATAATGCTCATCCATCAATGTTCCTAGGAGTTTGACATTTAACGGTTTTGGCATAATTGTTTGACAGGCTGTTACATTTAACATGTTTGCGGCATCACATATCAATCCCATCTCGCCGATTAATACATTATTACTTCTAAAATAATCAACCTGCCATTTTCTCCGATTTTTCACTTCTTTGTCCAAATTAATCATTTTGGCGATCACTTCTGCATTGATAAAGGGTGACCATGCTGTAAATCCGTAATATTTTGGCACCTGCAATAAATATGATAAAAGAACCATTTTTGTCCTAGCAGCAAAAATAAGTCTCCACTTTTCATCTTTTAATTTTTCTCGATTTTTTTCATAAAATGCATCTCGGATATCATGTTTTCCTGCCAACTTACAGAATTCAGAATCCGCGTGCATACCATGCGTAATCGCAAGATTAATAAAATCCTGACTTCCTTTTAATTCATCAAATTCCCAATTTCCAGCCCATAAATCCCCATATATTCCGCTTAATACATTACCTCTGTTTTGTTCTATTTTTCCTATGGCATCATAAAATTCCATCTGATACATGCCATGTGCATGAGTTGAAAATCCATACAGCTTATACCAATCTTCAAGATAATTATGTAATTTTCCAAGCTCTATCTGCTTCCAATCAATCTTCAAAATTTCACATAGCTTTTTTGCATAGACTACTTCCTGTGACTGTGACTGTACAGTAGAAATTCCGTAAGTATATGCATGAATCCGCTCCTTTTCAGAAACCATACAATTCAAAAGACGTGAATCAAAGCCTGAGCTTGTAGGAACAATAATTGTCCCTTCCGTTCTCTGTTCCCATTCAGATATCGCTGCATAAATACACTCTATTGCGTCCTGAGGCTTAGATGACGCACCTAATTTATCCTCAAAAGGATCTTTCAACTCTTCAATCTGTATTTTCCCTTCCTCATCTGTCCAAATTCTATGGTTAGCAGGTAAAATATGAACATCTTCTACAAAAGTCTGTCCAAAAACTGAATATCCATAATCCAAATAATTTCTTAACCCTTCAGCGTTAAACTCAATATGGTTACTGTCTAATACATCATTAATATTGTCTGCAATCTTATTTGTTCTTTTATTATAAAAAACATTACAAGAAGCAAGACAATCTGTCTGTGCCTTTGTTAACAACATAAGCTAACACCCCTTTTATCAATAAATTCTTCCATAAAAATTTCAATATTAAGTGCTCTCCATAACAATTCTATTTCACTCCAATCCAACACAGGCAGTCTGTCATACAACCAACATACATATTCTGTATTCAATTGTCCGCGTTTTTTCATAGCTTCTATTATTTCGCCATAAATATTCTTAAATTCAGGCAGACCCATAAAATAGCGCATTGGCAGCCCAAATCCTCCTTTTCCTCTGTATCCGAACTGCCTGCTATACTTTTCTGCACATAATTCTTTCAATATATATTTCCCCGTAATCAATTCAAATCCTTTTACTTTTTTTGTATCATAATCATACTGATTAATGCCCACTATAAGATTTTCTGGCAGCGAAAACGCAAAATCAACTACTTCATTATCTAAAAACGGAACTCTATTTTCAATTGAATTTGCCATCGACATCTTATCTTGTCTAATAAGCAGATCCGCCAAATATGTATTCATCTCATATTTTGTAAGCTTATCAATATTGCTTCCACTGAATTTTGAAATTTCTTCACGCCTCCTCTGCAATGGCGATTCGTCGGTTTCTATATTCAGGAGTTTAGCACATCTTTCAGGAGAAACATAAATCTGACATAAAATTGCAAAATCCAATATATCCTTTGGTTTTCTAATTAAATTCCAGTCCTTGTCAAGGCTATGATTCTGCCCCATATTATATTTCGCATCAAGCTCCATAATTTTCACTCTATTAAAATCACTGTATCCGCCAAATATTTCGTCAGCACCCTCTCCACTAAGTAAAACTGTAACATTCTCTTTTGCATTTTTCGTTAACAGCATCAATGCATTAGCATTGGGAACCGTCGGTATAGATTCCAAATGCCATACTGCCTGTTTCATATTTTCAATGAGCATCCTTCCATCAAAGGTATATTTATGAGAACGAACTCTCAAATTATCTGCTGCCTCATCAATGTACCTTTCCTCATTCAAAACAGCATCCTTAAAAATAATAGAAACACTGTCCTGCATCTTGTTTTTCGAATTATGAGAGGCGTAAAAGCTGATTAAGGATGAGTCCACACCGCCTGATAATTGACATCCTACAGCCACATCACTTACCATTTGCCGATTAACAGCATCCTGCAGCAATACATCCAACTCTTCCATTTTTTCTTTTAAAGAAACATTCCCACAAGTATGTTGAAACTGATCTATATCAAAAAATTTTTCCTTATTTATATTTTTCCCTTCAATACACATCAGTTCTCCGGGCTCAATTTGCTGTATTTCCTTAATTAATGTTTTCTGCGGAGAAGATATATATATTAAACATTCATTTAACGCATCATTGTCAATATGAGGCTCGTAATCAGGGATTGCCAGAAAACTCTTTATTTCGGAGCTAAAATATATTTTTTTTTCATGCACCATATAATACATAGGTTTGATACCAAATCGATCTCTCGCAATATAAATTCTGCCTTTTCTCATGTCTACAATTATGATTGCGAACATTCCATTCAGAACTCTTAGCGTTTCCTCAATCCCTCTATCAATATAAAGATTTAGTATTACTTCCGTGTCTGTAGTACTGTGAAATTGATAGCCGATTTTTATTAATTCCTCCCGATAAATATCGGCATTATATATTTCTCCATTAAATGCAAGAATAATATCTTCCTTCTCATTGCACATAGGTTGATGCCCATTACTTGATAAATCCTGTATGCTCAGTCGGTTAAAGCCTATAACACCATGAAAAGCATCCTTTATTTCGGATTTTTCTATTAAATCAATGCTTCTGCCATGCTGGTAATGAAATCCCCGTATTCCTCTATCATCCGGACCACGGTGTTTTTGCATATCAAGCATACGACATAAATACTTCCTATCTTTTTTCCAATCAATCAATCTTTCGTCTAAAGCTATGCACCCTGCTATTCCACACATTTCTTCTTTATCCTATACCTTCCAAATCAAATCTTTTATTGATAAAACCGGACAGCTAATCTTATTGGATATTAACTCTTTTATCTCATCAAAATATAACATAGGCGTTACAATTACCATATCAATATCCGGGTCAAACTCCTCATTTGCATCTACTATCAACAACATATTTCTTATATCAACTTTATAAGGATTTTGATCTATTCCATATTTTACCAATATCCCATCATTGGTCAGTTCCTCATATAAGCGGGTTCCTAGGTCAGCCATTCCATAGATTGCTACTCTGCGGATATTTCTTTCTAATAGATATACGCCTAGTGACTTCCCTTTTATCTTTAAGTATAGCCATCTATTGAGCAATTCGATATTAATCATGAGCCTGTTTCGTTCTTTATTCCACGAAACATCCCTATCATTGTATTGCTCTTCTATAATTTCCTTTTCTATCTGCATTTATATATCTCCTGACCATACTGTTTTTCCACATGCAACATTACAGTAGTTTGATTCCTCTATCATACATGCCTTAATGGAAATATCTGACAACTAAAGTTTTTCTTTAAAATTGTATGTAACATCAAAACTGCAAGAAAATATAAATTCATAAGTTTTGCAACTCCTCAAATAACTCTTGACCAAAAACTCTTATCCTGAAATCTTCATATGAAATACATTCTCTGCTTCCTATCTTCTCAAAAAGAGTACATTTTATTTCGCAAATTCCTCTTGTTCCAACACATGCCATGACAACCACATCCGATCGTTCTCTCAATATCTGGATTGCTTCTTCTACATTGAAAATTTTATATCCTTCCACTAATTTTCCTGATAATTTCTCATTACTGTCAGCAACACCAATAATATTTACCTTCATTTCCTCACAAAACTTCATGGCAGCATGTCCCAGTTTTCCGGCACCCCACAATAAATAATTACATTTTAATGCATTATTATCATATTGCTTCTCCGAATACATTCTATTTCGCAAAGCTCTCCTACATATATAATCATGCGATTCTATCCCTATATTATGAAAGAGAAATGCACTATTTATTATCCCACCACTTTTTACAGCATTTATTGCATAATAGCCAGAATAATATTTATACCAAAGTTCCTCAGAAATTTTATCCAGTTCACTCTTATAAAGTTCTTCATTTATCAGAAGCTCATTTGCAAATTGAAACTTCTTATTAAATATATTATCATCAGCTATCCTGACTGTTCCACTGTCATATTGAAACGGTATAACCTTATATGAATAACCGTCAGCCGATAGTTCGAATGAAATGCCGATAGACCTATTCCAATCCTCCCAATCATCCGGATTTTCATCATCATAAGCAAAATTTCCCAAACTATATGCTATTATCCCTTTCTCGTATTCTTCAATACCTTGTATTATATGCGGGTGCGTTGCAAGAATGAAATCAGCGCCAAGATCAATAAGGGAATAATATCTATTCCTCCATTCCGGCATTGGCACAGGAGTCGATTCAACTCCGGCATGTGGAAAAATGAATATGTAATCTACCTCATTCCGAATTTCTTTTATCTGTCTGTCCAATTCATGACTATTTATCCATGCAAACCCGGATATTCCCTCTTCATAAGCACATCCAAACTCCATCTGTCCCGCTGAGAAAAAAGCCAATTTCAAATTATCTATACAACGAATTACAGGTTTATACGCTTCCCGATAATCAGAAGAGACTCCCATTGAATCTATATTCAGAGCGCCAAGTGCATCAATAAGTTCCTGTGCCCCCTGAATCCCATAATCCATAATATGATTGCCTGCTAATCTTGCCAGATTAATTCCAATTTCCTTACAACGTACAACACTGCTATCCAATTGACTTTCATATGGACCTACTTTAACAGGACTTTCTTGAATAGACGAACATAATGGAATTCCAAGATCACATGTAACAATATCATGTGATATCATGGTATTTAATAGTTCCTTTTCAGCCAATACATGATCATACTCTTTTTTCAAACATAGATCACCTATCGCCAATACTTTAACACTCATGGTGGTTCCCCTTTGCTCTTATATAAATAATTGTATCACCTATCACATTCCTGTACACATAGTGTTGCTGTTGTAAGAATCTATATATTTTACTTTATGTGATTTCTTCTATTACAACTTACAAATTGTTCGATTAGGATATTCTCTAAATATTTTAGTCACTATCCAAGATAAGTACTTTTAGTTGACCCTTGCACACTTCTTCTGAATTTTTTAGTTGTTTCATAGCTTCTGCAGGCAGTTCTAAATCATCATATAAATGTGAAAAATCACTAATTGTAACATGACTATCTATGTCAATTTCACAATTCTCATAGTTTCCCTTCTCATCCTCAATTTTAGCAAAAATCTTACCGTCACATAAATATTTCATAACAAAACACATTTGATCAGATTCTATTTTAAATAATGTCTCAACCTGCATAGTATCCTTATTTATTTTAATAAAATCTCTCGCATATAACGGTGCAAAAAAGATATAATTTTCTAATACTACGGCATTACTAAACCAATCTTTCCACGAAAAATCATCATCTTTTGACTCCAAATTATTCAACTCAATTACTAGCGACAGATTTTTATTCTTATCCCATCGGATGAGCTTATTCTTATTTCCCGCAAACCAAAAATACTCTCCGTCAAATACAACAATAGATATCTGCAAGTCATCACAATTGGGAATATCATGACAGATCATACTATTTTCCACCGTATTATATTCTGCCAGCTTTCCATTTTGATTAAGCGCAATAAACAATGAACCATTAACCACACACGCACCCTTTCTATGTGAGTATGCATTAATACCTTTCATTAATAACTCCCTATAATTCTTTTCCTGTAGTAATGTTACCGTAAATTCCGGCAGTGTAATCACTAGAATCTGTGATTTTAGGTCACCCACACAATACAATACATTTTCGATCTTACAGACCACTAAATATTCATTAGCAAGATAACCATCACATATCGTATCCTTAATTTTCACAGTATCCAACACATTAGAATGGATATTATATATTTTTATATCCTTTGCACAATAAGGAAGTAGGATGATATTTTCCCCATATTCAAAAAGCGTTTGATAATCATATTTTTTGCCTAAAACACAAAGCAACTCTATTTTTTGCGTCTTATAGGAATATTTCCATAAGGCGTTCGGTTCATGACTTAAGAAAAAAACACAACCATCTTTATAGTAAAAATCCTCTATTTCCAAATGATCCCGAGACCCTTTTATAACATTGACGTTTTGAATCAATATGCTCTTTCCTGTCTTTTGATATAATACCACTACACTACTATCATCACCATAATACGCATCACTCAATATTACAGCCCGATCAATATCTACGGAATCGTCATAAATTCCCCACCCTTCATCAATATATCTATCTCTCATTCTTTTATACGATTCCCAAAGCTGAGGTCTCATAGATGTCAATGTACTTTCAATCAAAGGATGCGGTCTCCATAGAAGCGCAGTTTTATCCTTATTTTCTTTAAATATCTGAAATACATCTTCCATTTTTTTCAGTATTGCTTCACCATGCTTAAGCAATGCATTAATACTCGTATTATAAAAAATAATCTTTTTCCAACTCTTATCCGGCTTTTCGATAATCTCCAACCATTCTAAAGGAATTTCTAATTTATCTTTTTTAGTATTCAGAATCTTTTCAATCTTCGGCGAACCCAGTCCCAAAAACTTTTTTTCCAGAAACTTCCTGTCAACATGTTTGCCAGACAAACCCATTTCCTTCGCAGCTTTCAAATATTCATTAATATAAATCTCTCGTATTTTTTCTGACTGTACAATTACCTGATCAGCATAAATAGTACCCGGTATAAAACAAAAATGTTTCATACCATCAATAACCCCCTGATCATCCGGCTCAATCTCTCTTAATATAAAATATGGAATATATATTAATTTGTCTGTATATTTTTTTATGTTTTTAGAATAGAAAAAGGGATGTACACTTGTCACATGATTGCATTCATCATAGGGATTATGGATATAAATTTCATCCGGTTTCCTATTTTGAAAATCATACGCATCATATCTGGTAATTGGAACATAATCAGGATACAGACTTCCTTCATAGTGCTCTTCCCGAAAACTCCCATCCGGATTTTTATCAAAATATGGGATCGGAATCACATATGCATCCGTATTTCCATCAGCTTCCATTCTTTTCCAAACACTTTCCAAGGAATCCCACATAGATGCCTTATACGGAAGGAATACCACCTCTTTCTTATCATCCGGCACCTCGTATCGAATCTTATTCTGCAGTTCCGTAAGCTGTCTGCGGACTTTTTCCGCCAGCCTGCAACATGTTCTTTCATCCGCCAAGCTTATACTCATCCGGTAAATATTCTCGCAGTAATCTTCCAGCAGATGCACAACAGGGGCATATTGCTCTCCCATTTCTTCTAAGGAGTTTCCTATTTGTATTGCCACGTCCTGACACTGGATAAGCATTTCCGTCAGTCCCTGTAAATCTCTATGTTTTCCGCCCAGCAGAGCATCATTTGCCGTTTCCAAAACAGCGGCGGCAGCCAACAACTCTTTCTTTTTCATCTTTTCGATGCCTATATCCCTTCCAACATTCTGGTCGATTTCTCAATGTTGTTGTACACACAATCCTATTTATTTTATATCGTCTTTATTTTACTATATCTTAACAAAGGAATTCCATTATTTTGGGAATCCTGCTTTTGTCAATTCACTCAATTAGCACCCTTTTCCCTTCAAACGCATATCTGTATTTCTTGATCCGCTCCGCCGCAATGCCCGTATCTCTCTCTGTCCGATCGAAGTCCCGTTATGTCGTTTCCTGACTGAACTTTAAGCTTTCCATAAGACAATCTATGGAATACAGTCCTCCTTCACATACCGGTTCTCCGCGAATCAAATCCAAGGCAGCATTTCGTACCAATTCTTCCCGACTCCTCGGTTCTTCCAATTTCAGACAAAGCTTTTCAACCGTTTCTTCCCTGCCATTCCTAACCTTGTACCAATTTCCCATTGTATCACATAAAAAAAGCTGATTTTTATAAACTTCCGCAAATTCAATATCCTTTTCGTTGTCGTCATTTTCGTCTATTCGAAATTCTTTCACTTTTTTATCTTCGCTTTCAATTTTGTATAGCTTTTTTGTTCGATTCGGAATGATCCAGATAGCATCATCCATTGCACACAGATGTTTATCTAAAGAATAATCTTCGCAATAAACCACTTCCTCATAATGCTCCCCATACCAAAATACCACACAGCCGCTATTCCAAGTCAACAACGCAAGTCCATCCCTCATTTGATACACACCATAATATCTATTTGTTTCACTTCCTACTTCATAACATCTGCATACCCCGTTTTCCATATCATATTCTACCAGACGGTTACTCTGCCAAGATGGCAAATATACTTTGTTCTCTATCTCTGCAGCCTGCATGCCAAACAAGTGCTCCTTTCTATCCATGACTGTTCCCTGTTCTATTTGCTCCAGCACCCCATCTACAGTTTCTAACTTTTTATTTTCAAGATCTGCCCTCAAAATTCCATAATAATTACACCCAAAAAGATAAAGGTATCTTCCAAATACCCTTCCGTCAGTCAAAAGAGGATGGTTTATCTGCGGAATCTCTATTTTACTAAATTGCTTACTTGTAAGATTAAAAATATGAATATCTTTTGCGTCCAATGGAATAAAAATCAGGTTATCTTTATATTTTCGTGTCTTAAAAAAAAGCTGTTCTGTATTAAATAATTCCTCAGGAAAATCCGCAATCCATTCCACCTTATTATCAGTAATATCATAGCAATACAAGCCGTTATAATTTCCCGACGCAAACCATATTTTATCATCTACCCTTACACAATCGCTAAACCACAACTTCTTATTCCACATAACAGCATCTCCTAATATACTCCGACCATCCATCCCTGCTATAAGCTCATTATTTTGTTGTTACATCATCACAACCAGAAAAATATATTATCTAATGAATATTTTTTCAAATTTGCTTTCAATAGCTTTTTCAATTTTTATAATATCATATCCGGAAATCAAAATCAAGGTCAACCCATTTAAACCATGGGCTTTTATCCGCTTTCAATTCACATATTATAATCATATACACTTTCAAAAAGCAGCCAAAACATAAGGTATCTCCGGCGTACTCTAATAACCATTTTAAAATCCCCGGACAAAACATCCGGGGATTCAAAAAAGTCAGTGTGGGTATTTATCACGCCTGAGCGTACTGGTCATAATACTGTTTTGCCTCATCCCATCCCAGCGAGAATCCCCTCATCAATTTTTTAATGATGATCTCTTCGGTTTTTCCCTCTTCGAGATTGTCCAAGATCAGGAAACGCATGCCTTCCTGTCTTCCTTTTCTTACATATTGATCAAACAATTCACACACTTTAATCTTTTCCTCCTTTTCAACATTGATGTCCTTTAATATCTTTTCCACATTATCAAGATCCGTATCCCTGCTCAATGCCATGATCATCCTGACCAGCGCCTCTGTATGTACGATCTCCCTGTCAGAGCAGTAGCTGTCTCCCTCCGCCAGATAATCCACCACGATACGCATATCACTGTGGAACCGTTCCCGTACATCCTTCGGCAGATGCCTCATCTCATATACGTAGAGTCCCATCTCATCAATGGGCGCTACGCGTTCCGGATCCGCTTCTTTATTCAGCAGGAAATTTTTCAGGCTTTCCCCTGTCACGACTTCTTTTTGTCGTTCCTGCTTATACAATCCGTATCAATAATATAATGGGTTTTTAAGCAAGAACTTTTTAGATCATTTAGAACTTTTTAATAAGAAATAATAACAACAACTCTCTTGCTTGACAGAAGCATAACTTCAATTTCAGAATTTGACAAGCAAAATTTTACATCTCTTAAGTTTTCTTTTTTCAAGAAGGAGCCGTTTATCCAATCAAAACCCTTTTCCCCTCAAACGCAAATCCATATTTCCTGATCCGCTCCGCCGCAATCCCTTTTCCCAGCAGAGCCTCCTCATACCGCTTCTCCTCTATCTGGTCAAGGGCTGCCCGTACGGTGTCCTCAAGAGTTGCATCTTTTCGGGGATTATATACCTTGAACTCTATAATAAATGCATCCAATCTTTCCTTTCTTGGCTCAAGCATGATATCATACCTGCCGAATCCGCTTTCCCGATTGGAAGTAATCACATATCTGTCTTCCAGCTCCACGATCAATCCCAGCACAAAACCATGGTAAAACCGCTCGGGCTCCGCTTTCCCAGATGGATGTTTTCCAGAATCAAAACTACTGAATGTCTTACAGGCAACACGGTTCATATATTCGTTCATGGCATCCGGATCACCCAGAAGCAACGCCTTTACAAAGTCATTATAATCTGAAATATTTCCCGAAAACCACCCCCTGATCACACTTCTGAACATAATGTTCACTTCCCGGTTAGTCAATGCCAGCTCATATTTCGGCTCCGTCACCAGCTCATCCGAATCATATTCCTCATAGCTTAAAACCTTAAGATAACCGCTCGCCAGCAGAAGGCTCCATATTGCATTTTCATCATTATCCAGCTGATTATAGACAATCTGTTCATCAATGGGCACAAACAGATGCTCTCCCCTCAGCAGACACTCAAAATCTTCCTTCACCCTTCTGTTTCCTTCCCGGATCAGCTTGCCTACAAGGCTGTTGGAACTCGTATTCGCCCAATACGCCCCCAGCTTACCCGTATCCAGAAAGTTCAGGATCGACCACGGATTGTAGATATCACGGTACTTTCCGAACTGAAAGCCGTCATACCATTTCTTCACATCCGTCTTCCTGTCACCCATCCCGTATTCATCCAGCGCTGCAAATACCTCTTCCTCCGTGAAGCCAAAAGACGTGCCGTATTCATTGGAAGTGGTCGTCACTACCTTCAGATTATTCAGATCAGAAAAGATAGATTCTTTACTAACTCTGGTAATGCCCGTCATAATGGCGCGCTCCAGCCACGGATTGGTCTTAAACGTGGAATTGAACAAGCTCCTTGTAAATACCGTCAGCTCCTGCCAGTAACCGCCCACATAGGCTTCCTGCATCGGCGTGTCGTATTCGTCCAGCAGGATGATGACTTTTTTACCGTAATAAAGATTCAGATATTTTGAAAGATAATGAATTGCCAGTGTAGCGTCAACATCATCCATATCTATTGAGACACGTTCAAAAAACTCTTTATCCTCTTTTTGTAACACTTCACTATCAAGCAAAAAAGCGTTATCCGCATACAGATCTGCAAGCATCCGGCATATTTTTCTTCTGACGGAAGCATAATCCGCTTCCTTCACCCCCGCAAAAGAAAGGCTGATGACCGGATATGTCCCCTGCAGTGCCCGGTATTTCTCATCCTGCCAGACAGCCAGACCCTCAAACAGATCCTCCCGCCCTGCATACTTCACCGAAAAGAACTGCTCTGTCATGCTCATGGTAAGCGTCTTCCCAAAACGTCTCGGTCGGGTGATCAGCGTCACTACATCCCCATTTTCCCACCACTCCTCGAGGAAGCTCGTCTTATCAATGTAAAAAACATCATTTTTAATCAATTGTTCAAAATCCTGATGTCCGATCCCTATTGTTTTCGCCATAGAACTCTCTCTGCTTTCTTATTATATTAGGCGATTGCCTATTCTTATTATATTTTTGCCTATATCCCTTCCGAAATTCTTATCAATTTCTGAATATGTTGTATGCACAAGATTTTATTAATATCATCTCAGTTTTATTGTACTATATCTTCATAAGGGATTTCAATTATTTTTTAAGCAAAAAACATAGTGTAATATTAAGACGTAGGCACAAAAACATTGCAAATGCCAAAAGCGGCAGAACCCAAAAACCGTCTGCCGCTTTTCAATCTTATAAATCCTATCTTCCCACTATCCATAAGTGGATTTTACTCTCTTAAAAGTTTTCCCGTGCCCTGACCAGATCCACCAGATTATAAAATTCCTCCTTATATTCATCATCCAGATCGATATCATCCAGCATATTCAGGATATCTTCATAGCTTCCATCCCCAAGATACTCGCTGCCGCGCAGCGCCATGGAGAACTCCGCTACGGCTGCCGCAAACATAAAGTCGTCAGAAGGCTTCTCCGTATAGTCGCCTGCGCCGATCGGATATTCCAACAGCTTCGAGACATCCCCATCCGGCTCTTTATAACGGATGCTCAATGTCATCCACTCATCGCTGTTTAGCGCCAGCTCGCTCAGCTGCGTATCCTGATATCTCAATTCATTGCCGCTGCTCTCCGCATTATCACAAGTGATGATCTCATACACAACGGTGACGCTGTGTCCCGCACCGATCTCACCGGCATCCTTTTCATCATTGTCAAAATCCTCTGCTGCCATCATCCTGTTCTCATAGCCGATCAGGCGGTACTCTGATACGACTGCGGGATTAAATTCGATCTGAAGTTTTACATCCTTTGCTACGGTGACCAGCGTAGCGCCCATCTCTTCCACAAGCACCTTCCTTGCCTCGGAAAGGCTGTCAATATAAGCATAGTTTCCATTGCCATAATCCGCCAGAGTTTCCATCCTCGTATCGCTGTAATTGCCCATGCCGAATCCAAGGACGGAAAGGAATACTCCGCTTTCTCTTTTCTCTTCCACCAGATCATGCAGTTCGCTCTCACTGGTAATACCGACATTCAGATCCCCGTCCGTGGCAAGGATGATTCTGTTGTTGCCGCCTTTGATAAAATATTTTTCCGCCAGAGCATATGCTGTCATGATGCCTTCGCCGCCATTGGTCGATCCGCCGGCCTCAAGTCCGTTCAACGCGTCTAAGATCGTATCCTTCTCACTGCCTCGGACGCCCTCCAGCACCACTTCATTATAACTCGCATAAGTAACGATGGATACTCTGTCCTTTCTTCCCAGATTATCGATGAGCAATCCAAATGCCTCCTTTAACAGCGGCAGCTTATTTTCGTCATACATGGAACCGGACACATCGATCAGAAAGACCAGATTGGAATCCGGCGCGTCCGAAAAATCAATTGCCTCTGTCTGAAGTCCCAGTACCAGAAGCTCCGCATCTTCATTCCACGGGCACTGGCTGATCGTTGCCGTCACGCCAAAGGGCTCCCCTTTCTTCGGTCCGTTATAATCATAAGAAAAATAATTGAGCATCTCCTCTGTCCGCACCGCTCCGGAGGGGATAGTCGCTGCCGAATATCCGTTCATAATCATCCGCCGCAGATTCGCATATGATGCCGTATCTACATCCGCGGAGAAAGTCGACAACGGACTTAATGCTACAGACATATAGGGATTTTCTTCCAGCGTGCTGTATTCTTCCGTATTAAAAGGAATCTCCTCGTATCCGTAATCATAATCATAATAGTCTTCCGCTTCCGACATCGGCGCCTCCATTGCATAGCCATTCATGGAATCATACACCGCGCCGGCTGTGGCCTCCGTCATCCACATAGATGGATCGCTTCCCCCATCTACCGCGTCGATATCGTCGCCTCCCTGCGCCACTGTCTCCTGCCGGGAATGCCCCTTGCCCGAATCATTGCTTTCGGATGACCCGCTGCCACATCCGGCAAGCATGCCCACTGTAAGGATGCCCGCCATGATCATCGACACTATTCTTGCAGCCATTTTCTTTTTCATAATAATACCCTCCCTTTTCAATCTATAGGCTATCTGATCCAGCCTTCTATCATAGATACGAACGGGAGGGTTCCATTTTATGGTATTTTTTTAATTTTTATTTTTTTATTATGAACTCATAGACAATATACATTTCTTCCCCATACAGTTCCTCATTGCCAGCCTCTATTCCATAGCTTTCAAGCGTCTCATCCGAAGCATATAAGGATAAGAGATACTTTTCTCCCCGTCGGAAGGAAGCATCAGCACCGTCTCTCTGCACCTCACCTTCTCCGGCACAGCGGAAATATACCCTCATCCCCTTTTGGGAGCCATTGTCCCCATTCTGCAGAATCACCGCCTCATAGTATATTTCCCCTTCTTCCGTCAGCATACGGCCTAAGATCTGAACTTCCGCCTGATATAGCTCCGGTGTTTCCTCCGAATCCATCGCTGTTTCCTCTGGTTCCGCCTCGGCATTTGACTGACTGCCGCTTACTGATTCATCATCATAATTAGTACTATTCAGCGCGGCATCTCCCATCGCAGAAGGCGCTGCCGTCTCTGTTGTACCGTCGGAGTCCACGGACTTACTATCTCCATCAAAACTCTGAATGGCTACGGCAGTCTCTTCCTGCGGAATTTCATCATAATCCGCAGCCTCGCAATACATATCAGGGGCAGCCGCCATATCCATAGCGCCGCCGCTATCAGCGCATCCTGTCGCTTCATTCATCCTCTCGCTCTCATTGCTTTTGCCTCTGGGAAGGAAAAGTACAGGAAACGCGGCGATCACAAAAATAAGTGCCGCAGCCCCCACAATCACCGCCGGCATCCATCTGTTATGGAAATGCCTTTTGCGTCTGGCGGTTACAGTCTCCTCCTTATTTACTGTCCCTGATACGGACGCTTCCGTTTCTTCCGAAACCGCCGGCATAGCTGCCGCAGCTTTTGGAAGCTGCGCCTCGATGCGGTTCCAAAGATCCGGCAGCTCTGAGTCGATCATCTGACGATATTCTTCTTCAAAATTCTTACTCATATCCGCACCTCCTTAACCGCTTGATCCCTTCCTGATAACGCCAGGTCACCGTCCCCATGGGGATATCCAGCAGCTCAGCGATCTCCTTGAATGTCATTTCTCCTAACACCTTCATATCTATGATGCGCCGCTCCTCCGGCTTCAGCTTCTCCAGAGCATCCTTCAGACTAAGCTTTGATACCACCTGTTCTTCCGGCGTCTCCGCAGGTCTCTCAGATCCACTCCCCATCACGTCTTTTCTTACGCCCTTTTCAGCATTATGATCTGCCCCGCTCCCGTTCGCAGCATAATCTGACCCTGTTTCTGTTTTTCGGTCAGCGTCTGTGTCGCGATCGGCAGCTGTTCCTGATCTTATCCCGTAAATCATCTGTTCCGGATCCTCCATCGGGATCTCCCGACGGCATCTTCTCAAATGATCGACTGCCATATTTCTTGCAATTGTCGCAAGATATCCTTTATGCCCATTGCCGGGACGGTATTTTGGTGCAAAAGACCATAGCTTCACAAAGAAATCGCTGGTAATATCTTCAGCGTTTTCCTTATTTCCTACAATTCCATAGATCACACGGTAGATATACGGCAGATATTCCACATAGATATCCTTCAGCCCCATCTGATCTCCCTGGCATATTCTTTTCATACAACCTTCGAATTCCGCCTCTGTCACATTGATCCTCTCTGCCTCTCCAATATAGGTACGATTGAGCGGCACTATTTTTATGGTATCTTTTTAATTTTTCTTATTTTTAACGCAAAAAAACAAACGACTTCACAATGGTCATTTGTTTCTTCGGTTAAGTTCTTCCCGCAGACTTATGATTTCTTCATTAAGTTTTGTGATTTCATCCGCTTGCTTTGTGATTTCATCAGCTTGCTTTGTGATTTCATCCGCTTGCTTTGTGACCTCTTGCTTCAAATTATAATTTTCTTCCATGATTTTTATACGCATTCCGCCCACCTCCTGATCGTTTTTTACTGTCTCAACCATTCTGTGAATCTCACGCAATTCCTCATTTACCGCATTCTCATAGGTCGTTTCTTCCATATAATGAAGCATCTGTTTTAGTGCAGCGCTGGGAATCCCCTCTGTTCCTTTTGTGTATAGAAGCAGAGTGCTTGCACCGTCCTCGTATTCCATCTCCGGCAGTTCTACACATGTGTTTTTTATGGTATAAACCATGCGGTTCTGACCAAACGGATCATAGGGCATGATCATAATGATAACAACATTCTTCAGATGATCATAGTCCGCGCCGGAGTTTAAGCTTCTTGCAGCAATCTTACCATGGTAAAATCGCATCCTACGCGGTAACGCCTTTTTGTCTGCTGCACTGTCATTACGATCGGGTTCAATATCATAGACAACTGCCCGTTCTTCCCCATGCTCCTCTATCTCCGGCTCTGTATAAACATCCAGCCTCGCACCGTGCAGATTGGAATCCGAACCATATAACACCTTCTGCGCCGTGACGGACAGATGCTTAAACTCTCTGCCAAAAATTGTTTTC
Source organism: uncultured Lachnospiraceae bacterium (assembly GCA_964421915.1). GTDB lineage: Bacteria > Bacillota > Clostridia > Lachnospirales > Lachnospiraceae > NK4A136. The sequence goes on from CAYQZB010000013.1 coordinate 71,144, forward strand.
AAAATACTTTTTACAAACCGTTCCCCGATTTCCGGATAAGTCACCATCGTCCCGAACAGAAAATCATCTAACAGATCCATCTCCCGGAGCGTCTTCCTCCCTGTCTGCAGCTCCGGCATTGTTCCCTCCATTATATCATTCGCGGCTTTCTTTGTTACTTTTTTCGCTGTTCCATTTACTGCTTCTTTCCTGGAATGTTTTTCTTTCATACAATACTCCTTTCGCATTTTGCGGAAAGAAGTTTCTATATGATATCGAAAACATTTCCTATCATGTCATTCACTGCAATCCGCTATATTTTGTTTATTCATACAGGGATTGTCAACCGAAATGGCAGATATCACATCATTAGATGTTTCCCAGATATGTAGCGTCATTGTAACAGATGTTACAATGTGTGTCAAGCAGATCAAATCAAATTTGATTGACTAATTTCAGAAATATGGTATCATACTTCCAATGACTGACCCTGCCGCAAAGCAGACTGTCAAAAACGCTGATACTCAAACATGAAAGGATATACAGCATGGAAATCGAACGCAAATTTTTGATAAATAAGCTTCCGGAAAACTTAAAAGATTATCCGTTCCACATCATTGAACAGGCGTACCTGTGTACCGATCCGGTCGTCAGAGTCCGCAGGGAAGATGATGAATATTATATGACCTACAAAGGAAAAGGCCTCCTCGCAAGAGAAGAGACCAATCTGCCGCTGAATCAGTCTTCCTATGAACATTTAAAAGAAAAGGCGGACGGCAATATCATTTCAAAAACACGCTATCTGATCCCCGATCCGGACGGCGTCCATACCATTGAGCTGGACGTATTTGACAAGCCGTTTGCCCCGCTGGTCTTAGCGGAGGTTGAATTTGAAAGCATCGAAGCCGCTGACGCTTATCAGATGCCCGGCTGGTTCCGGGAAGACGTTACCGATCAGCCTGCCTATCATAACAGCAATATGAGTAAACAGCTTTAATCGTCTATGCGTTTATACAATTTACACATCTCATAGATCTTCTCGGCCAAAGCCGCCGTATAGACGTCCTCTTTCATCCGCCAGTCCCAGTTATTGCCAAGGGTGGAAGGGGTATTGATCCGTCCCTCACTTCCAAGGGAGAGATAATCCTGCATCGGAATGATAGCCGTATCCGCAACGCTTGCCAAGGCAAGCCGGATCATATCCCAGTTGATCTTCGCCGGTCTGCTGTTATTCAGATATTTCCGTGCATACGCCTTATCCGTCCTTTTTAACGACTTAAACCATCCGAGGGTCGTATCGTTGTCATGCGTACCGGTATAGACGACGCAGTTTTTATCATAATTATGCGGCAGGTAGTCATTATCTTCATTGGAATCAAAAGCAAATTCCAGGATCTTCATACCCGGATAGCCGGTCTTCTTCACCAGCCTTTTAACGCCCGGCGTCAAAAATCCGAGATCTTCCGCAATGATCGGATATTTCCCAAGCTTCTGCTTCATCGTCTGAAAAAGGTCATAACCGGGTCCCTTTACCCAGTGTCCGAATTCCGCTGTCTTATCTCCGTAAGGGATAGAATAATACTCGTCAAAGCCTCTGAAATGATCGATCCGGACGACGTCATACATCGCAAAGCACTGCTCCAGACGCCTCATCCACCATGCATAGCCTGTTTCCTTGTGATGCTCCCAGCGATACAGCGGATTGCCCCAAAGCTGTCCCGTCTTGGAAAAATAATCCGGCGGGCAGCCGGCTACGGCGATAGGAATATGCTTTTCATCCAGAAGAAACATCTCCGGATTCGCCCAGGTATCCGCGCTGTCAAGCGCAACATAGATAGGGATATCCCCGATAATATATACCCCTTTTTGATTGGCGTATTGCTTTAACTCAAACCACTGACGGAAAAACAGATACTGCATAAACTTCTGGAACTCTATCTCTTCCTGATACTCCGGATCGTTTCCATATCTCCTTACCGCAGTCTCTGTATGAAGTCTGATATCTTCCGGCCATGTCATAAAGCCCCTGCCCTGATGCGCTGTCTTAAGCGCCATGAACAGGGCATAATCCTCCAGCCAGAAACTGTTCTTCTCCACAAATTCCCGATACTTCTCATTGTTCTCTTTATCGGCGCAGCCGCTTCTTTGAAAGGCTTTTTTTAAAAGCTTAAATCTGCCGCGGTAGATCTTCTCATAAATGATCTTTTCTCGATTGTGCCCAAAATCAACCTCATCACATTCTTCTTTTTTCAGCCATCCATATTCGATCAGCTTTTCCAGATCAATAAAATACGGGTTGCCCGCAAATGTGGAAAATGACTGGTACGGTGAGTCTCCATAGCCGGTAGGTCCCAAAGGCAGAACCTGCCAGTAATACTGACCGGCTGCCGCCAGAAAATCCACAAATTCATAAGCTTCCTTTGAAAATGATCCAATCCCGTAAGCAGATGGCAGACTTGATATCGGAAGTAAGATTCCACTTTTTCTCATATTGCATGCTTCCTTTCTATAGGTTTGGCGCCTCCGTGAGGTCGCCATCCATTTTGCCCCGATGCCCGCTTGCTGTTTTTGCTTTTGTTTACTGTTTTGCTTTTGTTTATTGTTTTGCTTTTGTTTACTGTTTTGCTTTCGTTTACTGCTTTGCTTTCGTTTACTGCTTTTCTTTTATTTACTGCTTTTCTTTTATTTACTGCTTTGCTTTTTTCCTGCTTTGCTTTTGTTTGCCTGCTGTTTTACTTTAGTTTCCAGATATCCCTGTTATACTCTGCAATCGTCCGGTCAGATGAGAAGAATCCCGCCTTTGCAATATTAACCAGCATCATCTTCTTCCACTTGGAACGATTCTCATAAGTCTTAAGGGCTTTATCCTTTACCCTGATATATTCCTTCAGGTCTAACAGCGTCATAAACCAGTCTTTATTCAGCAGCTCATTGTACAGCCGCTCCAATGACTTTTTATTGCCCGCTTTTAATGCCTGTTCACCGATGATAAAATCTACCGCTTCACGGATCACAGGGTCCTTTTCATAAAACTTGCGGGATACATAATCTGCCTTTTCGTAATGCCTGATGACCGTATCCGCATCCTTACCGAAGATGAATATATTATCGTCCCCTACCAGCTCGTGGATCTCCACATTGGCGCCGTCGTCAGTTCCAAGCGTCACCGCGCCGTTTAACATGAATTTCATATTGCCGGTGCCGGAAGCTTCCTTGCTTGCCAGGGAGATCTGCTCTGAGATATCGCACGCCGGAATCAGCTTCTCCGCGTAAGAGACATTATAATTCTCTACAAATAACACCTGCATGTACTGATTGACCTCAGGATCCTCATTGATGATCTTCTGCATCACCAGAAGCAGATGGATGACATCCTGCGCAATGATATAAGCAGGCGCTGCTTTTGCACCGAAGATAAAAGTAATCGGACGCTCCGGCTTTTTCCCCGCCTTGATCTCCAGATACTTATGGATGATATACAGCGCATTCATCTGCTGGCGCTTATATTCATGCATACGCTTGATCTGGATGTCAAAGATGGAATCGGGATTCAGCGCCACCTTCTCATGCTTCTTTACATAATCACAGAGCTGAAGCTTCTTCTGCATTTTAATAGCCTCCAGTTGATCCAGAACCTTTCTGTTTCCCTTATATTCCAGCAGCTTTTCCAGTTCCTTTGCATCCGTCTTATAGCCGTCGCCAATGAGCGAGGTGAGATAATCAGCCAGCTCGTGGTTGCAGGAAAGGAGCCAGCGGCGGAAGGTGATGCCGTTGGTCTTATTATTAAATTTCTTCGGATAGATCTTATAAAACGGCGCAAGCTCAGTCTGCTTTAAAATATCAGTGTGAATTGCCGCTACGCCGTTCACGGCAAAGCCATAATGGATATCAATATGCGCCATATGCACCCGTTTCTCCCGATCAATGATCCATACGCGCTCATCCTTGTACTTCTCAGCCACACGCTCATGCAGTTCCTGAATGATCGGTACGAGCTGCGGAACCACTTTCTTCAGATATTTTAACGGCCATTTTTCCAATGCCTCTGCCAGAATTGTATGGTTCGTATAAGCGCAGGTTTTTCTGACCACCTTGACAGCTTCATCAAACGTGAATCCTTCCTGTTCCGTCAGTATACGGATCAGCTCAGGAATGACCATCGTCGGATGCGTGTCATTGATCTGGATCGCGGCATATTGGTTCATCTTATGCAGATCCCTGCCCTGCTCCTTCAGCTCTTTGATGATCAGCTGCGCGCCGTTGCTCACCATAAAATACTGCTGATAGATCCGCAGCAGATTGCCTGCCTCATCAGAATCGTCCGGATACAGGAACAATGTCAGGTTCTTCTTGATCTTGGTCTTATCAAAATCGATCCCCTTCGTTACGATCCCTTCATCCACGCTCTCAAGATCAAACAGATGCAGCTTATTAATCCCCTTATGGTATCCCGCAACGTCGATATCATAAAGTCTTGACGTTACCTTCTGCTTACCGAACTGCACGGTAAATGTTACATCCGTCTTGTTCAGCCATGAATTGTCCTCGATCCAGTCATTCTTCTCCGCTGTCTGCATATTTCTCTTAAAAACCTGCTTGAATAATCCAAAATGATAATTCAGACCGATACCGTCGCCCGGAAGTCCCAGACTGGCAATAGAATCAAGGAAACATGCCGCCAGACGTCCCAGTCCGCCGTTGCCAAGAGACGGCTCCGGCTCAATTTCTTCGATCTTAGCAAGACTCTTTCCTGCGGATGCCAGTCCGTCATTTAATATATCGTATATTCCCAGATTGATCAGATTATTACTTAATAATTTACCGATCAAAAACTCTGCGGAAATATAATATACCTTCTTTTTTCCCGTAATCTGCTTTTTGGACTGCAGCATCTCCTTTGTGAGCGTAAGCAGTGCATAATAGATCTCTTTGTCGCTGCATTTCTTGACAGTCTTGCCATACTCCCTTACCGTCAATGCTTCTAACTGCTGCATCACATCCTGCCCTGCCGCTTTTCTCATCCCTCATATCCTCCGTTCATGCTTGTTTTGTATTTTTTATTTTTGTATTATCTCAGCACATTGTAACCCTTAAACAGAAAAATGTCTAGGAAAAGGTGTATAATTATCATAGAAAATTCCCTCATAAAAAAATTTTTAAATGCTATTTACTATTTCAATAAAATGTTTTAATATTCTATAGGTAAGGAATAATATATAATATTAAGGAAAAGGAGATATTGAAAATGAATCTTTCACCTCTTCAAAAGGCAAGATATGAGTACACTCCCAAGCTTCCGGGAATGCTCAGAAACGGCATTGCAGACATCTGCATTAAGGAAGGCGCTGAGACATCAAGCGTTGCTGATCAGGATAAGATCAAGGCTCTCTTCCCAAACACATATGGAAAGAAAGAAATTACCTTTGCAAAAGGTCAGAATACAGCCCCCGCTAAAAAGCAGGTTGTAGGCGTTATCCTTTCCGGCGGACAGGCTCCCGGCGGACATAATGTCATTACCGGTCTTTATGATGCCTTAAAGGCAACTAACAGCGACAATGTTCTTTACGGCTTCAAGGGCGGTCCCAGCGGACTTCTGGAAGACGATTATGTAATCTTTGACGATGCATTCATCGATCAGTACAGAAACACAGGCGGCTTTGATATCATCGGCTCCGGCAGAACAAAACTGGAAACAGAAGCCCAGTTCGCAGTTGTAGAGGAAGTGGCTAAAAAACACGGACTTACCGCTATCGTTATCATCGGTGGCGACGATTCTAATACAAACGCCGCTGTTTTGGCTGAATATATGGCAGCCCACAATACAGGCGTTCAGGTGATCGGCTGCCCTAAGACGATCGACGGCGATTTAAAGAATGAAGATATTGAAGCTTCCTTCGGCTTTGACACCGCTACAAAAACCTATTCCGAGCTGATCGGAAACATCGAAAGAGATGCCAACTCCGCCAAAAAATATTGGCACTTTATAAAGGTTATGGGACGTTCCGCTTCCCACGTAGCCTTGGAATGTGCACTTGAGACACAGCCCAGCATCTGTCTGATCGGTGAGGAAGTTGCAGCCAAGAAAATGTCTCTTTCCTCTATTGCCAGCTATATCGCTGATTCCGTAGAAAAAAGAGCAGCCAATGGCGACAACTTCGGCGTTGCTATTATCCCGGAAGGCATCGTAGAATTTGTTCCTGAATTCTCAGTGCTGATTGCAGAAATCAATGAACTTCTTGCAGGAAGCAAAACGGATACTTTCAATGCGCTTCCCGGCTGGAACGAAAAATATGAATTTATCAAAAACGGCCTTACCGCAGAATCATTTGCCGTATTTGATATTCTTCCTACAGGTATTCAGCAGCAGCTCTTCCTTGAAAGAGATCCGCACGGCAATGTCCAGGTATCCCTGATCGAGTCAGAGAAGTTATTCTCAGCGCTTGTAAAAGATGAGCTTGCCAAGAGAAAAGAAGCAGGTACCTACAAAGGTAAATTCGGTGCGCTTCATCATTTCTTCGGTTATGAAGGAAGATGCGCATTTCCTTCCAACTTTGATGCAGACTACTGTTACTCTCTCGGTTACAATGCGTTCATGCTGATCTCCTATGGCTACACAGGATATCTTTCCAAGGTGTCCAACCTGTCCAAACCTGCTGACGAATGGATCGCGGGCGGCATGCCTATCACAAAGATGATGAACATGGAAAGAAGAAACGGGGAAGACAAGCCGGTTATCCGCAAAGCCTTAGTGGAGCTTGACGGCGCGCCATTCAAATATTTTGCTGCACACAGAGATGCATGGGCTGTTGAAACAGCATTCACGTATCCCGGCGCCATCCAGTATTACGGTCCTTCCGAGGTATGCGATCTTACAACCAGAACGCTTGCCCTTGAAAAAGGCATGATGTAATTTTGAATCATCTGAAAACCCACGGGTAAGACAAACCCCATATGCCGGTTCCTCCGGTATATGGGGTTAATTTTATACAATATTATGATGCAGATATAAAATAATGATTTGCGTATTTATCTTATGACATTATCAGAAGATATACAAAATACGCGATATATGCCGCAAGCATCAAAATACCAAAGCCCCGTTTCAGCTTCTGATCCTTGTTCAGAACGCCGATCCACAGCAAAAGCGCCGTTACCAATGCCACAATATTATCAATCAGGAAATTCAGATTCACAGCTTCATTTCTATAGGGCAGCGGCGTAATCGTAGCCGCAGCTGCCAGAACAAACAAAATATTAAATATATTGCTTCCGACAATATTGCCAATCGCAATATCCGCTTTCTTCTTTGCTGCCGCCATCGTAGAAGTGATCAGCTCCGGCAGGGATGTACCAAATGCTACTATGGTCAAGCCAATCAGCTTTTCTGTCATACCAAAGCGCTTAGCCACATAACTTGCAGAGGACACTGTCACGTCAGAACCAAGTACAATAGCGGCTCCTCCCAGCAGCACCCACAGGATCAGCTTCCACATCTTATCATTTTCATCCGCGCCTTCCACATCATCAACGCCTCCCTGTCCTTTCTTCGCCATATTCAGAAGATAGATCAGAAAACATGCCATCAATCCCAGCAGGATGATACCATCAACCCTGCCCAGCGCCCCGTCAAAATATCCCATGACCAGGACAAATGCCGTAATCACGATAACGAAGGGGATCTCAAGGTTTCTTGTGGATTTCTGTACGGCAAGCGGACAGATGATCGCTGAGATGCCCAGTATCAGCAGGATATTCATAATATTGCTGCCCATCACATTACCAATGGCAATGTCGATGCTGTCACCGCTTAATGCTGCCGTAATGCTGACCGCCGCCTCCGGCGCACTTGTCCCAAACGCCACGATCGTCAGTCCGATGATCAACTGAGGAATCCCAAGTTTATCCGCGATCTTACTGGCGCCATCCACAAACCAGTCTGCTCCCTTGATCAGAAGCACAAAGCCAATCACCAGAAAAACAGCCTGCAGCAGGATACTGTCTGCCCATGGATCATCTCCATACAGCTTTAATAAAACACCTATAACAATTAATCCTATCTTGACCGCCATCCCGACTGCTTCACCTGAACCGGCTTTCTTTTCCGTTACTGCCTTTTCACTCATCCTTTTATTCCTCCCTATTCTCGCTTCCGTATTTCTTCGTCTCGTCTGCGGGCTGTTTATTGCTTTTACGTATATCTTATCCGCAGCGCTAAACTCGATTCCGCTTTGCTCATCGCTTTCACATACCGTTTACCTTACAGGAGCATCCGATCCCCAGTCCGCCCGGACCGATATGGCAGCATAACCCCAGCGGCAGGTCGCCATATAAGATCTCCTTCCCCGGAAAGAAGTCCCTGATCTCCGCCAGCCATGAATCCGTCGTTTCCCGGTCAGCGCTGGATGCCGCCACAAGATAGATATCATCCCTATCGTGAAACTCTTTGAAAGTGTTTTCCATCTCATTTTTCATTGCGAGCAGCATCTCTGTCCTTGCCTTCTTCATTCCCCTGCATTTCTTATAAACGTCCAGTGTCCCGATGTCAAATTTTAAAACCGGCTTAATATTGAGGATCGTCCCCAGAGATGCTGCAGTGGAACTGATCCTGCCGCCCTTTTTCAGATACGTCAGATCCTCTACCGCGATATAAATCGCCATCTTTGCCCTGAATTCTTCCAGCTTATTCTTGATCTCTTCCGCGCTGTATCCTTTCTGCACCAACTCAAGAGCGTCTAACACAGCACGATATAAAAGAACGGATACCCGGCCATTGTCAACCACATGGACTCTGCCCTGATAATCGTCCTCCTGCGCCATCATCACAGCCGTACCGCAGGAACCGCTGAGTCCGCTGCTGATGGGGATATATACAATCTGCTCATACTCCTTTAACGCCTCATCCCAAAGCTCCATCACGCTTGCAGGCGAGGGCTGCGAGGTACTAATCTCCATACCGGCAGCCATCTTCCCAAAAAAATCCTGCCTTGACATCGTTGGAATCCTCTCCCCGGATGCATTAACCTGCCCGGCGCTTCCGGCACGGGAAGCCTCATCCGTATCATCCAACCCTTCATAACAGCATTCATCACCAACATAAAAAGGCATGGGGAGTACCTTCACGCCCAATGTCTTCGCAATCTTCTGTGTGATCCCGCTATGACTGTCTGTAACAATTCCTATTGGCTGCATCGTTCCTTAAAACACCTCTGTCCAAAATCTTCTAAGGAAGCGCTGATGAAATCACCGCTTCCTTAGCGTTTCCCTAATATTATAGCACAATGGTACAAAATTAAAAGAGTGAATTGACCCTTAATGATGTCCGCCGCCATGACCGGACTGATGATGACCGCTGCCGGTTCCTCCATGATGATGCTCTCCCGTCTGCGTGCAGCCCGCTACTCCACAGAAGCTATGCGTATGGCTCTCCACCTCTGTACAGCCCACTACTCCGCAGGAGTTATGCGTATGACTCTCCACCTCTGTGCAGCCCGCTACTCCACAGAAGCTATGCGTATGGCTTCCCGCTTCTGAACAGCCCACTACTCCGCAGGAGTTATGCGTATGGCTCTCCACCTCTGTACAGCCCGTTACGCCGCAATTATGGTATGCATGCCCATCATCTGCGCTGTGGGGGTAACAGTATTCCCCGTTGTGCATATGCACTCCTGTTTCCGTACACTCTGCTATATTGCATATGCCATGGCAGTGTTGTCCGCTCTGTGTACAGCCTTCAATTCCACAAGAACCGTAGATGCACTCTCCGTTCTGCTGGCAGTCTTCATTTACACAATAGCCGGTGCCGCACTCTCCGTTCTGCTGGCAGCTTTCATTTTCACAATAGCCGGTGCCGCACTCTCCGTTCTGCGGGCAGCTTTCATTTACACAATAACCTTTGCCGCACTCTCCGTTCTGCGGACAGCTTTCATTTACACAATAGTCGGTGCCGCACTCTCCGTTCCGTGGGCAGTCTTCATTTACACAATAGCCGGTGCCGCACTCTCTATTCTGCAGACAGACTGGGCACACACAGGAAAATGCATCCACCTGCGGCGCTTCATTGATTTCCACTGAACTTTTATCCATTGCATAAACGGAGGCAATACCGCCTGACACCATCGCAATCGCTACAAATGCAATGACCGCTATTACTTTTTTCATTTCCATCCTCCTTTTTCTGAACAATATCTATGAAAATATATTTATACAGATACATTCATCAAAAAAGCCATCATGGCTGCATAGAATAATATTCCAATAATCGAAAGTATGAACCAGACCTGCCCATAGCCGCTTTTCCAGCAGCGTACTCCTTGAACAATTCCCCCAATAGACTTTTGCTGATATTTTAGCATATCAAAGTTTTCTTGACAACATCTAGCTTCCCTGCCTGAGAATCAGCGCAGCCGCCTCCTCCACCGAAATACAGTCAGCAAATCGTTTCGGCCACATCATTTCGTTATAATACTTATATGTGGTTTCTTTATCCATGTAGTCATTATCAAAAGTTGAATTGGTTCCCTTTGGTATGATGACCTTATAGCCTCTGTCAAACGCGGACTTGACCGTTGCGTCAATACAGAAATTCGTCTGTAAACCAACAATCATTAAGGTATCTTCCTTCTTTTCTTCCAAATAACCGGCAAGTTCCTTGTTTCCAAAACAACTGTTGGTTTCTTTGATATACCTCTTTTCGCCTTGTGCCGGCTTCACCTGATCCGCAATTTCAAATTCATCATCTCCTATAGAGAATCCGGTGCCGGGTCCATCGTCATGCTGGATATAAATAACTTCCACATTGTTTTTTCGGGCAGTCTCTATAATCCTGACCGTATTTTTAATAAATTCATCAAAATGATAGAGTCTTTCATCTGTAATTCCCTTTTGAATATCTACTACCAATAATACCAACGCTTTTACTCCTTTCTATATAATTCCCTCTCAAATGCAAAATATGATTTACGATTTGCTTGGCATCCTTATATCCTTCATATATTTTCCAAAAAGAATTTATAATTTTAACCACTGCTCCTTAGTCATATAATTTCTATGATCCACTCTTATTTCATTCATCAAGGGAACCGGAACTTCGCTGCAGGTATGATGGAATACAAAGCCAACCTTTTCCTGTACTCTCTTTGATTTCTGGTTTCCGTCATAATATCCACACCAAATGGTTGTCATTCCAAGGTCTTCAAATCCATGTCTGATCAGCTCCCTTACAGCTTCCGGCATATAGCCCCTTCCCCAAAAGGGTTTCCCCAGCCAATATCCAAGTTCGCACTCATCGTCCCGTTCCGTCATATCCGTATGACCATTTAATTTAAGTTCCACTGCACCAATTGCCTTATCACTGCCCTTTTCACATATTGCATAGCACTCAGCGCCATTTAATACATTCTTAATAACATCTAAGCTTTCCTCTATATTATTATGAGGAGGCCATCCGGCGATTGGTCCAACCTCCGGATCTTTTGCATATTCATATAAACTGTCTGCATCTTCTTCCTTCCATCTGCGAAGCGTCAATCTTTTTGTGCTTAATATCATCTGCTCGTTCCTCCGGTAACTCAAAAAAAAGAAAGTGGCATTTCCAGGGTACATTGATCATAATAGCGTTTTGCCTCATCCTGTTCCAAAGAGTATCCTCTCATCAATTTTTTAATGATAATCTCTTCCGTTTTTCCCTCTTCAAGATTATCCAAAATCAGGAAACGCATGCCTTCCTGTCTGCCCTCTTGTCTTCCTTTTCTCATATATTGATCAAACAATTCACACACTTTTATTTTCTCCTCCTTTTTAACATTGATGTCTTTTAATATCTTTTCTACATTATCAAGATCCGTATCCCCGCTCAATGCCATGATCATCCTGACCAGCGCCTCTGTATGTACGATCTCCCTGTCAGAGCAGTAGCTGTCTCCCTCCGCCAGATAATCCACCACGATGCGCATATCGCTATGGAACCGTTCCCGCACTTTCTTCGGCAGATGTCTCATCTCATATACGTGAAGCCCCATCTCGTCAATGGATGCTACGCGTTCCGGATCTGCTTCTTTATTCAGCAGGAATTCTTTCAGGCTGCCTGGAGCCGTCCATCGTTCTTTCCCCCAGTACAGTACAAATTCATTGACCGGATAATACGCATCTTTCATCTTTCCATCGTACTGCTCCCGATATGCTGCCCCGACATAGCCTGCTTTCCGCAGGATCATCTTGCGGTCGCAATCGGTCTGATTAGCGATATAATACTGTGCCTTGACCCTCTTCCTCTCCATCTCCAGCTTTGAGATATCCTCCAGCTGGCTTTTCAACACACCTTCGGCAGAAACATACAGCGTCTCTGTAGCAGCCGGGATCAAGCTATCCGCAATCACGACTCCTTTTCCATCATAATACAGAGCATTGATAATATCCGCCGCCACATCCTGGAACGATTCTAAATTTTTTTGCGCCCTATCTTTGGATTCTTTCTTATTCTCCATATGCACCCTCCCTTTTGCACCGCAGGAAGCATATCAGATAGTTAATCATCTTTCTTATTGTTCCTGCTTATTCAAAATCAAAAACATAAATGGGTTTTTAAGCAAGAACTTTTAGATAATCTAGAACATTTCAGATAAGAATTATAATATCAACTCTCTT
>CAYQZB010000014.1:0-72234 GCA_964421915.1 uncultured Lachnospiraceae bacterium
GAAGTTGCCAATTCCATATCCCATGGAACAGGAGCGCTGTTGGCGGCAGCAGGTACATGGATCCTGATCGTTTATGCGTCCATACATTCGGATACCATAGGTTTGGTCAGCGCGGCATTGTATGGCGCAAGTTTGATCCTGTTGTACAGTGTGTCTTCTCTTTATCATGCAATGACCAGATATAAGGCAAAAAAGGTATTTCAGATCCTTGACCACTGTTCCATCTTTGTTTTGATCTGGGGAACCTATATTCCGGTAGCTTTATCCTTGGTGGGAGGCGCGAAGGGATGGATCATCTTTAGCGTGCAGGCTGCCTGCGCGGTGATTGGAATCGTATTAAATGCCATAGATTTGAAGCGTTTTCATCGTTTCTCCCTTGTGCTTTATGTAGTCATGGGGTGGGCAATCGTCGTATCCGCCAATACGGTGCTTATGGCGGTTGACAGAATGGGATTCTGGCTTCTTCTTGGCGGCGGCATTGCATATACCGCGGGAATTTATTTCTACGTAAAGAATAACCAGAAATATATGCATTTTATCTGGCATCTTTTTGTCATTGCAGGAAGCCTGCTTCATTATTTCTTTGTTCTTAGGTGCTGTCTGTAAATAATATAGAAATCAGGATCATCGCTATTTAAGCCGCAGTAAAGCTGCGACATGGGGATTTTTATGACCGTCGTATCATGGATACGGCGGTTTTTACATATACATTTGCGTATTTTCCCGGTTGTAACTGCTGATAAGGCGGGTTGCAACCGTTAAAAAACAGATTGTTACCGATGGAAAAGCAGATTGTAACTTGCAAATAAGACTGCATGTAAGCGTTGAAAAAACCAATTGTAACCGCCGATAAGACGGGCTGCAACCGTTGTTTGACAAATTGCCCGATGGCATTTTCTTGTATGCAACCGGGGATCATGATAATGTTTAATCAAGCTATAGCGAAATGCCATTGAATATTATAGAATAGGAGAAGGAGGAGAGAAATAAAATGATCTTGGCAGATAAAATATTATATGAAAGAAAGAAAAACGGATATTCGCAGGAGGAGCTGGCGGATAAACTGGGTGTAACAAGGCAGGCGATCTCTAAATGGGAGGGCGCACAGTCAACTCCGGATCTGCAGAGGATCCTGCAAATGAGCGAATTATTCGGAGTATCGGTGGATTACTTATTAAAAGATGAAATAGAAGCGGATGAATTAAGCAGCAATCCAAAAGAGGATACTTCGTCCATCCGCAGGATCAGTATGGAGGAGGCAAGCGAATATCTCCGCATTACAAAAGAAAATGCGCCCAAAACTGCATTAGGCGTAATCTTGTGTATCTTATCACCTATTTGTCTGATCCTGCTGGCTACCTGTGCGGAAGGAAATATAATTCCCCTGTCGGAAGATGCTGCCGGCGGGATAGGGATGATGATACTTTTAGCAATCGTTGCGGTTGCCTGCGGAATCTTTTTATCATGCAGTGCAAAGATAAAACCATATACGTTTCTTGAAAAGGAAGTCTTTGAGCCGGAATATGGGGTAACCGGGATGGTAGAGGAGAAGAAAAAAGGATATCAGAGCGTATATAATCTATATAACATTACCGGTACGGTGATATGCTTTATCGGTGTGATCGTGCTGTTTGTTGCCGCATTCTTTGGGGAAAATGATTTGCCTGCTGCGATTTGCTTTTGCTTAATGTTGGTGATTGTTGCCATAGGAGTAAGATTATTTGTGATTGCCGGCTTGATACAAGAATCTTTTGAAAGATTACTGCAGGAGGAAAAATACGGTATTGCCGCAAAAGAAAAAGCAAAGTCATCTATTAAACCGGCTGTAAGTGCGGTATACTGGCTTCTGGTTACGGCGATTTTCCTTGCGTTCACGTTGGGCGCTAAGACGGAAATGATTCCTGAGGAAATGATGGAAATTAGGATCATCTGGCCGGTTGCGGGAGTTCTTTTCCCGATTGTACTGATCATTGTAAACTTATTGGAAAATAAAGGGAAATAAATTTGAAAGGAAATTCCTTTTTAAAAATCGTGTTATTGCGGCAGATCGATCTGGTCTGCCGTTTTTTGCCCGACTAAAACATTTGTGGAGGAAATCTCTTTAAAAAGATAAATTTTATTGTTTGTTTCATCCCACACCATATCATTAGCGCAAGAACCTGCTGCGCCACTCCAACCAACCAAATCTTTATTGTATTTTCTTTAGTCATCGGAAGATTTTCTTCTGAGGATTTTCTGCAATCATCTTCTTTTTGCTGATTTGGATTTTGAACCATAGATTCTATGGATGTGTCATTTTCCTGAAAGTATGATTCCTGAACTTCCTGTTCCGTGTAGGAGAAGGTATGTTCTCCGCAAGAGGAGCAATAGAAAGATAAAGATATCATAAGTAATAATGTAGTGAATTTCCTGCACATATCTTTATGGCCTTTCTGCGTGGCTTTTGTGTAGCACTGTATTTTTAAGACATTATGGATTGCCTTCTGTTAATGTATTATAAATTTATTATACCTCTAATGGATATATTGTCAATGAAAAGTTTCGCTATAAGCGAATATAATATAACAATAGTTTGTGTATGCATTAAGAAAAATCGTATAGAATTTATTAAAACAGTTAGATAATCAGGGGAAAAAAGAATGTCTGCTTCTGGCTTAAAAATGGAAATAGGGAAAAGAGTTCATGATTTTAGAACGGAACATCATTATACACAGGCACAATTTGCTGAAATGATGGATGTTTCCGTCAATTTTTTGTCTGAAATCGAAAATGGAAAAAAAGGAATGTCACAAGAGACGATATGCAGATTGTGCAGTTATTGCGACATCTCGGCAGATTATCTTTTATTTGGTACAGCGTCTAAAAATGCAAGCGTGCAGAACCTTGTAGAAATTGCTACATCTTTGAATATTCAGGATCTGGAATTGGTGATAGATTATTTGATGTCGTTGAAAAAAATAAAAGAATTGGATATCTGATGTGATAACCGGCTTTCGGCGGTGGCTTAAGGTAGCCAAAAGCGATTGTTTGTGTTATACTGACGGAATGGGATACATGATGTAGACAAAGCCCACGGTTTATCTTATATAATGAATGGTATGGTTTCTGTAATAGAACACAAGGAGATATTCGTAATGGAGGATACTACGGCTGATATAGAGGTGGCGCAGAAGGAATTGGACGGTAACGGCGCTGATCCTGCTGATTTCTGTGGACGTGTAGAAACAGAGCTTAGAAAGCGTTATCATAAAAAGCTGTTTTCGCCGTTTGCGAAGGCGATCAATACATACCGGCTCCTGCAGGAGCATGATAAGGTAGCGGTGTGCATTTCCGGAGGTAAGGATTCCATGCTGATGGCGAAGCTGTTTCAGGAGCTGCAGCGGCATCGGAAGTTTCCGTTTGAACTGGAGTTTCTGGTCATGGATCCGGGGTATCGGGAGGAAAACCGCAGGATGATCGAGCATAATGCGAAGCTTCTTGGGATTCCGATCACAATATTCGAATCCGAGATCTTTGATGCGGTATATGAGATTGAAAAGTCCCCATGCTATCTCTGCGCAAGAATGAGGCGGGGGCATCTGTATCATAAAGCTAAGGAACTGGGCTGCAATAAAATTGCGCTGGGACATCATTATGATGATGTGATCGAGACGATCCTGATGGGGATGCTTTATGGCGGGCAGATACAAAGCATGATGCCCAAGCTGCATAGTACGAATTTTGAGGGCATGGAGCTGATACGCCCTATGTATCTGATCCGCGAGGCGGATATTAAGCGGTGGCGGGATGAGAACGGACTGCGGTTTTTGCAGTGCGCGTGCCGGTTTACGGAACGCTGCGCGGCACGAGGTGTCGATGAGCCTATGGAATCCAAACGGCAGGAGGTAAAGGAACTGATTGCCCGGTTGAAAAAAGATAACCCTTTTGTAGAGTCCAATATCTTTAAAAGCGTGGAGAATGTATCGTTGGACACAGTGATCGCATATAAGAAAAAAGGAAAGAAGATATCATTTCTGGATGAGTATGACAGTTGATAAGGAAGGAAAATATATGGAACAGGATATTAAAAAGACCATCGCGGCTGCCGCCGCTGAGCTTAGCGGTAATTATCAGTCGCAGGAGATCTTTGAGATCAGTATAGGAGTAAAACTGCCGAAACGACTGGAGATCATCGAGATTGTAGATGAGGTCCGCAGACTGATGTTTCCCGGATATTTTGGTGATGAGAATACGGCTTATGTTTCTCTGGAAAGTTTCGCCGGCAATACGCTGGCGGGAGTTTATGAAAAGCTGTTTAAGCAGATTAGGACAGCTCTTTTGTATAAGGCGGGCAGGAAGAACGAAGCTCAGGACCGTCAGGAAACAGAAAGCCAGGCGGAGGATCTTACACTGCAGTTTATCAGGCGTCTTCCAAGGATACAGAATCTTTTGTTTAAGGATGTGGAAGCGGAGCTGGAGGGGGATCCCGCGGCGAATAGCAGGGAGGAGATCATATTTTCCTATCCGGGCATTTTTGCCATCTTTGTTTACCGGATCGCCCATGAACTGTATCAGCTGAATGTTCCGTATATTCCCAGGATCATGACGGAGTATGCTCATGGCAAGACGGGGATTGACATCAATCCCGGTGCGGAGATCGGAGAGTATTTCTTTATTGACCATGGTACGGGTATCGTGATTGGAGAGACGACGAGGATCGGCGATCATGTGAAGATCTATCAAGGCGTGACGCTTGGCGCATTATCTACGCAGAAAGGGCAGGAGCTTTCCGGAGTGAAGCGTCATCCGACGATAGAGGATAACGTGGTCATCTATGCCAATACGACGGTTCTTGGCGGAAAGACCGTGATCGGCAGGAATTCCGTGGTAGCGGGCAATTCCTTTGTGACGGAGTCGATCCCGCCCGATACGAAGGTATCGGCGTATCTGCCGGAGCTACAGTATAAAAGCAGGAAAAAAGATGAAACATAGATGATGGGGAGGTTTTAGGATGAGCTCTGAAAATAAATATGCCGTTTTGATTGATGGCGACAATGTTGCCCCCAAATATCTGAAAGCGATTCTGGATGAGGTTTCGGATCATGGGGTAGCGACTTATAAGCGTATCTACAGCGATTGGACAGACCGTCTCCGTTCCGGCTGGAAACAGCCGATCCTGGAGCATTCCGTACTGCCGGTGCAGCAGTACAGTTATACGACAGGG
This sequence comes from uncultured Lachnospiraceae bacterium, assembly GCA_964421915.1. Lineage (GTDB taxonomy): Bacteria > Bacillota > Clostridia > Lachnospirales > Lachnospiraceae > NK4A136. The sequence continues at coordinate 5,204 of CAYQZB010000014.1, forward strand.
AAGAACGCCACAGATTCCGCAATGATCATAGATGCGATGGATATTTTATATACGGGAAATGTTGATGGATTTTATCTGGTGACGAGTGACAGCGATTTTACAAGGCTGGCTGCAAGACTGCGTGAAGCGGGCAAGGAAGTCGTTGGCATCGGAGAAGCCAAGACACCGAAGGCGTTCCGCAGCGCGTGCAATAGTTTTAAGCTGTTGGAAGTCATTTATAATGATGAGGAAATAGAAGAAATTACGGCGAAAAAGAGCAGCACACGGAAAACCGCCAAAAAAGAAAATAAACTGGAAGTAACTGACCTTACAGAGATTGAAAACGCTATCTGCAAGATCATTGATGAAAATTCCAATAAAGGCAAGGATACCTATATCGGCGAGGTCGGAAGCAAACTGACCAATAAATACCCGGATTTTGACGTGCGTAATTATGGCTGTACAAAATTGAGTACGCTTCTGGAAGATAAGATGAGCAATTTTATGCTGCAGAAGAAGAACAGCAGCACTGTGATCATGTTTAAAAGTACGGATATCGAGAAGGAAGATGTGGAGCAGGAGATTATCCACATTCTTATAAAGCATGGCGGCGAATGTAACAACATGGCGATCATTAATGAAGGCCTGAAGGCATGGAATCCCAATTTTTCCGCTAAAAAACTGGGATATAGCAAGTTCTCGGATTATTTGCAGTCCTTTACGGAGATTCTGGAAGTAAAGAATAATGAAGTAAGATTATTGAAAAAAGATTAAAAGGCTATGGATCTTTACCATCTCTGGCATCAAGTATACCTAGTGCTATGGGCCAGAACAATTCTGCTAAATGTATAATAATCCCTATACTTGGAAACTTTTGCAAAAGATATTCTTTTTTCTCTATATCCAGTATAAACCAGCCAATTACCGATAATACGGCCATTATTTCATTAAAAATATTAATGAATAAATAAGAACGGTCAATTTGTTCTATCCAAATTGGGAAGCCAAATAACAGCTTATGTATGTCTGATCTGAAAATTACCTTTTTCTTTCTCCTAAAGACCCCTTCAGACGCATTTACCCATGAATATAAGATAAGACTTATTGGCATTAAGAAAAAATACAAAATCCATTTTACTTTTATTCTGAGCATTCTTCATGATTCTCCAATATTTTTGTTAATTCCTGTACCAATACATGACTCCACCATGCACCATTTGTATCTATTGCGCTTGAATAAATTATTTTCAGTATCCCACACAGATGCCGCAGATGGAAAAACAGTCTCCGGTACTATCTTCGGAAGGTTTTAATTCAATCAAGTGCGTTTCGGAGATATCATTTTTATAACATTCCACGTAGTCGCAGCAATTTCCCCAGCCGCCGCTGTAATCTGCGTTGATCGTTGTGACGCATACCCCGTCAACATAGATATCATATTGACCGCTCTGACCGTCGATCGTCTGATAAAAGACGATGCCTGCTTCCCGGCTTGTGAGCTCAAAGGAGATTGTTCCGCCAGTTGTGGTTGCCCATCCATCTGTGTGGGACAACGCCGAGGGAATGTCAGTCTGCACAAAACCGTCCATAGCGGTAGGAGCAATATCCGAAGCGTAAAGCAGATCGGCGTTTTCGTATCTGGACTTAGTCAAAGTAGATTCTGTTACAACATATTCAGGATAAGCTGTTGTATTGATCTCAGAAAGTACATCGCAGTAAAACTGAGTTAAAAGATGAGCAATCAAAGCATGCCCGCCATTCGCCGGGTGAACGCCGTCCGGATTGCCGATGTCTTCCCATGAAAAAGTTCCGTTTTTTCTGCCGTCAGAGAGGACGGCGGCATAATTGATCGTGCTGACGCTTAGTTTAAATGCCGCCTGCGCATGCTCAGCCGCATAATTATATTCCTGCTTAGTGCCTAACAGTAAGGCAATCACGGCAGGCTCGTTATCAGATAAAAGGATCGTGCGTAAAAGACTTTCGTATGTTTCTTTGTTCCATGAGCGGTAATCATTGACGGAAAATTCCGTAATGACCAGATCCGGTTCGTAGGCAAGAACATCATCCCGTAATCTGTGTACGCCGAGATAGGAGTCTGTTGCGCCGATTCCTGCATTGATATATTTGATTGTGGCGTCAGGAAAGGTATCTTCCCACCATTTTGTAGAAAGATAAGCATAGCAGGAAGTATCTTGGGGAGATGCGCTGGAACCGTCGGTGATTGAGCCGCCGATATATGCAATCGTAATTTCTTCTCCATGAGCGGCGCGTTCCATAACATTCATAAGGCGGTACAGGTTGCCGGGATTCTGGATGCCTGTATCAATCATTTCCTCAGTTACGGTCAGACTGCCGGTATCTGTGGGGGCAGCCATGGCTGCGATCAAATCAGGAGATACTCTGTAATCTGCGGAAGTTTCCGATATATTACCGGAAAGACTGTTTGCACCGGAACTGCCGATTTGCCCCGCATGGCATCCTGTAAGGATGAAAATCAGGAATATGCCGATCAGGGCAGATATTTTCATGCGATGGACAATATTATTTGCTTGGAGAATACATTTCATGGGAAACTCCTTTTTGGGTCTTATAGCAGCCAGTTCTATAGAACAGGCGCAGTACGTGGAGGGGTAAAAAAATAGCGGACAGGTTGTCCGCCATTTTTAAAACCTTGTTTGCGGTTATTTTACGGTAATGGAAGTAATATGGGGATTGGCGCCCTCATACCAGTAAAGGAAGCCTTCCATGCTGACAACATCACCGATATTAAGATTCTTAACAGCGGCATATACGTCAGTCGTCTTGTCACACAGATAAGATTCCACTACAAAGGAATAGGTCTCGCCGCCCACGGAAACATTGAAATAAAGGTCGTCGCCGTCTGTGCCGGAACCGTCCCAGTTATACATAAACGCTTCCCCGTTGCCTGCGTCTTCTACGGTCATATCCGTAAAGGATACCTTTTCATTCTGGTGGCTGATCAGATCGTCCGTACCAAGAAGGGCAGTCACATCTAAAGGCTCGGCAACAAAGTTGCCGTCGATAATCTCGAAAGTAGCATCCATGATTTCAATTTCTCCGGACCACTCACCCTTAAAACCTGTTACGCGGATTTTGGTGCCGACGGTCAGTTTCTCATAGTCTTCTGCGGAACATGCCATTCCATAGATAAAATAAGCGCCATCCTTGTCCTGTGTATAGATGGTTGCCGTATCCTCCCACCAAGCCTGTTTTGCTTGTACATAGGTTTCTACGACAACCTGTGTATCCAGATCGGCAGCGATGTATTCCGCATACGTCATAACGCCTTCTGATTTTTCGTCATTTGCCGCTGCTCCTGTTCCGTCGGCTGCGGGATTCTCCGTTTTGCCGCAGCCGTTCAGTGCAACCGCCAGTGTAAGAACGGCTGCCGCCATCAGTGCTAAGTAATTTTTTTTCATAATAGTCTCCCTTTCTGTCTTTTTACTTTTCATGCATTGCATATATGAATTTTTCATATATGTAATAGAAAATCTTTATTTTTCTATTTACAATCATCGATTTTCTATTTTTCACCGCTATTTTACAAAGTTATATAAAATTAATCAATGTACTTTTCAACAAAAAATCAGTTTCTTTTCCCCTTCCTGTGTTCAAAGATGACATATATCAGGATAAAAATCCATACAACGGCAAGAGAAGTAAGCAGTATGACGGCAGTATTCGGAAGCGGACCAAGATCCGTTTTGGCATTTGCCGAGGCTCCTTCCTGATTCAGGCGGTATAAGGAAGTGATATCACTGTATAGGTTTTCGATGTACTGTTCGTCAATCGTTTCCCCACGGCGGACAGATTTTACGGTATTTTCGATCAATTGTCCCGCCGCGTCACGCAGGGAGGCGGAACCGTTAAATACGGGAGTTACAAAGGTATTGGCGGTATAGTCCAGTAAGAGCATGGAAGCCGCGATCTTAACATCATAATAGGTAGAATTATCCTCTCCTCTTCTGGAAAGATAATCCTGGTATTCCGCGCTGTTCCGTGCACGGGTGGTAACGGGGATATAGCCTTCTGTTTCGGCATAGGCGATCTGGACGTCATTGGTCAGAAGATACTGCGCAAAGAGCCAGGAAGCCAGAACCTCCTGCGGATCGCTTTTGTTAAAAATGCAGATGGAAGGACCTTGTGAGATCATCTGCGTATTTGCCGGATCAAACTGCGGAATCGGCATAACGATTGTTTCAAAATCCACTTTCTGGTCTTCGCTGATATCGGAAAGTGGGGCATCAGAGCCCATCCATGTTGCGCCGGCAGTAGAATCAATGGCGAAGATGCACTGCCCCGCATTAAGAAAATTGGCAGGATAGCTGGAGATCTTAAATGTTGAAAACGCTCTGCTTTCTCCGTGCTCCGCAATGGCATATAAAAGGTCGGTCGTTGTGTCATTAAACAGCTCGATCGTTCCGTCTTCAGTAGAATACCCGGCGCCGCGCTGTTTTAACATCTGGATCATCATATTGTCCGTTGATTTATAGATAAAAGGGATCAGGACATTCTGCCCATTGACGGCAAAGCTTCCGTCCGCGTTCTTTGCCATGGCGGCTTCCGACACTTCCCAGATAAAATCCCATGTCATGATATCAGGCAGGGTATAGCCCAGCGCTTCCACATAGGTTTTATTGATATAGCATACTTCCGTGGAACGCATATAGGGGATCGCGTAATATGCATCCTGAAAACGACATTCTTCCAAGAATTTTGGGACGATTTCCTCTTGCGAAACCGAATCAAATACAATTTCGCTGCCGCCCAATCCGTATCGTTCATCGGCAAATAGGCCGTCCAGCGGTACGACGGTATTGCTGCCTGTCAGATAAGTAGCAATGTGGTCAGGATAGGTGATACAGACATTAGGCGTTGTGTTGGTGGCAATATTGGTAATGACATCATTATAAATTGTACCGTAATTCGTATAAAGGCGCAGATTGACCGTAATATTGGGATAAAACTCCTGAAAATCCGCGATTGCCTGTTTGTAGATATCCGTCTGTGCTTTGTTGGTGTCATTTTTTGCCCAAAAAGTGATCGTGATGGGCTGCGTGGTATCAAAGATGTCCGGTATTTCAAAGGTATCTGTTTCCTTAGACCCGTGGCAGGCAGTCAGGCAGAAAATGAGGATGACCAAAAGCGGCAGGAAATAACAAAATCTTTTTTTTATTATCATAATCATCAAGCTCCTTTTTTGATCATGGGCATCCGTCCTGTGCCCGATTCAATGTAATTGCGTACTTCATCCGCAGAGTAAAGATTGAATCCGCGCCGCTTCATTTCGTTCAAGAGTATCTTTTTCGTGTATTCATCCCTTGGTTCCGCCTCTGGATACACCGGCCATAATCTTATCGCGAAAGATTAGGAACAGCGCTACCAGTGGTATGGAGATGATGACGACAGCAGCCATCATAGCAGGGATATTTTCCCTTCCAAAACCGTTTTCACGGATCTCCTGAATACCGTTGGAAACCAGATAATAATTTTCATCATCGGTAATCAGCCGCGGCCATACATAGGAATTCCAACATTCTATGATCTTCAGGATACCGATGGTGATCAGCGTAGGGCGGCAGATGGGGATCAGTACTTTAAAGAGATACTTCAGATCCGAAGTTCCGTCGACTTTAGCAGCATAGTAAAGCGCGTCCGGCACCTGGGCAAAATTCTCCTTTAAAAGGTAGATATAAAATACCGAAGTGACCGAAGGTAAAATCAGCCCTAAGAAGGTATTGCGCATATTGAGATTGGTAATGGTCGTAAAATTTGTTATGATCACAAGCTCATTCGGGATCATCATCAGGGAAAGAAACAGTGTAAACAGAGTGTTTTTTCCTTTAAATTGCAGCCGGGCAAACGCAAATGCCGCAAGGGTAATCACAACCATCATGATCGCCGTCGTTGCAAGGGTGAAAATCAGCGTGTTGGTCAGGTAGCGGACAAGGGGAACTTCTGTAAAGGCACTGATATAGTTTTGAAAAGTCGGCGAGGTCGTAAAAAATTTCGGTATATATTCAGAATTGTATTCCCCATAGCTTTTGAAGGAGGTCAGGATCATCCAATAAAACGGAAAGAGGACAACGATCCCCCAGACCGCCAGAAAAAAGTAAATCACCGTATGGACCGCTTTGTTTCGGGCAGCGGCAGAACGGGCGGCATTATGATAATTGGTGGGTTGGTTTGCGCTCATATATGCTTTGGTTTCCTTTCGATGTTTTTTTTATCGAATAATGGAAAAACTCTAATCGGGTTCTTTCCCATTTATCAATGCTGCACAATAAGATTTATGTTACCGAGAGTTTCGAAAATATTTATATTATTATACATAATAGGTGTGCTTCCGGCTTACCAGCAGGTTGATGCAGGTAATGGTCAGCACGATGGCAAACAGGATGATAGCAGCGGCAGATGCATAAGACGGATAGCCGCCGCTGTCGCCGTAAAGCATGTCATATACATAGCCTACGATGGTATTCATCTCGGCAGCATTCAGGTTTGTGCCGAACAGGGCAACCGCATTGCTGTATTCCTTGAACGCCCCGATAAAACCTGTGATGATCAGATAGAAAATCGTTGGTGAGATCATGGGGAGCGTAATCCGCGTAAAGGTGCGCAGGCGTGAAGTGCCGTCAACCTTGGCGGCATTGTAGTAATGCTGATTGACAGAAGAAAGCGCGCTGGTCAGCAGTAATATCTTAAATGGCATAACGACCCAGATGATATAAAAGCACATCACAAACATTTTCGCCCAGTAAGGACCGTCGATGAAATCCACGGAAGGGCCGCCGAACCAATTGATCAGCAGATTGATAAGACCATCCGAGTAAGCGGTCTTTTTAAACAGGATCATAAATACCAGACCGACTGCCAGAGTATTGGTCACATAAGGTAAGAAATAGATCGTCTGGAATAAGTTTCGCAGCGGTTTGATGGAACTGATCCCTACAGCGATCAGCAGAGCGATACCGGTTGACAGAGGTACTGTGATGATTACCATTAAGAAGGTATTTCTGACCGCCTGTAGAAAGTAAGTATCATGCAGGACATAAGAAAAATTGTACCATCCGACATCAAAAAAAGTCTGGGACGCAAAATTGTATCCCTCCTCAAAAGAATAGATCAGGACGTCGATCAATGGATATACCATGAAAATTCCTAAAAAGAGGATCGCCGGCAGCAGGTAAAGCCAGCCTTTAGAGTTGTTTTTGCTCATGTTGTTTCCTCCGGGGGTGTTCCGTATTTAATATAATTTACCAGATCTTTGATCTTGCTGACATTCATATACAGAGTGTCTTCGCTGAGATGTTTTTCTGCAAGTGATTCTAAGATTCCTGGCTTTGCTGCAGCATCAATTACGATCGTATCTATAAAGTCGTTCATATCAAGTTTTTCATTCAGCATAATATTCTCAAAGGAACATTCGTCGCGTCCCCAGAGAAGAAATAATCCTTTTTGCATATAAAGACGGTCAAACTGCTGGGTTGCGTCAACAAAAATCGGCATATCCACGCCGCGGTTCATATCGGTAGACTCTTTATCGATATATTTCTGTAACCATTCATAAAGGTATTGGTTATTGCGGATGACCTGACTGGATAGTTTCCTTCGATCTTTCAGCATCTGCTCGTATCTGCTCTTGTTAAAAATAAAAACCTTGCCATCGCAATCCAGATATCTTCCCTTGGCATCATGGCAGGCAAAGAACAATGCTACATCAAAGGAGTAGGAAAAATCCAGCATACGAGTAGGCAGCGTGAAATGCTGCGCAATTTCGATACAAGTCAGCTCATCAAAATTAAACAGATGCTTCATCTCATCTACAAAACGGAACATCTGGCTGTCCGCAATAGCGATATGGTCGCCACGGAGACCGGATGGGATCAGGACAAAGTCGCTGTTTGGCTGTCCGCGGAAGACAATGACATCGCCCCGCCCGTTTAACTGCTGGATATATTCGTCATAGGTTGTTGCTTTGTTCATGTGATTATATTATTCCTTTAGTGAGTTATATCATTGTTTTTAATACGCAAGCTCTGAAGCATGCAGCATATTCCTTTGCAAATCTTAAGTATAATAAATCCGCTCGCCGGTTTCTTTGTTAAATAACAATACTTTATGCGGCTTTAGCGAAAAACGGACTGTCGCGCTGTCGGGATCGATCTCATTATCCGCATCGATAATAGAGCGGACATTGGGATTTTCACAGGACGGGTGTGTGGAAACAACACTAATGTCGCGTCCCATCACTTCGATCCTGACCAGATTGCAGCAAAGAGCGCCGTGCTCGTCCGGGATAAATCCTTCCGGACGGATACCGACGGTCACCTCCTGATCGGCAACACCCGGCGTATCTAAGATAGCGGTAAGATCTGAACGGTAGGAAGCATCGTCCTGTGTATCGCTCTCCGGAGAAAGGGGGCTTCCCAAAAGACAGAGTTTTCCGTTTTCTATTTTTCCCTGAAATATATTGATTGGCGGCGTGCCGAGGAATTTAGCGACAAACAGATTAACAGGATCGTCATAGATATCCTGCGGCTTGCCGATCTGCTGGAGCTCGCCGTCTTTCATGACGACGATCACGTCGGAGATGCTCATGGCTTCTTCCTGATCATGCGTGACAAAGATCGTCGTGATGCCGGTTTCTTTCTGGATCCGGCGGATCTCTTCCCGCGTCTGCAGGCGCAGTCTGGCATCAAGGTTGGACAATGGTTCGTCTAAAAGAAGGACCTTTGGCATCTTCACCATGGCGCGGGCGATGGCGACGCGCTGCTGCTGACCGCCGGAAAGCTCGCTGGGTTTTCGTTCCATCAATTCTTCGATTTGTACCAGCTTGGCGGCATCAAGGGCGCGTTCGTTCATCTCCTCTTTGGAAAGCTTGTCCGATCCTTTTAGATTCTGCAAAGGAAAGATAATATTCTGTCTGACAGTCAGATGGGGATAAAGCGCATAATTTTGAAAGACAACGCCGACGCCTCTGTGTTCCGGAGGAAGCTCGGTTACGTCGTCTTCCCCGAAGAGGATTTTTCCTTCTGTGGGCTCTTCCAAACCGCAGATCATAAACAGTGTGGTACTTTTGCCGCAGCCGGAGGGACCCAGCAGCCCGACCAGCTTGCCATCAGGGATTTCAAAGCTGAAATCATTGACGGCGATCACATCAGCGCCTTTCTTATTGCGGTTGGGGAATTTCTTCGTTAAATTCTGTAATACCACCTTCATAGCGTGAACCCTTATCCTTTTATATGATTTATCAAATGTTTGGTATGTAATATTGATTTTATCGCATGTCATCGCAGCAATCCGTTCGGGCATGGATTAATATGATTATTGTCCATTTACTGCCTTTGTATGCCATAAAATCTGCCGTCATTATTATAACGCGCCATAATTCGGGAAACAAGGGTTATTTGATAGAGGTTTTTTGAATTTATAAGATTTGTATGATGTTTTATAAAAACTAAAAAGTTTTTATGTCATTTGTTGTAATTTTTATGCCTTTTGTTGTAATATTGAAAGAGCAGGCGATGATACTTTGGCACAAAGATAAAAATATGCTCACATTATTGAAACTTGGTATGATAATTTAAATAATTGACTGTTATAGAAGGAGATTAGCTATGATAACAATCGGTAGAAAGAAAATCAAGGTATTAGCAATATTATTAATCTTGCTTATGACAGGATGTTCGGTAGATGGAAGCCGGGATGAAGCAGGCAGCGGTACTGCTGATATGGAAGTAAGTGAGAATCAAACCGCCGTTCAGCCGGAAGAAGAGATACATACGTTATCGGATAATGATACAGGGGATGATATTTCAGAGAATGATATCCCGGAACAGCCTGAAACGGAGGAAGATAATGGTGAATACTTTGCGATGGAAGAGCTAAATGCGCTGGGTATACCGGAGGATATGCTGGCATACTGGCTGGTGCTGAACAGTAAGATACCTTTTGTCAGTTATGATGAAGGTAATCAGGAGTTTTATTGGGATGAACATTTTTGGTTTTTAGGGGAGCCAAATCATTTCTTGGGAATTCCGGAAAAAAATATATATTGGGGTGATCCGGCGTCATTTTCAATTGTGGACATGAATAATGACGGCAAAAATGAAATTGCTATCATTCGTAACTTCGGTGCAGTGCAGATCCTTCATTATGAAGATGGTGTGGTATATGGTTATCAGTTTGTATTCCGGAGTATGTGTCCCATTTATTTAAATGGTATTTATGAGGGTGGTAGTGGGTATTATGGGTGTTACCGCAGACTTTCGGAATTAAGTAAAGATGGTTATACGGAAGAATTAATTGCGGAGGCTGAATATAGTACCCACGGTGATCATAACTCTTATAAAATGGGGGACATAAGCGTATCGCAGGAAGAATATGAAGAATTTCAGCAGACCTTGGTTGAGGCCGGAGAGGCAGAGAACATTGATTATACAGAAGAACTGTTGGACGAACATCTTTTGGCAGGGTTGTCGGAAGAAGAACTGTATATGGTAAAGCATGTTGCAGTAGAGCCAATGACAGATATGGCAGAATATCCGATGGAACCGGAGATAATGCAGGCATATTATGAAGTGTTGGTAGGCGAAAAAGAATTTATTAGTGTGATGGATGATAACCGGTTGTTTTATATTGACAGTTATCAAGATAGGAATGAAAACGATAGAGGTGAAGATGAAATATTGTATTTCAGTATTGCAGATTTAGACAGGGATGGAGTATATGAGGTTATTCTCACCGATGATGAAACAAATATATTGTATTATAAAGATGGAAACATATATTGTTATCGTTACAGATATTATAATGAAATAGGCGCGATAACAAACAGCGGCATTTTCAGTATGGGTAATTTATACTATTTTTTAAACTATTTTGGATATGATGATAAATATGGAATCATAAATTCATTTGAGGAGGACGGATGTGACATAGAGGAAGTTGATTATAACGGAAATATTAATGATGACAGGATACGGTACTATTATTTTTCGGAGGAATTGATCGAGCAATATTTCAAGTGAATACAAGGCAGTTGATTTTATCTGCTGATTTTTTCTTTTCAATACATGATCAGAAAGAGGATAAAAGATTATTCTTTAATAAAGTGAGGAATATCCATCATGGACGATACATTAATGTCAGAAGAATATGAAGAAGGAGAAGGGGATTCCGGGACATCCGGTATTCTTACCTTGGATGGGGAAGCATGGAAGAACCGGGAAAATACTACATATAATTCCCTTCTGGATATTAATGGCGTAACGGATCTGCAGTATTATTCCAAAAACAATATATTAAAACAAAGTTTTTGGAATGAAATCCAAAAATTATTTGATAATTATATAAAAATGGAATATACTATACACAGGAGGGCTGTGTATGGACAGAATAGAAAGAAAAGAATATTTGGATAAATTAATAGCGTTGAAAGATAAACAACTGATCAAGGTCATTACCGGTGTCAGACGATGCGGTAAATCTACTATAATGGAAATCTTTCAAGATTATTTAAGAGGTGAGGGTATTCCTGATAACCGGATTTTAGCTGTTAATCTGGAAGATTATGATTTCTATGAACTGCGCGATTCTCAAAAGCTCTATCGTTATATTAAAGAACATATGATCCAAGGGAAAAAATTGTATGTGTTTTTAGATGAAGTTCAGAATATAAAAGATTTTCCTGATGTTGTGAATAGTCTTTTTATTAAAAAAGATATTGATTTGTATTTAACAGGTTCTAATGCCTATATGCTTTCGAGTGAAATTGCAACTTTTATATCCGGGCGATATGTTGAAATTAAGATGCTGCCTTTATCTTTTAAAGAATATGTCGATGCTGTAGATGGCAGGAATCATCTGGAGGAATCCTATAGGCAATATATAGAATCAAGCTCATTGCCCTATGCATTGGATTTGAAAGAAAACCCCAAAGAACTGAATGATTATTTAAACGGAGTATATAGTACGATTGTATTAAAAGATGTTGCGGCAAGAAAGAAAATCAGTGATCCGATGATGTTGGAGAGTGTTGTCCGTTTTGTCTTTGATAATATAGGAAATTATCTTTCTACTAAAAAAATAGCTGATGCGATGACTTCTGATGGTAGGAAAATGGATGTTAAGACTGTTGAAAAATATATTGCTGCCATGTTGGAAAGTTATGTTTTGTATCAGGCTAAGAGATATGATGTAAAGGGAAAACAGTATCTTAAAACATTGGAAAAATATTATGTCGTGGATATTGGATTAAGAAGAGCCTTGCTTGGCTCAAAAGCTATGGATGTAGGACATATACTGGAAAACATAGTTTATCTTGAACTGCTTCGAAGGGGATATAACGTATATGTTGGGAAAGTAAATGATCTGGAAATAGATTTTGTTGCAAGCAATGAGCGGGGGTTAGTTTATTTTCAGGTGGCGGCGACTGTTCGCAGTGAAGAGCTGCTTCGACGGGAGTTGGCATCATTGCAGCAGCTATCGGATCATTATCCGAAATATATTTTGACGCTGGACAATGATCCGGATGCGGACTACGAGGGGATACGAAGAATTAATGCGTTAAAATGGATGGTTGAGAGTTAAAATTCCCTTTTAGCAATATTTTATTGAGAATAATTTAATGCAATAATGCGCGTTGATATTCTTGAAAATTGCTTCCCGGTGTCTTGACAAGCCCACGCCGCAACGCTTATAATATGGGTGCGATAAAGGCGATGACGAAGACAGTAGCTTATGATGGAAATCAACAGCGTGATCAGACGCTCAGCGAGCCGGTGAGGGTGGGAGACCGGTGAAAGTAGATCATAGGTGAATATCACTTCCGAGCTGCAGGCTGAAAGTGAAAGTAGGCTGTGCCGTGTGTGCCGACGTTACCGGCAGGCATATGAAAGTCCAATGTTAATGCAGGGACGGAGTATGAGCGTAACAGGTGGTTATGGGTATGATCTCATCCTTTTACGGGATGAGTTTTTTTATATTTAAGGAGGTAGATTGAAAAATCAAAGATTTTTCAATCGCAAATTTGTACCTGCGGCATAGCACTAAAGTGCATTAAAATTCGCAGGTTACGGAAAGGCATGGTAAACAATATGTACAAGAAAGTTTCTACCGATCTGAATTTTGTGGAGAGAGAGAAAGAAATTGAAAAGTTCTGGAAGGACAACGATATTTTCAGGAAAAGTATCAAGAGCCGCGAGGGCTGTCCGACCTATATGTTTTATGACGGACCGCCGACTGCCAACGGCAAGCCGCATATCGGTCATGTGCTGACCCGCGTCATCAAAGATATGATCCCGAGATACCGTACCATGAAGGGATATATGGTTCCCCGAAAGGCGGGCTGGGATACCCATGGACTTCCGGTAGAGATCGAGGTAGAAAAGCTGCTTGGTTTGGATGGCAAGGAGCAGATCGAGGAATACGGATTAGAGCCTTTCATTGAGAAGTGTAAGGAAAGTGTCTGGAAATACAAGGGCATGTGGGAGGATTTCTCCGGCACAGTGGGATTCTGGGCGGATATGGATGATCCATACGTTACGTATCATGATGATTTTATAGAATCAGAATGGTGGGCATTAAAAGAGATCTGGAATAAAGACCTTTTATATAAGGGATTTAAGATCGTACCGTACTGCCCCCGCTGCGGGACGCCGTTGTCCTCTCAGGAGGTGGCACAGGGTTATAAGGATGTAAAGGAGCGTTCTGCGGTTGTACGGTTCAAGTGCAAGGATGAGGACGCGTATATTCTGGCATGGACCACAACGCCTTGGACTCTTCCGTCCAATGTTGCTCTCTGTATGCATCCGGATTATGAATATGTCAAGGTAAAAAGCAATAAGGACGGTTTTACTTATTATATGGCACAGGCGCTGGTTGCGCAGGTGCTTGGTGATGATGTGGAGGTGCTTGAAAGCTATCGTGGAAAAGATCTGGAGCATAAGGAATATGTTCCTCTGTTCCCTTATGCGGATGATATCGTTGCAAAACAGGGAAAGAAGGGCTTCTATGTTGTATGCGACGAATATGTTACACTGACGGATGGTACGGGGGTTGTTCATATCGCTCCGGCATTTGGTGAGGACGACGCCAATGTGGGAAGAAAATATGATCTGCCCTTTGTCCAGCTGGTGGATGGCAAAGGCGAGATGACAGAGCCTACCCCCTGGGCGGGAACCTTTGTGAAAAAGGCGGATATGCCGATCTTACAGGCGTTGGAGGATGCAGGTCTTTTATTTGACGCGCCGAAGTTCGAGCACAGCTATCCCCATTGCTGGAGATGCGATACGCCGCTGATCTATTATGCGCGGGAATCATGGTATATCAAGATGACTGCGGTCAAAGATCAGATGATTGCCAATAACAATAAGATCAACTGGATCCCGGAATCTATCGGAAAGGGACGTTTTGGAGACTGGCTGGAGAACCTGCAGGATTGGGCGATCTCCCGGAACCGTTACTGGGGTACGCCGTTAAATATCTGGGAATGTGAGTGCGGCTATCAGCATTCCGTGGGCAGCAGGGCAGAACTTGCAGAGCTGAGCGGCAATGCGGAGGATGCGAAAGTGGAGCTGCACCGTCCGTACATTGATGCGGTGACCTTCCCCTGTCCGAAGTGCGGTAAGACCATGCACAGGGTGCCGGAGGTGATCGACTGCTGGTTTGATTCCGGCGCGATGCCGTTTGCGCAGCATCATTATCCATTCGAGAATAAAGAGTTGTTTGAAGCGCAGTATCCGGCACAGTTTATTTCCGAAGCCGTTGACCAGACAAGAGGCTGGTTTTACTCTCTGCTTGCCGAGTCGACACTTTTGTTTGATTCTCCATGTTATCAGAATGTTATTGTGCTTGGACATGTGCAGGATGAAAACGGGCAGAAGATGAGTAAATCTAAAGGAAATGCCGTAGATCCTTTTGACGCGCTTGCGACACATGGAGCGGATGCGATCCGCTGGTATTTCTATATTAATTCCGCGCCGTGGCTGCCGAACCGTTTTCATGCAGGGGCTGTAACGGAGGGTCAGAGAAAATTTATGGGTACTCTTTGGAATACCTATGCGTTCTTTGTCCTGTATGCGAATATTGATAATTTTGACGCTACGGATTATCAGCTGGAATATGATAAGCTTCCGGTGATGGACCAGTGGCTGTTGTCCAGATTAAATACGGTGGTCGGTGAAGTTGATAACTGTCTGGAGAATTATAAGATTCCGGAGGCTGCAAGGGCTTTACAGGATTTTGTGGATGAGATGAGTAACTGGTATGTAAGACGCGGCCGTGAACGTTTCTGGGCAAAGGGAATGGAGCAGGATAAGATCAATGCTTATATGACGCTTTATACGGCACTTGTAACGATTTCCAAAGCGGCAGCCCCGATGGTACCCTTTATGACCGAGGAGATCTATCTGAATCTGGTGAAGAGTATTGATAAAGATGCTCCGGAAAGTATCCACCTTTGTGATTATCCGGTGGTAAATCAGGAGATGATCAATAAGGAACTGGAAAAGAATATGGACGCCGTCCTTAAGACAGTCGTACTTGGACGGGCAGCAAGAAATACAGCCAATATCAAGAACCGTCAGCCGATTGGGACGATGTTTGTAAAAGCGCCATTTACTCTGGATGAATTTTATCAGGAGATCATAGAAGACGAGTTAAATGTTAAGAAAGTGCAGTTCACGGAGGACGTCAGGGAATTTACTTCCTATACCTTTAAGCCGCAGTTAAAGACCGTCGGACCAAAGTATGGCAAGCAGCTTGGCGGTATTCAGAAGTATCTTGGCGCGGTGGATGGCAATGCGGCGATGGATCAGTTAAAGACGGAAGGCGCCCTTGTCTTTGATGTGGATGGTACAGAGATCAGGCTTGCCGAAGAAGATTTGCTGATTACCATGGCGCAGACGGAAGGCTATGTGGCGGAAGCAGACGGCGGCGTGACGGTAGTCATGGATACGAATCTGACGGAGGAGCTGATCGAGGAAGGCTTTGTATATGAGCTGATCAGTAAGATCCAGACCATGAGAAAGGACTCCGGGTTTGAAGTAATGGATCACATCAGGATCTCCTTTACCAACAATGACAAGATTGCGGCAATTGTAAAGAAGAATCAGGATGCGATCATGGGTAAGGTGCTGGCGGATGAGATTTTATCGTCAGACTGCTCCATAAACAAGGAGTGGAACGTCAATGGCGAGAAGGTAACAATCGGCGTTGAGAAAATAGATTGAAAAAAGCGCTAAAAAGCAGCGTTCTTCCCATTTGAAGGTAAGTGCCGCCGGGGTGGCATGGAAACAGGGCAAAATGGTCAATTTTAACAAAGATGTTCGTCGATTTCCATGAGTTATTTATAAAGTTATGCTTGCGGAAAATGCCTTGCATAGTGTATAATTATGTACCGTATAAATTACTTTTGACGAATGAAATTTAGAGAATCAAACGGAGGTAAGCATATGTCAAAAAAAGCAGCACCTGCTAATACGTCGTCCGGTATCACGATCCGTGATACGTTTGACAAGGAACTTTTTAAGAGGAGCGTACTTTACAATATCAAAACGCTTTATAGAAAAACGCCTGAAGAAGCAACAGACCAGCAGATCTTTCAGGCGGTAGCATATGCATTAAAAGATCAGGTTGTTGATATGTGGCTGAATACACAGCAGCAGTATGAGAAGAAGGATCCGAAGACGGTTTATTATCTGTCTATGGAGTTTTTGATGGGTCGTGCCCTCGGCAATATGATGATCAATATGAAGGCATATAAGCCGATTGCGGAAGCATTGGACGAGTTGGGACTGAATCTGAATGTCATTGAGGATCAGGAGCCGGATGCGGCGCTTGGTAACGGTGGTCTTGGTCGTCTGGCAGCATGTTTTCTGGATTCCCTTGCGACTCTTGGTTACGCATCTTATGGATGCGGTATCCGTTACCGTTATGGTATGTTTAAGCAGAAGATCCGTGACGGATATCAGATAGAAGCGCCGGATCACTGGCTGGAAAACGGTAATCCGTTTGAACTGCGCCGTCCGGAATATGCCAAGGAAGTAAGATTTGGCGGATATGTCAGTGTCCGTGTGGATGAGAACGGCAGAAACAATTATTATCAGGAAGGTTATCAGGCGGTACGTGCGATTCCGTATGATCTTCCGATCGTGGGATATGGCAACGGCATCGTAAATACGCTTCGTATCTGGGATGCAGAGCCGCTTGATGTATTCCGTCTGGATTCCTTTGACAAGGGCGATTATCAGAAGGCAGTGGAGCAGGAAAACCTTGCAAGGAATATCGTAGAGGTGCTTTATCCGAATGATAATCATTACGCAGGGAAAGAGCTGCGTCTGAAACAGCAGTATTTCTTTATTTCCGCATCTGTGCAGGAAGCTGTACAGAAATATATGAGAACCCATGATGATATTAAAAAATTCCATGAGAAGGTAACATTCCAGCTCAATGACACGCATCCTACGGTTGCTGTAGCAGAGTTAATGAGGATTCTGATGGATGAATATTATCTGACATGGGAGGAAGCATGGGATGTAACGACTAAGACCTGTGCTTATACGAACCATACGATCATGGCGGAAGCTTTGGAAAAATGGCCGATTGAGTTGTTCTCCCGTCTGCTTCCCCGTGTATATCAGATTATCGAAGAGATCAACCGCAGATTTATCCTTGATATTGAGCGTAAATATCCCGGTAATCAGGAGAAAATACGTAAGATGGCGATTATCTATGACGGACAGGTAAAGATGGCGCATCTTGCGATCTGTGCGGGTTATTCGGTCAACGGCGTGGCAAGGCTGCATACGGAGATTTTGAAGAATCAGGAACTGAAAGACTTTTATGAGATGTTCCCGGACAAGTTTAATAATAAGACTAACGGCATCACACAGAGACGATTCCTGCTGCATGGCAATCCGCTGCTTGCTGACTGGGTGACAGCCCATATCGGTGAGGACTGGATCACGGATCTTGCAAAGATCAAGAAGTTAAAGGTTTATGCGGATGATGAAAAGGCTCAGCAGGAGTTCATGAACATCAAGTACCAGAATAAAGTAAGACTTGCCGCATATATCAAAGAGCATAACGGCGTGGAGGTTGATCCCAGATCGATATTTGACGTACAGGTTAAGAGGCTTCATGAATATAAGCGTCAGCTGTTAAATATTCTTCATGTGATGTATCTGTACAATGAATTGAAAGAGCATCCGGAGATGGATTTCTATCCGAGGACATTTATCTTTGGCGCAAAGGCAGCCGCAGGCTATATGAATGCGAAACTGACGATCAAGCTGATCAACTCCGTTGCTGATGTTGTCAATAATGACGCTTCTATCAACGGCAAGATCAAGGTTGTGTTTATCGAGGATTACCGTGTATCCAATGCGGAGATGATCTTTGCGGCGGCGGATGTGTCCGAGCAGATCTCTACGGCAAGTAAGGAGGCATCCGGTACGGGTAACATGAAGTTTATGTTAAACGGTGCACTGACCATCGGTACGATGGACGGCGCCAATGTGGAGATTGTTGAAGAGGTCGGTGAGGAGAATGCATTTATCTTCGGACTTTCTTCCGATGAAGTTATTAAATATGAAAACTTCGGCGGTTACAATCCGATGGAGATCTTTAATAATGATCCGGACATCAGAAAGGTGCTGATGCAGCTGATCAACGGTGCGTTTGCGCCGAATGATCCCGATATGTTCCGTCCGCTGTACAACTCCCTGTTGAATACGTTGAGCACCTCTAAGGCGGACACATACTTTATCTTAAAGGATTTTAAGGCGTATGCTGAGGCGCAGAAGAAAGTGGAAGCTGCTTACCGCGACGAGAAAGGCTGGGCGAGAAGCGCGATCCTGAATACGGCTTGCTCCGGCAAGTTTACTTCCGACAGAACCATCAAGGAATATGTAGATGATATCTGGAAGCTGGATAAGGTTACGCTGCGGAAGAAATGATAATCTGATAATATGTTACTCAATGAAGAGGGACTGCGGCAGTGGTCCCTCTTTCCAAAATTTCTACAAAATATAAAAGAAATGGAGACAAGACTATGATAAAGTTACATGACGGCGGCGCATATCTGGTAAATGGCAAGGAGCTTGTGGCTGATACGCCGGAGGCTGCAAGGATTATTGCAGATAAGACAGGCAGGACGGCTGCACGGGAGGATGCCAAAAAAGATACGATCGCTTACGGCATTTTAAAGGAACACAATACCTCAGATAATATGGACAAGCTGAAGATAAAGTTTGATAAGCTGACCAGCCATGATATTACGTTTGTCGGGATTATCCAGACAGCCCGCGCGTCAGGACTGCAGAAGTTTCCGGTTCCGTATGTGCTGACGAACTGCCATAATTCTCTTTGCGCTGTGGGCGGTACGATCAATGAAGATGATCATATGTTTGGACTGACCTGTGCTAAAAGATACGGAGGAATGTATGTACCGCCTCATCAGGCAGTCATCCATCAGTTTGCAAGGGAGATGCTTGCCGGCGGCGGCAGGATGATCTTGGGATCGGATTCCCATACCAGATATGGCGCGCTTGGCACCATGGCAATGGGCGAGGGCGGTCCTGAGTTAGTAAAACAGTTATTGAACCAGACTTACGATATCAATATGCCGGGTGTGGTAGCAGTTTACCTGACGGGTGAACCGGTGAAGGGTGTTGGACCGCAGGACGTAGCGCTGGCGATCATTGGTGCGGTATTTAAGAACGGTTATGTGAAGAATAAGGTAATGGAATTTGTCGGTCCCGGTGTGGAAAAGCTTTCTGCTGATTTTAGGATCGGCATAGATGTTATGACGACGGAGACCACCTGTCTGTCTTCCATCTGGCAGACCGATGAGAAGATTCGGGAATTTTATGAGATCCATAAGCGTCCGGAAGATTATAAAGAGTTAAAACCCGGAGATGTGGCATATTATGACGGCGTGATCGAGGTAGACCTGTCAAAGATCAAGCCGATGATCGCAATGCCTTTCCATCCGTCCAATACTTATACCATTGATGAGCTGAATGCGAATCTCATGGATATCCTGGATGACTGCGAGAAAAAAGCTCTTGTCAGTCTGGATGGTGCGGTGGAATTTACTTTAAAGGATAAAGTGCGTAACAATAAACTTTATGTAGAACAGGGCGTGATTGCGGGCTGTGCCGGCGGCGGATTTGAGAATATCTGCGCGGCAGCGGATATCTTAAAAGGGTCCAGTATCGGACCGGACGAATTTACATTAAACGTTTATCCTGCATCCATGCCGGTATATATGGAACTGATCAGGAATGGCTGTGCCGCGGCGATCATGCAGACGGGCGCGGTATTGAAGACGGCATTCTGCGGTCCCTGCTTTGGTGCGGGGGATACGCCTGCCAATGGCGCGTTTTCCATCCGTCATTCCACAAGGAATTTCCCGAACAGGGAAGGTTCGAAGCTGCAGTCCGGGCAGATCGCGTCCGTTGCTTTGATGGATGCGCGTTCCATTGCTGCCACAGCTGCAAACAAAGGATATCTGACACCGGCCACAGAGATGCCGGATAAGATCGGAACATACAAATATTTCTTTGATAAGACGATTTATGACAATCGTGTCTTTGATTCCAAAGGCGTGCCCGATCCGTCAGTCGAGATCAAATTTGGTCCGAATATTAAGGACTGGCCTGCCATGCCTGCGCTTCCGGAGAATCTTCTGCTTCGTGTGGTTTCCGAGATCCATGATCCGGTAACTACGACTGACGAGCTGATCCCATCCGGTGAGACTTCCTCATATCGAAGCAATCCTTTGGGTCTTGCAGAATTTACGTTGTCCAGAAAAGATCCTGAATATGTAGGGCGTGCAAAAGCGGTACAGAAAGCGCAGAAAGCACTGGAAGCCGGAGAATGTCCGAAGAGTACACTGGAAGGTCTGCCTGAGATTATGGATGTAGTGAAAGCATCTTTTGAAGGAGTCAACCACAATACCCTCGGAATCGGATCTACAATCTTTGCGGTAAAACCGGGTGACGGTTCTGCCAGAGAGCAGGCTGCCAGCTGTCAGAAGGTGCTTGGAGGCTGGGCGAATATTGCCAATGAATATGCCACAAAGCGCTACCGTTCCAACCTGATCAACTGGGGTATGCTGCCGTTGGTCATTCCGGAGGGAGATCTTCCTTTTCAGAATATGGATTATATCTTCCTGCCGAAGATCAAGGAAGCAGTGGAGAATAAGACAGATAAGATCAAGGCATATGCCATAAAGGATGGCAAAACGATAGAATTTACAATGACCCTTGGCGACATGACGGACGAGGAACGCCAGATCATATTAAAAGGATGTCTTATCAATTATAATCGTGTATGAGCATAACCGAAGGTTTTCCGAATGATGTACTGCGGATTAGAATCGGCGGGTAGTCAATAGTCTTTTTATGCTCTTAGAAAAAATAAGAATTAATTATTTCCGCTCTGTGACCGATATAAAGGTTACAGGGCGGTTTTTACGGAGTAAGGACTGCTTCCTGAATAACGAATTCGTGCAGGGACATGATTTGAAACATGATCAGTTTCATATGCATCTGCGCCATGGGCGTGTCATATGCTGGTGACGTATTTTATGTTGGAGACATAAAGATGCAAGGTCTTGGATCAGACGAAGGATAGCGGAATTTTATACAGCAGATACATACAACAGATCGAAAGAACTGTTACGGATCTGCACAGTAAGAAATATCGAAGCATGAAACGGAAGATCCGGGATCATGGAGATGTCCGCATGAGGGAAGGAAGGAAATATGATTATTGGTTCCAGTAATGTGCAGATGGGATCAGCAAGGAAGTATGAAGCAAGCGAAAAACAAAGAAAGACGGCATGGATCGCGGGCGTTGACCTGCAAAAAGCGGGCAGTGTCAGCGCGGTGACCGGATTCGCGGGACAGCAGATGACGCTGAGCGGGGGAAGATGGGGGAATAAATACGGCTATTTTACCGACATGCTGAAAAGCAATGCGCAGGACAGCGTTACGGCTGAGATGGAACAGTCCATGTTAGGGCGCAAGGGGCAGATCACAACAGGAAATATAACGTCGATGGAAAACCGCGCTTCACTGAGGCAGATCAGGGAACATGCGCTTTTCTATCTGTTAAGGCATCTGAATGATCTGATGAGCGGACGCGCAGGCAGGAGCGGTCAGTGGTTTGGAGGCGAAAGCTACGATATGTCCGGTAACGCAGTACAGATTGGCGCTATCCGGAATGAGTATTCCTATGAAGAACAGGAAAATACAGCATTTGCCACAAAGGGAAAAGTGGTAACGGCAGACGGACGGGAGATCGAGTTTAATCTCGGCCTGGAGATGAGCAGGCGGTTTGAAGAATATTATTATGATCAGAATGATATCTATGCCTATACTCCCAGTTTGCCCTCCAATCTGGTCGATCCGCTGGTCATCAATCTGGACAGCAATATCGCTAATGTCAGTGATCAGAAATTTATGTTTGACATCGATGCGGACGGTATTTTAGACAGTATTTCACAGTTAAATTCCGGCAGCGGATATCTTGCTCTGGATAAGAATGGCGACGGTATCATCAATGACGGATCGGAGCTGTTTGGCACGAAATCAGGCAATGGGTTTGCCGATCTGGCAGCTTATGATGACGACGGCAATGGCTGGATCGATGAAAACGACGCGATCTGGAGCAAGCTTTTGATCTGGACGAAGGATGAGCATGGTAAGGATGTGCTTTATCATCTAAAGGACAAAGGGGTAGGCGCGATCTGTCTGGAAAGTGTTGATACGGAATTTTCCTTAAAATCATTAAAAGATAATGCATTGAACGGAAAAATCAGAAAAACAGGCGTGTTCTTATATGAAAACGGCATGGCGGGTACTGTGCAGCATCTTGACGTTGCAAGATAGCCTTGAATAATTTTTATAAAGCATCAGGCAGATTGTAACATTTTTATTTCGTAAGGTATATTATAAATATGACAGAATATTTTAAAGCTTGAATATGAAGTATAATAAAATGCATAAATTGACCTTACAAATTCCCAATAAACATATGGAAAACATTTATAAAATGATGTCGGTTATGAAAATAACCGGCGTCATTTTTTGTCTTGTCCTGTTTTTACCATATATTATAACCGTTTTTGGAAGAGGAGTTGAGGAAGCGGAAAAGCTTCCTTTGCTGACGGGACCGGAAATTACAATTTTGACGGAAAAAGGAACACAGAGCATACCGACGGATGAATATCTCTGCGGTATCCTGGCACAGTATTTTGATAAGGGATATACCAGAGAAGAGTTAAAGGCCATCAGCATTATATTAAGAAGTAATTTTTTGTACAATCTGAATATCGGGAAAAGCTTTTATGATATATGGTCATATCAGGATCGCAGGGAGCTTTGGGGGCAGAATTTTTTAAACTATGAAAAGGAAGTCAGAAATATTATTTCAGAAACAGCAGGAAAAATACTGCTAAAAAACGGAAAAATAGAAGAAATTACCATATGCGATCTTTTACATGACGGACAAAGCTATGAAACCATTTTGCAAAATAATTATGCGGATTATGCAATCTATCAATACTTTTGAATAAAGCGTTGCATTTGGGTAAAAATATCTAATGACAATTGATTTGGAAGATTTCCATGGAATTAGATATTTAAGGAGGATGCAATGAAAAGAAACAGGAAGTCCGGATTACGGAAAGAACGGATTATCATGCTTGCTGCGTCTGCGTTTATTTTAACAGCGTTGACGATGACAGGAATCTATGTTAATCAAAGGAATACACAGGATAATGATCAGAATCGAATTGATCTTAACGAATTAAATAGAGAAATACAAAATCAAACAAATGATATTGCAGATCAAATCGCAGGACTTCAGCCGCAGAATCCGTCGGATGATCTGGATGTAGAGATCAATTATGAAGAAGCCAATACCAGCGATATCGTTCTGCCGGTAGAGGATCGGGAGATATTAGGACAAGGTGATAATGCAGCAAATGATTTTGGATTTGATCAGGCGCAGGAAGAAGCGTTTTATCCTGAAACTAATTCACAAACTCCGTCGAATACAGTGCGCGAGCCTGTAGAAGAACGGACACAGACGCCGGAACCAGTGCTGCATTTTTCTGAAAATGAAGCCCTTGCTTGGCCGATCGTGGGCAATATTCTTATGAACTACAGTATGAATCAGGTTATATATTATAAAACATTGAATCAGTATCGTTATAATCCTTCTGTTGTCATTGAAGCCACGGTAGGAGACCCGATTACGGCTGCTGCTGATGGTAAAGTGGTATCTATCAGACAGAATGTGGAAACCGGTGGGACGATCGTATGCGACCTTGGAGACGGATATCAGTTGACTTACGGACAGTTGGAAAATTATGCGGTTTCCGTAGGTGATTATGTTGAAAAAGGCGATATTCTAGGTTTTGTAGCGGAACCTTCGATCTTTTATTCGGAAGAAGGCTGTAATGTGTACTTTAAAATGACCAAGGATGGGGAACCGGTGAATCCTTTGAATATCATGCAATAAAGTGTAGATTGAAAAATAAGCTCGATAGCTTATTTTTCAATCGCAAATTTGTGCCTACGGCACAAATTTGCAGACTGTGGAAAGGCATGGTTAAAAAGCGGGCTTGTGCGCTTTTTAGCAGCAGTATTTTCAATCTGCAATTTAAGTCAGAGCTTCAAATTGCTTTGATCGCAGTAAAACTGCTCTGACATGGAGGATTAGTGTGATTTATATTAAAAATGGTTTGCTATATACGATGCAGGGCATGTCCGGACTTGGTGAAAAACGCGGAAATATACTCATTAAGGAAGGCAAGATTGCGGCGGTAGGGGAACAGGAACTCCTGCCGCCTGATTTTGAGGGCGAAATCTTAAATGCCGAGGGTTGTGTCGTCATGCCGGGAATCATAGAGGCGCATTGTCATATGGGGATCACGGAAGAAAAGAAAGGAATGGAAGGGGACGACTGTAATGAGACAGAGCAGCCCGTCACACCTTATCTTCGCGCGATCGACGCGATCAATCCTATGGATGCGGCATTTGGCGAAGCGGTCAGGGCGGGTATAACTGCCGCAATGATCGGTCCCGGAAGCTCCAATGTTGTAGGAGGTCAGTTTGCATTTGTAAAGACATTCGGCAGGCGGATTGATGATTTGATTGTAAAGGCTCCGGCAGCAATGAAAGCGGCATTTGGAGAAAATCCCAAGGTGAATTATTCCGGTCAGAATAAAATGCCGTCTACAAGAATGGCGATTGCGTCCATGCTGCGGGAAGAATTGTTTCTGGCAAAGCAATATATGATGCAAAAGGAAAAAAAGGCGGAAGATTTTAAGGAAGATTTCCGATATGAATGCTGGCTGCCGGTTTTAAGGAAAGAAATTCCCTTAAAGGTACATGTTCATCGCGCGGATGATATCTATACAGCGATTCGTATTGCTCAGGAATATGATCTGGATATTACATTGGATCATTGTACAGAAGGTCATCTGATTGCGGAAGATATATATAGAAGCGGTTATCCGGTTATTTTGGGTCCGCATCTGGCAAGCCGGAGCAAGATCGAGATCCAGTACGCTTCCTTTAAAACGGCGGGCATTATGGAAAAAAATAAGGTTATTTTTGCGATCACGACAGATCATCCGGTTTCGCTGATCCAATCGCTGCCATATTGTGCTGGGCTGGCTGTAAAAGCCGGATTGTCCATGGAAGAAGGGCTTCGGGCGATTACGATCAACCCTGCAAAAATCTGCGGTGTGGCAGACCGCATGGGCAGTATCGAGGTGGGAAAGGATGCCGATATCGCAATTTTTTCCGGCAACCCGATGGAAATCTTTACGGAAACTTTTTATACAATTATTGACGGTAGGATTGTGCATCGTAGAGAAAATATGTTAAAATCATAAGAGAGCTGGGGCGCTGCGGGAAACAGAAATGAAGCAAGTCTGCATAGCGCAAGAGGACGATTATGGAATTAGAAAATAAAGAACGTGCCCTTCTGGTAGGGGTGCATCTGCCGGAGGAAAAAGATTTTGAGTTATCCATGCGGGAGCTTTCGGAGCTGGCGAAAGCCTGCGGCATGGATGTGGCAGGCAGGATGGAACAAAAGATGGAACGCCCGGATAAGGCGTTATACATAGGATCCGGGAAGGTATATGAAGCGCAGGCTGCCATGGAGGAACTGTGCGCCGATCTGATTGTATTTGATAATACACTGTCGCCCACGCAGATTAGGAACCTTCAAAATCACCTTCACTGTCCCATCTTGGATAGAACGTCGTTGATTTTAGAGATTTTTGAGAAAAGGGCAAAGAGCAGGGAAGCAAAGCTGCAGGTAGAGATCGCAAAGCTGCAGTATATGCTGCCGCGGTTGGTTGGCATACATGAAGCATTGTCCAGACAGGGCGGAGGAGGAGGAAGCCGTGCCAATAAGGGCGCCGGCGAAAAGAAGCTGGAACTGGACAGACGTAAGCTGGAACACCGTCTGAGCGAGCTTCGCAAGGAATTGGCAAAGATCAGGAAAGAACGGGTGACGCAAAGAAAGAAGCGTAATGAAACCGGAGCCGTCAGGGCTGCGTTGGTAGGCTATACGAATGCAGGAAAATCTACTTTGATGAACGCCATGCTCAATCAGTATTACCGGAAAGATGGCACGGTCCCGGAAAAGCTTGTTTACGAAGAGGATATGCTGTTTGCAACCTTGGATACTACGGTTAGAAAGATTAATCCTCCGAATCATCAGCCGTTTCTGTTGTCGGACACAGTCGGCTTTATTTCCAAGCTGCCGCATCATCTGGTGGAAGCGTTTCATTCTACTTTGGAGGAAGCGATAGAATCGGATATTTTGCTGCATGTGATTGATTTTTCGGATATTAACAGGGATGATCAGATCAATGTAACGTATCAGACATTGGAGGACCTTGGTGCAGGGGATATTCCGGTGGTTTATGTCTATAATAAAGCTGACTTGTGTATGGACGAAAAAACGCTGCCGGTCATCCGCGGCAATAGGATCTATATGTCAGCTAAGAGGGGCATTGGACTGACGGAACTGCTGGATCTGATGGAGAAGACGCTTGCAGACCGTTATCAGTCGGGAGAGTTTTGCTTCCCTTATGATCAGGGCGGGATCGTATCTTATCTGAACCAGAGCGCGGCCGTAGAGGAGGTTTCCTATGAGGAACAGGGCGTAAGGATGAAAGTGCGGATGAGAGTGGAAGATTATAGAAAGTATGAAAAATATTTAGTATAAGTCCGGCTTACATAACTCGTGGACAGGATTGTGGAATGATAAAATTATAAAGCGATTGTTTAGCAAACACCTAAGTAAATTATTGTCTAAGAGGAGGTTATTATGGCGGAACGTATGACAAGGGAACAGATCAACAAAGCTTATCCCAATCAGTATGTGGCTTTAAGGAATCCGGTCTATACCTATGGGATGTTACAATCGGCGGAGATTGCTTATACGGATAATAGTGGACTGATATTATGGTGGAGGCAGATGATGGAGCAGGGGATCGTCATTTGGTATACCGGCAACAATCCGCCAATATTTATGGATATGATGTTTATGTTTTAGAGAAATGTTGATGAAAGAAATGATTTTATAAAAGACTTTGTAGTGAGATAGATGATATAGGAGGGGAGATCATGAAAAGCGATGTAATTATTATTGGGGCAGGACCGGGAGGAATCTTTTCCGCGTATGAATTGGTAAAATTAAATTCGGATCTGAAGATTACGGTGCTGGAAGCAGGCAATCCATTGGATAAAAGGAAATGTCCGATTGATGGGAAGCAGGTAAAATCCTGTATCGGCTGTAAACCCTGTTCTATTATGAATGGATTTGGCGGCGCCGGTGCCTTTTCGGATGGGAAATATAATATAACAAATCAGTTCGGCGGAACGCTGTATGAGTACATAGGGAAAGACCGGGCGATCGAACTGATGAAATATGTGGATGAGATCAATTTATCCCACGGAGGTGAAGGGACAAAACTGTACTCCACGGCAAATACGGAGATCAAGAAGCTATGTCTGCAAAATGGTCTGCATCTGTTGGATGCGTCTGTGCGTCATCTGGGGACGGATATCAATTATGTGGTGCTGGATCATATATATCAGGAATTGAAGGATAAAGTGGATTTTCGTTTTAATGAGGCAGTGAAGAGTGTTAAAAAGATCGATGGAGGTTACCAGGCGGAGACGGAAAAGGATACTTATGAGGGGACTTATTGCATCATTTCCGCAGGACGAAGCGGCAGTAAATGGATGGAAACGGTGTGCAGAGAATTATCCGTACCGACAAAATCCAATCGTGTGGATATCGGTGTAAGAGTGGAGCTTCCGGCAGCAATATTTGCCCATTTGACGGATGAACTGTATGAAAGTAAGATCGTTTACCGTACCCAGCAATATGGGGATCTGGTCAGAACCTTCTGTATGAATCCCAAAGGCGCTGTGGTGAATGAGAATACAAATGGCATTGTCACAGTCAACGGACACAGCTATGAAGATCCGGAAAAACAGACGGAAAATACTAATTTTGCCCTTCTGGTTGCAAAGCATTTTTCCGCACCTTTTAAGGACAGCAATGGTTATGGAGAGAGTATTGCAAGACTTTCTAATATGCTGGGTGGCGGAGTGATCGTCCAGAGATTCGGTGATCTGATCGCGGGAAAGAGGAGTACGGAATCACGTATCAAGGAAGCGTTTATTACGCCTACATTGAATGCTACGCCAGGTGACTTAAGCCTTGTTATGCCCAAGCGTATTCTGGACGGTATCATCGAGATGATCTATAAGTTAGATAAAATTGCACCGGGCACTGCCAATGTAGATACGCTATTATATGGTGTGGAAGTGAAGTTTTATAATATGGAGGTTGAGATCGATGAGAATTTAGAGACATTTCATAAGAACCTGTTCATTATAGGCGATTGCAGCGGTATTACCCATTCCCTGTCCCATGCGTCTGCAAGCGGCGTGCATGTGGCGCGGTATATTGCAGGGAAAGTATCTGTATAAATAGTCAATTTAAATTAATCGTATTTTCCGGTTCAAAGTTATAGAAAAATTTCCTATAAATCATAGAATTTTGAATCGTAGCTTAGATAAAAATTTTAGTAATTATTTTCTGGAGAATATGTATATGAGTAAAAAGATAACCATATTGGTATGTGCATTTCTAATGGTTTTAAGTATTGCTGCCTGTGGACAGATAAACGAAGATGAAATTGTTGCAAATCAGCAGGAAAGCGATATGCAGACGAGTGAGAGTACAGATTCAGTGACAACTCAGCAGGAAAACGATATACAGGCGAGTGAGGGTACAGATTCAGTGATAACTCAGCAGGAAAACAGTGTACAGGCGGTTGAAAATGCAGATTCGGAAACGACAGCAGAAGAATTATTGGATTTGTTTATCAATGGCTCAATAAACGCTGTTTACTCCTCAGATTTGACATCGGCATTTTATATAACTGATTTAAATAATTCATTTTCTATTGGAGAGAAAGTCGATCTTGACAATGATGGAGAAAATGAACTGGTTATTAACGGTCCTTATGGCGGAATATACCTTGATGCGCGTGATAATATGGTATATGAATTTGCCGCAGGAGAGGGCAATGCCTGCGTTCTTTCTTATGTCTATTATAATGAAGCAATATGGATTATGTATAGCAACAGGATGAGTGCAGGATATGAATGTTACCATATGGAAAAATTTGAAGGAGCTGATAACTTAGTTGCGGAAATGAATTTCGGAGAGGAACTTGTTGACCCAGATAATGCAGAGTCTGAAACGAAATATACATTAAATGGAGCTATCATTTCTTACGATGAATATACAGAATTATGTAGCAAAATTTTTGCTACTGAAGTAAATACATACTGAAAGAAGAATGACAAAGATCGTCTGAAGTAAAAGATAGATGTGATAAAGTCAAAAGACACTCTTTTTTCACATTTTACATATAGACATTTTCTGTCAAAATGAATATAATAAGTAGCGGACTACATAATTAAAGTAGCACGCTACTTTTTTCTGGGAGAAATTGCCATGGTGCAGACGGAAGAACGGGATATTGGATTTTTATTTAAGCAGATCAATATGCAGATCAAAAAGGGTATTGATAAAGCGCTATTGGAGTATGATCTGACTACTTCACAGAGCCGGGTGTTGTTTTTTGTTCATTTTCGTGGAGAAGAAAAGACTTCTATGAAAGATATCGAGGAACATTTGAAAGTGACGCATCCGACAGTCATCGGCATTGTAAAGAGGCTGGAGGAAAAGGGATTTGTAACTACGTCGTCAGATCCGGAGGATCGCAGGGTAAAGCTGGTTACAATTACGCAAAAAACAACAAAAATGATAAAAAAGTTGGATCAGGGTAGAAGAAAAATGGATGAAAAGCTTTTGAAAGGATTTACGGAGCGGGAAGCGAAGGAGCTTCGTCGGATGCTTTCCCGGATAGAAGATAATCTACGGGAAGAAGATTGAAAGATCTATTATATATGAGGACTAACAAGACGCGCAGAAACGAGGTAAATGTAATATGCTGAAAACATTAGCCAGACAGATCAAAGAATACAAATGGGTCTCTATCATGACGCCGCTTTTTATGGTTTTAGAGGTGGTGGCAGAGACGCTGATCCCGCTTCTGATGACTTCGATCGTAGATAACGGCATCAACGTGAAGGGCGGCGATATCAACCATATTTATAAGATGGGAGCATGGATGATCCTGCTTGCTTTGGGTGGACTGCTGAGTGGTATTTTGGGAGGTGTCTTTGCGGCAAAGGCCTCTACCGGATTTGCAAAAAATATCAGGAAGACTATGAATGACAATATCCAACGGTTTTCCTTTTCCAATATTGATAAATTCTCTACGGCGGGACTGATTACGAGACTGACGACGGATGTGACAAATATCCAGAATGCTTATCAGATGCTGCTTCGTATGTGTTTTAGGGCGCCATTTACCATGATCTTTGCGATGGCGGCGGCATTTTTGATCTCTCCAAGACTGGCAAGGATTTATCTGATTGCAGTTGTTCTGCTTAGTATTGTACTTGCGTTAATCGTCAGGGGCGCAATGAAATATTTTAAACAGGTATTTGAGAAATACGATGATCTGAATGCCACGATTCAGGAGAATGTCAAGGCGATCCGTGTGGTGAAGGCATATGTTCGTGAGGAACATGAAGAAAGCCGTTTGAAAAAAGCCAGTGAGAATATCTACAAAATGTTTGTAAAAGCCGAGAATCAGGTCATATTGAACTCCCCGGTCATGCAGTTTACCGTATATGCCTGCATCCTTTTAATTAGCTGGATGGGCGCTCATATGGTGGTGACAACGTCTTTTACCACAGGTGAGCTGATGGGGCTGCTGACTTATTGTATGAATATTTTATCAAGCCTGATGATGATTTCCATGATCTTTGTTATGATGTCCATGAGTATCGCCAGTGCAGAGCGAGTGGTGGAGGTTATTAATGAAGAGCCGGATATTGTGAATCCCGAAGATCCGATCATGGAAGTAAAAGACGGCAGCATTGAATTTGAAAATGTTGATTTTACTTATAATAAAGATAGAAGCGGAGAACCTGTTCTCAGGGAAATCAATCTGAAGATCAAGTCGGGGGAGACGATCGGCGTCATCGGCGGCACCGGAAGCGGAAAATCCAGTCTTATGATGCTGATCAGCCGCCTTTATGACGTGTCGGAAGGCTGTGTGAAAGTCGGCGGCGAGGATGTCAGAAAATATGATCTGGAGGTATTGCGGAAAGAGGTGTCTGTGGTACAGCAGAAAAATGTGTTATTCAGCGGAACGATCTTAGAAAATCTCCGCTGGGGTGATAAAGAAGCCTCTGAGGAAGAGTGCATCAAGGCATGTAAGCTGGCATGTGCCGATGAGTTTATCCAAGCGATGCCGGAGGGATATAACACCTATATTGAGCAGGGCGGAGTCAATGTGTCCGGCGGTCAGAGGCAGAGGCTTTGTATTGCAAGGGCATTGTTGAAAAAGCCCAAAATATTGATTCTGGATGATAGCACCAGCGCCGTCGATACGGCAACGGATGCAAGGATCAGAAGGGCGTTTGCGGAGGAGATTCCGGGGACGACGAAGTTGATTGTCTCCCAGAGAATTTCCAGTGTGGAGCATGCGGACCGTATCATTGTCATGGACGATGGAAGGATAGACGGTGTCGGGACCCATGAGGAGCTGTTGCAGCATAACGAGATCTACCGTGATGTATATGAATCCCAGACAGGTGGCAGCGGTGATTTTGACGAGGCAGGAGGACAGAAATAATGGCAGAGGAAAATGTAAAAGAAGTAAAGCCCCCAAAGGGCGGCGGTCCCATGGGTCATGGCAGAAGAATGATGGGGCCCAGACCTAAGATCGAAAATCCGGGAAAGATTTTTAAGCGGGTATTAGGTTATGTTCTGAAAAACTATGCGGTTCATCTGGTTATTGTGGTAATCGGCATTTTCGTATCTGTTTTGGCGCAGGTAAAGGGTACGTTCTTTTTACAAGAATTGATCAATGGTTATATTGAGCCGATGGTGGGCAGCGACAACCCTGATTTTGGGGGACTGCTGCGGACGATCCTTATGATGGCAGTGATTTTTCTTTTGGGGATTGCATCGACCTATACTTACAATAAACTGATGATTTATATCACACAGGGTACGCTTAGAAATCTTCGTGTTGAACTCTTTACCAAGATGGAGCGGCTTCCGGTGAAATATTTCGATACTCATTCCCATGGCGATATCATGTCGATCTATACGAATGATATTGATACCTTGCGGCAGATGATCAGCCAGAGTATTCCACAGCTTTTATCCAGTGTGATTACGATCGTCAGCGTCCTTATCAGCATGGTAATTTTAAGCATTCCGCTGACTGTTCTTACGCTTGTAATGGTAGCTGTTATGATGTTGACGACTGCAAAGGTGGCAGGAAAAAGCGGC
Organism: uncultured Lachnospiraceae bacterium; assembly: GCA_964421915.1. Classification (GTDB taxonomy): domain Bacteria; phylum Bacillota; class Clostridia; order Lachnospirales; family Lachnospiraceae; genus NK4A136. The sequence continues at coordinate 38,207 of CAYQZB010000014.1, forward strand.
AGTTATTTTGTGGAGCAGCAGAAGAATCTTGGTATTTTAAACGGACAGATCGAGGAAATGATGGAGGGGCAGAAGACCGTTAAAGTATTTTGTCATGAGGAAGAGAGCAAAGAGCAGTTTGATAAGATGAATGAGGCGCTGTTTGTCAGTGCGAATCGCGCCAACGCCTTTGTCAATATTCTGGGCCCGGTCAATATGCAATTGGGGCATTTGAGTTATGTTTTATGCGCAGTTGTCGGAGGCATCCTTGCGATTAACAAATTCGGCGGACTGCTGCTGGGCGATCTTGCAGCTTTTCTAAATTTTAATAAAAGCTTTAATATGCCGATTAGTCAGATCAGCCAGCAGTTTAACAGTATCATTATGGCGCTGGCAGGCGCGGAAAGGATCTTTAAGCTTTTGGATGAGGAACCGGAGACGGACGAAGGCTATGTTACGCTGGTCAATGCAAAATACGTTGACGACCCGAAGGGGGGTTCGGGAAAGGTTCTGACGGAAACGGATGAGAGAACCGGTATTTGGGCGTGGAAGCACTATCATAAGGCGGATGATACGACGACTTATGTGGAGTTGAAAGGAGATGTCGTATTTGATGATGTTGACTTCGGATATAATGATGAAAAGATCGTCCTGCATAATATCAAGCTATTTGCAACGCCGGGACAGAAGATTGCTTTTGTAGGTTCCACAGGCGCGGGAAAAACGACGATTACGAATCTGATCAACCGTTTTTACGATATCCAGGACGGTAAGATCCGCTACGACGGGATCAATATCAATAAGATCAAAAAGGATGACCTTAGAAGGTCGTTGGGGATCGTATTGCAGGATACGCACCTTTTTACCGGAACGGTCAAAGATAATATCCGTTATGGCAGATTGGATGCGACGGATGAAGAAGTGGTGGCGGCGGCTAAGCTGGCCAATGCTCACAGCTTTATTATGCGGCTTCCGAAAGGATATGATACGGAGATCAAGGGGGATGGCGGCAGCCTGAGCCAGGGACAGCGGCAGCTTCTTGCCATCGCCAGGGCGGCGATTGCAGATCCGCCGGTGCTGATCCTGGATGAAGCGACAAGCTCTATCGATACCCGTACGGAGAAGCTGGTACAGTCCGGTATGGACCGTCTGATGAAAGGAAGGACGACATTTGTGATCGCGCACCGTCTGTCAACTGTCCGTAACAGTGACTGTATCATGGTTCTGGAACAGGGACGCGTCATTGAAAGAGGCACTCATGATGAGCTGATCGAAGCGCAGGGGAAATATTACAGTCTCTATACCGGCAATAAAGCAGTGACAGCATAAAATTGAAAAATCAAAGATTTATCAACGGTATATATCAAAGATAAATTGCGCGCTCTTTTCTATCGCCTCTGCTGCAGTTTTAAATGGCGACATCTGAAATACATGCCACATTCCCTTAAAGGTCTCAAAACGGACAGTGGAATGGAAGGATAAGATACGTTTATATAACAGTTCGGAATCGCTGTAAAGGATTTCGTTGGAGCCGACCTGAATATAGACCGGCGGGAAATTCTGATAGTCTCCAAATAACGGCGAGATCAGGGGATCCGTCAGATCTTGTCCTTCGGCATAATTTTTAGTAACGGTTTGCATATAATCCGGTGACAGGATAGGATCCGCGTCGATCTTTGAGGTGTGCGACCTGCCGGAAGCGGTTAAGTCCGTCCAGGGAGAAAAGAGTAAAAGACCGCCCGGAAGAAAACGGTTTTCCGATTTCAGGCGCAGGGACAAGGAAAGCGCAAGATTGCCGCCTGCCGAATCACCGGCAAGGATGACGTCTTTGGCGCCATAACCAAGCATCATCAGATAATTCCATGCGGTCATGGCATCTTCCGTAGCGGCAGGATAGGGATTTTCCGGCGCTAAACGGTAATTAAAGCAGAATACATCTAAAGCGGAAGCCTGAGCCAGCTTGATTGTAATAGAGCGGGCATAGGTGCAGCTTCCTGTCATATAGCCGCCTCCATGACAGTATAGGATCACCCTGTTCTTTGCATGAGGCCAGTCAGGGCGCAGCCATTCCGCATACATGCCTTCCAGCTCAACAGGTTCTGATACAATATTTTTCGGCAGTTTATTCAAAGCGGCAATATGTTCCTGTGTCTGCCGCTGTTTTTCCACATCCGGTTCTTCTATCAGAGAGTGTACTTTCCTGATCATCTGCATTAAATTCTGGTTTTGCGGTTTTCTAAGCGCCATGGGATTCCCTGCCTTTTTGTTCAATAATATTTTTTAAAAGTATCAGAATGCTTTGCGGATACCATCATGCAATCATATCATGCTTCCGGTTCTGTTTAATATAACGGCATTATATCAGTGTAAGCCGGAAAAGACAACCTATCTATTTTACCAGCTTTCTTAAGACCGGCACCTTCAGTAAAAGCGCAGCAGCAGCTACGGACAGCACAGCTGTGCAGACTGTCAGGAGAGGTATGGACAAGATCGGCGTGCATAGGGAAGTTGTTAGACCAACGCTTTCCCAGAACAGAATCGCCAGAGGGTGCAGAAGGTAAACGCCAAACACAGTGCCTGCCAGAAATCCAAATATTTTTTTGGCTTTTACCGAAGCGGATATTTTTCCGTCAACAGACTGCCCTGCCACAAAAAGGGCTGTGGCAGTAAAAAAGGTAGTCGCGGCAAAGGGCGTGTTCATATGCTGGGATGGCTGTCCTGCGGTATGGGCATCAATGGTTCCCAGAACACATGCCAAAAGAAAACAGAAGCCGCCTGCCACATAGAGCAGAGTACGCTTTTTGACCGTGATATCCGCACGCCAGTTGTGCAGGTAATGTCCCAGTACAAAATATCCCAGATATCCGCGGAACAGATAAAAATCGTTGTATGCAAAGAAATCCTTCAGAAGATATTTAAATTTAAAATCATAATGAAGCAGTGTCGGCACAAAAAGTGCAACCACAAAGAACACAGTCAGAAAGTACTGACACAGCTTCTTCTCCGCAAGAGCTTTTTTCATTAGGGGCACCATCATATAAATGATAGCAAGCATGGGCAGAAACCAGAGATGATAATAACCCCGCTGCTGGATCAGTGACAGCACTACATCATTCTTGATACTGTCAACCGTAAGGCTCTCCCCCTTTTCCAGTATAGTAACGATCTGATAAATGGCTTTCCAGATATAATATAAAACAAAAAAATGCAGCGTCCTGTGCAAAAGCAGGGTTTTTAAATCTGTCTCCCGCTCCGGACGCAGGGCAAGCGCGCCGCTGATCATAACAAAGAGCGCCACGCCGGAAAAGGAAAGGCAGTTAAAAGCATTGGTTATGGCAAATGCCATGCTGCTTACCGGCAGATCTTCGATCTGCTGCGCCGAAATATGCACCATGATTACTAATATTCCCGCAATTATGCGGACCAAATCCAAATATGCAATTCGTTCCTTCTGCAAAATTAAGTCCTCCGTTTTTTCCGTACGATATCAGTTGCAAGTTTGATTGGATATTCCCTGTTGCACAAAAAAGGTATCTGTTTCTCAGCACATATTCCCATAAAGAGCCGGTATTGTCAATAGCCTTAATGCCTTGGCAATAGAAGACCCCTTAGAATATGCAGGACTTGCTTTAGATGATGAAATTTGTCCATATTCTTAATTTGCCTAGCATGTTTGATGTTCATTTGCTAAAATAAGAAATGGAATAAAATTGCAATTTTCTGTGCTGACGCCATAAAAGGTATCTATTAAATTCGTATCTTTGATATGGATTATATATTGGAGGCTGCTATTATGAGGTTGAAAAAAGCTTGTATTGTTTTGTTGTTGGGAACTATTGTTTTAACCGGATGTGATCAAGGAAATATTGTATCCAAACAGGATGGAACAGAAAAACAGGATGAAATAGATAAACAGGATGAAACTGACAGACAAGATGAAAACGATTATGTCTATTATTGTGATATAGTAAGCGCCAGTGTGAGCAAATATCCGGAGCTTAATACTACGGATATTGCAATTAATAATTATGGTTTTGGACCTATGATAGTGTCCCCATATGCAAGTGCCGATGTAGTCAGGGCTGTAACACATGTTATCTGTGACACGGATATATCGACGTATTGTTATGGCAATCGTTTATATGATGACATGTATGATGATTTTACGGGATATGACTTTGACGAAATATATGAGATTATACAGTCAAGAGTCGATAAATCAAGGCTTCAGTCTGATACATTTAACCAACAGCTTACAGCAAATTTAGAAAGTGATCCTGAAATTAATATTTCACCTTCCGGAGAATACTATTACATTCTTGATATGGGGAATTTTGAAGAATCAGCCCTTGCGATCAAGGAGTCGGTTGACAGTCAGTCTGAAATATTTGACTATGATATGCGGGACAAATATGATCTTTATTTTATTTGTGAGGGAAGAGATTTTACAGGAGGATACAGAGGACTTACTTACGCAATATATTTAGATACATACTCTCCTGACAATAAAATATATGAATACTATTATTGGAGGTCTAAGAATGAATGGGTGGACGTTTACGCTGATTTGTATGAATCATCGATTTATGATTACACTAAAATAAATGAAAAGCTAAGTGAACACACGGATTACAGACCCCGGTTGATCTGCAGCTCCGGTTCTAATCAAGACATGAATTTTATTTATTTTAAATACAGAATGGGGAGTGAAGAATTTGAACCGGATGAAGCCATTCAACTTGCATATGAAGTATATACTAATGTCCGCAATGCCAATGAAGAACATAATACTTATAGGATATATGGACTTAACATTGATATAAACAATTTTACAGAATATTACAAGGAATATAATACAGTGTATGTTTTCATTCCTTTCGATGAAGAGTATTCCTTGGAAGAATTTGAAAAGATTATATTGGATAATGTTGAGACAGCTATTGATGATGAGCCTGTATAGAAGAAGCGATCAAAGAAAGGCAATCCAAATGAGAGCATATTTATGTATTCAATGTATATTATCTATGGTATAATTTTATATAACATTGAAATAATAATAGGATTCCAGACTTTGTTTAAGGAAACTGCTTAGAGGATCAGTATGGCATTTAGAAAAAACCGTGAAAAAGAGGATAAGCTATGGTACAGGCTGGACCTGTCGGCCATCGTGTATCCTGCATTGCAGCGGCAGGATTTCAGTTCTGTCTACCGTCTTTCCGCGCTGATGAAAGAGAAGGTTGACCCGGAGAGACTGCAGGTGGCGCTGGACCGTGTTCTGCCCCGCTTTCCGAGTTATAAGGTGGCGATTCGGAAGGGCGTGTTCTGGCGATATCTGGAATATAACCAGCGTCCCGGACCATTTGTGCAGGAGGATATTAAGAATCCCTGTATGCCGCTTCCGTTTCGGACGAAGAACAGATATCTTCTGAGGGTGTATTATTATGATAAGAGGATCTCTTTGGAGGTGCATCATTGCCTGGGAGATGGAAATGGCGGAATGTGCGTATTTCATACGCTGCTGGCAGAATATTTAAGGCTTATGGGATATGAGATCCCTACGGGATATCTGGTAAAGGATATTCATGAAGAGCCTGACCCGGAAGAGACGGAGGATGCCTATGGGAGATATGCCCATGCAAAGGTGCGTCCGCCGCGTCCCATGGAAAAAACATACCTGATACGGGGGACGCCGGAACCGTTTTATACATTAAATATGATCATCGGCGTGCTTTCTGCGAAAGAGGTTTACGAAAAGGCAAAGAAATATGACGCTTCCGTAACGGAGTACTTAAACGCTGTGCTTCTTTATGCGTTATTACAGAAGCAAAAAGATGACGGAGGTTATAAAAAACTGCCGGTAACTCTTGCTATGCCGGTAAATCTGCGTCGTTTCTTTCCGTCAAAGACGCTGAGAAATTTTATCACCATGGTATATCCGAGTATCGATCCGAGGCTGGGAGAATATTCCTTTGAGGATGTTGTAAAACAGGTGCATCATTATATGCGTTATTATATCAGCGATAAATTCCTGCGCGGCGATATCACCACCAATGCCGCAACCCAGAGGCATCCGCTGATCAGGGTGGTGCCGTTGTTTATCAAAGACAAGGTCGTAAGACAGTTTTATAAGAAGGTGCAGGATAAAAATTCTACAGCGGGTCTGACCAATATGGGGATTTTGACTGCGCCTGAGGAAATGAGAGAGCATATTGATCGTTTTGATATCTGTATGGGACAGCCTTTTTCCAAAAGAACAAATTGTTCCATCATCACTTTTGGAGATAGATTATCGATCACATTTGCCAGCGTGATCAAAGAATCCGATGCGGAAAAATATTTTTTCCGGTTTTTGGTGAAGGAAGGGATCCATGTCTGGATCGAGACCAATCGATAGGAGGCAGAAAGTATGTCTTATTGTGTAAATTGCGGTGTGGAGCTGGAGACTTCCATAAAAAAGTGTCCTCTTTGCAATACGATAGTGATCAATCCCAATGAATTGCAGGCAGACAGGGAGGCAGGTAATGGAGAACTGCCGTTCCCCAATAAAGTCGGAATCGTCGAACCGATTAAACGAAAAGATCTGGCGATTGTGATGACGGTGATCTTAGCCTGTACGGCTGTCAGCTGTCTGCTGTTGAATTATCTGATGTGGAAGTCCAATCAGTGGTCCTTATTGGTGCTGGGTTTCTGCGTATTATTGTGGGTGATGATCGTGCCGCCGCTGTTGATCCGCAATATGAGAAGACGTATTATGATGTTGTTGAACGGTGTTGCGGTGTGTATCTATATTGCGTTGATAGGAATTTTTACGGATTCCTCGGAATGGGTGGTGGATCTTGGGATTCCGATCGCACTGATCGTACTGGCATTGGTCGAAGTATTCCTTGCGGTTGGAAATTACAGGCGATCCTTTGCGCTGCTGACCGGTCTCTTTTTTATGGAGGTTGCCGTACTCTGCATTTCGATAGAGCTTCTGGTGAATCATGCGTTGCATCAGCCATTGGAGATCAGATGGTCCGCAATCGTACTGACGGTATGTACGGTCATTACGGTCGCGCTGGCTGCGATGTTCTCCAGAAGGCGTGTGCGCAATGAGATCAAGAGACGCTTCCATTTGTGATGGGAGCGTATTGATAGCGAAAGGCGGTGCATATGGAGTCATATGTATCGCCCTTTTTATTTTTGAGCTTTAAGCCATTTTTAAAACCAATATTTGAAATATAAGATGGTATATGATATATTTGGTAAAGCAATGGTAATGTCAAAAAAGGGACATTTGGGAGGAAAGGTAATTGAAACGTAAAGTAATGATAATATTAATAGCGGGCATTATGGCGATTGGCAGTTTAAGCGGCTGCGTCTTTACGTCGAATGATGAAGCTGAAACATATAGACATGCGGCGGCAGAGGCGGCAAAACAGGCAGAGGAAGATGAGACGACCAAACAGGAGGAAGAAGCTGCCGCGAAAGAAGCGGAAGCAGATGAATATTATGAAGCAGGGCGCGCGTATCGGGATGGTCTGGATGGAAAGGAAGTCGATATGGAGTCCGCATATACCAATTTTGAAAAGGCGGCAGAGCTGGGTCATGCAGGTGCAATGAATGAAATTGGGTATATGTATGATTGGGGAATAGGCGTGGAACAGGACTATGAAGCGGCGATGGAATGGTATGTAAAAGCAGCAGAGCTGGGTAGTGCATCTGCAATGAATAATATCGGATATATGTATGATTGTGGAAACGGAGTGGAACAGGACTATGAAACGGCAATGGAATGGTATTTAAAAGCAGCAGAGCTGGGTAATACATATGCAATGAATAATATCGGATGGTTGTATAATAATGGATGCGGCGTGGAACAGGACTGTGAAGCGGCAATGGAATGGTATGTAAAAGCTGCAGGGCTGGATGATGCAGATGCAATGATCAATATTGGATATATGTATCGTGAAGGAGACGGAGTAAAACAGGATTATGCATTGGCAATGGAATGGTATTTAAAAGCGGCAGAGTTAGATGATGCAACCGCAATGAATAATATCGGATATATGTATGATTGTGGAAACGGAGTGGAACAGGACTATGAAGCGGCAGCGGAATGGTATTTGAAGGCAGCAGAGCTGGGTGATACAGCTGCGATGTTTAATGTCGGATGCATGTATGCTTATGGAGACGGCGTAGAACAGGACTTTGAAATGGCCTTAGAGTGGTATGAAAAAGCAGCAGATTTAGGTAATGCAAATGCAATGAATAATATTGGAAATATGTATTACAATGGATACGGAGTAGAACAGGATTATGAAGTTGCTTTAGAGTGGTATGAAAAAGCGGCAGATTTAGGTTTTGCAAATGCAATGAATAATATTGGACTTATGTATGATTTAGGAATCGGAGTAGAACAGGACTCTGAAATGGCTTTTGAATGGTATGAGAAAGCAGCAGATCTGGATAATTAGTCTTCCAAAGAAAATGCGGATTAAAGACTAATAGATACTGTTTTTTTTCGGGTACATATGTTATAATCTTTATAATACGGAGGTTATTTATGAACAGATATATTAAAAATCATCATATTCCGGCGACCAGCCGGCTGCTGGCTATTGCTCTGGCGGCGCTGTTATTTGTGTTCCCGGTGCTGCGTGTTGACGCGGGGGAGTATACGGGCTCGAATATTGTTTCGAATAATATTCATGACCATGAATATACCACTAACGGCAGGGTGTCCAACAGTTATTTATACAATAACGGGGATGGTACATTTACCCGGGTTGAGAACATGGGGGATATCATCCTTGTGGAGAGGTACAATACCGCTTACAGGCTGGTGCAGCAGAGGACGGTAGGATTTGAGCTTAGTATTTTTGGCGGATTTTATGCCGGACAGAATTATAATTATCTGATCTTCGGGCAGCAGAATATGGAGCAGAACGATAAGGTGGAGTGTATCCGTATCGTCAGATATTCAAAGGACTGGGTAAGACTCGGCAGCGTTGCGGTGACCAACTGCAATACGACGATTCCTTTCTGTCAAAGCGGGATTGATATCTGCGAGAATGGTAAATTCCTCTATATCAAAACGGCGCATCAGACGTATATGGATAAAAACGGTATGTACCATCAGGCCAGTATGATGATCACTTATCAGACAGATAACAATCAGGTCAAGGCGGTGCAGTGCGGACTGCCCGGTGCCGTTTATGGAGTAATGGAGAATCCGGCGGCACAGTATATTGATGCTACAGGCGGCACGATTACGACTGTGGAGCATAGTCCGGCGGCGTTAGGCAGTATGACAGTAAGCAGATATAATATTGTTTCTTCCAACGGGATCCCTGATCATGGCTATGCATGTTCTCAGGTGAGTCCCCTTTCCTCTGTTGGCGCGGGAGTGACACTGGGAGGTTATGAAGTGTCCGGTCAGTATTATCTTGTGGCGGGAAGCACGGGTTCCCTGGATGGACTTTCTTCCAATCAGAATGTATTTATTGCGGCGATCCCTAAAAATTCATTTTCCAATTCCGCAGTAAAGCTTTCTTTCCCGACCGGATATGCTTATGGTGAATTAAAAACGGTAGGATGTCCGTATCTGGTGAAGATCAACTCGGAGCAGTTTGTTGTGATCTGGGAGACAAAATCAGGATATTCGGAGCTTGAGGAGGTTTCTTATGTATTTATCAACGGTGCAGGACAGATGACCAGTGAGGTCAAGACGATGCACGGATGTCTTTCAGATTGTCAGCCGATCGTATTTAATAATCAGGTGGTATGGTATGTGACGAATGGCGCGGCTATGAAGATATATACGCTGCCCCTGTCAGACAATAAGCCGTCAGGCGGCAGTCAGGCGATTGTGAATACCGGAGGAAATATCTATCAGGGAGTTGATTATTCTGCCGTATTTGATTTTGGCTACTATATCAGCCGTTATCCGGATATGAGAATTTTCTATGCCAATGATCAGGCGGGCGCGCTGCGTCACTTTGTTACAACCGGCATGGCGGAAGGAAGACAGGGCTGCGAGAATTTTGACGTGAATATTTACCGTCATAATTATCCGGATCTGCAGGCGGTGTTTGGTAATGACCTCAAACGGTATTATATGCATTTTATAACGAATGGAAATGCGGAGGGTAGGAACGCCCGGACAAAAATAAGGTAAAGGAAGGGGTGCTTTAAAATGGGAACACAGGAAGCTGTAATTGAAAGAGTACGTAAGATGGTCGAGGAATCCTCCAAGATCGTTGTGCTGACCGGTATCGGAACGGTGATTGAAAGCGGCGGGGAAAATATCTGGTCTTCGAGAGAGTGTTATCGTCTGGAAGGACTCTATCATAAAACGCCGGATGAAATGATGAATGTAGGATTTTATAACGCCAGAAAAGACAAGTTTTTTGAGTTCTATAAAAAAGAAATCATTAATAAGGAATATGAGCCGGCATCTCTTTATGCGGATATCAAACGTCTGGAAGATCAGGGGAAATTGAAAATGCTGATTACACAGAATTATTATGCATTGGCAGAAAAGGCCGGTATTAAAAATGTGATCCAGCTGCATGGAGACGTACATAATAACTGGTGTCCGCACTGCGGCAAAAAGTTTACGGTAGAATATATGCGAAATGCGAAAGCGGTTCCGCTGTGTGATGAATGTGATTCCGCGATTCGTCCCGGCATCCGCCTGTTTGGAGAGAATATTGCCAATAATCTGATGACGGAGGCAGTCAATGCCTGTGAAGATGCCGATATGATCCTTGCGCTCGGAACGAATATGTATGACAATATGGTGAAATTCTGCACCGGCAATTATAAGGGCGGAAAGCTGGTTCTGATTACAAAGGAAGAACACTTTATGGATAAATACGCAGATTATGTGATTCATGACACTGTCTGTGAGGCATTGCCGAAGATCATTGCGGGATAGATACAGACGCCATTATATGGGGAAATGGTGGAGGGGGATTTATGGATGAAAAGATAACAGGGCAGGATACGGGACTGCCGGAGGGAATACCGGGAACGGCTCAGATCCGTAAGATTACATCCTATATGGATAAGATGGAGCTTCTGCGGCTGGCGGCAAAACTGGCGGAGGGCGGATATGAGAAGAAGCTTTGGAGTGTTCTGTCGCGTGTCTATAGTGAGAAAAAGGGATTTCAGGGGTTCTATGAAGACGGAATAGAGGAGCCGTTGGAGCGGATTCTGTCTTCAGACATGCCTGCGGAATTGAAACTGCAGACATTTACTTCTTTTGCCCTGCCTCAGAAGGTGAAGCCGTCAGATGACGTCATTGCGAAGCTGCTGCATGGCTGTGCGGTGAAAAGAATCAATATTGCAGCATTTTTCCTTATTTCTTATGACTGCGGCACGGCGCATTATCAGCAGATATTGCATAATAAGGCATTGTTTCATGTTTATCTGAGAAATGCTAAGCCTGATCAGATCATAGACCTTTATCAGACGATCATCCGGCAGGAGAAGAAGGAGACGATCACCCAGTCCATACGGCAGTTCCGGCATACAAAAAGACACCTGAAATATCAAGAGCAGGAGGAAGCGAAGGTCAGGGAATTTACCGAATTAATTTTTCAATCCAAAGAGGTGTTTTTTACCACGAAGCTCCTGGCGTGTCTGACCTTTGATGTCCCGGAGAGCTTCCTGCCTAAGGGGAAAGAGCTGTATGATATTCTGAAGATCTCGATCAACTATGAAGAACGGATCACAAAAGATTTTGTGGAGCATTATCATATCCGGTTTGACTGCTCGGATCTGGCGATGTGCCGGTATTATCTGGGCAATAAAAAGACGACCAAGGAAAAGGCGCTGGTTGCAAAATTTGCTACGCATCTTGTAAATGTCAGGGATGAGACGGAACAGAAAAAGCTGCTTCATGCTGCGTTTAAGAGAGGCGGATTGTTCCGGTTATATGCAGGCTGTATGCAGGACGGTGAAGTCAATGCCGAAAAGCAGTGTAAATATCATTATTCGCAGGAAGATATCGCATGGTGTGCGGAACTGCCAGGATTTGGTGATAAATAAAGCAAACAAATGTATTGAAAACAGCCGTATTCTGATTTATAATGAATAGACAAAATCGGCTGATGATATGCGGGCAGCCGGAAAGAACCATGGGATGAATTGCATCTGTGTTGTAGGAAAAGCGGTATTTAGATAAGAGGGATAGATACGAATGAATAGAAAGATAGGTACAAAGGTAATATTGGCGCTGCTGCTGGCGGTGACGCTCAGTATCTCTGTGGGAGCTATTCAGGGGCATGCAGCCTCGGCGCGGACGGTAAGAGATATTTTTGACGCAAAATATTATGCGGATACATATTCTGATGTATACGCTTTGTTTGGTTATAACCGGGATATGCTATATAACCATTTTATGACGCAGGGAATTTACGAAGGCAGATGTGCAAGCACTTTGTTGGATGTTGCGCAGTACCGCAGGGAGAATCCCGATCTGGACGCGATGTTTAAGAATGACTGGGATGCCTATGTGGCGCATTATTTTACCCGCGGGATCTATGAAGGACGTGATCCCGGAGTGTCGGATGAGCCTGTTTTAATGGAAGCTATACCGGAAAATACAATAAGCTCCAATGTTACAGATAAAATGATTGATGATTTTTATGCCAATTCCGTATTTGTCGGAGATTCGGTTATGCTGGGATTCCGTAATTACGCGATGAAGAATACGGAGACTTATCTGGGGAATATCCAGTTCTTGGCATCGGGAAGCTTTTCCGTAAATAACGCGCTGCAGCCGCCAAGTTCCACCAGTACGCATCCTATCTATAATGGAAAACAGCGTTATATTGAAGAATCTATCGCTTTGATGAAGGTGGATCGCGTATTTTTGTTTTTTGGTATTAATGATATTGCGCTTGCGGAATTGCCGGATGTCTGTGATAAATACACGGAGCTGATCGGCCGGATTCTGGAACAAAGCCCGGATGTGGAGATCTATATCATCAGCGCAACCTATACGATAGAGGGGCAGGGCGGCAGAAAGCTGAATAATGAGAACCTCGGTACGTTGAATAAGATGATGCAGGAGAGAGCTTCTGAAAATGGCTGGGGATACATAGATATTATGAGCGCGTTGGATGACGGAAAAGGAAATCTGGCTCAGGAGTATTGCAGCGATGGGCATCTGCATCAGAATACAGCCGCTTATGATGTCTGGTCGGAGGTGCTGCGTGAGTATGCGAGGACGCAGCTGGAAGATGAACTGGAAAATATGGATGAAGATTAGAGGATACGGTAGATGAAAAAGAATCAGATATTAAAAATGTTTATGATGACAATGGCAGCGGCGTTTGTTTTATGCGGCTGTACGATACAGGGCAGTGATGGACCGACTTCCGTATTTGTGGCAGTTGGCGGTAATGATGATGGGTCAGGTCAGGATGGTTCCGAGGTGGTTTCTTTAGATCCGCAGGGTGAGGATCCTGCTGATGGTGAGAGCGATCCTGAAACCGTAAAAAGCTGTGAAGAGATTTATGAGGAAATTGCAGCATCAGTCGAATTGCAATCGCCCATGGTCGTGCCGGAAGCTTTTGCAGCTAATTATGGGATTGATTTTTCATCGATTGACGATTATATTTTTGTAATGTCGGAAATGTCAACCAGCGTGGAAACGGTCGCTGTTTTTAAATCAGAAGACGCGGCTGCCAGAGAAAGCGTATCTGCGGCGCTGCAGACGTTTGCTGACGGAAAACGGGCGGAAATGGAGAATTATCTGCCGGAGCAGTTTGATATTGTGGATCGGAGTTCCGTAAAGACAAGTGGAGATTATGTTTATCTGGTCATTTCTGAAAACGCGGAAGCGATTGAAGAGATCATAGCAGCCTGTCTGCCATAATCGGGGAGACGGCGATGGTATTTAGCAGTATTCCGTTTTTATTCTTTTTTCTGCCAATATGCTTAGTGCTATATTATGCGGTTCCATTTTCTTTGAAAAATGGAATCCTTCTTATATTCAGTCTTTTATTCTATGCATGGGGAGAGCCGGTCTATGTCCTTTTGATGCTGGCTGCTGCGGCAGTAAGCTATTCCGGCGCGCTTCTTATGGAACGGTTTGGAACGACACAGGGGAAACGCCGTTTCTTTTTTGTCTTAACGCTGATACTGAATCTTTCAGCGCTTTTATTCTTTAAATATACGGATTTTGCGCTCGCTACCGTCAACAGTCTGTTTCACACGGAAATTCCGCTTTTGGCTCTGGGACTTCCGGTAGGGATCAGTTTTTTTACTTTTCAGATGATGAGTTACAATATCGACCTCTATCGCAGGGAAGTAATGTTGGAGCGGAATTATCTGACGTATCTGATGTATGTTTCCATGTTCCCGCAGTTGATTGCGGGTCCGATTGTGCGGTTTTCTACGGTCAGCGAGGAGCTGCATCAAAGGAAAATAGACCGGATCGGCTTTCGGAACGGACTGCTTCGGTTTATGCAGGGGTTATTTAAGAAAGTCCTGATCGCGAACCAGATCGGCATGATGTGGCAGGAGATCCAGCAGCTGGCACAGCTGCAGGTCTCAGTAGCGGAGGCATGGCTGGGGGCTGCGGCCTTTACACTGCAGCTTTATTTTGATTTCAGCGCATATAGCGATATGGCGATTGGGATTGGCTGGATGCTGGGGTTTCATTTTCCGGAGAACTTCAACTATCCGTTAAGCGCGGTCTCTGTGACCGATTTCTGGCGGCGATGGCATATCTCGCTGTCTACCTGGTTTCGGGATTATGTCTATATTCCGTTGGGCGGAAACAGGGGAGGCGTGGCGCGGCATCTGCGCAATATACTGATAGTGTGGATGCTGACAGGACTGTGGCATGGAGCGGCGTGGAATTTTGTGCTGTGGGGACTTTATTACGGAGTGCTGTTGCTTCTGGAAAAATATGTCTGGGGAAAAGCACTGGAGAAGCTGCCGGTTATCATACGCCATCTGTATGCAGTGTTTATTGTGGTGGTTGGGTTTGTTATATTTTCCTTTGACGATATGGGGACATTGAAGCATTATCTGTGCGGGATGTTCGCAGGCAATGGCGGAGCGTTTCTGGGAACGGATTTTCTCTGGCATATCAGAAATTACGGCGCGGTGTTATTGACCGCTGTACTGCTGGCGTTTCCTGTTTATCCGAAGCTTCTTGCTTATGGGAAAAAGCATGGGGAAAGGGTGTGCGCGGTATGGGCAGTCATCGGGATGATGGGGTATCTGTTGTGCTTTTTGTTGACGGCGGCATGTCTGGTCAGCGATACCTATAATCCGTTTTTATATTTCCGTTTCTAAGTTTTGCAGTTAATAAAGATGATTCGGGTGTCAAAGGTACTTTTTATATGTTGAGGCGGCAGCCTGCCATATGATTTCTTTAAAGGTGCTTTTATAATTTCGGAGGAAATTTAAGATGATAAGCGAGAAAATCAGGTCAATTACATCAGTCCTTCTTGCCATGGGGGTACTTGCGTTATCCGTTCTGTTTTTGGCGTTTCCTAAAAAAGAGTTTTCGGAAAATGAAAACAGGTATCTGAAAGCGCTGCCGGAGCTGACATGGGGGCATATCGTGGATGGCAGTTATATGGAAGATCTGAACGGTTATCTGTGCGACCATTTTCCGTTTCGTGATTTCTTTATGGGCTGTAAGAGCAGGGTCGAGATATTGTCCGGAAGACAGGAGATCAATCAGGTCTTTATTGCAGAGGACGGCTATCTGATCGATGCATATCAGATCCCGGAGCATACGGAGGATACGATCTCGATCCTGAAGAATTTTGCAGATTCGATGGGACCTGCCGGAGTGGAGATGCGGCTGATGCTGGTGCCTACGTCAGTTTATGTATATCAGGAAAAACTGCCGGACTATGCCATGACGCCGGATCAGATGGAGACGGCGCGTGGGATCTATGAAGGATCAGGGATCTCGAAGATTGATGTCAGTGAGGCGTTGGTAGCGCATAAAGAGGATGAACTGCCGCTTTATTATCATACGGATCATCATTGGACGACGTATGGGGCATATATCGCTTATCAGGAATATTGTGTTGAGATGGGATGGGAACCGGTTCCCCTTGATGCGTGGGATGCTGAGACGGTCACGGAGAGCTTTTGCGGGACTACGTATTCCAGAGTGAATGATTATAGTTATCAAGGGGACGCTATCACGATCTACAGCCATCCGCAGGATCAACTTACGGTGACTTATGAGGATACCGGTGAGGTGACGGATACCTTATATAATCTGGCATATCTGGAACAAAAGGATATGTATTCCCTGTTTTTGAATAATCTGCATCCGCTGATTACGATCAGCAATGAAAATGCGCTGACGGACAGGGAGCTTGTCCTGATCAAGGACAGCTATGCCAACTCCTTTGTGCCGTTTCTGGCGCATCATTACAGCAGGATCTATGTGCTGGATACAAGATATTATAAATTAGGACCTTCGACGTTTCTGGGAGAGCATCCATCAGTGACAGACATACTGATCCTGTATAATATGTTCACACTGGATACGGACGCAGGGATCCGGGGGATCTTTTAGGAATGTATCTGCCGGTTTCACGGAATTCCTGTGAATAATAAAGAAAGTTTCTTGCATTATTTTAATTTGTCGTTTGGCAGTTGCTGGTAGATTATTATCCAATTTTATTTGGAATCTTATAGTAAAATTCACGTTTTTGCAAATTCGAGATCATTTCATATGATCGCTATATCAGTTCAATTTCATTTATACTTATATAGATATTATATATAATTCTATATACAATATTTATATATTAAT
This sequence comes from uncultured Lachnospiraceae bacterium, assembly GCA_964421915.1. GTDB lineage: Bacteria > Bacillota > Clostridia > Lachnospirales > Lachnospiraceae > NK4A136. Next base: position 54,975 of record CAYQZB010000014.1, read on the forward strand.
CTTTTGTTTTTTGTTGAACTATCCTTATATATTTGTTATGCTTTAAAAATAAAGAAATAAAAATAATATATTTAAAATTCATATTTATTAAATTGTATTATACATAGATTTTGGCGTTGGTCGACAGGATATCATATTTTAAAGCATTTACTCCCGATCACATTGATTTGTCAGTACTTAAAATGTAAAATAATATATTAGATGAAAGGAAAATTAAGGCAAAAATGTATTTGTGTGATTTAGTTAATAAAATAGTGGAGAAAGGGGGCAAAAATAATTTGTCAGATTCTTTTATCAATATTATTTTACATATAAAAATAATAAAAAAGGAGATGCATTTTATGATTAAAAAAATTAGTACAAGATTACTAGCTGTTATCATGGCATTTTGTCTTATTATGTTACAAACTATAAATATTCATGCCGAAAGTAATAGTATGATAACCGCAACACAGCTAAATACAATTTTAACAGGTGTAAATAGCATTGTTGCACAATTAGTACAATTAGGTTTTAGTATTGAGGGTATAAATACTATTTTGAATTTGCCATCACGGGGGAGTGACTTTCATGAGTTATCTTATGTAAATAACACTCCTTTTGATGGAAGTTTTACAATAGAAAATTTTGACATCCAAGAGAATGATATTATGTCAACATATAGTTATAATGGAAATCCTCCATTGTCTAACGCAGACCAGCAACAGCGTATTGTAAATATATAGCGTTGCACAACAGTATTATAAAACAGATTATTATGAGGGTAGCAAAGAATACCCAGAAGATTTTGGAAGATATATGGCGTATCTTTATGTTTCCCATTATATAGATGGATCAGGTAGAGCGCCAAGAGCAAGCGATTATCCTTTTATTATTTCCAGTAGCGATATTGCCGCGTACGACAGATTCCTGATGAGTAATCAATTATCCTATTGGACATCGCAACTGACAAACCTTGGCTGTGCTCTGTTTTCTATGGGTAATTATTACGATACGATGAATATGTTAGATGATGCTGGTGCAACAATAGGTCAATGTTTTAGCGATCTTAATACATTAGGGTGGGATACTTATAATACTTCACAGGTTCTTGCAACCGCGATACCTTATGCTGAATCATATATTATAAATAATTATGAGACGTCAATTAGTGATGAGCAGTTGACGGATGATCTGATAAACTATGTTTCAGGGGAATTATACTCATTAAATTTTTTCGAAACATATAATTATGATCTTACCATGTCCGTTGTTTGTATTGCGACAACGGCATTGCTTGATGTGCTTACCCTTAGCTTTCCTATCTTGGGAATCTGCACTTCCGTTATTCCGTTTTTTGTATATGATGCAACTGGAATATTTGAGTCTATAAATTTATTGAGTCTCCAATATTCCTTCAGTGCAAGATATTCAGTACGCACAGGAATTTATTTGGGAATGTAAGTATAGTTCATATAATAAAGTATTATAAATAGTTAAAATTATGCTATATAGATGCTCAGAAGAGTTGGCATCTATATAGCATATAAAACTAAAATATGTTAATAGGAAATGGGGAGACGAAGAAATGTATCATCCAATGGATGCCGTTATAACTTGTCAGCTATTTTTCGCATATGCTTTATTTTTGGGATTCTTTCCATGGGCATTTACAAGAGCGATCTGTTATGATAATAAAAAGGGGATCCCAAAATATAGTAGACGGGTGATTATTGCTGTTTATAGTTTCCACTTTCTGATCTGGTTAATGGCTTGCTCTTTTGTAACAACGATATCAAAAAACATCAATCTGGAAAATATAACAGCAGGAGATAAGATGTGGATCTATATCAAATTGACAGTTGGGAATTCTGATTTTGTGGGAATTCGTGATGCGGGCAATGATGAAACAACTTCGACGATTGTATATTATACCAAAGAAAATGCTGATGAGATAGACGAGGAGTTTTTGAGAAGAATTGTTAGTAGGGGTGTTATGGTTATCAGGCTCTATCAATTTGAGGACTTTGAAATAAAAAGTTCAGATGGAGGCTGGTATGTTACGATAGGCGATGAATATATGGCATCCATATCAGTTAAAAACGGCTTATTTATGAGGGAGATCAAATTCCGTTGGGATAGTAAAAAGCTGGATGAGCTTTGGGAAACCTTTGCTATTGATAGGGATCCCGTATGGTAAACAATAGAAATTTATAGTCGTTTTGTGCCGGGGTGGTCAACAGATGAGACATTTTAGACGAAATATATAGTGACAGCAGGAAGACCGGATGAAAGGAATGGTATCAACAGGATGAACATAAGTCTCAATAGATCTTATTTTCCGTGGCAGAGCAGCGGATCGAAAAGCGAACAGGACAGACTGCAGAGACAGGTGCAGCGTGACTCGCAGGTCGCGTTTTTGGAAAATCAGAAGAAAAATCTAAAAAATATGACATGCGGTAGTCTGGAAGAGATCAGCAGAAAACTGGAAATGCTCCAGTCTTATGATGATCAGATCACAGCGGCGGAAGAAGAATTTAACAATTCTCAGATGCTGCATATCATGGATGAAGCAAAAGAGCGTGGAGAGAAGATTGCAGAGGCAGCGGAAAAACATGCGCCAAAGACTGCGGAAGAACGCAAAAAGGAAATGGTCGAAGAAGTGCTTGGAACAGAGGAAGAAAAAGGTCTGTTGACGGAGGTTCTGGAAGAAGTTGCAGAACTTGCGGAGGAAATGAGCGAAGAAACGCTGGATGAAGGACTGAAGGCGGCGGAGGAAGCGTCCGGCGGTCTGGCGGAATCAACCGAGGAGGTCAGCGTGGATGCGGCATCTACAGAAGCATCGTCTGTTATGAGAAACCGCGCGAAAACTGAGCCGCAGGCAAAGTCATATAAATCAGTTGACTATTATATATAGGGTATTTCTATGCCGCGCTGATTGCTGGCGGAGGCATTTTCTGCCGTTTCAAAGGCGGCGAAAAAATAGGAAAGCTGTTAGACAGGAGTATTCTCTTGCCTTTTTTGTGTAAAGACAAAGTATCCCCAATAATTTTTAAAATTTCTAATAAATATGTTGGAATATGGAGAATAAAACTATATAATAGGAAAGGTATTTATTATTTTAAAATTTGAAAATAATAAAGATAGAAAAGAACAAATGAGTTAATTATGCGAGGCATGAAGGGACATGGCGGCATTATCTGCATTATATGACATTATCATAGCGCCGATAGAATACCTGATCGAAATGGTATTCTGTTTTCTTCTTTCCGAATTCCCCAATTTTGGTATGATAGGCGCGATCATAGGGATCAGTCTTATTGTTAATTTTCTGGCGCTGCCGCTGTATCTGAAAGCGGACGAGCTGCAGCTTGCGGAACGCAGGCAGCAGGAGCGGATGGGTGAGCGTATCAAGAGGATCAAGAAAGCATTTCAGGGCGACGAGCAGTTTATGATGCTTACTGAATATTATAAGAGGAATAACTATCACCCGCTGTATGCTTTAAGGTCTTCCTTGTCGATTCTGATCGAGATACCGTTTTTTATTGCGGCATATCATTTCTTAAGTCATTGCGTGCTTCTGAATGGGTGGAGCGAGTGGATCTTTGAAGACCTTTCCAAGCCGGATCAGCTTTTTTGGGGTCTTAATATCCTGCCGATCCTTATGACGGCGATCAATTTTATATCGACGGCAGTTTATACGAAGGGCGCTCCCTTTCGGGAAAAGGCGCAGGCGTATCTTCTGGCTGTGGTCTTTTTGGTAATACTGTATCAGTCACCCAGCGGACTGGTTTTTTACTGGATCCTGAATAATCTGTTTTCGTTGTTAAAGAATATGGCGATGAAGTTAAAACATCCCGTGTATGCCCTTTATACTGCGGTTGGGCTAATGTTCATGGCATTATGCATTTATTTTGGCATCCATCCGGACGAGCTGAATCCTACAAGAACACGTATCCTGTACATCGTGACTGTCTTGTGGATCGCGTTCCCGCTATACCGGTATGCGTTTATAAAGATTAGGAATTGGTTTAAAACTAAGGCTATCACAAAGACAGGTAATATAGAAAAAGAAGGGGAGATTGGAAAGACAGAAAAGCCTAAGGCACAGGGGGTGATGTTCTTTTCCTGTATTGCCCTGTGGATCATGGCAGGAGCGCTGCTGCCTTCCTCCGTGATCGCCACCTCTCCGACAGAGTTTTCTTTTCTGGGATCGATCAACAGCCCTCTGACTTATATTTTTATGAACCTTACATTTTATTTCGGCTTGTTTGTGTTCTGGCCTCTTTGTATCTATAAGATGTTTCAGAAACAGGTGAAAAATATTTTCCCGGCGCTGTTTTTTGTGATGACTGTGTGCGCGGTATTTAATGTCTATCTGTTTAAAAGTCAGTTTGGCAATATTACGACGGCATTTGAGCCTGAGGACGCGTGGATGTTTCTCAGTTCTTCCAATTCCTATGTATGGCGGGCCCTTGTTCCGGTCGTGCCGGTAGTTATCATTTGTTTTATTGCGTTTAGATATCATAAGCAGCATGTATTGACGATGCTTTTGATCATACTGATCTTGACGGAATGTATTATTTCCGGTAAGAACACGATAACGATGAAACAAGGATATGATATTTATGCTGCCCGTCTTGAGCAGTGGCAGACAGATGATGTGGAACAGGAACTGCAGACGGAATTCTCCCTGACAAAGACAGGGCATAATGTTTTGGTTTTGTTTTGCGACAGAGCGGCGTCAGCATATTTTCCGTATCTTCTGGAGCAGTTCCCGGAACTGGAGGACGCTTATGAGGGATTTACGTATTATCCTAACTGTATCAGTTTTTCTACGTTCACGATGACCGGATCGCCGTCGATGATGGGCGGTTATGAATATACGCCTTTATCCATGAACCGGAGGGAAGATACGCTTGTTAATCTGCATAATGAAGCTATCATGACGCTTCCGCTCTGGTTTGATCAGATGGGATATGATGTAAAAGTGGTGGATCCGCCCTATGCCAATTATTCATGGGATGGGGATTATACGCCGTTTGAAGGATATGAAGATATTGAAATGTGCTCTCTGGCAGATAATTATATGGATCGTTATATCCAAGAAAACAGGGAAGGATCTGCAGGGGTAGATTATGGAAAAATAAGTATCAAAAATTGCAGATCCTATGCCATACTGCAGATGCTCTATCCGCCGCTGCGTAATCTTTTGATACGGGGCAGACAATATTACAGTACGGCTAATTCCAATTATTATCAGCAGGAAACTTTTCTGAAGCAATATGCGTATATGACCTATCTGCCGCAGATCACGGATGCGGAGAATGATCAGGATACTTATACCTTTATAACACTGGATCTGACACATGAATACCAGCTGCTTTTGGAACCGGATTACCACAGCGGACTGCCGACACAGGAGCATCCCTATGCAGGTATCGGCAGTTATCCTGAGGATGCCTCGATCGTAGATCCGGAGAAAAACCGGCAGTCTTATCATGTCAATGCCTGCGCGATCCTGCTGCTTGCCAAATACTTTGACGCATTGAAGGAGATGGGGGTATATGACAATACCAGAATCATCATCGTGGCGGATCATGGCGCTAAGATCCCTACGGCACCCTTTTGGGGATTTGATGATCCGTTGACGCCATCAACATTTCATCCGATACTTTTGGTCAAGGATTTCAACAGCACGGGAGAGGTGCAGACAGATATGACGTTGAGGACCAATGCGGATGTTCCGTATCTGGCAACGGAAAGTCTGGGAGCGCCGCAGGTGAACCCATTTACAGGGAATCCGTTTACGCGGGCGGAGGAGTATTCTTATTTTGACGTTTTCGGTGGAGAAATCGATCAAAGATTTTTAGATAGGGAGTTACGTGAATTTACATTTGACACCCACTATACAGTCAGAGATAATATTTTTGACGAGGCTAACTGGACGTATGAGGGGAAACCGTGAGGATGATACGGCGGCAGGCGGTACAGATAAAAAATTAGTTTCAATGGAGGTTGAAGATGCTTTTATATATTGATCCCGGAACGGGAAGTATGCTGTTTTCCATGGTGATAGGTCTTGTGACGGCGCTGGTCTTTGCAGGAAGGGCGCTGATGGTAAAGCTTCGGTTTATCTTTACCGGCGGCAGCAGCAGGGAAAAAGAAAAAAGGAAAAATCCGTTTGTAATTTATAGCGATTCCAAGCGGTATTATAATATATTTGCTCCGATCTGTGATGCATTTGAGGAGCGGAAGCTGCCACTGATCTATTATACGCAGAGTTCTGATGATCCGCTTTTGGACAAAGGGTATCAGTATGTTATTTGTGAATTTATCGGGGAAGGCAATCGGGGAATTGCCAGAATGAATCTTCTGCAGGCGGACGTATGTCTTTCTACCACGCCGGGGCTGGATGTGCTGCAATGGAAAAGAAGCCGGGATGTGGGATGTTATGTTCATATACCCCATGCAGTAAGCGACTTTTCCACCTACCGCATGTTCGGGCTGGATCATTATGATGCGGTTCTGATCAATGGGGAGAATCAGAAAAGGTTTATCAGGAAGGTGGAGGATTACTGGAAGATCAAAGAGAAAGAGCTGGTCATGACCGGGTCGGTATATATGGATGAAGCTGCAAAGCATCTGGCTGACCTGGAAGAGCATAGATGCGATATCAATCACCCGACGATTCTGGTAGCTGCTTCCTGGGGAGAAAATACACTCTTGAAGAGATATGGCAGCAAGCTGTTGAAACCGTTGATGGAAACAGGTTTTAATATCATCGTGCGCCCGCATCCGCAAAGCTATGTTTCGGAAGTGGATATGTTGGAAGAGTTACAAAAGGAATTCCCGCCGTCAGATCAATTGGAGTGGAACCGGGATGTGGATAATCTGGCAGTGCTGAACCGTGCGGATCTTATGATCTCCGACTTTTCAGGCGTTATATATGATTATACGTTCCTGTTTGGGAGACCGGTATTTTATGCGGATATCGATTTTGACAAGTCTGTTTATGATGCGGACTGGTTTGATGAGGAACCATGGGATACCAAGGTGCTGCCGGAGATGGGAAGAAAACTGGAAGAAAAGGAATTTGCGGATATTAAGAATATTTTGTTAGACGCATTACAGGATCAGAAGATCGCAAGCGGCATTGAGAAGGTGAAAGAGGACTGCTGGAAAAACAGGGGCGGCGCTCTGGAGGCTACGGTGGAATATCTAATCAAAAAACAGAAAGAGATCACTGCAGGGGCACAAAGCAGCGAAGATGGATATGGTATTGAAAAAAAGGTAAAAATACCTAAAACAGAAAATTAACTTTGTAGTAAAACTGCCCCGGAATGAGGAATGGCATGAATTTATTATCTGCATTTTATGACATTATCATAGCGCCGATAGAATATGTGATCGAGCTGGTGTTTTGTTTTCTTTTTTATAATTTTCACAACAGCTTCGGTGTCATGGGCGCCATTATAGGGATCAGCCTTGCGGTGAATATCCTTGCGCTGCCGCTGTATCTGAAGGCGGACGAGCTTCAGCTTGCGGAACGCAGGCAGCAGGAGCGGATGGGTGAGCGCATCAAGAGGATCAAGAAAGCATTTCAGGGCGATGAACAGTTTATGATGCTTACGGAATATTACAGGAGAAATAATTATCATCCCCTGTATGCATTGAGGTCGTCTTTGTCTATTCTGATAGAGATCCCGTTTTTTATTGCGGCATATCATTTTTTGAGTAACTGCGTCCTTTTAAACGGAAGGAGTGAGTGGATCTTCCGGGATCTCTCACAGCCGGATCAGCTTCTTTGGGGATTAAACATCCTGCCGATCCTGATGACTGCGATCAATATCATATCGACAGCGGTCTATACGAAGGGCGCACCGCTGCGGGAAAAGGCGCAGTCTTATCTATTGGCTCTCATCTTTCTGCTGATATTGTATCAGTCACCCAGCGGACTGGTTTTTTACTGGATTCTTAACAACCTATTTTCCCTGATCAAAAATATTGTGATGAAGATGAAGCGTCCGGTGTATTTCCTATATGCGGTTTATGCTGCGGTCGCGGTAATGTTTGTTTCCATGAATATCTTCTTCCGTATTCATCCGGAGAGGCTGAATGATGTGAAGAAGCGCGTTTTGGATGCGCTTACGGTTTTATGGATTGCGATTCCGTTGTACCGGCTTGCCTATCTTAAAATCAGGAATCTGAAGCAGCAATGGGAGCTGAAAAGGGCGGAAGCGTCAAAAAAGGCAGAATCAGCGATAAAGTCGAAATCCGGGAAAAAGACAGTATCAGAGAAAAAGACAGAAGCCAGGAAGAAGACAGAGGAAACGGTAAGGGCGGAGGAACGGACAATAAAGGGAACATTTGCTTTGACGGTGATCTCGTGTATTGCCTTATGGCTGATGGCAGGAGCATTGCTGCCGTCTTCCGTGATCGCGACTTCACCGACGGAATTTGCTTTTCTGGGCTCCGTGGACAGTCCGTTGACGTATATCTTTATGAACCTTACATTTTATTTTGGATTGTTTGTGTTCTGGCCGCTGTGTATCTATAAGATGTTTGAGAAACAGGTCCAGAGGATTTTTCCTGCGGTATTTTTCGGCGCGGCAGTTTGCGCGGTATTTAATATCTATCTGTTTAAAAGCCGGTTCGGCAATATCACGACGGCATTTGAACCGGAGGACAGGCAGCTGTTTGTCAGCTCATCCAATGCTCATGTGTGGACTGCGCTGTTTCCGATCGTACTGGCGTTTGTTATCTGTATTATCGCCTTTAAGTATCATAAACTGCAGATATTAACGATGCTTGTGCTGATTCTGGCTTTGACGGAGGGCATCCTTTCCGGGAAAAATATGATGGCAGTCAAGGAGAGCTATGACGTCTATGCAGCGCTTCTGGAGGAACGGCAGACGGATGATCTTGAACAGGAGATTCGGACGGAATTTTCACTGACAAAAACCGGCAATAATGTATTGGTTCTGTTTTGTGACAGATTTGCATCAGCATATTTTCCCTATCTGCTGGAACAGTTCCCGGAACTGAAAGAGACTTATGAGGGATTTACCTATTATCCTAATTGTATCAGCTTTGCTACGGATACGCAGCTCGGAGCGCCGGCGATGATGGGCGGTTATGAATATACGCCGTCACTCATGAATCAGAGAGAGGAAAAGCTTGTGGATATTCATAATGAAGCCACATTGGTTCTGCCGGTCTGGTTTGACCGGCTTGGATATGACGTAAAAATCGTGGATCCGCCCCTTGTCAATTATACATGGGACGGAGATTATACGCCGTTTGAAGCCTATCCGGATATTGAGGTTTGTTCCCTGATCAATAATTATCTGGAACGTTATGAACAGGAGCATAGGGAGGAGTATTCTGCCGTTGATTATGGAAAGATCAGCATCAAGAACTGCAGGCTTTATGCCATCCTGCAGATGGTGTATCCGCCGCTGCGCAATGTACTTGCCGGAAACGGACGGTATTACAGTACGGATAATTATGCTTATACCCAGCAGGAGTATTTTATCAGGGATTATGCGTACGCCACCTATCTGCCCCAGATCACGGATGCGGAAAATGACAGGGATACTTATACTTTTATAGAATTGGATACAGCGCATGAATACCAGCTGCTGCTGGCGCCGGATTACCGCAGCGGCATGCCCACGGAGGAGCACCCTTATGCCGGTATCGGCAGCTATCCGGAGGATGCGTCCATCGTAGATCCGGAGAAAAATCAGCAGTCCTATCATGTCAATGCTTGTACGATCCTTTTGATCGCTAAGTATCTGGATGCGCTGAAGGAAATGGGGGTATATGATAATACCCGGATCATCATCGTAGCGGATCATGGTTCAAAGATTCCCACGGCGCCATTCTGGGGGTTTGAGGATCCTCTTGCGCCATCCAACTTCAATCCCATGTTTTTGATTAAGGATTTTAACAGCACAGGAGAGGTGCAGACCGATATGATGTTTAGGACAAATGCGGATATGCCCTATCTGGCAACGGAAGGACTGGGTTCTCCTCAGGTAAATCCGTTTACGGGCAATCCGTTTACCCTTGCAGAGGAAGATCAGACATATGATCTCTTTGACGGGGAGAGGGGGACAAGTGGTCTGGATAAGGAGTTGTATGAGTTTATCTTTAATGCCCATTATACGGTCAGGGATAACATCTTTGAGGAGGAGAACTGGGGGAAATAGTGTGAAAAGCACTTCTAGCTGCTTACAGCAATGGCTGCTTCGCAAGTAGAACTGCGGCATGGGGGATTAGGTTGAAAAATCACATTGATGTGCTGATTTTTCAACCTGATTGCAGATGAGAAACCGCCTGCGCGGATTTCTCATCGCGTGTCATCGCAGTAAAACTGCTCTGACATGGAGGATTAGTGTGTGGAAAAGGAAGGAGAGCGGTTATCATATGAAACAATATCCGATGATTGATAAAAAGCGGACCGCAGGACGCATAAAATTCTTTATGCGGTATCTGGGACTGAAACCTGCGGATATACAGGCGTATCTTGGCTTGACCTGCGTACAGACAGTATATCGGTGGTTAGATGGAACCAATATTCCAAGCGTAGATAATATCTATGCATTAAGCCGGCTTTTTGGCGTCAGGGTAGATGATCTTCTGGCAGGGAATGAAAAAATTGTGCCGTTGTCTTCATATTGTAAAAGTCATTTTCGTATACTGATGTACTATGAAAATTTGGAAAAGTTTGAAAAGCCGGTGTGATGGAAAGATTAAGAAAGCTTAAAAAGTCAGAAATAATTAAAATGTTGGAAATGTTGGAAAAGATTTAAAAGATAAAAAGATAAATAAGATGAATATGTTGGTATGTTGAAATATTGAATTTTGTATTCAATGACAAGTCCTCGATGCATCTCTTATAATTTGGATAAGAACGAACCGCTACATCCGAAGGAGGTAGAAGATATGAGAGATGGGACAGGGCACGTAGCAAATAAAAGAGATTACATCGTCAATATGAAAAATATGATGGCAAATAAGAGAGAAAATAAGAGCGAGCCTGCGGCATGTAAGACAGAGAATAAAGTAAATAAGAAAGATCATGCGTCATATAAGACAGAATTGATAGCAGATAAAAAAGGTTATGTAACAGACAGGACAGAATATGCAGCGGATGAAAAAGACTGTGTGGCAAGTCCCGGCAGCAGTAGATATATCCTTGCAAGAAAGGAAGAATTATCTGAAAAACTAAAAAACACGATTGTTGATTACGTAACAGATCAAATGCTGGGGAAGAGATTCCTTACGCCGGATCATACGGAGGAGCAGATCCTGCAGATCTTTGAGGAGGAATATATTGAAGAGGAAGGGGAACAGAAGAAGATCAGAAAGGCGCTAAAAGAAGGGAAATCGGTTTACAAAGGCCGTGTTGAATTTGAATTTTGTAAGGAAAATTACAGCGCGTTATTTGAAAAACTATGGTGGACATTGGAAATTGCTTCGGAGGATGAATTTGAGGCGATAAATGGATATCTTGATTATTAAGCATCATATAATCATATGGGCGGCGAATTATCTTCGCTGCCTTTTGTTTTAATGGGGATAAGTTCAGTAGCATATTGTAGGAAAAGTGGAAGTGAAAGAACAGCTTAAAAATGCAAACTATTTTGTGCATTAAAGCAGCTCTTTTGTTTTCCGCGCAAGGTACAAAGGAAGATTTGTAATATATCCATCTTTCCGGTAACCTCGTTTTGAGAAACGAAGCGCGTGTTCGGGATGATGATCGGTAATATATTTTTTAAAAGAGGGGGCGGATTTATCTTCGCCGCTTTTTGCTTCAATGGGGATAATCTCAGTTCCATATTGCAGCACAAAGTCGATCTCGCTATTTTTGTCGGAAAAGTAGCGGGGTTCAACTGCAAACTGTCCGCGAAGCTGTTGTAAAACATAATTTTCGGTCAAAGGACCCTTGAATTGGTAGTCAGTTTTTAAAAGAATCGCGGTATTGTCAATGCCGGCCATGTGCTTGAGGAGTCCGGTGTCAAATACAAAAAGTTTAAACTGGTCCAGTCTGTCAAAGGCTGAAAGAGGATGCTCCATTTTGGAGACGTTGTAAACACGGCTAAGCATACCTGCTGAGACAAGCCATTCAATAGCCTCTTCAAAGTCGCGTGCCCTGCCGCCTTCACGGACAGCACCGTACATAAATTTTTCGTTGGGCTTGGCAAGCTGCGTGACAATACTGCGGAAGACCATGAGTATGCGTCCGCTGTTTACTTTGCCGTTGTGTTTTGAAAAGTCATTTTCGTAGATTTCAACTAGTTCATGCTGTATTTGAGATATTTTCGCGGGATCTTTATACTTTACCCATGAAGTGACACATTCCGGCATACCACCGATGATAAGATAGTAGTTATATGCCTCAAGCAGACGATTGTGAAAAATTTCTTCAATCAGCTGCTCTTTTTGAATACGCTCATAATAGGCATAAAGAGCCGAATCAGTTGCATTAAGAAATTCGTCAAAAGTTAGTGGAAAAATGTCAAGAAGATTTACCATGCCAACCGGATAAGACTTCGGTTTTGCAAGAAGCGTTCCGAGCAGGCTGCCGGCAGCAATAACATGGTAGTCGTTGGCTTTCTCCTTGAAATATTTGAGCGTATTCAGTGCTTCCGGACATTCCTGAATCTCATCAAAAATGATAAGTGTTTCACCAGGAAGTATTTTTTGATCGGAAATCATGGAAAGAAGGTCGATGATTCGGTGAGGATTCTTATTGGTCTCGAAAATTGATTTTAATTCATCCTCTTCATCAAAGTTGAAGTAGACAAAGCTGTCATAGTAGTTTTGACCAAATTCTTTCATGAGCCATGTCTTGCCGACCTGTCGTGCGCCTTTCAGCACCATCGGTTTTCGTTCCTCGCTGGTTTTCCAATTTATCAAATCTTGAATGGCATTACGTTTCAAACAAATTGCCTCCTTCCAAGTGGATGATATTATTGTTACACATTTTTCTGGGAAATTCAATAAATAAAAACACATTTTTCTTAAAAAATAATTCTATATAATCACATTTTTCTGACAAAAATAGATTATTAAAAACAAATTATTCTGAAAATAAAGATTTTTATTGTAAAAAAGATTTAGGAAGGCAATACAAAGCAGATACGGGCAAGTACATCCGCATTCGCATCTATTTTTCTACATGCCCATTGTACCATTTGTCGACTACTTCAAAGCGTGCGTTTATGGCTCTTGCCAGCATATTTCTATTAATACACTTTTCATCTATAAATGTCTTGATATCTATTGTAATTTTTCCATATTGGTTCATTGTGAATAATTCGTTTTTCATGATAAAGCACCTCTTTCTGTCGTCGTATTGTGCGTTTTTACATGAGACACGCAATTAAATATCTTCTAAGTGCCATTTGTCATTTTGACAGATGAGAATTTATATTATTCAAAAGACTGTCTTATCATTTCTTGTAAATATTGATATTGTGCCAATATTTCAGATTTGTGTTCTTCTAACTCCGTATCCAATTTCGTATAATCCACATAATATTGATAGTTGGAATTCCCCCAATAAAGTATGTTTTTGTTGGAATTATATATTACTCTGTCAGCATTGGAAATAGAAAAGCCCTCTGCATTTTCAAAAGAAATATTTTGAGGTTGTGTAAACAGAATTTCAATGAAGCAATCTGTATCATTTATCACTTCATTTTCCAAAGTATCTTGAATCTCCAACAAGTGCCCTCCACAATTAGACATTTGAATCCTAAAACAGTGATATACCTCTGAATTTAATTCGGCTGTTCGGCTTTCACCGTTACAATATACTCGGATTTCAGATACCATATTTTCTACAGCATCAAAGCCATTAGGTAACTCTTCCGAATGGTCACTAATAAGATAAATCCCCAAAAAACATACTATAATAGTGATTGTCATAGACAGTAAAATTCCAACTGCTTTTTTCCTGTTTTTTTGTAATTCTAATAGACCAGCATAAAGTATGTAGCCAGATAATGCCCCCAATGTGTTCATAATAAAGTCATCTATTTCAGCATACCTTCCACCAAACAGTTGAAGAATTTCTATGATAAATGATGTCAGTGCTCCAATACATAGAATTTTTTTCCAATTCCATTTACATGAACTGAAGACAATCGGAAGTAAAAAACCATATGGGATTAACAATATGAAATTTAACAGCAGTGGAATAAATGAACATCCCACAAAGGGAATCAGGTTAAAATTCATGATACCATCAAAGCTGAATTTTAATGATAGAATTCCAACCAATTCTATTAATAACGCGCTGTAAATACAAAAGAACATCTCAGGCACACATTTCCATGAGACTTTTTTGCGCTTTTTAAGGATATACATTATAAAGAAAATAACAATGTAAATTGGAACGCCTATCAAAATAGCAGTTCTAAGCTCATCTATTCCATGAATTATATAATTCATTATATCACTCCAAAAACTCATATTTTGCCAATTTGCACAATGTCAACATTTAACCATAATTCGGCGTGCTTTTCACGCCATAACGCAAATTGCGAAGCAATTTGTAATGAACGCTGCTTCTGCGTTCATTTTACCATACAAGCAAATACGATTATATTAAAAATATTTTAATATTCGTTTAAACTTTCCTTTCCCGTTCTCACTTTAAGGGATTGTTTATCTGCTGAAACTAGATTATAATTACACTGTTAATTCGATAGTTGAAAGGATAAGATGCTTATGCATAATTTAATTGAATTACCTCCATGGGATAGATTGTTAAAAAGAATTGTCTGGGAGCAGTTAGGAGAAATCGAAGGAAAAAGAATACTGGACTTTGGGAGTGGCGAAGGAATAACAGCAAATCACTTTGCAAATAAAAATTTGGTTGTAGCAGTAGAGCCTTCGGAGGAAATGCTTAGTAATAGATGGGAAGACTATAAATATAAGCAGCTTATCGGAGATGTTGCAAAACTTTCAGAGCTTGAAGATCATTCATTCGATTTGATAGTTTGTCACAATGTCTTAGAATATATTGACGACAAAGAGCAAATTATAAACGAACTGTATCGTTTATTGAAAACCGGAGGTACGCTATCCATTGTAAAACATAATCGTGCTGGACGTGTGATGCAGATGGCAGTCCTCCTTGATAACATGGAAAAAGCAAATGATTTGTTAGATGGCAATGACGGCGTATCATCACAATTTGGTGAAATTAGATATTATGAGGATGAACAGATTGCGAAGTGGAATAAAGGATTAAAGCTTATAGACACATTCGGTATCCGTACTTTCTGGGATTTGCAACAGAATCAGGAAAAACATGGAACGGAAGAATGGCAGATGCGAATGATGCAGCTTGAAATGAGAGTATCAAAAATTGAGGAATATAGAAAGATAGCATTTTTTCATCATTTACTTTTTATAAAAGAATGATAATTTCCGGTTTGTTGGATAGCATAACCCATCCGAATCTCTCATAGAATGTAAAAAAGCATTTTTGAGGGATATTCGTGAAGGAGTATATTGAGGAGCGCGCCACGTTAGTGGCTCAGTATATTATTGAGCATAATGTAACCGTACGGGAGGCGGCGAAGAAGTTTGGGATTAGTAAATCAACCATACATAAGGACGTTGCTGAACGTCTCATCCAGATCAACCCCGCGCTTGCCAAAGAGGTAAGAAAGGTGCTGGATATCAACAAATCAGAACGGCATATCCGTGGCGGAATGGCTACGAAAGAGAAATATCTTCACATGCATTAAATGATTGTAAATGACAAATAAGTAATTTATAATCATAGGTGTACTCATGCCGAGAGCTTCCTTTGCGGGCAGTTATTTACCTTGCAGCATACGAAAGAAAAACGGAAGTGAATCTTATGTTATTGCAGTATACGAAAGAAAAACGGAAGGGAATCTTATGTTATTGCAGCATACGAAAGAAAAACGGAAGGGAAAATCTTATGTTATTGAAGCTTACGGGAGAAACACGGAAGGAAGATCTTATATCATACGAGCCGACAGATGTCATATTATATGAACCGGCAGATATCATGATCCATATACAGGGAAAAGGGATCGTGGTAAGGGAAAAATCTGTCGTGGCATTTCAAAAAAGCGACAATAAGATAATCGCTATTGGAACGGAAGCGTATGGTATGGCGGATAAGAATATGGAAGACCTTGTGGTGATATCCCCGCTGCGTCAGGGAATCGTTGCGGATTTTACTGTCGCCGTAAAATTATTTTCCTATCTGCTGAAAAAGGCGCTTGGTAAAAAGCCGATTTTTAAAAAACCGGCGGTGGCAGTGTGTGTACCAAAAGGGATCACGGCGGTAGAGCTGGTAGCGTTACAAGATGTTTTGATGATTGCCGGCGCGAAAGAACTTATTGTTACGGATCATCCGATGGAAGAATTTCTTAGGGAATTTCCTGAGAAATCTCCAAAAGAATATAAAAAATTTAAAATTACGATCGGCATTACCAAAGATGAGCCGGAACTTTATATCAAGGAAAGAATGAGAGAGATCCAGGAATATGCCGGACGGGAACAGATTTCACAGGAAAAAGTGTGTGAGCTGTTACAAGGTTTGAAGGGGAATTAAGAAGAACTGCGCACGGATTTGCAGTAAAATCGCTGCTTTGCAACGCAAATCCGGCGCGGGAAATATTTTCAGCAGCGATGTCAAAAAAGGTTTAAGAAACCCGGTCATCATTGATTTGGTGGCCTTTTTATATTTGATGTGATGGAGAGTCAGAAGATGCGGATTCTGCGCCGTTTTAGATCTTAATAGTAAAAATATACATATAAATTGTATGATAAGTATATTTATTATACAAAATATAGTGATTTAGTGTCTTGAAATTATTTTTCATCCGTATATAATTTATATCAGTGGATATTAGATTGAAAAATAAGCTTGATAGCTTATTTTTCAATCAGCAATTTGAGTTAGAGCCTCAAATTGCTTTGATCGCAGATGAGAAACCGCTTACGCGGATTTCTCATCGCGTGTCATCGCAGCAAGCTGCTCTGACATGAAGGATTAGGTTGAAAAATCACATTGATGTGCAGATTTTTCATAACCGAATTTATTCGTTAAAACTGAATAAATTTCGGTAAAACCAAATAAATTTGGTTTGCAATTTTTGTGCCTGCGGCAGCATACAACAAAAAGCTTACGCTTTTTATTGTTAAGAATTTGCAGACTGTGGAAAGGTAGAAGGGCAATGGCAAAGGATGTACAGGGACTGGGCATCATCATTGT
>CAYQZB010000015.1:0-67607 GCA_964421915.1 uncultured Lachnospiraceae bacterium
AGTGCGGGTGACAGGACTTGAACCTGCACGGTCGCCCACCAGAACCTAAATCTGGCGTGTCTGCCAATTCCACCACACCCGCTGATATCATGCCATCTGCCTTTTATACAACAATCTTTCCGGCATCCGGCACTCACTGTATCTTACCAAAGGTTATGTCAATTGTCAATTATGTGTTCGTCCTTTTCCTTTTTATTCTTCGTGTTGATAATCGCTTATCAATTCTCCCTTCTTCAAAGCAGCCGAACAGGCACCTATCCATCGTGGATAATGTTGACAAACTGAAAGTTATAGCTGTTTTAGGAGTTTCTCCATGTTCTCCCGGTGTGGAATGATAATTTCCAAATCCACCTCAGGATGCGCACTCACGTAAGCCAAAAGCATATCCATTAAATTGTCTTTGGACTGCATATAATCATCAATAATTACTTCATCACTAAATCCAAGTCTTTTCAAAATAACCGCTGATACGACACCGGTACGATCTTTACCCGCCGTACAAAAATACATCACGTTGGATTTTGCATTCATAATTACATCTATAATCTTTTCCATCTTCTCGTCCAGCATCTGTCTATATACTATATGCAGATGTTCCGGTGATTTTGGAGTATCGCCACCGCCCGTAACCGGAAGATGGACATACCTAAATCCGTCCCGGTCTTTAAGATAACACGGTTTTCTAATAACCTCTTCCTCTGATCGCAAGTCTACAATTGTGGTTATATTATTATCCAATAACCACTGTATTTCCTTGGCGGTCAGGTTTTCCGGGACATCACTCCGGATATATCGCATTGTACCTGTTGGCAACACTCGTGTGTTTCTTGTTGATTCTAATAAAGAACTCATGTGAATAATCTCCTACATTCTCCACATTAACCGTGCTTCCTCAGAAAAGCTTTCATATATACAAAGTCAATGACTTTATACCGCTTTCTACAACGGGATCGGTTTGATGATTTTCCGGTAGATGCGAAACAGCAGATAAGACGATACGCAAAGCGACATCACCTCCGCAATCGGAAATGCCCACCAGATCAGATCCAATCCCCCGATCCTTGACAGGATATATGCTACAGGGATCAACACCACCAGCTGTCTTGCGATGGAGACGATCAGACTATATACGCCATTGCCCAGCGCCTGAAATACCGTTCCGCTGATGATGCAGAACCACGCAGCAAGGAAATGAAAGCCGATGATCCGAAGCGCAGGTACGCCAAGGATAATCAGGCTGGGATCTCCCGTATCAAAGATACGCAGAAGCATCTCCGGAAATAATTCAAATAGTCCAAATCCCACCAGCATAAACAGTAAGGCATATGCCATGCTGAGCTTGATCGTCTGCACCATCCTTTTACGCTTTCTTGCGCCATAATTATAAGCGAGGATCGGCACCATGCCGTTGTTGATGCCAAATACCGGCATAAAGAACAGGCTCTGCAATTTAAAATATACGGTAAATACCGCAACGGAATCCGTATTCAGTCCTGACAGGATGCGGTTCATGGAAGATGTCATAACAGAACCAATCGCCTGCATGACGATGGATGGAAAGCCCACCTGATAAACCCTTGTTATAATCTTTAAATTGGGACGAAATCCCCTAAGATTCACATGAACATCCGTATTCTTCTTTGCATTTAATATGATAGCCAGAATCGCAGCGCAGATCTGTCCGATCACCGTCGCCAGCGCGGCTCCGGCCACCTTCATCTCAGGCATGCCAAACAGACCGAAAATAAAGATCGGATCCAGCACGATATTGATCACCGCGCCTGTCAGCTGCGTAAACATACTGTAAATCGTCCTTCCCGTAGACTGCAGCAATCGTTCAAAAATAAACTGCGTATATACACCAATAGAACAGGTGCAGACAATCGTCAGATACTGGGTGCCATAGGTCAGCGCCAGTCCTTCCCCTCCCTGCATGCGAATCAAAGATTCCGAAAAGAATACCCCGACGATCAAAAACAGGATAAAATTACATCCCGCAAGAAAAACCCCGTTATTCGCCGCCCGATCTGCAGTCTTCTGGTCTTTTTCCCCTAGTGCCTTGGAAAGTACCGCATTAACGCCGACACAGGTGCCCGTGCCAAACGCAATCAGCAGCATCTGCACCGGGAATGCCATGCCCACCGCATTTAATGCCGCTGTCCCGGCAGAACCGCCGGCAGCAACATCATCCTTGATCTTTGCCACAAAAATACTATCTACAACATTATAGCATGCCTGTACCAGCATCGAAATAACCATGGGAAATGCCATACCCGTTAATAACCTTGGTATCGGCATAGTACCCATTTTATTCTCTTTCACTTCTTCCTGTAATAGTTTCTGGTCTTGTTCCATTTTTCATTCCTGTCATTTCAGCCGCCCTGCTTCAATCGGCGCCTTCTTCTGACTTACTCCTCTTTTCCTCGTCCGCAGTACTGCATATCGTTTCTTTTTCCTTTGATTCGTTCCCGCTTTCCGATGTCTTGTTTTCTTCTACTTCTTTCTCTTCTTCTACTTCTTTCTCTTCTTCTACTTCTTTCTCTTCTTCCATTTCTTTCTTATCTTCTGTTTCTTCCTTTCCCTCTGCCGTCTTCGTTTCTTCCGATGCTTCCCTATCCTCTATTTCTTCCCTTTCCTCTGCCGCTTTCGTTTCTTCCGATGCTTCCGTTTCTTCTGCATCCTCTTCAACTTCCCTAATAGCATTTTCCGCCAGTTTACGGATCATATCCTCTACCATCCGGTCTTCTTCCGTATCTTCCTCCGTCATCTGCAGATCTAATGCTTCCGCGACATCTTTCTTCTCAAGCTGATACAGCTCCTTTGACATTTCCGAAAGATCATACTCAGCCTGTGAAAGCATCTCCCTGATATTTTCCATATCGTACATGTCCAAAGTCATTGCATCATCGTCCACATTAGTAACGATCCGGTTTCTTCCATGTTCCTTTCCATAATACAGCCTGTCATCCGCCATACGGATCAGCTCTTCATGATCATCTGACAAAGAACCATCAACAAATCCCATTGTCATCGTCACCCTGATCTCCTGTCCCTGACAGGGAATAGCAATGCTCCTGATATTCTGAAGCATCTGCGTCAGCGTTTCCAGTGCCTCTTTCCGGTCAAGCCCGTCCAATACGATCAGAAACTCCTCGCCGCCCCAGCGGCAGGCAAAACCCTTGCCTACAACCGCCCTTTTTAGCTGCTCTGCCACATGTATCAGCACGGAATCCCCGGTCTCATGCCCGAAGGTATCATTGACCTTTTTAAAATAATCAATATCCCCCATTGCAACTGCATACTTCAGGCCGCACCGCTTGGCCTGCCGCTGGATCTTTTTTAATTTTGCCGTACCGTACCTTCTGTTGTATAATGTTGTCAGCGGATCCCGTTCTACCAGGATACGCACCGCCTTTTGCATGGCAACCACGGATCTTCCGGCATCACCGATCTCATCTTCTCTTTTTAATATCCTGCTATTCATCAGATGGTTCAGCTCGCCCCGCGTCATGCACTGCAAAAAATCACGGATCTGCTGGATCCCATCCACCAGCTCCTTTGTATAATTGACACTGATAAATCCTGCCAGGACCGCGCAGCACAATATGATCAGCCATACCGGCTCCAATGTCTTCAGTACCGCCTCTGAGATCTGCTCTGTCTTCCTTGCAACGCCCACCATGCCGACCAGACTGCCGTCAGAGTGCATGATCGGCGCATAACAGGCATAATATCCCACCCCGTCGATCTCTACATTATAATAACAGACATCCAGCTCCTTCTCTATCGCATGATATATTGCGCTGTTTACTCCCGTAGCCACATACCGTCTGCCTTCTGCATCCTTTAACGTCGTCAGGATCCTTGCATCCTTATAAAACAAAGTAATCTCTACGCCCGCTTCTGCAGCGATCCGATCAATGATCGCAAAATCACCGGTCAGCTCCTGTTCTCCCTTATATAAAGAAAACTGCCCGTCTCCCACCAGCTTATAATCTCCCTCGTACAGCTCGTCATAAACCGTCATCACAGAAGATGCCGCCGTATTTAACATCAGCTTCATCTGTTCATACATCATTTTTTCATAACGGCTGCTTGCAAAAAGCGCAATAATGACGCCCATCAGCATGATCGGAACTACAGTTCTGATCAGCACTGCCTTTTGTAACTTACCCATCTTTTGCCTCCATTTTTCCACTGCCTGTCATACCGTCTGAGCATCCCCTGACTACGGCAGTTATCTTTCGATGGTATACTCCGGCGCCTCCTCCAGCGCCGCTGCGGCGCCGGTGATCGTTACCTGCCTGACGCCATCCATCCCCGGCACTTCAAATAACGCATCTTCTAAGATCTCATGAATGACGGCGTTTAATCCTCTGGCTCCGATACTTAGCTTAGAAACCTTATCGACAATAACGTCGATCGCTTCCTCCGTAAATTCCAATCGGATTTGATTCTCATAATCAAATTCCCTCTGGTATCTGGCGATGATGCTGTCCTCCGGTTCCGTCATAACCTTTTTCATCATTTCCTTATCCAGTCCATGCAGTACTGAAATTGCACCCAGACGTCCTGCAAGCTCCGGCTTCATCCCATACTCTATCAGATGCTTCACCTTGATATTATCCTCGCTGATCTCAATATCCGACTGGTCGATCAGGCTGCTGTGAAACCCCAGGCTTCCTTCCTTCTGCATATCTTTCCTGACGATTTTCTCCAATCCCTCAAACGCACCGGCACATATAAACAAAATATTCCGTGTATCCATCCGAAGCACCGTGTCACTGCCGGAACCGTTCATATAAGGAACATCGATCATCGTTCCCTCCATCATCCCAAGCATCTGTCCCTGAAGCTCCTGATTGATATCGATCCCCATACTGTTATTTCTGTTGGGTATCATCTTATCAAATTCATCAAAAAAAACAATTCCGTGCTCTGCTATCTCCATACTCTTATCGGCTTTCAGATACAGATTCAGCAGCGCTTCTTCTTTATTTCTTCCCTTCCATGGAGTTGCAACGATACCGCTGAAATCGGAAATAACGACAGGAACATTAACCAGCTCCTCTATCCTGCGGATAAGCTCCGTCTTACCACAGCCGGTAGGTCCGATCAGTATGACGTTGGATTTTACAAGATCTTCTTCCGGATGCAATATTCTCTGATAATGATTATAGACCGCAGCGCTGATGCTGATCTTTGCAGCATCCTGTCCAATCACAAAGCGGTCAAGATACGCCTTGATCCTGTCCGGGGTATATTCCTGCAGAAACCTTTCGCATTTTCTGATAAATCGCGGTTCTTCCTTTCCGGTGTTTCTTTTTGGCTCCCGTCTCATTTCCAGTCTTTTTCGTCCGTCTTTAAAAAACTGGATCTTATTGATGTCTATCTCTCCAAGCTGCAGATATCTTTTCTCCTCATCCGGTTCCTGCATGACCTCCCATTCCAGAAAATCAAAACATTCATCAATATCCTCATTACAGACAATCTTTTCTAATCTGATCCCATTAGCCAGCATCAGATCATCCGTATATTCATCAGCCGCCTTATGGAGTATCGTCCAGAAAGGCGCTTGTCTGTTCCCCTCTTTGTAGGACGCGCCTAAGAGCTTCATCACGCTTTCCAGCACCTGCTCATCTCTATCACGTAAGAAAAATATATAATAGACCACGATGGACAAATAGGCATAGATCACCATGCCATTGGTAAACGGCTGATCGCTCTTCTGATATATCTTCAGACGCCTTTCCAGATACGGCGCGTATGTTTCAATATTGGTTTTTTCAAAAAGCTTCCTCATCCCACTCTCCTACATTCCAGCCAGCCGCGTCATCCTCCATACAAAGGATCGGCTTTTTTTCTCCCGACACAACCTCCCCTGTGATCGTAATACTGCGGACTCCTTTTAATCCGGGCGCTTCATACAAGCATTGTCTGACAGTGCGCCTTACGATCTGATGCAGTGCCCTTGCTCCCGTCTCCTCCGCAAGAGCCATATCCGCAATCTTTTTCAGCGCTTCCTCTGTAAATATTAATTCCCCTCCACAGGCAAGCCGGATTTCCCTGGCATACCGTTCTATCAGATTATCCTTGGGAACCGTCAATATCCTGATCATATCCTCTCTTTTCAATGGATTTAATACGGCGATCTCGCTGATCCTTCCCGCCAGCTCCCGTTTCATGCCATAATTCATTAATACCTCATGCGTAATATTATTCCTGCTGAAGCCTGTGTCGATCTCACTCATCAAAGGATTGCTAAATCCGATAAAGCCCGACTGCTGTTCCTCTTTTACCTTATGCTCGCGGACACATTCCTCAATTCCCTGAAACGCGCCTGCAAGTATAAATAAAATATGGGAAGTATTCAGGCTAAAAACCCTTCCGCCAACCTTCAACTCCACGTCACTTCCCTCCAGCATGGTAAGCAGCTGTGACTGAACATCATCATGGACATTGACTCCCCGTTCGGAAAATACGGGCTGCAGCACCTTATCAAATTCATCCATAAATATGATGCCCTGCTCCGCCTGTGCCTTTTTCCTGCCGGCTTTTTCCCACAGGGAGATCAACAGATCCTCTTTATGTCTCCCTCTGTATTGTGACGCTCCCAGAGAAGAAACATCCGTACAGATCACCGGGTATTCCGTGATCTCCTGAAGTCTTCTCATGATCTCGGTCTTACCGCAGCCGCTTGGTCCGATCAGCAATACTACATTGGCTGCAAAGTTTTCTCCCGGATGTCTGACCATCTTATCATGACGATATACCGCCACCGCCACCGCTTTCTTGGCAGCCTCCTGCCCAATCACATACTGATCGACATGATTCTTTATTTTTTCGGGCGTCAATCTCCCTGACTTCTTCTTTTCCTCCTGTACGTCTGAAAAATATATCTTTTTCAGACAACGTATCCGCCCTAAAATAATCATCTCCTTTTTATTGTTGCAGCTCAGTAAAGCACATCTAAGCAAATCCGCCTTTAAGAAATCTAAAACAAACTCCGCCCGCGCAGAGAAGATCCGCCGGTCATACATCAGATCCTCTTCCAGCTTATCCAAAATATGCATCAGACTGCGTTCCTCGGGAGCGATGCGGCGATCCTCCAAAACACGCTGATACAAAATAGTAAGATATGCTATGCTTTCTGCATCTTTGGAATCGATATCTTCACAAACGATTGCAAGACGTTTAATAATGTATTCTGTAATAGCTTTCGTAGATGCTTCCATTTTAAAAATATTGATCATAATTAATGCCTTTCACGCGGGCGTTACCCTGTACATCATATCACTACGCATTTATTTTACATTTTTTCCTTCTGATCCGCAAGCCTATTCTATATAGAAAACAATATCCATATTTTTTAATGTCCAGTAGATTCTTTCCATTTTTTTTGCTATACTATTACTGTCCGCAGTCATGCCCGTGCCTTTTTCGGCATTGTGGCAGAATGAATGTGTCTGCGGCGTAAATACGCAGATCACGGAAAGGTATGGTTATTGGTATGAAAAAGAAGAATGTCGTCGTTTCACTCGGTCATGAAGCTCTCGGTCATACGATCTTAGAACAGCAGGGCGCTGTCAAAAAAACAGCAAAAGTGCTTGCCGACCTGATAGAACAGGATTATCACCTGACCATCACCCATTCCAACGGCCGTCAGGTCAGTATGATCCATAAAGCCATGACTGAGCTTAGACGTATTTATATTGATTATACACCGGCTCCCATGTGCGTCTGCTCTGCAATGAGCCAGGGCTACATAGGCTATGACATCCAGAATACGCTTCGCTCGGAATTGCTATGCAGAGGTATTGCTACTCCGGTAGCCACTATCTTGACTCAGGTAACGGTAGATCCCTATGACGAGGCATTTTATGAGCCGAAAAAGGTCATCGGCAGATATATGTCCAAAGAGGACGCGGAAATGGAAATCAAAAAAGGCAACTATGTCAAGGAAACGCCGGGCAAGGGATATCGCCGCATCGTTGCTGCGCCAAAGCCCATCAGCATCGTCGAACTGGATACGATACGCACGTTGACAGATGCCGGACAGATTGTTATTGCCTGCGGCGGCGGCGGTATCCCTGTGATCGAGCAGAACCACATCTTAAAAGGCGCATCCGCAGTCATTGAAAAGGACAGCATCGCCGGAAAGCTGGCTGCCGATCTCGCTTCCGATGAGCTGATTATATTGACCTCCGTAGAATGTGTCTACCGCGATTTTGAAACCGACACGCAGCAGCCGATCCGCCATATGACTGTCAGCGAGGCAACAGAACTGACCGCCGCGGGACAGTTTGGACTGACCAATATGCAGCCAAAGGTTGAGGCAGCCATCACTTATCTGGAAGCAGTTCCTGAAGGAAACGTACTGATTACTTCCTTAGACAGAGTTCAGGATGCACTAAAAGGCAGCGCCGGAACGGTGATCACTGCGCTGTGATCATCTTGTTTTATCAATAACCTGCAATTTTCTCATAGGTCTCCACAAGATTGAGCAGACCATATCCCATCATACGATCCGGATATGCGACGCTCTGACGTTTCGTCGTGCCCCGGATCAGATAATTTCGTATCTCTTTGTCATCAAGATAAATGTCTTTTTTATTTATGACGCCCCATTGAAAAATCTGTGCAACCGCTCCCGCCGTCAATGCCGCCGCAAAATCCGTGCCATTCACCACGCCATATGGCGTAGTATAGCCAACCGCCGGCGCGCACAGATCCGGATAGATACGATCATCTGCAGTAAATCCTCTGGAAGAGTTCAGATAAACGCTGTTTTCATAACTGTTATATCCGGACACCACTATAATCCCACGGTACGGCACCGGCGATGTCAGCGTCTCATAAGGCGACGAACGGATAAAGTATGCCTGATCCTGTAAAAAAGTGCTGATAGGCAGCCACATATGGTATTGCAGATCAATTCCGACATCCTGCGGCATGACCTGGATCGTCCAGATCCCCGCCGCGGGGCTGATCATCCGGATAAAAACTCCCTGCCAGCCGGAATAATCCTCTGCCAGCACATAATTGATCTGTAACTGACTATCGCCATAAACATAGGAATATGTGATATTCGTTCCATTTTTATTATTGATCATCCCCGTTGTTTCTCCTGCCGGAGATCTGACGGCGATCTGGAATACGCCGGGCTCCTCCGCCCAAAATTGCAGAAAAAACCCTTCACTGCCATCTTCCACAAACAGCTCTGTTTCTTTCAGGGAATTATCACCGACAGGAGACTCTCCGGCATAATGATGTCTTGCGTTTCCTTCATCTCCCGTGCAGGATATAATACAGAAATTACGGATATTTGATGCCTCGGATATCATCAAACTGAGTGCCGTATTGCCTGCATGATTACCCATACTGCTTCCCAAGCCCAGACATACCACCACAGGCTGTCTGGTTACTTCCACAAAGCTTCTGACATAGGAAATAGCGGCCATAATATCATTCTCCTGATAGCACGGCACCTCATCAGGAATCAGATACAGCTTTCTCAGATATGTCTTCGCCTGCTTTAATTTGACTACCAGAATCTCTGCGTCAGGCGCAGGACTTGTATATAGGGTAGCTGATACCCTGCCGTCCCCCGCCATAACGGAAGCCAGTGCGCTTCCATGTCCGATCTCATCCACTGAACCGACATACTCCAGCGGATTCTCACGGGACAATGCATCATTGATCTCCGCCATGGTATATTCCGTCCCATAGGCAAACTGGTTCGGTGTTCTTCCTGTCTGTATGGTCTGGTCCCAGATAGCGCGGATCCTGGTAGTCCCATCCTCATTCCGAAACACGGGATTCTGATAATCGATCCCGGTATCAATGATGGCAACCAAAACCTTCTGCCCTGTCAGACCAAGGGGTTCTTGCTGGATACTCAGGATCCCCGTGTCACTTAAAGGCAGATAATTAAAAGGTTCTCTGGATACCCTGTTTAGATTGTTATCGGAAACAATCCCATAACACTTCGGCAGAATAGAAAACTGTTCCGCCGCAGGGAAAATATCCCTTACCTCGTTGATACTGATATAAATATTGCTGATATTATCTGTAACACTCTGTACACAGTAGTCCTTAAATCCACTAGATAGGTCGCTCTGAATAACGCCGGCCTCTATGATATCAAGATACTCTTCCGATAAGATTTTTTCCTTACAAGTCAAAATACACCGTCCTGCAAGCCTTTTCTGTATACTATGCAGTACGGTGTATTACGTTTCCCCTGCTTTTCTGTGTGAAGCTTAGGTTCTCAGCTCAATCAACGGCGCCCCTTTGCCTTCAATATACGCTTTCGTAATCGTCACAGATCCGATATTGTCATCTTTCGGTATCTCATACATGATATCCAGCATAAATTCATCAATAATGGAACGCAGCGCTCTTGCGCCCGTCTCCCTCTCCATTGCTTTTTCAGCAATCATCTCCAGAGCGTCCTCATCAAAGCAAAGCTTGACCTCATCCAGCTCCAAAAGCTTCTGATACTGTTTCAAAATAGCGTTTTTCGGTTCTTTCAAGATCTGGACCAGCATATCCTTATCCAGTCCTTCCAACGTATAAATCATCGGCAGACGACCCACAAATTCCGGAATCATGCCATATTTGCGTATATCCTCTGTCGTCACCTTGCTCAGAATGGTCTTATCCTTATTGAATTTACCTTTTAACTCTGCATTAAACCCTATGGAAGTCTGCTTATTGATCCTGTCCTCAATGATCTCCTCCAGACCCGGAAATGCACCGCCGCAGATAAACAAAATATTCGACGTATTGATCGTCGTTGTAGGCACCATAGCGTTTTTGGACGAAGCGCCGATGGGCACTTCAATATCGGCACCCTCCAGCAGCTTCAGCATCCCCTGCTGAACAGATTCCCCGCTGACGTCTCTGGAATGGGTCTCTTTTTTCTTCGCGATCTTATCGATCTCGTCAATAAAGATGATCCCCTGCTCCGCCTTATCAATATCATTGCCTGCTGCCGCCAGAAGCTTACTGACAACGCTTTCAATATCATCTCCGATATAGCCTGCCTCTGTCAGACTGGTAGCATCGGTAATGGCGAGCGGAACATCCAGCAGCCTCGCCAGCGTCTTTACCAGATAAGTCTTGCCGCAGCCTGTAGGTCCGATCATCAGCATATTGGACTTCTCGATCTCAATATTATCTGTCGTTCCGGTTGCAACACGTTTATAGTGGTTATAGACAGCAACAGACATGACCTTCTTCGCATGCTCCTGTCCTACCACGTACTCATCCAGCATCGACTTAATCTTATGCGGCGCCGGAATATCCTCCAATGCAAGCAGCGGTTTTCGTTCTCCTTTGGTACGTTTTTTTACCTTCGGTTTCCCTGAAAAGCCAAAATCTCCCGACATATCAGCCAGATTGATAAAGCTGAATCTCGGAATTGCTTTCTTTACGTTAATTTGCGGCTCGGTTTCCTGAGCAGGCGTATCCGGCTCTTCCACTTCCGTGGCAGTCAGATCTGTCACACTTTCCTCTTTCCCCGCTCCGTCATCTGCCGTCTTATCCACAGCAGACGGATCTGTTGTCTGATTCATAGGCATGACGTTCATAAAAGCCATTGGATTTGCCATTGCGCCGTTTAAGATATCGCCATAATTTTCTTCAATTATTTTTGACATCTTATCCATACAATGACTGCACACATAAACATTACCCGGCAGGTGAAGCAGTTTCCCTGCCAGGCTTTCCGGGCGGCGGCATATCATGCAAAATTCTTCATAATCGCCGCCGTCATTTTTGTTCACATTATCTCCCATCCTCAGTTCCCTCTCTATCTATTCTCCATAGCGCCAGACAAAAGACCTTCTGACCGTTCCTTCATAGGCCTCATGGAGCTATTCACTCCTTATCCATATCAGACTTACTGCCAAGAGTAACCTCCAGCGTCACCTTGTGATATCCGCGGGCAGTCTGTCTCATAACTTCTATCTCTACGGTAGAACCTGCCGCATAGTAGCACAGCTTATTTGCCAGGCTCTGCATAGACTTAATGGTCTCCCCGTCAAAGGATACGATAAAGTCACCCTGCTGCACTCCGGCCTTCTCTGCTGCCGTATCTCCATATACCTTAGCCACATACACACCTTCGGGATAACCATAATACATGATCTCCTGCGCTGTAGTCGTTGCGCCGCTGATGCCAAGATACCCCTGCTCCTCTTCCGGAAGCAGCACTCTTGTCTCCTTTAAGGAAAGCTCCTCAATGATCGGCTTAGCTGCTGAGATCGGGATGGCATATCCCATGCCTTCCACGGTACTGCCGCCAATCTTATTGGAATTGATGCCGATGACTTCACCATTGATATTCAAAAGAGCGCCCCCGGAATTACCCGGATTGATCGCGGCATCCGTCTGTATAAATGTCCCACTGACATTTTCCATATTCATCTCACGGTCTAAGGCGCTGACAACTCCGGTCGTCACGGACTGTCCATACCCAAGCGCATTGCCGATCGCAATCACAGGCTCGCCTACCTTTAATGCATCAGAATCTCCCATCTTAGCAATGGCAATCGACTCCAAAGTCTCCTGACCCAAATCTTCAATCCTTACTGCGATAACCGCCAGATCCCTGGTCGCATCCGTACCTTTCACCTGTGCCGCCACATCCGTTCCGTCCGCGAATGTCACCGTGAGCCCATCATTGCCCTCTATCACATGATAATTGGTTGCCACAAGCAGCTCGCTTTCATTGGAGCCTATGATGATTCCCGAACCGCTTGCATCCGCCTCCTTTGTATAATAGTAATAATTGTAAGTCAGATGATTGGTGATCGAAACGATAGCAGGCATCACCTCATCCACCACTTCCGTTACATCCGTATTCACCGTATAAAGTACCGGAATCATCTGTTCTTGTTCTTTCTTATCCCCCGTCATATCGGACGACTGTACGGTGATCGTTTCCTCTGTATATTGCGGTCCCGGAGCCTGCTGATTGGTATTTTCTTCCAACAGTCCCACTGTGATGCCGATCTCCCTGACTGCAAAAAAAGAAACTGCAGCAAAGGAGCCAAATAAGATTCCGCAAAGACAGGATAAAACAATCTTTTGAAATGTTTTCATATAACTTGCGCCTCCCTATAACATTCATTCAAAAAATTTGATCTTACATTACTTATTGTATTTTAGTTATGTGAAAATTTTTTGAATAAAAAATAGAAAATCTATGTTTTCACTACGCTTCTTTTTTCCAGTAGTTTTCGTTCATTGTCAGCCTTCTGATCAATGCTCTGGGAAGCTTCCTGTATGCCTTTCCAAGCCGATATCCAAGATATTTATAAATGCTGGTAAGATACAAACCGGGAATCTGACCTCCTTTTTTTTTCTCCCTTAAAAATTTAGCTGTCTCATATACCAGCTTCTTTCCCTCTGAAGATGAAGATACCTGCCCAAATATCTCCGGATGATCTGCCTGAGATACCCCAAGATCAAAATTACGCTTCAGCTGCTGCAGATTGGAATAACGATGATAATGAACCACTTTTGCGTCCGCTTCATAGGCAATCGCATAATTCGCCATCAGAACCTGATAGGCAAAGATCATATCTTCATTAAATATTGTATGTTTAACAAATCCGCCAAGCTTATCATAAACGCGCCTATCATAAGCGGCACAGACATTGGAACAGAAAAATGCCTTGATACCCAATTTTTCAAGATCTTTCTTTGTCTTGATGCGGGATTCTTTGGGATAATTAAATTTTCTTGTGAAATACTCCATCTCAGAACAATGCCTGCCCGCAAGCTGTCTGCCGTAAGAAACCGCCGCTTTTCCTTCCAGCAAAGGCGTCAGAAGATTTTGAACGAGATATTTATCCTCCGGCACAGCGTCATCCGTCATGCAGATAAAATAATCCGCATGGGACAATCCCACCGCCATTCTCCGCGTGCCGCCGTGGTCAAATTCATATTTGGAAATATGACGGATAATCAGGTTATGATACTGCTCTAAAAAAGTACTCCCATAAAAAAATGTATTAAAATATTTTTCTTCCGTATTGACTAATATAATATGCGATACCGGATAAGTCTGCTTCTCCAGCATAGATATGATCTTTTTTAATTTTCCGGTAGGTTTGTAAGTAGGGATGATCACATCCACGGTTTTCATGCTAGTCCTCCTTTATCATTTCAAAAAGGAACCGATTCCTGACCGGTTCCTTTTTATTGTACCACATTCTCATAATTTATACAAACAGTTAATATCCGATATAAGGCGCCGTATCCGAATAAATACGATCGCTGCATTCCTGTACTGTAGCAGACGGCTGGTAATTCTCCACTCCAAACAAAAACTCATGCAGCTCTGAAACATTTTCCACAAGATTAGTAGGAACAACACAGCTTCCCTTACCTCCGATGTTCCCACCGCCTCTATGCTCTTCAAAAGGAAAACCTTCCGTTGCAACGATCTCATAACTTCCGATATCCGATACGGAAGAAATAATCATATCCAGATCAAAGGAGGTTGCCACATATGGGAATGTGCTCTCTGCGATCCTTGTCAATGTAGGAATATTAGCATTCTTTGCCTGCTCCATCATCTGGGCGATCACTGTCCTCTGACGCTGCGTACGTGCAAAGTCATTGCCGATATAACGGATACGACAATAGGCCGTCGCCTGCAGTCCGCTTAAGATCTGCACTCCGGAATGTGTCACCGGCGTATAGTCAACTCCCTCATTTGCATAAAAATGGATTCCATCATCTGACTTTCCAACCATACTGATCTGATAGTCGTTCAGATAACTGATCTCATTGTCGTGCACATCGATCTCGACGCCGCCTAAGGCATCGATACAGTCGATCAATCCCTTAAATCCCACTGTTACATAATTTTCAATGTTCAGATCCAGATTCATATTCAGCATGTTGATCGCCTGTTCAGGACCGCCTCTCGCATAAGCGAGATTACATTTATTATAACTGTCGTTACCGACATTCAGATACGTATCTCTGTATACACTGACCAGCTTCACCTCTCCGGTATCCTGATTAATGGATGCAATGATGATTGTATCGGTACGGGTATTGGCTGACAAAGCTCCCTCTCTGGAATCTACGCCAAATAACACAAGATTCAGATAACCCTTTTCTCTCCCTCCGTCTTCCTTCGTGGGAAGCTGGGAAATATAATCATTAACTTCTTCATTTACTGAGACGCTGATATTGACTTTTTCTATCTCATCCACTCTTGTCACCGCGTACAGAACTACGCCTAATACCGCCAGAATAAATACTTCCGCCACGATAAGAATGATACGATTACGTTTCTTTCTTGCCCTTGCCTTAGCTGACATTTTTCGCGGATGGGATTTTGTCCTTTCTGTATCCTCCCGCCGCTTGCTTCCGTTTCCCATAGTGCTGATCTTTCCTTTCTTCTCACCTGCAATTAATACGCATTTTTATTTATAAAGCCCTTAAATAATGTTAAAAACAAAATTTTAATATCCAAAAATAATGTCCAGTTCTCAATATAAAACAGATCAAAATCAATACGTTTCCATATAGAGGAATTACCTCGATAACCATTGATCTGTGCCCAGCCCGTCATACCGGGACGCACCTGATGCTTGATCATATAGCGGGGGATCTCTTCCTTAAATTCCTCTACAAACTGCGGCCGCTCCGGACGTGGTCCAATCAGCGACATATCTCCCGCCAGAACATTAAACAGCTGCGGAAGTTCATCCAGACTGGTTTTTCTCAAAAATTTCCCAATCGGCGTCACTCTGGGATCGTCTTTCTTCGTCCATCCGCTCTTTTCCTCCTCATCCGTCTGCTGTCGCATGGTACGGAATTTGTACATCTTAAAAGTCTTATTGTGATAGCCGACGCGTTCCTGGGCAAAGATTACATTACCGCCATCCGTGCATTTGATCAGCAGCGCCGAAAGCAGCATCACCGGCGAAAACAAAATAATGCATATGATGGAGCCCACCACATCAACAGCCCTTTTCATCATGCTGTTGGCCGTATTGCTAAGAGGCAGATGCCTGATATTGATAACGGCAAGTCCCGTCAAATCCTCGATATAAGGCTTAGTGGGAATAACAGTGTTATAATCCGGTATAAATTTTGTGTGAACACCGGATTTTTCACAGATATTAACCAACTCCTCCAGCTTACCATAATCTGTCAGCGCTAATGTCAAGCCGATCTCATCAATCTTATTTTCCGGCAGTATCACATGAATATTGTCAATTCTGCCGATTACCTTAACACCGCGGTAAAGCGTACCAGCCGGGATCTTATCATCCAATATGCCGCAGACAACATATCCCCACTGCGGATTTTCCAAAATACGATTAATATATTTTTCTGCGGCTCTTGAATATCCCACAAGCAGGACATACTTTATATTATAGCCCTTCCTGCGCAGCGCGCGAAGCATAAGACGCAGAAATTGACGGAATATCACCTCAAACAGGATCGCTGCGCCGCAAAAGATACTGATCATGGTACGTGAAATATCTTCCAGCTTAATCACGTACAAAAATGCAGCCAGCAAAGCGACTCCGATGGTATTGGCTTTGATGATGTTTAAAATCTCACGCCAACCGCTGGAATAACGCTTTGACATATATAAACCGCAGAAATAATAAAGGACCAGATAAATCGGAATAATAAAATACAATGCTCCGAAATAGGTTTCTTTTGACAGGACACCTACGCTTGCTTCTTCCAACGGACTCCAAAGAAGCACAAACTTGATATACCACGCAAGTAAATAAGAGCCCGCAATCACCAGAGCGTCAATCAGAACATGTATCCAGTTAAATACCCGCTGATTATCTCTTATCATATCTGCCTTTGCTTTCCTCCATGCATTCTCAAAAGCACACTTAGTTGTATTCTACTATATTTTACAAAAAAAGACAACTATTAAACGCCGTTTTTAAACACGCAGCCTGAGAAAAGTATTTACAAGCAGTTCTCCTTCTATTTTTAAACAGCGCAAAAGTCCAATCTGTTTAAAATCCGGTCTGCGTTGTTTTCCTTCCGCCGATCGGCACAATCGGAATCCTTCCGCCAATCCTTTAATATAAGTATCTCCCATACCTTTTAAAATATAGAACGATATCTTCAAAGAATAGCCAATTACAAAAAGAGGTAGATTCACTATAATCTGCCAATTCGGCATATTTTTGTATATGACATAAATGCTGTTCTTTGCAGAAAGCCTTGCTTTAAACGTATTATATCTCGACCCGGAAGCCGCGCTTCCCGCATGATAAACGACAGCCCTATGCGTAAACAGATTCTCATAGCCATAAAGCTTTGCACGGTATCCGACATCAATATCCTCCAGATAAGCGAAATGATTCTCATCGAATCCTCCAAGCATCTGCAAAATATCCTTTTTGTATATGGCGGCTCCGCCACATGCCGCAAAAATCCTCCGTTCCTTTTCGTAGCGGGACGCAGGCTTTCCTTTCCCGGCTGCGTATGCCCAGCCTAACGCACAGTAATAATCTCCCGCATCGTCCATGATCTCCTTCTCCTGCATGGAAATCATCTTTGCCTGCATGGAAAATACTTTTCTGCGGCCCGATGATTTCTCGTGTCTACGAATGGCATAATACAGCTCCCTCACAAACGAGGGCTCCGCCTCTGTGTCATTATTTAATAATATCACATACGACGCCTCCGCCAGTGCAATTCCGTCATTGACGCTTCGGCAGAATCCTTCGTTTTCATCATGCACGACATATTTTGTACGGGGGAACGCCCCGTTTTCCGGATATTTTTCTTTCACTCTTAATAAACAGTCGTCCGATGATGCATCATCTATTACAATCACTTCAAAGGATCTGACATCCTGCCTCATCAGACTGTCCATACAATTCTCAAGGTACTCTTTTCCATTAAAGTTCGGTATAATCACACTTACTTTAATCTGCATATTCTGTCATTTTGCCTTTCCAAACGGGTCATATAAGATACCAATGTTTTTCTTTCTTACTTTATTGCAAAAATCTAAACTTTTTTTTCTGATATTTTCCATTTCTTCTTCTGAAAGCTTCTGCGTCCTGTATTTCTCAGGAACCGGATAAGGAACTCCGGTAGTTTCCTCAAACAGGCTGATCAGATCCTTACGAACCGTCATATAACGAAGATCCACCGCATCCACATTCTGCTGCAGCACGCCGCGGTTCAGATATCCTGAGAATCGCTCATGAAGCCCCCTGTACATGACAGCTCCGTCCTGACGCATCGCCCCGCCGGAGATTTTATGATTGGTATAAACAGCTCCGCCAATGACTCCAAGATCGCCTCTCTGATGCAATATCACATCCCAGTCACCCTCTCCCCCGATGTTCCCAGGATATTCTATCCGGTAAAAGCCAAGATGCTTCAGATGACTGATCTGCGCGTCCCAATTCTTCCCTTTGACATAATCTTCCAGAGCGCGCTTACCGGCTTCATAAGCATAAGCTTTGGATGCCGTATTGAGCGCCGTGGACTCCTCATGGCAGCGCCAATGATACAGAATATGCGGAATATGGCGGATGTGATCCTCCCAAGGGAGCGCTGTCCCTGCCAATTTTCCGTTCTGGTCCTCAATCAACGCCATCGTCCGAAGCACAAGGTCGTAATCCTGTGCCCCATCATATTCCTTCCTGAGTCCCAGCTTCCGTATGATGTCAGCGCGGTAAAAAGACAAATGGCAGATATAATTGTTGGTCAGGATCAGATCATAATTAAAACTTCTTTTTTTATTAGGTTCATAATACACTTCCAAATACTCGTTGGTCTTGTCCTCATCAGTATAGAGCAGTTCCGGGCTCAGTTTCTTTTTCCGGCACTTTTCCAGCTCCCTAGCCACATAATAAAGCGCATCCTGCGTCAAAAGATCGTCATGATCCAGCAATCCGATATACTCTCCCGTGGCATGATCGAGCGCTGCGTTGGTATTGTCTGAGATCCCCCCGTTGCCTTCAAGCCTCACATATACGATCCCTTCATACTGTGTCTGAAAATCTTTTACAACTTTTTCCACAATGTCTGTTTCGGAGGCATCGGCAATGACCAGTTCATAATTTCGATACGTCTGCTCCACAACGGAAAGAATCAGATCCTGCATAAAGATCGGCTTTGTCTCATAAGCAGGCACCACAAGAGAAAGCTTCGGACGCCAGTTCCACGAGGCGTTCATCTGACGTTGAAGCTCGTCCTCTGCGGGCGGCTCATAACGGTACTTTCTCTGCCTCCTTGTTACGATCCGCTCAAGAGCAGCATAATAGGTATCTTCCAGTCCGTTTTTTTTAAGATAATTAATTGTTTTTTTCAGATTCGCTACAGAAAGCAGCATGTTCTGTCCTCCGTATATACAAAAACCATGTCCGGAGACTTCCCTCCGGATATGGTTTTTGTTTACGATATATATCTTCTTTTATAATTTTGCCTTTAACGCCTCTGTTAATGCTTCCACTTTCTGTGCTGCATCCTCCAGACTCGTTCCCTTCACTCCCATATAGAACTTGATCTTAGGCTCAGTACCGGATGGTCTTGCACAGCACCAGGAATCATTTTCCAGATCAAAATAGAGGACATTGGAAGACGGAAGTCCTGTCTTGGATTCCGCTCCCGTAGCAAGATCAACGACCTTATCCGCCTTATAGTCACGGAACTGTTTTACCTTCAAATCACCAAATTCCTTCGGCGGATCAGCCCTTAATGCTTCCATCATGGCAGCGATCTCTTCCAGACCTTCCTTGCCCTTTTTCGTAATCGCGTACTGGGTCTCTTTATAATAACCGTATTTCTCGTACATATCGATCATCATATCCCACAGGGTGATGCCCTCCTTCTTGCAGTACGCAGCCACCTCTGCCAGGCACATCACCGCCACAACGGCATCTTTATCCCTTGCATGGGTTCCTGCAAGACATCCATAGGACTCCTCCAGACCAAAGACGTAATTGTTGCTTCCGCTCTGCTCAAACAGCTTGATCTGTTCCCCAATATACTTAAATCCCGTCAGTACATCGATCTCCTTCACATGGTAAGCGTCCGTAATGGCATGCGCCATATTTGTCGTAACGATGGTGGTTACTAACGCAGGATTCTCCGGCATCGTACCGGTCTTTGTCCTCTCACGCAGGATGTATTCTGCGATCAGCATACCTGACATATTGCCGGTAAACGGAACATATTCACCGGTCTTCGTATCCAGCGCATAGATTCCAAGACGGTCAGCGTCCGGATCGGTCGCCATGACCACATCCGCCCCTACTTCCTTAGCCAGCTTCAGAGCCAGCGTAAATGCCTTGGGATCTTCCGGGTTCGGATAATCCAATGTTGTAAAGTCCGGATCGGGATTCTCCTGCTCAGGAACTACATAGACATTCTTAAAGCCAAGCTCCTGTAATATCCTGCGGACAGGAATGTTGCCTGTTCCATTAAACGGGGAATATACGATCTTAATATCATCTGCCACTTCTTTGATTACATCCGGGTGGATGATCTGCTTCTTTAATTCTTCCATATAGGCATCGTCGATCTCTTTGCCGATTACTTCATACAAT
Organism: uncultured Lachnospiraceae bacterium; assembly: GCA_964421915.1. Taxonomy (GTDB): domain Bacteria; phylum Bacillota; class Clostridia; order Lachnospirales; family Lachnospiraceae; genus NK4A136. Next base: position 20,580 of record CAYQZB010000015.1, read on the forward strand.
CCCTGTTCCATGGCTGCTTTCTTATCCATGGTCTTTACCGTATGATAATCGGTAACTGCCTTTACCTCGGCAATGATCTCTTCGTCTTTCGGCGCTGTTACCTGCGCACCGTCTTCCCAGTATGCCTTATATCCGTTATACTCAGGCGGATTGTGGCTTGCCGTCACCACGATACCGGAGATGCAGCCAAGCTTACGAAGCGCAAAGGAAAGCATCGGCGTAGGTCTTAACGATTCAAATACATATGCCTTGATACCATTCGCCGCCAGACAAAGCGCCGCCTCATCTGCAAATTCCGGAGACATCCTTCTGGAATCATATGCAATCGCTACGCCCTTGGAAGCGCCGCCCTGTTTAATGATATAATTGGCAAGTCCCTGGGTAGCCTTTCTTACGGTATAGATGTTCATGCGGTTCGTGCCCGCGCCGATCACGCCGCGAAGACCTCCGGTGCCAAATTCCAGTTCCTTATAAAAACGGTCTTCAACTTCCTTTGTATCATTGCGGATCGCAAGCAGCTCATCCTTTGTCTGCTGGTCAAAATAATCATCCTCCAGCCAGAAGTTAAATTCTTCCATAAAACCCATGTGTTTGTCCTCCTTGAATATTGTGTTATAGATATTATTTTTTTATGAGCAGATTTTGAAGTAGTATATTGTGCGGTTTACATAACTTTTTGTTTGAATATCTATGTTCCAAAAACATCATAAATGAAATCTTTTTTGGGACATAGATATTCAAACTGCGAGTTATGTAAACCTCACGTAATCCCTATGTAACAGTTATAATCCTTAGCCACTACTAAAGCTACAAGCATTCAGTATTAAACACCTTGTCCGTATGTGAAAACTACAACCAAAAACATCAAGACTAATGTTCCCAAAACACATCCTCCACTCCAGAGGGAGATGATTAGTGGTCTTGCTACACTATAATTTTCCTTTTTTGCCCCAGACAAATGTACAAGCATAATCACGAAAGAACTTAATCCAACTATCAAAAGAACAACACTTAACCCTATTCCGTACCACATAGAACAGTTAAAGAAGATATTGAAAAGTTTATCAGCCCTCCTGTACTCTTCATCAAGTCCTTCTCTAAAATACTTACCCGAAGAGAAATAAAATTCAGAAGCAATTCCACCCAAAACAGCAATTACCCAAGGCATAACCGCCTCTGCGATAAATATTGTCTTAAACTTTTTGTTATTAAACATCAACATATTCCCATTTTTTATAATTTTATCAATCAGTATTTTACTACATATCCGCTATGATTTCAAGGAGTAGTCGCTCCGGTCCAGCGAAAAATTCACATTATAAAAGGGATCGCCCTGATCTATCAGTTCTCCCCAACGCTGGCGGAATAGCGCGCACTCCTTTTCATATCGCTGCGCGCCTTCCCCGGAAAGGTCGGAGCCTCTGGAATGGGACTCATAATGATATAATTCCGCAAACGGCGTCCAGATATTCCAAAGTCCCATCTTTCTGAGCTTCAGGCAGAAATCCACATCGTTTAGCGCAACGGCAAAGGTCTCGTCCAATCCGCCCACTTCATCCCACAAGGATTTTCTGACCATCAGACAGGCGCCTGTCACTGCCGTAACATCCTGCGCATAGCAAAGCCTGCCCATATAACCAAGGTTGTCCTTTCCTACCCGGTAATGCGTATGCCCTGCCGTCCTGTGCACACCAAGTCCTAAGACAACACCCGCATGCTGGATCGTATCATCCGGATAATAGAGCTTTGCACCCACCGCACCCACATCGCTGCGCTGTGCATACATCAAAAGCTCCTCCATCCAGTTAACAGTGATCACCTGGGTATCATTATTTAACAAAAGAAGATATTTTCCCGTTGCGTATCCCGCGCCAAAATGATTGATTTTGGCATAATTAAATTCTCCCTCATAAGTAACTACCCTGATCCTCGGATGCGCCTCAAGCTCCTTATAATAAGCGAAGATGTCCGGCTCCACACTATTATTCTCCACAACAATGATCTCATACTCAGAGTACGTGGATCTTTCTAAGATCGATTGGATACACCGTTCCAAATCTGCTTTATGATCTTTATTTGGTATGATAATAGAAATCTTATCGTCCGATAAGATAGGATATTTGATCCTGAAGATCGTCTCAAAGGCTCTGGTAGATGAGATCTCAAAATATTCATAGCCCTTATTGGTCAGATAATCCGCCACCGCACGCTTGGCCGCATCAATGGCATAAGATTTGGCATTGATATCAGAGGCAACGCTGCCCTTATGGGAACGCCAGTAATATAAAAGCTTCGGAATGTGGACGATATGCTTCGCCCGCGCAGTCAGCCTCAGGATCATATCATGATCCTGACTGCCATCATACTGCGAACGGAACAGCTCTGTAGAATCCAACAGTTCTCTGGAAAATACCGAGAAATGACAGATATAATTATTGGCACAGAGATTATCCGGAGAGTAATCCGGTTTAAAATGAAGCGTAATCATATTGTCAATGGAGCTACCGTGAAATGTACATTCATCACAGTAGATATAATCGGCATCCTTTTCGCAGATTGCCTGCATATAGTAGTATAACACAGACGGATGCAGCACATCGTCATGATCAAACAGACCGATATAGTTGCCTGCCGCCATCGCGCAGCATTCGTTGGTATTGCCTGCGATTCCAAGATTATTCTCCAATTTGCGGTATTTGATACGCTGATCCTTTGCCGCATAGTTCCGGCAAATCTCTCCTACAGAAGCATTCTCCCCATCGGAACCGTCCGCCAGGCAGAGTTCCCATTTCTCATAAGTCTGCGCTATTACAGAATCGATCATATCACGCAAAAACTGCTCCGGCGTATTGTACAACGGCACCAGAATGGAAAATGTCACATCTTTGGAAAAAGCAGTCTCTCTCTGCCTTGCCGCTTCCTCCGGCGACGGAAAGCTTGCCGTCCCGTGCTGCTTTCTTGCCGCAAGCTCGATCTTCTTTGACTTCGCCTTTCGGGCAATCCCCCTCGGACCGCCAAGATTCCCAATCCTGTTCTTCTGCCTGATCCCCCAGTGCATCATGACACGCAGCGGTTTACTCGCTTTCCAGAGCGGATTGTTTTTGATCCGCTTGATCTGTCTGTCTTTTTCTTCCGCCTGGGCTATGGCGTCCGCCAGTCTGCCGGACAATACGACACTTTTCTTTTTTTCCATTTTATATGCCGCTTTATATTCTTCGATTCCCCAGTCTTCCATATTCTCGGGAAGCTTGCTCTTCTCTTCCATCAATCCAGATTCCTCGATGCTTCTATCATTTATCTTTCGGTTGTCGCGCCGATCCTTAATGCTATTATAACCTCTCCGCATCAAATCCACAACAAAATATGGATAAAAAAACGCTAACCAAATTTGATCAGCGTCTTTACAAACTTCAAAGCATCAACCTACATGATATTAATATCCAGCTTGCGGATCTTTTCCAAAAGGATATCCTCATCTGACTGCGGATCTGAGGATGCATCGATCTGCCTGCGGATCTCCAGCATCTCCTGATCCGTCCGTGATATGACCTCTGCGCACTTTTCCAGTTTATCAACAATCTCCTGCTGATTCGGGATCTCCTGCTTATATTTCATCTGATGCTCCAAGCTCGCCCAGAAATCCATAGCGATGGTCCGGATCTGTATTTCCACAGCCATCTCCTTACGCTGCTCGGAAAAAAACACGGGCACCTTGACGATCAGATGAAGACTCCGGTAACCGTTCGGCTTGGGATGCTCTATATAATCCTTCCGTTCCACCAGCGTAATATCATCCTGTTTCAACAATGCTTCCGCGATTGTATAGATATCATCAATATACGGGCAGACCACACGGATGCCTGCCACATCATGGATACACTCTTCAATGCTTTGGAGCGTAAGTCCCTGATTCTTCCGCATCAGCTTTTCCATGATGCTGGACGACTTTTTCAGACGGGAGGTGATAGATGTGATCGGATTACGTCTGTATCGCACATTATATTCCGTATCAAGTATTTCCAGTTTTGTCCTGATCTCCTGGATCGCACAGGCATACATCATCATCAGCTCTTTATAATCAACAACCGAGCCGGCAAACCGCATGGCTTGATGAAACAGCGCATTGACCGCGGGATTGATATCAGCTATATCTGACAGCTCCAATCCGAACATATTTTCTTCCATAACATTCCTCCATTCTTACCGTACTTTCCGATGTTCCGACATGTACGCTATGATGTCCGACGTCTTTACGCAGCGCCACAGATATCATAAAATAGAAATGTTTACAAATTGCTTCCATTATGTTAAAAATTTATGAACTTAACTTTTACCAGTACCAATAGCAAAAGGCTTCCTGATGCTCCAGCAGAACCTCCACCAATCCCATTCCCATGGCAAAGAATATCAAGACAAGCATGATGAAAATCGCAGGCACATCATATTTAAATTCCGCTTCATCTTTCCTGCTGCCCAACAAAATCTCCACTCCCAACATAATGAATATACAGGGCCAAAACCGGAAGATCATGATATAATCCAACCCCGGCAGAAAGGTATGCGCCAAAAACAACAGTCCCGCAGTTACAAGCGTCACGCCAAATGTAATCGTCCCGATCCGATGAATTTTTTTCATAGTAATTCTCCCTCCAGCTGCTTTTTCTTTCCGCGGATCATATAGATGCCAAGAATAATAACCGCAATACTAAATACCATTTTAGGGAGATAGTAAAAGAGGAAGTCATTCAGAATCACACGAAACGCCTGCGGTAAATATCTCGCCACCACATAATAAAATGACTTAAAAAGGCCGCTGACGCCTATGAAGATCAATATGACCGCCACCACTTTGCGGTATTTCCCCGTATGCATCAATTGTTCACCTTCCTTTCCGGCAAACGGAAACAGATATACATCTTTTACCTCAAAAAACATTTCATCCGGCAGTCCGGCAAGATTGTGTACGTGAAAAAAGCTGTAAAACCACACGATTGCCGCAATCACCACCATAAAATCAAACACTCCACTATCAGCTAATATTAATGCCAGAAAAAAGCAGCTCATCAGACTGACGCCCATTTTCATAAATCCCATATACATCTCCCCTGCTCCCGGCAGCAGTGAACAGATAAAAGTTAAAAATTTGTTTTTCTTTTTGGTCATATCATTATTTCCTCCTTATTGATTATTTGATCATTTCGTGAAACCAATCTATAATTCCATTTGCAGCGCCGTCCGTTCTTTCCTTATCCTGAGCGTCAGTGTTTTGCAGGGATTCTTCCTCTCCCGGTTCCTCCCGCCAGCCTTCGTTAAAAAAAGCTCTCCCAAAACTCTGTCTTGTCAATGCATCCAGCTCCTCCTCCATGGCGCGCCGCGCATTGACTCTGTTCATGACCGCTGCTATGTCCCGGATCTGCGCCTGTTCTCTATCCGCAGCTATGTCCCGCATCCGTTCCAGTTCCGATTGCGCAGACTGCTCCATATAGTCCAGCGACTGCGCTTTATCCATCACCGGTACGGTAAGGATCACGATCACCGCTGCCGCTGCTGCCGCCATGATCTTGACACTATAGATAAAAAGCTGCATTCCTGCAGACGGCTTTTGAGCGCTCTTATCGTATGCCTCCGCTTTATCAAGGATCATGGGCTTTAAATATTCCGGCGCCTGACAAAGCGGTTTTGCTTCTACTTCTTTTACCAGCTGAGCCAGTTCTTCATCGCTAAGATACTCCCATTCCATACTTCTCTCCTTTCCATCCATATATCCTAATTCCTTAGAAATGTTACTGTTCCGCAGATGTTTCCATACCTTCCGGGATCCGTATTTCCATTAGTGTCCCAATTCTCTTTGATATCCGATTTTTCTGTCATTGCTTCGATTTCTAAAATTTTTATTTTTCATTTTCGATCTTTTCCCTCAGCATCGCTCTGGCGCGATAGATCTGCGTCTGGATCGTCTTGATATTCTTACCGGTTGATCCGGCGATCTCCGCCGCCTTCTTTCCTTCCAGAAAATACATGGCAGCGATCCGGTCATAAGGCGGCGACAGACTGCCGCATCTTATCTTCAATTCATGCCAGGCATCCTTTTCCAACATATGCTTTTCCGGCTCACCATCACCGGAAGACCGCAGATCCAGCATCTCTTCGGTGGAAGGGACGCTTCTTCGCTCCGCCTGTTTCATGTAATCGATGCATTTATTTGACGCAATCCGGCACAGCCACGCTTTTTCATTCGTTCCGTCAAAGCGATCCAGATGACGAAACGCCGCCAGGAAGGTATCCTGCGTCAGATCTTCCGCCGCAAAGTAGTCCTGCGTCATCTTCACACAGACGGAAAATATCAGATGCTGATATTTCTCTATCATCTGCGTCAGACGCTCTTTGGAATCCACATCCGTTTCCTCCCGCTTTCCTCTTCTCATAATATATAACGAATCATACTTCGGAAATCCTTCACCTATTTATAAAGCGTTTGTAAATAATTTATAAATCATTTCGAAACAATTTATTAAACGTATATAAACTCAATTAAGTAAACTGACATATTATCTATGCTCCATGTATAAATTTAGGGAAACGCTGTTTTAATCAGTGCTTCCATAAAGAGAACTGACTTATTTTATCCAAAAATAAATGCGGCTATGATGTTTCAATAGCCGCATCCATATTTTCCTTATGCTGTTCCTGCCTTTGTTTCTCCGCAGTACTTTCACCACATCTCAATAACCGCATTTACATTCTCTTCATGGTATAGCTGCCGCCGGCATTTCTGAAGGATTGTTTTACAGTTCCAATCAGTCCAACCGCCGCCAGGACATATCCCATACCCAGATCCTTTATATATGCCCACTTAAAGTTATCCTCGCTCATAAATTTTGACCATTTTCTGTTGATCTCCGCAAATGTCATATGCGCATGCTGTTCTTTTGCAGCCAAATACACCGCCAGACGTATAGAAAACTCATTCGCCAGAAAGATCATAACAATAGTGATCAGAACACAGATCACCACACCCTTCCTGTCCACATTTTTGCCAAGTACGGAATATCCTTTCATTGCGCCTCCAAAAATGGCTATTCCCGCTATGCCCGCAATAAAACCTGCCTGATAGATAAGTACCCACACAACAGCGCCGAGCAGAGATCCAATCAGCGCCCCGATAATGCCCAAAGGCAGATTGGATTCAACACTTAATTTGCTCTGGCGTTCCGCCTCCATCTGAGTCATCGATTGCCGCGCGCAGGTTGAGCAGAGAAAATGCGGAGCGCCATTGACATCATAGCTGCCAACGTCATATTCGGAACCGCACAGCTGGCATCCTGTACCCGCTCCTTCCGCCTGTAAAAATCCGATAAGATGATTCGTCACCGAATCGATCATCGGTATCGTATTCTTTGCAAGATTTGCCGGCATCAGCCTTACCTCGACCACATAATCCATGACATTTGTCTGAGTCACCTTTTTTTCCGCGACCCGCAACTGGTTCATGACACCATACGCCCTGTTCTTAAAGCTGTTCAGATCCATATTATCCGCAAGCTTGTAATTAATGCGGATCAAAAATCCCTGACTCATATGTACCGTCACATAATATCCCTTATACATACCCGCTGCCATATACGGTGTTCTGCGCATACTGCCGCTATCCGCCAGTATTTTATCCATGATTCCCGCCATGTTTTCCATTCTCCTTCTATCATTTTTCCGGTTATTTACTACTGTTTCTCATCTGCCGGTTCTTCTCTGTGCTTTTGTATATTTTATCGCAGGCCTCCGGTCTTCCAACTTCTGAACCCATCGCGCTGCGCCGTTGTACTTTTAATATTCTAGCACAGTTCTTTAACAAAATCCACATTTTCCCTAACAATAGACGCGGTTCTGCCCTGCCACTTAGGCGTGCTTTCCAGAATCAGCCTCTCCCCATACTGTACCAGCGGTCTGCCGCCCGCCCTGGGGCGAAACAGATATCCTACCTGATACTCCCCGTCCTGTATCTCCTGCACTTTGATCCTCACAACAAATCCGCACAATGCGCCATGCGGCTGCTTTGGCAGCGTCTCTGCCGCATCAGGACGCAGTTTATCAAATATCTCCAGCTGCTCCGCCATACCGTTCTGTCCGACCAGAATCAGCGCCCTCTCATATTCCGCCATATCCCGGTCAGTCAACGCGCACCAGCCTTCCAACTCCAGCACCGTGGAATCTTCCTCAAGGAGATCCGTCTGCCTCAGCCGCGCCTCATCCAGATGATACTGGTTCCATGCTCCCTTCCTGACAAGCTTACGAAACAGACTGTTCTTCGTTTCTCTGGGACAGTCAATCAGCTGTCTATGGCTGAACCTGTCATTCTGCTCATGTTCATACTGCATCTCTACATGATAATCTGCATCCAGACGCTCCTGTACCAGATGTCTGCTGTAAAATGGATCTTTCGCGTACAGCTTAGGATGCCGTTGGTAAAGCTTCTTCCTCTCCTGTAGCAGTCTTTTTTCCTTCGCCGCGTCCCGGTCGCTTCCCCGGCTGTAGGATTCATGATGGAACAGCACCACATCGTTTCTGACCAGATTGTAATATCCTTTTTCGTATAGGGTAAAACAGATATCCACATCATTATACGCCACAGCAAGTTCCTCGCAGAACCCACCGGCTTCGTCATATTTTTTCCGTTCTACCGCCATACAGGCGGCCGTAACGGCAAGCACATTGTAATCCGCCAGATTGCGTCCATGATACAGACTTCCCTGATCTTCCATGCCGCCCAGCTTGTGTGCCGGTCCGATCTTCATATTGGCAATGCCCGCATGCTGGATGAGCCTTGAAGCCGGATAATAAAGCTTTGCCCCAACTGCTCCCGTATGGGGCTGCAACGCCTGCTCTGCCATGATGGTCATCCACTCTTTTCCCTGCACCTCAATATCATCATTGAGAAAAAGAAGGACGTCCCCTTTGGCATGGGCGGCTCCCAGATTACACATTTTGGAAAAGTTAAACTCCATCTCCTCATAAAGGTAAGTAAAATGCATCTGTTCCTGCATAACACGGATGATGCTTTGGTTTTCCGGAGCGCTTCCGTTATCTACAACGATCACTTCATAGGATGGATATGCGGTCACCTCGTGGATCGCATTCAGACACTGTTTTAACAGCTCCGGATGATCTTTAGAAGGAATGATCACCGAAACCAGCTTTTCCCCGTCTGTCATCGGATATCTGACATGAACTGCCTCCCGCTCCGGACAAATCTTTCCGGCGCTCCCTAAACTCCGTCCCTTATCCTGCCCGGGGCTTTCCTGTCTTTTCTTCATCTGTCCTGTTACATATCTATGATATAAGATCCTGTCAATATGTCCGAAGGATACTCCCATATCATCCGTCAGATAAAGCAGAAACCTCCAGAAAACAGAATATTCCCCGTATCCTTCTCCCGATTCCTTCAAGGCATCCTCTGATATGTCTTCCCTGCTTTCATCCGGCAGTTCTCCAAAAGCGGCTGCCTCCCCCAGCTTTTTAGCCGCTTTCTTAAGCAGTGACACCCTCATGACGATTATATTGCCGATATACAGGCAGGAATGCAGCGTATCCGGCGACCAATCCGGCTTAAACCATGGATTCTGCCGCTTCCGCTCTTCCTTGTTCCACTCATCCTCATCACCATATACGGCTTCCGCTTCCGGATGCGTCTCAAAATATTCTCCAATCCAATATTCTGTCTGCTCGGCAAGCCTTCCCTCCGCGCCGGTCAGGATCACATACTGCACATTTTTGCCCAGCTTCTGTAAAAATCCTGTCAGCATCTCCGCAAACGCACCAGTCTGATGCAGCGTCTGCGACGGAAAGATCCCTTCCCAGGGCTGTACGACAAAACATCCCACCTCTATCCTCCGGTCCGGGATGTTCCTTTCCCATTTTGCGATCCACTGTTCATAAGGCTCAGACTGACGCCGGTATTCTTTTTCATATTCCTCGATCCACTGTTTTTTTTGTCCAGTCATCTTCAAACATATTTCTCCATTTTAGTCCGTAACTGCCAATGTCTGCTCCGCCTTGTTACATAACCGCTGTCTGGAATACCTGCATTTTGCCTCCATCCAGATCTCATAGGTGTCAGGCGGCAGCATTTTCTGCGGAATCCTTGCCACAAAACCGGACAACTCCACATGCTTTTCATTCTTAATCGTCTTGCCCACATCCGGTCGCAGCCTTCTGATCGCCGGGATCTCATAGCATCCCTGTCGGCCTTTTAAGATCATCCGATACCGATAATCACAGCTGTCCAACCCACGCACATGTGCATGAAGATCGATCAGATAGCCGGGCGGCTTCCCCCGTCTGGCCAGCAGTTCCCTGTCCGCAGTATCCACCCGAATGATCAGCGTCTCATTAAGATCCGTTCCGGGATACTCCCTTGCAGATCTCCCGGATAATTTTTTCACCCTGCCGACCGGCGCGATATTGCGGTTCTCATACGGGAGCGTACATTCATAAGCCTCGCTGGCTCCGGTCAAATGCCTGCTGTAGAACGGATCATAATCATAATATCCCGGATTGCGCCGATACAGCACTTTCCGCTCTGCCGCCAGCCGTTCTTTTTTTGCCGGATCTAAATGATCATTGCCACGGGATAAGGATTCATGATGATACAGGATCAGATCGTTTCGGACAACATTGAACATCCCCATCTGATGCAGCCGGAAACACAGATCCACATCGTTATAGGCAACCTTCAGTTCCCCGGCAAAACCGCCCACCTGAAAGAATTTTTCTTTCGAGATCATCAGGCATGCAGCCGTGACACCGATCACATCCCAGACACCGCGGTTTCTCCCATAATAGTATTCCGCGCAGTCATCATACCTTAAAAGCTTATGGGCAGGTCCCTCATACATATTGGTAATACCTGCATGCTGGATCAGCGTGGTATCCGGATAAAGGAGCTTTGCGCCCACCGCCCCCACATGGGAAAGAGCAGCAATCTCTAACATCTTTGCAAGCCAGTCACCACTTAGGATCTCCATATCATCGTTTAAGAACAGATAATAATCTCCGCTTGCCAGGTCCGCCGCCAAATTGCACATTTTTGAAAAATTAAAATCCATCGGCTGATATTCATAGCGATATCCCAATTGTTCCGCATAAGCCTCATACAATCCGCGATTTTCCGGTCCGCTCCCGTTATCTATGACAATGATTTCATAGGTCAGGAAATCTTCGATTCCCTGTCCGCCTCTGGTATTCTGCATTTCAGTGCTTCCCTGACTACCATGCCTGCGGATGGATTCTACGCATCTGCGCAGGATCTCAGGATGATCCTTGGAGGGGATCAGGATACTGATCTGATGGCGCTCACAGCATACTTTTTTTCTCTCTTTATATGCCAGCCAGCGCCCCGGCAGCGCCTGATTGATATGCTTTTCTGATTCCTGCGGCATTTCCCCTGCAGACACCCGATCACAGTCCATATCTTCAGCCAGCCGACACCATATCCGATCCAGCAGCAGTCCCTCCTCGCCCGCTCTCTGTATGGGTTCCTCACGCCCGCCGACAATCCGCTTATGATACATCACGACATCCATCAACGCCGCCGGTTCCTGTGCCGTCAACAGCAATACGGCAGCATACAGCAGCTCCTGAACGCTTTTTTCCGGGTCTGTGTTCTCTGCCTGTCCTGCTGTGAAAGACATTTCACGAAGCTCCCGGATCGCCCTTTGAAACATTCCTGCCCTGACAGCAAAACACTCTCCGAAATAAAAGAACGACGCAAGCGTATCCGGCGACCATTCCGGTAGGAAACAGGGATTGCTCCGTCTTCCATGATGGTCAATCTCATCCGTATGAAAGTAAACGACTGACGTCTTTGGGTGCTTATGAAAATATTCCTCCAGCTTAGGCAGATACCCAGCCGACAGACTGCCTTCCTTTGCTGCGAAAAGAAGATAATCCTTTTCAGAAACACCGCCGTATATTTGACCGTTGAATAAATTCATTGAGAGAAGATCCTGACACAAAATCACAATATGCCCATATGACTTCATCCATGCCTCACCATCCATCTGATCACCACCTGCCATTCCCACATGAGACTCTGGCAGAACCTCCACCATATCTCTTGACAGCCCGGCTTCATAAATACGCAGAAAAGCCGCATAGGAATCCTTTTGCAGCTTTAATTCTTCTTCATATTTTCTTTCCTGCTGTTCATGCAGCTTTTTCTGTATCAGATGTTTCAGTGTATCTTCCATATTCCCTCAGTTCTTCCATTTCCATCTGCCCGTAAAACGAGCCGCGGTATCGGGATCCAGCTTGGTGATATGATATCTCATATCGATCCACGCAGCCCTGCCGGTATATCTGCAGTCGATCGTAAAGTTAGGATCCTCACCCTGAAACAGATAGACCCGTGGCGCGATCTCTATGCCGTTATGCCTCAGTCGCTTCCATGGGTAAGCAATTGGCTGCTGTTCCTTCTTATCTGACATTTGCGGAGAAACAAACTTTGCCTCTTCTAAAAATGCCTTCGGGTCACTCCCCTGATAGCAGCAAAGCTCCTCCATAGTGATTATGCAGGCATATCTTGACGGATCAAAGCGCAGGCTCCTGATCCCATCCGCTATTGCCAAGGATACATGGAGCATCTCCCCTTCCTCCTGCAGCGGTTCCAGCCATTCAGACGCTTCCTCCGAGAATCCCTCTCCCCGATCCCAATAGATCTGTACCAGCCCTGCCGCCTTCTGATTCTGATAGATCTCTACTGCATCCCGAAGCGGCAGCACTTCATGGTGAATGGCATCGCGCATCTGGCTTAATGACATCCTTTCTCCCGTGACCTTCATCTGAAACTGCAGTTCCTCTTCCCGAAAGGCTTCCGGGCGAATCCCTTCCAGCCCCAGTCTGACAGCCATACCGTCAACGCTGCATGCCCTTCTTTTTTCACTTCCCATGCAATAACACAGCAACGCCCGGTATGCCACCTGATCTGGCGGAATCAGCTGATCATAGGTCCATTCATAATCAATCAGCTGCCAGCGCTCTCCATCGAGCAGAAGATTAGGAAAGATCAGATCATAATCCGTCACCTGCACTTCCGCACGATAACGGACCAATTCCAGATACTTCTTTAAAAGACCGTAAAAAGCCTCCATATCCTGCCGTTCCAGACAATCATCCAGCCTGGCTTCCAATGTCTCTCCCGGCAGATACGGGAAGCTGAGATACGTTGCACCCCGATGATTGCTCTCCAGTTTACAAGGACAGACCAAAAGACCGCTTCCGTCAAAACGCTGATTTAATTTTTTTCCGGCATCAAAAATCTTCTGAAGGTGTGCCTCCGCTTCTTTTGTCAACGCATGCTTTTCCACCTGCATCTGTCCGGATGGAAGTCTGACGATATCTGTCCGGATCGCATATTCTCCCGCCCGGTCATTAGAATACTTTGCATAGGCGATATCCTCCTCTTTTCCGATCAAGATCAGATAGGAATTGGAGAAGAACGGAAACTCCTCCTCCCTGATGATTCCGTCAAATGCATTCTTCTCATCAAACAATAACAGTCTGGAACGATCCATATTACGCAGATTCGTTGTAAGCTCGCCGGGGTTTGGCAGCCTTCTGTCAGAATAAAGCGTCGTCATAAATTTATAATCGGGGTACGGATAATAAAAGGAATATTCACCTACGCCGCATTCCTTACAGATCTTTTCCAATCCGGTTCTTCCAAAAGTCCGCACCAATCCGGTTGTAACTGTGCCGCTGCCTTCCTCCGCGCTGATTGGATAATCTTCAATCCCGGCAAAATATTCTCCCAGATGATCCTCCCTGCAGCCCGCAAAATATTTTAATCCATATTTGTTTTCTATCGCTATGATGATCTTTCCGTCCGGTGCAAGATGTCTTCTGATAATATTTAAAAATTCGGTATAAGGCGATTCGCCGCCGATATAGCCCTTGGCATATTCAAAGACACCTATCAGAAAAATATAATCATAATCCTGATCCAGAGAAGGTTCGATATCCTTAAAATTTCCCACTTTAATAGTGACGTTCTCTTTTTCCTGATTACGGTATGCATTGATCATGCTCCGCTTCTTGGATAGATCAACGCAGGTAAGTTCTTTGCATTTATCCGCCAGTGTGCCGGTAACCGCCCCGCAGCCGGAGCCGATCTCCAAGCCTTTCGCGCCGGACCTGATGGGAAGCCACTCGATGATATTGGCACGAAGCGGCGACAAGTGATAAAGAACTTCCCATGTATTCTTCTCTTCAATGATCCTGCCATATTCCTCCTGCCTATGGTTCATCACGATATCCAGAAGTTCATCCTCTGCCGCCCCATCGCAGTAGTAATCTTCATCCGGATAAAATTCCAGATCCAGCGTCACCTTGCCGATCTTCTCTATGCGGTTTTCCTGATTTGCACTTTCCATGAAATCCCTCGCCAGCCGTCATTATTTTGATTTGCACTGCGAAGCTGCAGTATTCCACAGCCAATTCGCGCTATCTTAGATCCTGTCAGATATTATCTTTCCTTCACCTGTACTACGGAATTCATATCATAGAATCCTACCGTATTTTTATCCGAAATCACAGTAATATTCAGAATATCATACAATCTGTGATATACCGTAAATGTGTCTTCCTCATATCCGGTCACGCCAAAGGACAACAGATACTCGCCCCCCTGCAGATCCATCTTCTGGGTAAAAGTAATGTCCTTCTTCTCCCCTGCCTTACAGCCATCTAAAAACGCTTTTTCAAACATGGTATTGGTTCCCGTGATCTCCGTACCTTTGACATTCTTAAACGTAAAAGCAAAAATCGGCGCGGCAACGTCCTCCATGATATCCACTTCCATATGGATGGTAAACTCCGTCCCCTTGATAATGGCATTAGAAGTCTTTCCCTGTTCATCCGTAACAAAATATCCTGTGATAACCGCCTTTTTTGACCCATACTCCAGCATCTCAGGATTTTCACCGGCGGTATTTTTCTTCCGCGCAGCCGTCCGTACCTCGTCATTTTCCAGAAGATCTATCTCCTCTGACATCTCCTCTTCCAGAACGTCCTCTCCGGCATGGTACTGCCCTACCAGAACCTGCTTATAGATATCGATCATCTCTTTCGGTGTGCCTTCCCCCAGTTTCATTCCTTTATTTAACAGTACAACCCTGTCGCAATATTTTGAAATGCTTGAAAGATCATGACTGACGAAAAGGATCGTCTTTCCCATTTCCTTAAATTCTTCAAATTTATGATAGCATTTTGCCTGAAAAAACACATCGCCCACGGACAGCGCCTCATCTACGATAAGAATCTCCGGCTCGATATTGATGGCGACTGCAAACGCCAGACGGACAAACATACCGGAAGAATAGGTCTTGACCGGCTGATTCACAAAATCCCCGATATCGGCAAATGCCAGAATATCATCCATCTTTGCCTTAATCTCCGCCTCCGAAAACCCAATCATCGTGCCATTCAGATAAATATTCTCGATTCCGGTATATTCCATGTTAAAACCTGCGCCAAGCTCAAGCAGCGCAGAGATACGCCCATTGACTGTCACCGTTCCGCCGCTGGGATTCAAAACGCCGGTGATGATCTTTAAGATCGTGGACTTTCCGGAACCATTGGTGCCGATGATCCCTACGGTTTCCCCCTTCTTAATGTCCATCGACACATCCCTCAGAGCGTAATGCTCCGTATGCCGTGGCTTTCTGGTAAGACGCAGCGCCTCCCTGACACGGTCAGCGTTTCTCTCATACAATTTATAGATTTTTGTGAGATCCTTCACCTCAATCGCAAGCGTTTCATCCCTGCTTATAGACATGCTTCTTCCAACCTCCGGTTTTTTAGGCTGTATTTTCCGCGCTTTTATCAACGCCGTTACAGAACATCCGCAAAATGCACCTTCAGACGTTTAAATATCAATGCTCCGATACCAAATAATACCGCTGTTACGATCCAGAAATACATCGTCGAATAAAAATCCTGCCAGAACCATACCTTTTCAAATAATGCGCTCCGATATCCATTGACCACATAATAGACCGGATTAATCTTAAACAGAATCTGAAATGGCTCCCATTTGTCCTTTAGCATCGGAATATCCCAGAGGATCGGTGTTGCCCACATCCCCACCTGCAAAAGGATATTGATGATCTGGGTCAGATCCCGGAAGAATATGACCACGGCACAGGTCGCATAGCTAAGCGCCAGCACAAACAAAAACATACATAAACTGAAATAGGGAATCTGCAACAGGTAAAGATCTGCCGTATATCCGTATGCAAAGTAAAGAATGATCATCACAAGCACAAAAAAGATATGGATAAAGGTCGCACCTATGATCTTAATGATCGGAAGGATGCTGATCTTAAACACTACCTTTTTCACAAGATAATTGTATTCCAACAACGCCTGTGTTCCATGTACGATCGCCTCAGAAAAATAAAACCACGGCACCAGCCCGGCGGTCAGCCATAAGACATAAGGTGCCTGAATACCGCTGGCAAGCAGCGTTGATTTATTCTTAAATATCACTTCAAACACAAAATAATAAAGAACTACCGTAACCACCGGCTGCAGCATCGCCCAGAGCATGCCCATATAAGAACCGGCATATCTGGTATTAAAATCATTCTTCGCAAGCTTCCAGATCAGCCGCCTGTTCTGATAAAGCTCCTGCGGGAGGATGATCAGCTTATCATACAATATGATACAGACGATCAACGCCACCAGAATAATGACGCATGCAATGATCTTTTTGATTAATTCTTCCTGCGGATCAGCCAGCGGGTTATGATGAAAGATCAATATCAGGCTTCCGATCAATGCAACCAGTGTAACGATCGAGATCCCCACAGGCTTTGAAATCAATGGTTTCACAGTATTCCTCCAACTGCCTTGATATTGGAACATATTATTCCGGTCTTAAATTTCTCTCCTTACAATACGCCGAGAACGATCCCCACTTGGTATCCTTTTCCGACATAATCAGCTCCATTCCCTCCGGAATCGGCCATTCTACTCCGATCTCAGGATCCTGATAGAACAGACCCCCCTCATCATTCGGATGATAAAAATCAGAACATTTATAAGTAAATTCCGCATAATCAGAAAGCACTAAAAAGCCATGTGCAAATCCCTTCGGAATAAAAAACTGCTTTTTATTCTCCGCCGACAGAAGTACGCCATGCCATTTACCAAAGGTTGGGGAGCCTTCCCTCAGATCGACTGCAACGTCGTAAACTTCTCCGTTGACTACACGCACCAGCTTATCCTGCGGAAAATTGATTTGAAAATGGAGTCCCCTTAAAACACCCTTTTTAGATGCAGACTGATTGTCCTGCACAAATACCTGATCGATGCCTGCCGCCTTGAAGTCCTCATAATGATAGGTTTCCATAAAATAACCCCTTGCGTCGCCAAAGACAGTCGGCGTAATGACCTTTAGTCCTTCGATCCCGCATGTTTCCACTGTAATCTTTCCCATAATGACCTCCCTTGCTTTTCTAGCTTTCCCTTCGGCTTACATAACTTTTTGTTTGGATATCTATTCGGCAATCTGATATTCCGATAACCCAGTTACGCAACGAAAGCCTCCGTTTACCTTTAATGCACTTATCTTATATAGCTGAGATCCAGATCCACCCGTGTATTAATGCCGTCAATATGCCCATTGGAAGTATACTGCCATATACTGTAATTACCTGTATACAACGGCGCATCACGGTACTCCGCATCCCAGAGCACAAACTCCTGCAGCTTTTCATCCTCCAGACGTTGATAGTACCAATTCCGGCTGGCATAGACTCCTGCCTGATATCCCGCGTTCTGTATCGTCGTACAAAACGCCCGGCACACTGCCGTCCGATCCGCTGCGCCAAGCTGATCCGCCCTGCCATTGCCCCCTGCACTCTCCGTATCAATAAATACCGGATAATCAAGTTCGTAATCGCGGCACAGAGACACAACCATGGAAGCCTCCTCCACAGCCTCTACTTCATTGACTGCCTGCGTAAAGAAATAAACGCCCACATCTATTCCGGCATTCTTAGCGCCCTGGATATTTCTTAGAAAATACGGATCCTCCACCAGACATCCTGTTGACGAACCGCGATAACCGCACCGGATAATGGCAAATGTCACACCGCTTGCCGCCACTGCTTCCCAGTCAATATCTTTCTGCCATTTAGAGACATCGATGCCAAACACAGCCTCCGTCACTTCTAAGATCTCTGTCTTTTCCGATTCCTCAGCATCCGCAGCGGCAGAAGCCTCCTCGGTATCCTCTTTCTCTGCATTGATTTCGCTTTCCTCATGAATGTAAAATGAAATATCCTCGATCACCGTATATTCCAACTGGTCTTTTACGGATACCCGCATAGGATCAAGCGGAACTTCATATCCTTCCACCGCTTCCAATGAAACAAAATATTCCCCCGCAGTCAGCTCCGGAATATAAATGATTCCGTCCTGATCAAGATCTTTATATTCTCCCTGATCCTGAACCGTAATAAAAAAAGATTTTCCCCGTACTGCCTGTCCGCTCTCATCCACTACCGTAATACGGATATCCTTATATACGCTGCTGGCAAGAAGATAGAGCTGCGGTGTCTCACTGACAATGATACCGGAAGCAGGCGTAGGATCCGGATCAAAGAATGTCTCATCGCGCAAAAATGCACGAAGCTCCGCATCAGAGTATTTCTCCGACAATGTATCCTGCGTTTGATTCGAAAAAGCCGCCTGACCATTACCGCCCGCCGCGTCCTCTTTTCGGTTTACATAAAACACCATAGCAATCGCCAATGCTGCTACGCAGACTGCAATCGCAATGGCCTGCGCCCGTAATTTAGAGTCCATTGGCCACCTCAACCATATATTTCCCGTAATCCGTCTTCATCAACGGTTCCGCCAGCTTCAAAAGCTGTTCCTTATCAATAAAACCTCTCTTATAAGCAATCTCCTCAATACAGGAAATATAAAGTCCCTGCCGTTTCTGAAATGCCGCCACAAAGTCTGCCGCATCCAAAAGAGAATCATGATTGCCGGTATCTAACCACGCAAAGCCACGCCCCAGCGTCTCTACCCTTAAGGTTCCCCGGATTAAATATTCATTATTGATACTGGTAATCTCAATCTCACCCCTTGCGGAAGGCTTCACATTGGCAGCGATCTCCACCACGTCATTGTCATAAAAATAGAGACCCGGCACCGCATAATTACTCTTCGGATGTTCCGGTTTTTCTTCAATGGAAATCGCCTTTCCCTCCTCGTCAAACTCCACTACTCCGTATTCCCTCGGATCGCGTACATAATACCCAAAAATCGTCGCCCCACTCTCTCTGGAAGCCACGTTGCGAAGCACCCGCGAAAAACTCTGCCCATAGAAAATATTATCGCCAAGAACCAAAGCAACGCTGTCTTTTCCGATAAAATCAGCGCCAATGATAAAGGCATCCGCCAGTCCTCTCGGCTGCTCCTGTACGGCATAAGAAAACGTCATGCCAAGCTGCTTTCCGTCCCCCAAAAGTTCTTTAAATACCGGGAGATCCCTTGGCGTCGAGATGACCAGCACCTCCCTAATCCCCGCCAGCATTAAAGTCGATAAGGGATAATAAATCATCGGTTTATCATAAATCGGCATGATCTGTTTGCTGATCGCCTTTGTCAACGGATACAGCCTTGTTCCCGATCCACCCGCTAAAATAATACCTTTCATAAATCAACAAAACCTTTCTTCAATAAACATTTTACTTAAAATAATTTCTTTTATTTTAACACAAAACAGCGCAAAAGGGAACAGTCCGTTGAAAAACCCGTTCTGCTCCCATTTTGTCCGCTTTATCTGTTCTTGTACATATCCTCGTAGTACTTCTGATAATCGCCGCTGGTCACGTTCTTCATCCATTCCTCATGCTCAAAGAACCATTGGATCGTCAGCCTGATGCCTTCCTTAAACATGGTTTCCGGCTTCCAGCCGATCTCTTTTCCGATCTTATCCGGCGCAATGGCATATCTTCTGTCATGCCCCTTACGATCCTCCACATATGTGATCAGATCCTTTGTCACCAGCTTCTTTCTTTCATCATCATCCGGCAGCATCTCCTGCAGCGTCTCTATAATAATATTAACAATCTCGATATTCTGCTTCTCATTATGACCGCCGATATTGTAAGTCTCATATAATTTCCCCTGCTCCTGAACCATATCGATTGCCTTGGCGTGATCCATGACATACAGCCAGTCGCGCACGTTCTTACCGTCACCGTACACCGGCAGCTTCTTCCCATGCAGCGCATTGTTAATGATCAGCGGGATCAGCTTCTCCGGAAACTGATACGGTCCGTAGTTATTGGAACAGTTCGTTATATTGGCCGGAAAATGGTACGTATCCATATATGCCTTCACCAACAGATCAGAGCTTGCCTTACTTGCCGAATACGGGCTGTGCGGATCATAGGGCGTTGTCTCATAGAAAAACGCATTTTCATCATCCGGCAGCGACCCATAGACTTCATCCGTGGACACATGAAGGAACTTCTTTCCCTCTTTAAATGTCCCGTCGGACAGCTCCCATGCCGCTTTGGCACAGTTTAACATGACCGCGGTTCCAAGCACGTTCGTCTGCACGAACACCTCAGGGTTCTTAATGCTTCGGTCTACATGGCTCTCCGCCGCAAAATGAACCACCCTGTCGATATCGTTCTCGGCAAAGATCCTGCCGATGGCCTCCTTATCACAGATATCCGCACGGATAAACGTGTAATTCTCCCTGTCCTCGACATCCTTAAGATTCTCCAGATTGCCCGCGTAAGTCAGCGCGTCCACATTGATGATCCGAATCTCATTATCATATTTTTGAAACATGTAATGAATGTAGTTCGAACCGATAAACCCAGCCCCGCCTGTCACCAGATACGTCCTCATATTGATTTTATACTCCTTTCTGATATTGCAAAATAGTATTTTAAATAAATTTCTCTTTAGGCCTAGTATCCCAGATAACTGATATTCATATCCACCTTTCCGCTGATACCGCTGACAGTTCCCTTATCCGAGTACTGCCACATATCATAACGGCTGCCGAAAGTAGCTTCCGACGCATACTGTGCCAGCCAGATCCGGTAACCACTCAGTGAACCGTAGCTCAGATTATCATTATACCACGATTTCGACGCATATACACCTGCAGAATATCCTGCATTTCGAATTGTCTCACAAAATGCCCGGCAAACCGCTGTTCTCGTCGCACGATCCAGTCCGTCCGCACGTCCGTTGGCCTTTTCCGTATCAATAAATACCGGATAGGAGATGCTGTAGCCTTTGATCAGGCTGATTACCATGGACGCTTCCTCCACAGCCTCTACCTCGTTAATTGCCTGCGTAAAGAAATATACGCCGACCTTCAACCCTGCCGCAGTTGCACCCTGAATATTACGTTTAAATGTCGGATCCTCTACCAATACACCTGTGGAAGACCCACGATAACCGCAACGGATGATGACAAAGCTGATACCGGAATTTTTCACTGCATTCCAGTCGATGGAACCGTTCCATTTGGAAACATCGATTCCCAAAACGCCATTGTTGTTCATGGCAAGTATACCTTCGTTATTAAAGTGATACTTAATGCCCTGAATGATCTGATCGCCTGTCACCTTATTGTGGTTCTTATCATAATAGTAAACATTGCCATTGAGCGTCTGCCATCCCGTATAGATGTATTCCACATCCGCCTTGATATAAAATGCAGACGCTTTGTAATAGTCCGCAAAAGTTGCCTCTACATAATTGCCGGAAGAATTTTTAACATAAATCTGATTACCATTCTTATCCACCAGCTTACTGCTCGTATCCTGTTCCGGATTAGCAACAACCTTCACGGTACATTCCGTTGATTTAGTATTGCCTGCAGCATCCTTATAAGTCACTGTGATCTTGGCTGTTCCATTGGCGGCCGCAGTCACCTTCCCCGCCGCGTCAACCGTCGCCACGGAAGTATCGGAGCTCTTCCATGTCATCTTACCGGCATCCGTGATCTTCGTACCATCTGACAGCGTCACGGTCGCCGTCAATGTCTCGCTGGTATCCTTTCTAAGAGTCAGCGACGTTTTATCCAGTGCAATATCCTGCATCGTCGCCTGTGTTACCTTCACCGTACAGTCCGCAGATTTGGTATTGCCCTGCGCGTCCTTATAAGATACGGTAATGGTTGCAGCTCCTGCCGCAATACCGGTCACCTTACCTGATGCATCCACTGTAGCTATTTTAGCATCACTGCTCTGGAATGTAAAGTCAGAGGCAGCTGTTATCTTCGACTGGTCTGTCATAACCGCGCCGGCAGTCACGACCTTACTTTCTGAAACAGACAGCTCCAACGTCGCCGGACTGACCGATACCTGAGAAACGGTTACCGCTGCCGGTTTTGCTTCCACTTTAATCTCACAGGTTGCGCTTCCTTTATATATGACATTATCTTCCGTCTTGGAAAATTCCACTGTGATCGTTGTTGTGCCTTCCTTCAGAGCCGACACCTTGCCGTCATTTACTGTAGCAACGGCTCCATTACTGCTCTTCCAGCTATAGCTTCCGCCATTGATAGCAGAACCATCATACTTTGCAGATGCAGTCAATGTAATCGTTCCGTCGGTCTGCAATGTTTTCTCGCCGCTGATCGTTACTACTGCAGTTCTGTTTTCAGGATTTGTTTCTTCCGCTTTACCGTTTCCGCCTTCATTGTCGGATACTGTACTATTATCTGATGCGGTACTATTTCCTGATGCAGTACTATTTCCTGATGCGGTACTATTTCCTGATGCGGTACTATTTCCTGATGCGGTACGGAACAATTCATGCATGATGAAATACGGACGCATCGCTTCCGCTGCCCTCTGTTCAGATGCCACACTAACTGTGTTTCTGGCAGAATAGGAAGGCTCCACAATCGTATTTTTATCTACCTGACGATATCCATCAGAACCATCCACCGCTACTCTGGTAGATTCTACCCATTCCACGGTATCCGTTACCACAGGAACCGGCTCTGCCGCTGCTTCGACTTCCGCATTGTTAATAGCGGTATCCTCTTCCGCAGCATTGATTTCAGACTCTGTCTTAATTTCCTGCGTCACGTCAATCTGCTCATACACTATCCGGTCTTTTACCGTTACCGAAGATGGATAGTCCGTAAATTCATAGCCCTCTAACGGCATCACCTCTACCTGATATACCCCCGGTGTCACCGTCTTATCGTAAATGATACCATCCAAATCCTCGTCCTTAAGTGTATATACTTCCTTCCCGTCGACCTTCAGAATAACCTCAAATGCCACACCGGTGATCAGACGGCTTGTCGCCGTATCAATAAATTTGATCTTAAGATCGCGTTCTACAGAAGTACATTTTACTTCAACAGAAATAATCTCATCTGTCTCTTCCGGCTCTTCCTCCATAGGCGCTGCCATATGAGCATCTGCCATCGCCATCAGACCGCTTTCACCCGCAATACCGATAGAGGAAAAGTTCTCTCCGACATCATAAAGATTAAAAGCATCCGTCGTGCGGTTACGGTTTCCAACAGCCACAAGCGTAATAATCGCAACACATATGATCAGAGCTCCCATGCCGACTGTCACCCAGTCTCCTACTGCAAAATTGCGGAAAAATGCAAGTATTCGGGTTTTGATATCTTTCTCTCTCTCATCCCCGTATGCTTTGTCCCCTGCATACGCTTCTTCATCATAATAACCTGCCTCTGAAGCATAACCGTCTCCGGAATCATAATATCCTTCCGGATCATAGCCATCCCCGGCATCATAATATCCTTCCGGATCATAGCCACCCTCAGCGTCATAATATCCTTCCGGATCATAGCCACCCTCAGCGTCATAATATCCTTCCGGATCATAGCCACCCTCAGCATCATAATATCCTTCCGGATCATCACTTTCCTCGGCAAGCTCATCCAGATCTACAAAATTCACCGATCCTGTATACTGCTCTTCCATCTGCGCATTGACTTCTTCCGAAATATCGCTCATCAGTATTGTATCTACAGAAACTTCGCCCTGAAAGACCTCCATACCCGCATTTTCTTCATCAAAAGGGGCATATGATTCATCCTCATATTCTGCAACATTTTCTATTGCATCATTTTCATTGGAAAAATTTTCCATAACATAAGGTTCGTCGGTTGTATCTTCATTATCTATATTGGTAATCTCATCGCTGTATTCTTCTGTGTATTTTTTTGCTTCTTCTATAAAATCAATATAGTCACTTTTTTCTTCCGTATATTCATCATGGTAATCTCTATTTTCTTCCGTATATTCATCAAATTCTTTAGGATAAACACTGTTTTCTTCCGTATATTCATCAAATTCTTCTATATAATCAGTATTTTCTTCTGTATATTCATTAGAATCTTCTGTAGGATCGTCGTACATCTCCTGTACCTGCGGGATATGATCCGTAAGATCCAGGTCGATGATATCAAATTCTTTTTTCATACGTCCTCTCCATTTCTACTTTTTTTCAGCGCTGTTACAACTTTCTCGGACATTATAGCATGTATTATGTAAACAAGGCAAGAAAAATGATGTATTTTGCGATGGTAATAACTGTATGGATTTCCAGTTTTTAATGTGTTAAACTATTAATAGCATTAAAATTTGAAATAATTTATTTGTATAATGCATTGATAACAGGGAAGAATCAACTGAAAAGCAATTTTTTCAAAAAAAAAACGGAAACGAGGAAAATTATGAGACCTGACTTTGATGATGAGGATCTGGAAAAAATCGATCTGGGCGCTCCGATAACCATAGATGAGCCAGAAACATATATTGAGGAAGAAACATACGATCCACAAGAAGACGATGAAGAAGACGAAAATTCCAATCTGGCAAAGATCATACAGATCGTCATTCTTTCCGCGATTGCGATCATTCTGTTTTCCTCTGTCTATCTTCTGATACGCTGGCAGCGCGGCAGCGCGCCGGATATTACGGATAATAACGGCAACCCTGCCTATGAAGTGGATTCCGTAGATTATCATGTACCGTTTAATCCTTCCTCATTAGAAGGCTATGTTGACGACGGAGAACAGAATATTGTTATTTTAGGCGACGATACCATTTTACATGCACAGGGCGAAAACGGCATTTCCGATCTGCTTGCCGAAGCAACCGGTGCCAATGTCACCACGCTTGCCTTAAGCGGAAGCACCGTGGCGCTGCAGGAGCTTTCCTACACGCAGGAATATGCCGAAGACGCTTATAACCTGTATTATATCATCTCCGCCATCTGCGCCGGGGATATGGGAAACTATGATCTGCAGTATGCCGCGCTGAGCGAAATAGAAAATAACAGCGCGTACTACGATTACTGGGATAAGCTGCACGTCATCAACTTTGATAAAACAGATACCCTGATCATCTGCTATGGCTACTGCGACTATCTTGCCGGCAGACCCTTGACGGACGGCGACATTTACAGCAAACAGCCTTATGGGCATGAAAACGGTACTGCCGGTTCTCTTGACGACTGCCTGAAACTGCTTCGGGAACGATTCCCCTATATGCAGATCATCATCTCCTCACCAAGCTATTGCTTTGTAACCGATGAAAATGGGGATCTGTCCGGCGCCGATGTCTGCTTTAACGCCGAAAACGCTACTATGGGCGACTATGTTCTCAATATGAAAAATGTTGCAGAAGCCAATCATGTTTCCTTTGTGGATAATTATTTCTTTGAAGAATATAACTTTTCAAATTACGAAGAATATCTGGAAGAAGACGGGACATTTCCCAATGAAGCGGGACGCCGGCTGATCGTCAACCATATGATGCAATTTATCTACAAAAACAGCTAGCCCTGCGGAACTACATATTTTCAAGTTCCTCACGCCGCTGTTCCCAGTCGATCTCGGTATATTCATATACCCGGTAAACTCCGGACGCAAGCAGCAGCCGGTAGCCGTTCTCCTCCGGGACATTGATGTAGCCCTTTCTGGCATCCACAATGATATACCTTGTGTAATTATAACTGCATTTTTGCGCCAATGCTTCAAAATCCACAGTCGATGCATACATAAGCTGATAAAATCCATTGGGTTCGCTCCAGTTTTCATCCCATCTCTCCCTGCCGTACGGCATCCGAAGTTCTATATCGTACTGCCTGACAAATCCCAACAGCTCAGCCGGAAATGCCGCATGCACCACCCCTTCATCATATTCCTCCAAAAAATCAATGATAGTGATGATTTCCTCCGGAATCTGATAGACATTCTCCGTTTTTCTGAAATTCGGATTACTCGTATAAACAAACTCTCCGCCCAGCAGCAATATCAGAAAGATCATGCAAAACCCGGTCAGACGGTGTTCCGCAATTAACTGCGTTCCCACATATGCAAGACCGATCCCTACCGGCAGCATCCACCACATCCTCCAGTAAGTCGTCGCATCCACATAATTGACATACGCATAATAGACCGGTGGCAGAAAGATAAACAGAATGATCACAACGCTTCCATACAATAAGATCGTCCGTACCGTGCGATTTTTTTCCGCCAAAGCCAGATAGAAAAGGGAAACGAAAAAAAGCGCCATCAATATACCTCTGCCGCTATAAACAGAATATACATCAAAAATCTCATCCATCATTTCCATCCGGTCTTCCAAAGACCTCCTATCCAAAAGTTTCCAGCTTCGGCTTACCACAATACATAGATCAATATATAAATAACACATGGCAGCGCACTGAACATTCCTGCCGGGATAACACTAAACCGTTTATTTCTTACGGCAACGATCATAAGGAACAGTCCTTCCAGAAAACATAACAGCAAAAGTCCCAGACTGCTCGCCAGCGCCCCGACCAGATTGACCGCCAAAAGAGCCATCATCAGGCGCGGCAGACTTGTCCCATATCCCATCTCGTCATCTGTCCGTTCCTTCTCCGTATATGAGCAGATCCTAAGCAGAACGTAAAATGCCGCAGGAATCGCGATATTGGCAAGCACCGATTTCCCCTGCCATGTTCTTGTCACAAAAAATGTTTCATTGGTATAGATCGAATAGCTTCCAAACAGCTGCATCCCCACCATCAGCGTCATGAATATGGAGCGTTTCTCCCGTTCATGATCCGGAAAAAGAATGGCTGCCGCCTTATAGTAGATCAGATACGTCAGAATGATCAACGCAAGCGGAAGAACCGTATGCGCCACAGCAGATGCATGCATATCGCTTTTTCTGGAAAGGAATGCGATAAACATAGGAAACGGCGCCAGCACATGTCTCGCGTCAAGCGCCCCGTAACCGCCGACATAGGCATTTTCCAGATACATCGTATCTTTCTGCGCCGCGATCTGGGCATGTGCCACATAATACGCATCGTCTCCGTCCGGAGTGCTGATATAGACAGATAAAAAAAGCTGAAAAACGATCAGACAGATAAAGAATACCCAAGTGGCGCGTTCGCTTCCGCCCATTCTTTTCCACGAAGGGATAAAAAAATATCCCCGGACAGAATCTTTGCTGATTCCATACAACATGACAAAGCACCCTGCCAAAGCCAGCAGATACATAACTGAAGAAAACAACCACGCCAGATCAGACAATGACTGCCTCGACAAAACCATGATGCTTGCTATGATCTGAAAAAATGCCAGCATAAATATCCAACCGGAAAAATAAACCGTACCTATCCTTTTCTTTCCCTTTTCCAACAGATAGGACGGGATGATCCCCGCCATCATGGGGATCAAAAACAGCCATATGATAAAGCATACAGTCTGCTGCAATATCGACATAACACTGCTTATCCTTTCTCACACTATAGATAGATATCCCGATTGCATATCTTAAGATTCTCCACGATCTTCTTGATATCTGCAGTGCTGTCCTTAGAGCAGATCAATGTCGCATCCTTTGTATCTACAATGATCAGATCATGGATGCCGATTGCCGCGATCAGCTTATCGGAGCCCTCAATAATACAATTCTTCACATTTACCGTCATAGCATTGCCATCTACAACATTGCCGGAATCATTGACCGGCTTCATCCGTTCCAGCGACAGCCACGATCCCACATCATCCCAGCCAAATGTTCCCGGCAGGACATAAATATTACTTTCTTTCTCTAAGATTCCATAATCAATAGATTCTGACGGAAAGATCTCAAACGCTCCATTGACAACCGCTTCCTCATCCTCCGTACCAATTGCGTCTTCTATCTTCTTTAATCCTTCATAAATCGAAGGAAGCTTATCCTCCATGGATTTCAGAATCGTAGATATCTTCCATGCAAACATACCGGAATTCCACATATACTCCTCAGATTCCAGATATTCCTTCGCTTTAGCCACATTGGGCTTTTCTACAAATTTATCAACGGCAAACGCCCTGCCTGTAGTTATTTCCGGATTAAACTTAATATATCCGTAGCCTGTCTCGGGGGCATTCGGCGTAATACCCAGCGTGACAAGATTTTCTCCCTCCTCTGCGATCTTGATCGCCTCTTTCAATACGTTCAGATACATTCCCTTATACTTGATCTGATGATCGCTGGGAAGCACCAGCATCACGGCATCCTCATACCGCCTGCGCATATATACCGCACCGAGACCGATACAGGGAGCGGTATTGCGACCTACCGGTTCACACAGAATATTTTCCTCGGGAAGCTCCGGAAGCTGCTCTTTGACAAGCTGCTTATAATCCCTGTTGGTCGCGACATAAATATCCTCCAGCTCCACAAGAGACCGTATCCTCTCAACCGTCTGCTGGATCATCGTCTTTCCGTCTCCTGTCAGACACAAGAACTGCTTCGGATTCTTTTTACGGCTCCTCGGCCAGAAACGTTCTCCCTTGCCGCCCGCCATAATCAACGCTGTAACTTTCATACGATTCCTCCATGCCGCCTTTGCATAGCTTAATTTTATTATCTGCAATTACTGCTAAAACATTCAAAAAATATTCTATCATATGATCCCCAATATGTTCAGTACGGTAACGATAATATTGATAGAGCTTAATACGATTGCAATAATCACTGCCGTTTTGATACCCTTCACACGCACGATCATCTGATTGTTGCGATCCTCATTGCCAAGTGACTGCCGGTCAATCTTTTCATTGACAACCGCCTGTACGTTACGGTATACCTTTACGCTCTCCTTATGCATAAAGTCCTCCAGCGCCTTAAAATGCTCCTCCAGAATCTTCCGGTTCTCAGCCTCTCTTTCCTTCGCTTCCGCTTCTTTCTGTTCCTTTTCCGGATCCTCCTTTTTCGCCATCAGGTTGTTGTTCATCCGCTGCATGAACTCAACAATCTCTCTATTGTCCTGCTTCAGGCCATAGATACCTGATTCAAAAGTTGTTTTTAAACCAGCCTTTGTATCGTCATTAGAAGATTTGAGATTACGCATTCCGGTAGTTACTTCTGCAACGGCAGAAGAAATCTCTAACAAGCCGCTGCGTAATTCTTCCTGCTGTTTATCATGTTCGTCATTGGGCTGCGCTGATGTTTCCACCAGACTGGCAATCGACGCCTGCATATTATTCATCGTCGTATAGAGGTCGCCAATGCCTTCCCTGATATCCGTCTGAACTCCCTGTATGGTTTCCTGCAGACCACTGATGCCGGTCATCCCTGTCCGGATTCCCTGTATATCCTCCTGCAGATTATTGATACCGCTCTGTACGCCCTGCTGCACATTCACCTGCAGACCGTCCAGACTGCTCCGGATTCCCTGTATATCCTCCTGTATGCTGCTGATACCGGTCTGAACACCCTGCTGCACATTCGACTGCAAGCCGTTCATGCCGTCCTGTATCCCCTGCATGTTTTCCCGCAGACCATCCATGCCGCCCTGCATCCCCTGCACGCTTTCCCGTAGACCGTCCATGCCGCCCTGCATCCCCTGCATACTATCCCGCAGACTGTCTATGCTGCTCATGCTCTCCTGCATGCCGCCTATCGCCCCATAGATGCCGCTCATGCTCTCCTGCATACTGCTCATGCCTGCATAGACGCCGCCAATGCTTTCCTGCACGCTGCCCATACCCGCATAAATACCGCTCATCCGTTCCTGGATACTGCCAACAGCCGTCTGCATCCCCGAAACAGAATCCTGAAATCCTTCCGTCGAGGTCTGTACTTCTACCGCAGTATTCCGTATCTCTGCAGAAGATGCCGCCAATGCCTCTGCCGAAAGCTCCATCTTCAGTATGGCGTCCTTGATGCCCTGCGCCGTACTGCCCACAAGCTCTGAAGACTGCTTCAGCTCTTCCGTCGGCTGTGCAAGAGAAGCAGCCAGCGATTCACTAAGCGTTTTCGCAACAGTTGCATCCATATTATTCAACGCTTCATTCAAGGCTGTGGTCACTGCATCCGACATTTCCTTGGTAACCACCTCAGCGCTCGCATTGCCCTCCACAGCTTCCAGCTGGAGCGTCCTTACTTTTTCAATACTTTCATCCACAAGAGAATACATCTTCTCCGTAAGCTCCGTATTCTTATAATTCAGCTTACGCATCTCCTGCAGAACTGCCTCATACGCCTCCACCTGCTCCTGAAGGTTCTGCATCCTTGAAGCTTCCGCCTGCGCGTTGGCCATGATCATCTCCTGCGCGTTGTATCTCTGTGCCAGCTTATCCACAAAATTATCCATAATTTAAAAACCATTCCTTTCTCCAAGTTACAAAATCTGCATAAAACTATGATTATTTTATCATTTTCCAAACATTTTTACAACAAAAACATTGCTCTGTCATTTGTGCAAGTTCCATATTTCTTTTTTCAATATTTTAAGTTTTTTTGTCAAATTAACATATTTTTAAAATCATGTTCATATTTAGTTCATATATTTTGTTTATACTGTCATTAAATCCAAAAGATATTAAGCAATTTTTTCATAATATGCCTGGATACTTGCAAAAGTATCCGGGCACTCCTCTTTTATGGAAATATTTTTAGGCAATTCTGCGCACGGGATTTACATAACTCAATGTTTGAAAATTATATTTGTGCTGACGCACAACAATTTGTGCTAACGCACAAATGGCTGTTATCTGATAAAATATATCAGTAACAGCCATTTCCTTATTTTTCCGAGCCACCGGAAAAATATCATCCCGTTCAGTCATCCGTCAGGTAATCCCATTGATCTTCATTCGACAGCTTCAGAATCTCAGTATTTAACCGCATCATCTGATCATCCAGGGCAGATACCATATTGGCACATTCTACCAGCGACGTCTTGATGTACTCCGGAGCGTTCCCTTCAAATTTATAATATATCTTATGCTCCAGACTTGCCCAGAAATCCATAGCTACCGTCCTGAGCTGGATTTCCACTTTCACGTCTACCACGCGGTTTGACAGGAAAATCGGCACCATGACCAATAAATGATAACTCTTATAACCGCTTGGTTTGGGATTCGCGATATAGTCCTTTACGCATAACACCTTGATATCACTCTGGCGCCCCAGCATCTCCGCAACACGGTAGATATCGGAAGTAAAGGAGCAGATCACGCGGATGCCCGCGATATCATTCACATGCTCCACCATATTTTCAATTGTAGATTCCAAACCATGTTTTTTTAGTTTTTTTACAATGCTTTCCGAAGACTTTATTCTGGATTTAATGTGCTCAATCGGATTGTACTTATGTACATGCTGAAATTCGTCATTCAAAATCTCCAGCCTCGTTCCGATCTCCTTTAACGCCGAATTATAAACCAAAATAACTTCTTTCCATCTATCAACCTCAGAATTCTGCGAGGGTCGAAATTCCATAATGTCACATCCTTTTTGTCAGATCCCGGCTTGCATCTTTTGTTCTTTTCTTAGCAGCAATCATCTTTTAAACAGATTATATCACACTTCTTTTGATTTGTACAGTTATTACAATAAATTCATTAAATTTACACAATTTTTAGTAATTATTTAATCGTTTTCTCCTAACAATTATGGTAAACTACTTTGAGATAGTGCAAAATCACAATATAATCTTCAAAAATCGCATTGATTTTTAATAAAATCTTAATAAATCACAAAAATCGTATACATGGAGGCGGAAAATGTTCAGATTATGGGGAAAAATAATAAAAGATAATCATTTGATCAAAGACGCCGTCATATGCAATGACGAAAATGACACGCGCACCCATAAGATATTTCATGCATTAAATGAGCTTTGCAGCCAATTTGATCTTGGCAGCCCTCTTTGGCTGGATAAGACAGCCAAAGAGTTTCAACAATTTGCCAAGGCTCGTTTTTATCAAGACAATTTTATCGAACAGATTGATTTTGACTATCTGGAGATCCACGTCATCGAGGAAGACTAGAGCATCCGCATTACAGCTGGGATCCGGCACGGCAGCCCGCGCCGGCAACCCGATCCCCACAGATCTATGTTGTCTCCATCTGCCTTCCAAGAAAGTTCGCCGCCGTCTGCACCAGCTTCTTTTCCGTCCCGGTCATATCCGCTTTTTCCTCTGTAGCAAGCAGGATCACAGCGCCGATAACATCTCCTTCGCAGAGGATCGGGCATATAATCTCCTGCTCATATTCCGCCGAACCGTCCTTATCGATATGGATAAATTCGCGTTCCGCGCTGTTTGCCATGACCGTCTCCCGGCGATCCAGCTTTTCCTCCAGTTCTTTACTGAGATACTGCCCATGCAGCCCCTTAAAGCCGCCGGACACCGCGATAAATTGATCCCTGTCCGCGATCACCGCCGTCATGCCGGATATCTGCGCAAGACTTTCCGCATATTTTTTTGCAAATACTCCCATTTCTCCAATCGGAGAATATTTCTTCAGGACGATCTCTCCATCGCGTCCTGTAAATATTTCAATCGAATCACTTTCCCTGATCCGGAGATTTCTGCGGATCTCCTTAGGAATTACAATTCTGCCCAGATCATCAATCCGTCTTACAATCCCTGTTGCTTTCATAATGTATCTTTTCCTCCATTTACAAATATTACTTTATCATGAATCTGCTTTTATCTCAGGTTATTTTTCATATGAAGCAATTCATTTTGGTAATTCTAGTATCTGTAAACGGTGGCATTTTATACCTTAAAAATCGTGCAACAAAATCTTACAATGTTTCATCATCAAAACGCGCTTCCATCACTCTGGCAAGCATATCGATCGCCCTGTTCTGCCATGTTTCCCTCAGGACTGCTTTCTGATATCCGCTTTCCGCGATCTTTTCCGCCTGCTGCGGATCACTTAGCAGCGCCTTGATCCGGCCCACTGCTGCACTCATATCCTCCAGCGAAACAAATAACAGATCTTCCCCGTCCGTAAACCGTTCCTCCAGATAGCCGCTCCGGTCCGTGACGCAGACCGCGTGAGCCAGCATCGCATTGTTGACCCGGTCATGGGTGCCCGCCTTAAACCACGGCAAAACATTTAATACAATTTTGGCATCCTGCATTTTGGAGACACATTCCTTCGCCGGTGAAAAAGAATGGCGGTGAAAATACGGATGAGCGTCCCAGCCCGGCAGTTCCCAGCCGTCTCCATAGACAGTCACATGGATTCCCTGATCGATCAGCTGCCGCACCAGCTCCTTACGATAAATATACTGCGTATTCACATCACAGAAGCGGTATGTTTCGATCACGCGCCTGAGCAGTTCATCCTCCGCCGACGCCGGATCGCAGTCATCCGCCAGAACAGGAAAAGAAGCCGCCAGTTCTTCCTTTGTGAGATTCCGGAAACATATCTCGATCGCCTCCTCAGCCGTAGAAGCTGTATGACTGCTCAGATACAGCATTACTTTTTTGGAAAAGTCATCATCAACAGCATTGGCTACTTTTTTCAGACTTCCGGTGTACAAAACCTCTATACTGCGCTGCTCCCATGGGATCATCTGCCCCGCCTGCGGTTCTTCCCCTCCTAACGGCATGAAATAACTATGTTTCAATTCCTTATAAAAGCGTTTTATATAAAGGACATGATACGGATCCATGCAGACCGGCACACATACTTTGGGAAGTCCGGGCAATGCTTCAAAGAAAAGATATGGATGATCAAATAAGATATTCAGGCACGGCACGCCCAAAAATTCCCATAGATTACGGTTCTCATCAAACCTAAGCGACATTCCGTCATTATCTATCGTCAGTACAAAATCCAGCCCGGTCTTTACAAACTCCAGAAGAGCATTCCCCGTCTCCCGAAACAGCTTCAGATCCAGCAGATAGATCTCATGTCCCAATTCTTCAAAAACATTCCGGAAATATTCCAGCGTAAAATTACAGATTTCCAGATATCCTTTGATTATAACGATCCTTAACCGCCGGTTCTGAAAGGAACAATCAGCAGGGAATAACGGCTGTTCTTCCCCTTCCGTCAACAACGAAAGCAGTTCCTGAAGCGGTGCGTATCCCGCATCCGACTGCTTCCCTCTTTCCGCCCAGAAAAGCGCAAGCGGATACTTTCCTTCATAATAACACAAGACAGCTTCCAGATAATAAAGCTCTGCATCATATTTTACCGGTGTCTTATGGAATACTGAGAACAGCTCTCTTGCCTCTGAGAGCCTGTGTTCCTGCAATAATCTATGTAAAAGTGTTTTATATTCTTCAATATATCCCATCGTTTTCTCCCTGTTTTTACTTGAATTTTCATCTATTTATTATAGCGGTTATAATATTAAAATGCAAATATCCCATGCCCTTTAATCAGAGATTTCTTTTCACCGATTTACTTTTCTTTTTATTCGTGTTACTTTATGTATTAGGAAATAACAGAAAAAACAGGACACGAATATGGAGTATATCTATGTTTAATGAAATTGCAAAACTGGTGCTTTATCACGACCTTGGGAAAGACAGTATCATCTGCAGGCTTGCCGACATCTACCGGGCATATGAGAATCAGTCCGAAGAACCGGCTTCCTTAGTCACGCGTATCTATCAGGAGATTAAGCGTCTCCTCGACCTCGCAACGCAGTATGGCTTTGATGAGAATCTCTGGCACAATTATCTTGCCTATCTCCTCATTACGAACGAGAACTCGTTCAGCCTGACCTGTGAAAAAAACGGCGCCAGCGACGGAACGGTCAATACCTTTGCCAGAAAGGACTTTAAAATTTTTAAGGCATTATTTGAATTTGATTTTTCTTCCATTGAGAAGGATCTGGGCATCGACTGTTTTTCCACCATTACAAATTATCATTCCATCCCGAAAAAGGAACAGATGTATAACCGGGAAGTCAGTGAAAAGGTAAGATCCCTCAGCCGCCGGATTGAAAACGCGAAGGATGAAAATGAAATCTTTACAATCATTACGGATTTCTATAAAGCATACGGTGTGGGGATGTTTGGACTAAACAAAGCCTTTCGCATCGCCAGAAAACACGATCATCTGGTTTTTATGCCGATCACTAACACGGACAGCGTCTTATTAAGCGACCTTGTGGGTTATGAATCGCAGAAGAAAAAGCTGATTGATAATACAGAAGCCTTTGTCCAGGGCAGAAAAGCCAATAACGTCCTGCTGTTTGGCGACAGCGGCACCGGTAAATCCACCAGCATCAAAGCGATCATCAATGAATATTATAATCAAGGGCTGCGTGTGATCGAGATCTATAAGCATCAGTTTCAGGATCTTTCCGGTGTCATCTCCCATATTAAAAACCGGAATTACCGCTTTATCATCTATATGGATGATCTTTCCTTTGAGGATTTTGAGATCGAATACAAATACCTGAAAGCAGTCATCGAAGGCGGGCTGGAAACCAGACCGGATAATGTATTGATCTATGCCACCTCCAACCGCCGCCATCTGATCAAGGAAAGCTGGAACGACAAGAACGACATGGAGCATGACGGCGAAATACACCGCTCCGATACGATACAGGAGAAGCTCTCCCTTGCGCAGAGATTTGGTGTAACGATCTTTTATGCCAAACCGCAGCAGGAAGAATATTACAACATCGTCCGTTTCCTTGCGGCAAAGCACCCGGAGATCATGTTATCCGATGCGGAGCTCCTCGCTAAAGCCAGCCAGTGGGAGCTCTCCCACGGGGGTACTTCCGGACGGACGGCACAGCAGTTTGTGGATTACCTTGCGGGACAGTGTCAACGAATCATCACCGGCGTCCCTATTTTGTAAAATGATAGCATATAAAAAAGGAGAACCTTTATGGAAAAATCAAAATGGCAATATATTTTTCTCACTCTTGCAGGAATCATCAATGCATTTGGCATCACCGTGTTTCTTGCCCCGGTAAGATTATATGACAGCGGAATCTCCGGCACATCTATGCTCCTGTCGCAGATTACGCCGAAAACGCTTTCTTTGTCATTATTCCTTATCGTATTAAATATCCCCCTGTTCTTATATGGGCTGAAACGTCAGGGCAGGGAATTTACCGTCCGCGCGATCTATACCGTCGTCATTTATTCCCTGACCGCGTGGCTGATTACATATGTTATTCCGGTGGACGTAAGCGACTCGTCACCTCTTGCAGGAACGGATCTTTTACTTTGCTCCGTATTCGGCGGTATCATCTCCGGCATCGGAAGCGGTCTCGCAATACGCTTTGGCGGCGCTATGGACGGAATTGAGGTTATGGCTGTGATCTTTGCCAAAAAAATCGGTATCTCGGTAGGCACTTTTGTCATGATCTATAACCTGATGTTATATATTGCCTGCGGCATCATCATGCATAGCTGGACACTGCCCCTTTATTCCATCGTAACCTATTTTGCGGCATTAAAAACATTGGATTTTATCGTAGAAGGCTTGGACCGCTCCAAGGCAGCCATCGTCATCACAAAGAAGCCGGATGAAATCGTCAAATCATTGTCTGAGACCTTTGAATGCGGTGTAACCATATTAGATGCCAAAGGAGGATTTTCCGGTGAATCCCGCTCTTTCATTTACTTTGTGGTGAACCGCTTTCAGATCGGCAGGATGCGTTCCATCATCCACGGAATCGATTCCTCCGCTTATATCACCATCACCGAAGTTGCGGATATATTCAGCGCAAATCACGGTTAAAATCCTATCATATGAATCAAAACATCCGTTCCGCAGCGTCCGGAAGTTCCGTGATATCTGAAATGGAAGCGGTTCCCTCCGGCACTTTGCCAAACCCATATGCGGCATGCAGAAACTGCAGTTTTAACGGCGGCCGGAGGCTGCTTACCTCCTGCGCCGCACGCATGGTCTCTGTGTAGTCTCCCATGGTATCCCCAACATAGACCGCGCTGTCAATGCGATTGCGTTCCATGACCAGCCGGATATTATCACCCTTCTGCAGACCGGTATTGCCATAACTTTCGATATCCTGAAAATGGTTTTCCATGTGGTGGTATGTCAAAAACGCTTCGATATATCTCTTCTGACAATTGCTGACAATCGCAAGAAAATAGTTTTCCTGCAGCTTTTTTAACGTATCCTCCAATCCGTCAAACAGCCTGCCGCCATTCCGCAGGATATAGGCGTTTTCATTCGCCATGCAGATAGCCATCAGTTCCAAAGCCCGCGGCTTCGGCAGACCGCGAAAAAACGCATACGCAATCTCGTCCATAGGCATGCCCATATAAGACTGCATTTCCTCTACACTGATCAAATCGTGAAAATCAGGAAACGTCCTGATCATCTCGTTCCACGACTGCACAACTGCTTCGGAAGAATCCCAAAGCGTACCATCCAGATCAAATATAATTCCCTGTCGAGCCATAATATATCTTTCCCTTTCGTATCAAGTCTGTATCAGTATAATGATAACAGACGGGGAATTATTGCAATTCTATTTAAAACCTGTGAATCAGCATCCAAATAATTCCGTCGTTTTCTTCATTCTTTCCGCAATCGGAACTTCAAACGGGCATCTGGATTCGCAGGCATGACAGCCGATACATTCTGAGGCCTTATGTTCCAGCAGCATATAATGGGATTTTACCGTCGCCGGCACCTCCGGCTGCATCGTCGCAAGGTCATAGTACTTGTTAATCATTGCGATATCCAAATTCCCTATACATGGTTTACAGTGTCCGCAATAGATACATTCGCCTTTATAAGAATGAAATGGCGCATTGGCAATCACTGACGCATAGTCCTTTTCTTCCGTAGAAGCAGTTTCATATGCCAATGCAGCATCCACCTGCTCCTTTGTATCATAACCGCATAGAATGGAAGAAACCGCCGGGCGCGTAAGCGCATAATGAATACACTGTATCGGAGTAAGGCTTACGCCAAAAGGAGATCGCTTTTCATCAAACAGCCTGCCTCCGGCAAATCCTTTCATTACCGTAATGCCGACGTCGTTTTGTTCACAAAGCTTATATAGCTCTACTCTGTCAGGATCTATCCCTGTCAGTTTCTGATCGTATTCTTCCGCCATCATATCATCAAAATTTTCACTGGCAGGAAGCATGTCAAACGCGGGATTGATACTAAACAGAATCATCTCCACAAGCCCCGACCGGGCAGCAAGCTTCGCAATCTGCGGATTATGGGAACTCATGCCGATATGACGTATCTTGCCTGCCTCCTTAAGCCCATGGACATACTCTATAAATTCGGAATTCATAATATGATTCCAGTCTTCCATGGAATCCACAAAATGAATCATTCCCAAATCCACATAATCAGTCTGAAGCCGTTCTAACAAATCTTCAAAAGCAGGCTTAACAACTTTCATATCTCTGGTGCGCACATATTGTTCCTTCTGCCATGTGGACCCTATATGTCCCTGCACATACCACTGCTCTCTTTTTCCTAACATTGCCTTTCCTATGATATTCCTTGATTTTGGATCCGGCATCCAGCAATCAATAATGTTAATACCCTTTTCTCCTGCATATCTGATCAATTCCACAGACTCATCTTCGGGATGGCGCTCCAGCCATTCTCCGCCAAAACCAATCTCGCTTACCATCAAATCTGTTTTTCCCAAACGTCTTTTTTTCATGATCTTATCCTTTCTATAACCTGCAAATTAATGAATAATAGCTTATCTTAATTTCTTTGCCAGCAATTGTATATTATAGATCCATTCCTCATCATCTTCCTCTTGTGCCTGTGTTAAATATTTATTTATATATGATTTAACTACATTTTTATCACATTTTTCCAGTATCTCCATTGTTTTCTGAAAAGTTGGCCAATTGCCATCTTGTAATAATTCAAATAAGACGGAAATTCCTCTGATTTTATCCTCTTCAGGCAGTTTTTCCAAAATTCTTAGATAGTTGAACCAACAAAATTTAGAAGAAGCCTTTAATAAATCGAAATATTCTTTTAAATCAATACTTTCATCCGTAGAGATGATCTCCGCTATTTCCATGATTTCTTCTTCACGAATATGTTTATTATTGTATATATCTTATTCTCTTTTCTTTAATAATTCACCAATCTGGCATCTTTTCTCTTTCATATAACTTTTCTCCAATAATGCTTCCATTACACTGATATCTGTCTGTTTCCATACAGCATATTAATATCCGGCATTTTTTCTATACAGGCAATTATTTTTTCTGTGTTACCTTCACCAACACACTTATAAAATACGCTTCCCATATTTTCTCTTATAATCAATCCTACGAATTTTGTCACTTAATTCTGAAATCTTTGCATAAAATATTCATATACTGTTTGTTCTGAGATTTGTACACCCTCATTCTGTAAATTATGTGTAACGGCTCCCCGAAGATAAGTAAACATTTTTTCTCCCATTTCATTATTTACCAAACATCTTAAGCAGTTGCCATTACTAAATCCTATTTCCTCAAAATATATCTTAGTTAAAATTTCTGCTATTTCATCTGCATTATCTTCTGTATAGACAAATATGTAATCCGGTTGATAGGGAAGTACATTTCCTTTTTCCTGCCTGTATTGCTGCAAGTCATATTTATCGCCTAAGCTTTCTTCTATACAAAGCTGTCCATAAGTATCATCAATATAAGATATATTATAATAGTCCGGATGATAAAAGGCTCCGTCCACGTTTACGTTTTTTGCCGATCCGGATATACGATCATATACATAAAACTGCCTTCCCTGACTATCTCGGAATGTGAATGTCCACATATGCATACAGCTTGCTCCTCCGGTATTGACTTTTATTGTCTCAAAATCTATTGACAATAACTCAAATTCCTGAGAATACAACGCATTTAATCTTTCCAATACTACTCTCTGCACATAAACATTTTGTTCATTAAAAAGATAATATTTATGGAAAAAGACATATGCTCCCCCATAAATCCCCCCGCACAGAACCGCAAGCATGAATATTGCCAAAACAGATTTACCGATTTTTTCTTTATTCATTTATGATGCGCCTCCTTCTCTCCTGTATGGCAGGGATTTATTTTTTATGAAGCCCTAATTCCTTACATATTTCCAATAGGAAAACTCTGCATTTACTTCGACTTCCTCCTCTGTGTAGTCCGGCCGGAAGCTGCATAAAGAAAGTTCACATCCGGTATAAATACTATTTACCACATCATACTGATCATCCTCGGAATATTGGATTTCAGAGATCACATTTCCTTCCTCATCATATTTCGTTTCTAACGCATAATCCTCTCCCAGATACATCTCATAGACAGTCTTCCATTCCCCATCTATAAATTTCGCACCACACATAATTACCCTGCCACCTGCGTCGTAACATAGGCATACAGTCCGTTAGACAATTCGATGACTTCCATTTCTTCCGCTATATCCTGACTGTCGTTTTCGCTGACCGTAATTTCTTCCTGATCCTCACCTGCTGTATCAGCGGATACATTTTCAGATACTATGTTTTGGCTTATACCATCACTCTGACTGATGTTTGCATCTTCCTCCTGATTCCCGCAGCCTGCTGTCAGCAGTGCCATAAAAAGGCAGACGCCTCCCATCAGATATCTTTTCTCTTTCATATAACTTCTCTCCTATCTCACCGTATTTTTATTTTATTCACTTTATGCCGGAAAGCAGACCGACGGAAGCAAGGATTCCTACCAGTAACATTGCAATAATGACAATAATAATATAGAAGCAGAAATAAGAGCGGGCAAAATTGCGAAGATTTATGTTTTTAGCCCCGCCAAAAGAGAATACCAGCAGAAGAATAAGACCCACAAAGGGAATGGAGAAAAGCAGTTCATATCCAAAATATCCCCACATGCTGATAGGGCGGTACTCCTCCGGTATGTTGTTCAGTTGAGCGTTGTCCATTTCTAAATCCTCCTTTTTTGCATCCAGTTTTTTCTCCCAAAATGCATCAATATCTCTCGTATATACAGACGGAACGGCTTGCAAATACCCCTTTATAAATTGTACCGATATGCCTGTTTGATTCCCCATATTTTCAAATGTAACTTTAAATGTCGGCTTAGGAGCATTCGCCAAACTCAACATACCATTTTTATATTCCTTAAATGTTATCAGGTAATATTCCCCGCTCTCCTCCCACACATATTCAAATTTATCATATATATTATCATGTTTCATGTACTCCAGGCATAAATCCAATGAATAATTTGTTATATAATGATATTGAAGTTCACTTTCCATGCTTCTCCTCCTCTGCTCATAATGTCAGTTCAACAAGCGGCTGATTTTCACAGTCGTTGTTTTGCATATCTGCTTTTTAGATATCTTATCGTAACTGATTTTGATTTTATTATATTTGTAAAATAACAAACCTTCAATAGAAACGTCTATTAAAAAACCTCCAAATTGAATAATGAACTGCCCCAATTACCAGACTTAAAATTCTAATAATTGGAGGGCAGTTCATTTTCTTACTCCAGTTTGAAAATCCATATATACTTTGGGATACTGCCTGTCTTTTATAACCCTTTATCCACCAGCAGACCCTTGATATCCTCTGCTGCCAGCTGCAGCTCACCCACCACCAGTTCCAGAGACTTCTTCATATCCGGAAGATTGCTGTTTTCCTGCTGCTTGCGGATCTCTTCCTGTTCCTGCTGAAGCTCCAGCAGATCCTTCGTATCCTTCTCGATCCTGTCGTCTTTTTCTTCCCGTCTTTCTTTTGCCGCCTCGATCCTTTCTTCCAGCAGTTCCTTTTCTTCCTTCTTCTCTTCTGCTTTTTCCTTTGTCTCTTTCATATCCTGATCGACTTTATCCTTGACTTCTTCTGTCAGGATACCGATCACATTCTTCTCTGCGGCTTCCATGATCTCTTCGCCCTGCTCCTGCGCATCCAGCATCTCATGCTTCTTTAAGCGTTCCTGCTTTATACCGCGCGCAACAGCATATGCTGCGCGCATCTCTTTCTCCTGGTCGAGTTTCTCTCTCTGCAGATCTGCCAGCGCGCCTTGCAGCATTACTTTCTTCTCTACCGCCTTCTGATCGTCGGGATCTACATCTCCCAGTTCCGCAAGCTCTCTTTCGACAGTTTTGAGTTTCTCATCCGTTTCCACAAGGAGTCCTTTAAGCTCCTCGCCGTGGGCATTCTGCGCATCTATCTCCGCAAGCTCCGCCTGATCCTTTACCTTTACCTTATCCACAAGATACTGGGCGATCTCCTTCGCCTTTCTTCTTTCCTCGTCGACCTTATTCTGTCCCAGTCCCCACCAGCGCAGTTCCCCGGAATAGATCGCGCCGCTTTCCTTCTTCTGATATTTCTGATCGTCTTTGATCTCCTGCAGCGATCTTGTACGTCCCCCTGCGGTGTCCGCCGTCGTCTGCAGCTGTCTTTCA
This sequence comes from uncultured Lachnospiraceae bacterium, assembly GCA_964421915.1. Lineage (GTDB taxonomy): Bacteria > Bacillota > Clostridia > Lachnospirales > Lachnospiraceae > NK4A136. The sequence continues at coordinate 63,287 of CAYQZB010000015.1, forward strand.
TTACCATTATTTACAATCTTCATACTCCGCCTCCCTGCATTTATTTTATCTGTGGCTACAACTGTGGTTATAAAATATCCATCCGTGGATATACTACATATTTTTTATCGGCATGATTTGAAAAAATCTTAATATTTTGTTCAAATATTAATAAATGTTTTCAGCAGTACTCTTCTGATAAGAGTTGCCAAATGGTGGTATGGATTGGTCTTTCCATATTTTTATCTAAACATATAGCAGCCTGCCTGATGTCCCTGCGCGTCAAAAAGATCACTTCGAAAGAGCTGCTCCCGGGGGAGTAATATCCCCCGACTTCTCCAGCAGTTCCATAATATCCTCCGCCTGCTCTGCAAATTGCAGACCTGTCCCGCAGTCTCTTATCAGGTCAGCCTTATATCCCTGCCTGTCTGATCTATTTTCGTGCAGATTTATCCCATTCACCTGCTGAGCCTTCTGAATCTTGTCCCACGTCTGCTCCAAAAACCCTCTCTCGCGAAATCCCCATAAAACTGCGATGCAGGGCAATCCTGCATTGACTGCCGTGGCAAGATCCACATCGGAATCTCCGATATAGACTGCCTCCTCCTTACTGCTGCCAAGCTCCTTTAATGCCTGCCATACAAGATCGGGGTCTGGTTTTTTCTTTCCCGTTTCTGTCGAACCGATGGCAACCTGTATCTCAGGCGCAAAAAAATGACGGTTCAGTTCCTTTACCGCATGATCTGCCTTGTTGGATACGATCGCCATATGAAAACCCTTTTGGTACAGTTTGCTGATCAGTTCCGGTACGCCCCGGTATGCCCTTGTCTTATCCATACAGTGGATATCATAATATTCCCTGAAATATGCATATACCTTATCCGTCAGCTCTATAGAAGCGCCTGCGGGAACGGCGCGTTCTATCAGCCTGCGGATGCCGTTGCCCACAAAGCTTCTGACCTCGTCTATACTTCTGCCCGGACAGCCGCATTGCTCCAAGGCGTAGTTGACGGCATCCGTCAGATCCTCCAGCGTATCTAACAGCGTACCGTCCAGATCAAATATAATGGTTGTTATCTTTTTCACATTTCATTTTCTCCCGGATCATTTTTTATCGACTTTGTATTTTTAATGAAAAACCGTAAGGTAGAATATACCATGCCGACATATATTAGTCAATTACGATTTACTAATTTATATCTTACTAATTTACGATTTACTTAAAAATTGCTCTCGAACAAAAAAGAGGGGTTCCGAAAAGCCATGCCATGACTTTCAGGACGCCCTCTTTTTCAACTTCGGTATCATGCCATCACTACAATGCCGGATCTTCCTCTTTTGCCTTTCCGAAGAGTTGCTTAAATTTACCGGACAGCTTACACAGCTTGTCATAAAGATCATATGTAATCTGCGTCGAAGGCGCAGCCTCCATATAGGATACCATCATTTTCACCAGCATCCAGCTGTCGATAAACGCTACCTTTAATGCCAAGGCAAATATCAGCGCCAGAAAAAATGCACATATCATGCCTATTGTGCCCAAATCAAATGCGCGGAAGACCGCCCCAAAGAGCGCAAACGGAACCGTCCAGCATAAAAACGTCCCAATCATAACGATCACGGTAGTAATGGCTGCATCCTTCAACAGCTTCTTTGCATTCTGGAAATAAATCACCACGCCGTCACAGGACGCCTTAAACGCACCTTCCTCTTTTTTGATAAAGCAGTATCCCAGACAACATTCATCCACATAACCAAGGGCGATGCTGATAAACGTCTGCAGGAATTTGGTCACCGTATCCATCCCCGGAATGGCATCCAGCATCCCGCCGATCCTGCCCACAGCCTTTTTCAGCTGGCTTACTGCACCGCTCACCAGGCGGTCAACCACAAAATATACATTGCTTGCCGCAAAACGGGACTTCACCATCTCCTTGCCATACTCAAACTGGTTTTCCGGCAGCTTTCCGGTCGTCACCGCTTCCGCAATCACCGCAACATGCCCTGCCTTGATAAGATATCCGAAATAGTACATGAAAACTTTATATATGACCTCAAAGCATACTATCCATACAATCAGCATTATGCTCAGACCCGCGTCCCCGAAAAGCGAACCGAGCAGCATAAAGAGCGCAAGCAGGATAGCTCCCGCAAGCATTACTGCAACCCCCATCCCCAGTTTTATCCAGACGAATTTCATCGTCCCAAAATAAATGTCCTTTGCTTTCAATATTTTATCCTCCTTAATTATTCAAAATCATAAATCTTATCGCTCATGATATATGAGGTTTCATAAATATATGAAACTGCATTGATAACGCTGTCGTTTTCCAGCAGATAATCATAAGTATCCTGCGTCAGGTATAGCAAATACACCCAGGTATCAACTCCCGGCGGGGTATTAGATTCAGCGATATTTAGGCTCAGGATATGATCTTCTCTGATATATACTATATTATAATTAATATATCCGCCGCCTTTAGAGACAGTCTCAGCAAATGTCTCTTCCTCTTCATCCCTCACCTGCCACCAAGAATTACTGTCATATGTTACCATGGTTGGTTTTCCCAAAATTCCTACCAGCTTCGCAAGTTCCTCTCTTTTATCAGATCCAAGTTCAAGTGACATACCAAGCATGGTGTCGTTTGCATTACAGACAAACCAATCATTTTCTATACATTCCCTGAGCGTGGCCTCGGAATCTGACAGATTACAAATTGCTATGGTTATATCATAATCATAGTTTCCCTCCTCAGTATAACAATCCAGCTCCACCATCTCATTTGCACCCAGCGTATGATCGTCAGCATATCCCATCTCTCCTGTGGTAAAATCGCATTCCTCGCCATCCACCAGAATATAATGATATGATGGTAATATCTCCTCCAGACTTGCGCCATATGCAAACGTATCATTGATTATAAGGCTGCTAAAATCATTCTCCTCCAGCGATCCTAAATCGGCATACTTTAAATAGAACGGAAGGCAGTCATATTCCTCAACAGCGTACCAGTCAACGGATGGTTCCAACGGCTGCTCCGGTGTGTCTTCGCTTACCGATATCTCCACCTGTATATCTTCACTTACTGACGGCTGCCCCTGTTCATCTTCTACTATTTCCATATCCGGCGCTTCCTCTCCGCCACGGTTTCTGATGAAGAATACAGCGCCTACAGCAATCAACGCCACCGCGGCCACCGCAATTCCGATTTTAGCCATTAATGCGCCTTTTCCTGCTGCTTTTCCGATGGCTGTAGCGCTTTCCGTTGTCCCTGCAGTTTCTCCCGCAGCTGCAGCGCTTTCCGTTGTCCCTGCCGCCAGATGCAATTTGACGGCTTCCATAATGTCCTGCAGCATATCCGGCACTTCCATAGATTCCGCTTCCTCATAAAGCAGCCTCATCAACAGCGGCAATCCCACAACAGAATAAAGCTTGTCGCCGCTTCTGTTTTCATATGCATCCACGCCATCCCTGATCTTGGCGCGGGCAACACTCAGCCTGTACTTTACCGTTCCCGGCGGACATTCCATAATATCCGCAATCTCATCAATCAACAATCCGTTAAAATAATAAAGTATGACCGTTTTGTACTGGATATCGGAAAGCGTATTTCTCATGATATCCATTACCAGCTTACGTTTCTCCTTCTGGGTGATGTACTCCTCAGGAAGGAAATTTTCGTTTTCCTCCGTCAGCTCGCTACCCGCTTTTTCAGCATCCGTAAAAACCACCGTTCTTTTCATCAGAACCTTCTTGCACTTATTCACCGCAATCTTGTTGATCCATGGAACAAATTTTTCAGCATCGTTAAGCGAAGTAAGCTTCTCATAGGCAGTGATATACACATTCTGCATCACATCCTTTGCATCCTCTTCATTGCGAAGAAAGCTGACACAGGTAAAATACACCTTCTTGCAGCTAATAGAATACAATTGTTCAAATGCCTCAGGATCACCCTGTTTTGCCTTGTCAACCAACTCCCCTAATCGATTTTCTTCCATTTTCATCTTAATAACCTTGCCTTTCCGTAACCTGCGGATTCATGCTTCCGCAGGCACAACATTTAAAAACGGATTTATTTGCGATTGAAAAATCTTTGATTTTACAATCTAACCTCCTTTCATGGTCTGTGAATTTAGTCCATATTACACATTTTACCTCCTTAATATAGATAGATTCCTTTAATTTATAAAAAGGTTGGATTTTTTATTTATTACAAAAAAATCCCTATGCCTTCCTCCGGCATAGGAATCCTTTTCTAACAGCCTCTTGTATAATATAGTTAAAATGCCGGATCTTCCTCTTTTGCCTTTCCGAAGAGTTGCTTAAATTTACCGGACA
>CAYQZB010000016.1:0-66773 GCA_964421915.1 uncultured Lachnospiraceae bacterium
CGTCGCGTGGCTCAGTTTGGTAGAGCGCTGCGTTCGGGACGCAGAGGTCGCAAGTTCGAATCTTGTCGCGACGATTGATTATAAACATGGATCTCCTCGGGAATCCATGTTTTTTAGCTTGATATATGCAGAAAACAACATTATTTTACAAAATGCAACGCCAAAGAACTCGCCATAAAAGCAGCAAAAAATATATTTTACACGGAAGGATCCAAGGTATCCGATATGCATTTTGATCCATCATTTTATCAGGAAGAGACCCGCTGCGGCTTTACGGTAACGGAAAAAATGAAAAAAGTATGGGCCATAGAGCTTACCATCCTGGAAAAATTCGATCAGGTATGCCAAAAGCATCATCTGACCTATTTTGCTTTTTTTGGAACCCTTCTGGGTGCAGTACGCCATCAGGGCTTTATTCCATGGGATGACGATATAGATATTGTTATGTTGCGGGATGAATATGAGAAATTTCAAGCTATCGCGCCGCAGGAATTTTCCAATCCGTATTTCTTTCAATCTTCTTATACTGATAACTGGCTTTGTACATTTTCCAAGATTAGAGACAGCAGGACAACTGCGATCGAATTTGAAGAACCTAATTTCAATCAGGGTATTTTTATCGATATCTTCCCTTTCGATGATGCACCGGACGGAACCCCCGCTCTGATCAACATCTACAGAATCCAGCTGCTTATCTGGTGCAGCATCGTAAATCCACAGACATTATATGAACGGCTGCTGCAAGGAGAAAAATTTATCCTTAATCAGGATGTTATTGTAGATCTGTTAAATATGGATGTAACTCAAAGATTAAAAACATTTGAATCCTTTAACCTTTCCCATTTCGGACAGTCCGAACTGGTCACCGATATAAATGATATAGTAGCAAACCATCCATATAAGCCGTTTAAAAGGGAATGGTTTCAGAAAATAGAATATCTTCCTTTTGAAAATATCAAGATCCCCGTTCCGGCGGAATACGACAAGATCTTGACAACTCTTTACGGGGATTATCATCAGATGATCCAAGGCGGTTCCGATCATGAAAATATCATCTTAGATCCGGATATCTCCTACAAAGAATTTATGCAAAAAACGGATCCTGACCGGCTGAGAGCAATGTTGGGTCTCTCATGATTTTTTCTTTTTAATGAGCGCATTAGCGCAGATCAATCCGACGGAGGAACAAGAAATGACTATAGAAGAACGGGTAAAACATTACCTTGATTTAGCATCCCAAAATCTACCTTATGATACAAGCAGTCTTATGCGGGAACTGAATATAACAGAGGATGATATTTTTAACTATAGGAAGAAGCTGGAAGATGAATTAAGCATGAGACCTACGGAAAAAAGAGACATCCTGATAAAACAGGTCATAAAACCACTGCTTAAAAAATATGGTTTTTCCACAGGCGGCTCAGACTGGCGCCGTGAAACGGAAGACGCATATATTTTTATTCATTTACAGAATTCACACTTTAATGATATTGCAACAGGAGTCAGTTTTTGTTTTCATATAAGCGCTTCCAAAAAAGATAAAATCGTAGAAAAACTTTCTAATCAATGGATGTACAATCCATGCAAGCTACATCCTTTTGATTTTCTGCCATACTGTGGACTGCTTTCACCATATTATAGGGGAGACTGGTATCAGATTGACGGTTATAAAAACTATCTGCCCACTGATACCCCCATAGAAGATATCTGTAGTCAGATAGGTGAAGATTTTGACAAATATGTCCTGCCGGAATTATCCGCAGTTCAATCTTACGAAGACTTTTTAGACCTTCGTACACAAAAGTTAAAACGATATGAGGAGAAAGAGATCCGGCTGTTACAATTTTATCGTGCAGTACAAATGTCTACTACTTCGTATGGAGAATCCGTCTTTCCTTCACTTGTAAATCGCAGGAAAGAATTAGGGTTAAATATTGATGATATCACATCTCATTTGGAATGGCTCGATATATGCATGGAACAACATTATCTTACAAAACGTAACGCCAAAGAACTCGCCATAAAAGCAGCAAAGGAGGAACCTGTTTAATCAGGAAGCTCCCCGCTGCGTAATAATCTCCACAAAGATCCCGTCGGGATCCTTTATGAAAAAATATGGCCGTCCCAGACGTCCTTCATTGATGACGGGCATTTCTCTGATCAGACCCTCTTTTAACAAATATTCCGCTGCCTTTTGGGGATCCTCTACAGCAAGCGCCATATGCTTTGCCCCGTTGACATGGAGGTCTGTATTTAATGTTTCTACAAAATCCGGCGTCGGATCACTGTCGGGATAGCAGAACATCTCCAAAAGAAAGCCGTCCTTTTCCAGCTGCAGGATCCTGACGCTTCCGTCTTCCGCCTGATAATCCTTTACCGTGCGAAATCCCAGTTTTTCATAAAACATCCTGCTTTTTTCGCTATCGCTGACGCTGATGGCATAATGATCTATCTCAAACAGATTTTTTGCATGCTTCTTTTCCGGCATATCCTTTTTATCCGGATGGGCTTCTTCGCTATCACTTTCCTGCAACAGCATCTTTGATTCCGCTTGCAGCTTGTATCCGTCCCGGCTGCCGCTTTCCCGCAATAACACCTTCAGCTCCGCTCTTGCCTGTTCATAATTTTGAAAACGCACCGTGTGAAATCCAAGCGCATGCGCGCTTTTAATGTTATCTTCCCGGTCATCCAGAAAGACACATTCCTCCGGCTTCAGATCATATGTCATACATAAAAGCTTATAGATCTCCGGATCCGGCTTGACCATCTTCACATATCCCGATACGATCCTGCCGTCCACGGCATCCGCAAAGGTAAATTTCCCCTTTGCATGCAGCGCGAACAGATCCTTCGGGTAATTGGATAAAAGATAGACCCGATAGCCTTCCCGCTTAAGTTCCCGTATCCATGGCAGCGCGTAAGGGAAAGATTCCACAATATCATTGATCTGTTCAAAAAAAGCATCCGCCTCCGCCGGATATTCGGAGACGCTGTCTTTCATATCACGGATGACTTCTTCCGCAGGCCGGATACCAAGATCCAGATCCCCCCAAAGCATATTTTCAACAATATTTTTACTGAAAATATCCGTTATCTCCTTAGCAAATCCCAGATCCTCCATATATTCCCGATACCGGAAATTCACCAGAACCATCCCAATATCAAATACCACATTGCTGATCATACTGATAATCATTCCTTTCTGTAATCTGTATATTCAAAAAGATATATTATGCTTTAAAACAGGTTCATCACACATTATTTTTATCTGAAGCATTTGATAAAAATTTTACCACAAATATGATTGTAAAACAAATACTATTAGTGGTATCATTTAGATAATATCGTTCAAACTGATAAGTAGAATCAGTAAAACAATGAGGCCAGATTGAAAAATAAGCTTGATAGCTTATTTTCAATCGTAAATTTGTGCCTACGACCCAAATTTGCAAATTACAGAAAGGCATGGTTACTATGTCGGGATTTAACGCACATTACTTTTTTGGAAACAATCATCTACAGTTATTGGAAGATTCCGATATCAAAAATATCTGTAAAAAATATTCTAATGTTTTTTCCATTGGTTTACAGGGTCCGGACATCTTTTTCTATTTTGTGATCGCAGGATTTTCCGAAGGAAAAAACTTAGGTTCGCTTGTACATGTGGAAGAGACGGATCGGTTTTTTCAGAATATGTACCGGGGATTATCCTTGTTTCAAAACCGGCCTGTCGAGAAGGCAATCGCGATCGCCTATATGTCCGGATTCTTAGGACATTTTATTCTGGATGTCCATACGCATCCTTATATCTACGGACGCACGAAATATACGGAAAACCCTGATGCCGCATATTACGGCAGACATGTATTTCTGGAATCGGATATCGACCGGCTGATTTTGGAGCGCTATTCCGGTCTGAAACCATCCGAATTTTATCAGGAGCGCACGATTCTCCTGTCCAAATCCGAATGCAGGGTCATCACGGATCTTTTATATTACACCTTTAAAAAAACATACGCCTCCGTAAGAACCTTGCGCGCATTTATCCAAAGCTCACTTTACACCATGCCTCTTGGATGTTATGTACTTCATGATAAGCACGGCCGTAAGAAAGCATGGCTGCGCAAGCTGGAGGATCTCTTTTTAGGATATCCGCTGGCATCCCCGTTGATTCCCAGCGATACGCTTTATTTCTTTAGGGATCCATTAAATCTTTCCCATAAAAAATGGTCCAATCCCTGGGATCGAACCATGATTTCTTGTGAAAGCTATATGGATCTTTTTGAAAATGCAGGCGCGGAATATCTTGACATCCTGCATGAATTTAACGGACTGCTGGCAAATGACCGGCTGACCATGTCCGGCTCCTTTTTAAACCGTCTCGGCAACCGCTCTTACCACAGCGGGCTGGACTGCAATATTCCTTCCTAATCTCCAACCTATTCAATATGGATACAGCTTCTGATATCGTTTATAGTGCCGGTGCTATACGAAGCAGGCGCTTTACCGGTATCCTTTTTTCCGCTGGCATCTGTCGTCGTAATCCACATGATGACGGGATTTACAAAGGTGCCCTTATAAGTAAAATAAATCGTAGCGTTATTCGCATCATGGGCGGATCTGATCAATGCTCGATATGTAGACGGATTCAAATCAACCCAGCCTAATGTCGTGAGTACCTCCACATAAAAACGATTGTTTTGAGGATATGTGCCATCTCCCAGAGACTCTAACTTGAGTGGACGTGTTGGATCATTCATATCCTGCAGAATCTGAGCAGAATCCGGATCCGTTACAACATCCGGATCAGCAGATGCATAAACCACCGCATCATAGACTGCGTCCAACATCTGCAGATCTGATGATACATTAGCTTTTTCTATATATTTTATCAATTGCGGCGCAATAACGCCCACAAGAACTGCCATGATTGCAATAACAATGATCAATTCTACAAGAGAAAAACCTTTATTATCTTTCATAGTATCTTTCATAGGCGGGAAACCTCCACTTTCTATTATTAAATTATTATTTTTTTCAGACAATGTCAACTGTTCTGCACCAGTTAAGCATTTTCTGTTATGAAATCATAATTTTTGGATGATATACTTATGTATCGGATTGCCCATAGAAGAAAACCGTTCTTCATATTCCGTCATGACATTATCCCTTCTCATCTCCTTGTCTGCGTGAAGGTCGTGTGTGATCTGTAAAAGCTTCCAGCCGGAGGATGTCTCTAACTCCTCTTCCGCAAATGCAAACAGATCCGTATTGTCCGTCTTAAATTCAATCAAGCCGTCTTTTTTCAGAAACTGAGCATACCTTGCCAGAAACTGCCTACTGGGAAGCCGCCTTGCGGCATGACGGTCCTTAGGCCAAGGATCGGAAAAATTCAGATAGATCCTGTCGATCTCATCTGCAGAAAAGACCTCCGTTATATACTCCGCATCCATCCGGATCAGTCGGACATTCGGCAGCGGCTCCTGCTCCATCTTCTGAACCGCGCGAAGCAGTACTGTAGAGTATTTTTCAATACCGATATAATTGATCTGAGGATTGCTCCGGGCAAGCTCCATCAAAAACCTGCCTTTTCCCATGCCGATCTCCAGCCGGATGGGATACTCGTTTCCAAATTCTTCCTGCCATTTCCCCTTGATCAGCTCCGGCTCATGTACTACATATGTACTCCCTGCAATCATTTCTCTGGAACCGGTTACATTTCTAAGACGCATGATATCCTCCTCGTTTTCCTCTTGTATTATATAGGTAATTACGAAACTCTTAATATCATAAATTTTATTGTGAAACATTGACAAATTCATAAGCAGACTTTTTGAAGCGCAAGCGTGTCTGCGTTGAATTGTCAATGCTGCAAAATAGAAAACTTATATAAGATATTCTACTACAAAAATTTTCTGTCGTAAATTTGAAAAAAATGGTTTGGTTTTTCTACAAAATAGTGTATTATTAGAGTAATGCTACACAAGATATTAGTGTGGAAAGTTTTTCACTCGATTTGAGCGACTTTAACTTGAAAGGTAATGGTTTTATATAGATGAAACATAAGCAGACATACCGCATATTCACAGTTTTTCTGTGTTTTTTTCTATTATTTTCCCATACCGCGCTTCCGGTACATGCAACCCAGGAAGAGCTGCTGGAGGAAGCAGAAGAACGGAAAAATGAACCCGTAGAAAGTAATAATGTAGAAAACTGGCCGCAGGGGCCGCTGATCGGCGCCAAAGCAGCTGTGCTGATGGATGCGAATACCGGAGCGATCCTTTACTCTAAAAATATGGATGAAGCGCTGTATCCGGCAAGCATCACAAAGCTGATCACCTGCCTGATCGCCGTTGAAAACTGCTCTTTAGACGAGATCATCACCGTCAACCAGTCCGCCATTGATGCCAATGACAGCGACGGTTCTCACATGTCGCTGAAAGCAGGTGAACAGCTGACATTGGAAGAACTGCTGTACGGCATCCTGATCAATTCTGCCAATGAAGCCTGCAATGTTGTAGCAGAGCATATTGCCGGATCTCAGGACGCATTTGTCGAAATGATGAACGATCGCGCCAAGGAGCTTGGGTGTACGAATACGCACTTTGTAACCACCAACGGACTGCACCGCGACGAACATTATACCACAGCTCACGATATGGCTTTGATCGGACAGGCATTTTTTGAGCATGACATTTTATGCAAGCTCTCCTGTATTCCGGAATATCATCTTGAAGACAATGCTTATCATGAAGAACACTGGCTTCATTCCAAGAATAGTCTTTATGAAGGAAGACAGTATTATTATGAACCTCTGATAGGAAGCAAGACAGGATTTACCAGCAAATCAAGACAGACTCTTGTTTCCTGCGCGGAACAGAACGGTATGAAGCTGATCTGCGTCATCCTGATGGAAGAAAGTCCATACCAGTTTGAAGATACCGTGAATCTGTTTGAATACGGTTTTTCCAATTTTGCGCCGACGATGCTTTCCAATTACAGTAATCCGTATGAGATCAACCACTCCGATTTTTTCAATACGGACAATGACCTCTTTGGCAGCACCTCCCCCCTAATCTCCTTAAACCGAGACGCAAAGATCATCCTGCCGGTAGGTGTGGAATATACAGAGACAGAATATTCCCTTACTTATGATGATCATTCGGAAGATATCCTTGCACGGGTTGATTATTCTTATCATGGCATGTACCTTGGAAGCGCTTCTATTACGCTGACCGGCAATACTATGCCGGAATTTACTTTTGATGATCATTTTGAGACAGAAGAGGATGCCGCCGATACAACGGAGAGTATTCCTAATACTGATGCGCGTAATCAGATCTTTGTCAATATCTATAGGGTATTGATCGGCATCGTCGTTGTCGGGGTCATCATTGTGATCCTATTGATCATCAAGAACATAATAAAGAATTATCATTTTGAACAAAAGCGTGTCAAAGATATTCAAAAAAGACGGAATTCCGGATATCAGAGAAGACCTGTGAGGAGAAAGCCCGCAAAAACGATGAATCGATCCATAATGAATCGGTCCACCATAAATCATTCAACAAAAAATCGTCCGACGCTCTCCCGTCCGACTATGGAACGGTCAAAATTAAATTACCGGAAAACGCGCAAGACCGGTTTTGATCAATGGAAAAAGACAGAACAGAAAAAAAATGCCGTGAAGAACCCACAAAAATTTGTAAAACGCAATGATATCAATTTTGATGATTTTAATATCAAATGATTTAAATATTAAAGATATTAAAATAAAATGATCTTACATTATTTGAAATGGCATCAACTGATTTCAGGATGGCAGTTCAAAAATCGTATCCTTTGTCTTTTTGTTGATGAATCGTTTAAATTCATCAATATCCGCGTCATGCAGAAATCCCTGCTTAAAAAGAACCTGCCCATGCTCCGCCATCCCCCGTTTTCCAAGGATCAGTATATAGCTGTCTTCTGTTTCATACGCCTTGGAGATACTGGAATATTTAAATGAAAAAGATTTTTCATTGACGCGGACGCAGACCTTATCCTGCTGAAAATGAAGGATCATCGTGACAGCAGGTCCATATTCATCCTTTAACCTTCTGAAATTAATCCACTCGCTGAATTTATAACCATAAAAAATCATAAATGTAAAATAAACCCCAAAACCGAGAAACACCAAACACAGCTTTGGCAGCCGCAGATAAAAAAAAGCAACGGCACACAAGACATACATGACCACAGCCAGTGCCGCCGACAAAAGCTGTATACGTTTATTCATCGCGCGGTATGTCATTTTGCAATACTGTTGATGGAGTTTTCTTGTCAGAATAAAACGATTTTCATAAAATATCTTCGCCATGGCTACAGTATAATGTACATTAATTTCACTGTCAAATAAAATCCGCTTTTTGATTTATAATCTTTTTGTCAAAATAATAGCTATCTATCCAACCGTGTTTTTGTGTAAAAGTTATAATAAGCAATATCCTTATTTGTTAATTTGGACGATTTTGACTTTTTTTGAACTTATTTGACCGTTTTTATTGACATATTGTTTAAATTGTGACATATTTATATCATAAAAGGTCAAAACACTCCATATTATACCAATAAGGAGGGAAGCAAAATGTTAACCGAGGAACGGTTTGCCATCATTCTGGACACTGTCAACAGAAAAAAAAGCGTACACCTGAATGAGCTTTGTGATCTTCTGGAAATATCCGTTTCTACTGCCAGAAGGGATATCAATATCCTTGCTGAAAATGGGAAGCTTATAAAAGTACACGGCGGAGCGATCGCGATCGATCGAAATGACAATTATCTGTCCAAGGAAAAAAGCGTTGCGGAAAAGGCGCTGCTGTTTCCGGAAGAAAAGACTGCCATTGCAAAATATGCCGCTTCATTGATTGAAGATGATGATTTTGTTTTTATTGATGCGGGAACAACTACAGAACGGATGATTGATTTTATTACGTCAAAAAACGTCAGCTTTGTGACCAATTCATTCAACCATGCCAAACGTCTGACACAGAGAGGCTTTCAGGTCTTTATCCCCGGCGGGGAGATCCGGCCGGACACCGAAGCGATCGTCGGTGAAGAATGTGTCCTGATGCTGGAAAATTACAACTTTACAAAATGTTTTATGGGCACGAACGGCATTTCCGTAACTGCCGGATTTTCCACCCAGAATATTAAGGAAGCAAGAGTAAAGACCGCTGCAATCAACGGAAGCAGAAAGGCTTACATCCTTGCCGACCATTCCAAATTTGATAAAATTTCATTTGTAACATTCGCGCACATTAATGAAGCAGGTATTATCACGGATACCCTGTCTGCGGAAAAATGGTCTGACGGTAACTTATCTGATGGTGATCCATCTGCTGAACGGCAGCCAGACAAACATTTGTCTGCTGAAGAGTATTCCGGATATACAACTATCAGGGAGGTGATGTAAATGGTCTATACGGTAACCTTTAATCCCGCCATTGATTATGTGGTACACACAGATCATATGAACTTAGGCGAAGTAAACCGCCTGCAGGGCGAGGAAGTCTATTTTGGCGGAAAGGGCATCAATGTTTCAAATGTACTGAAAGAGCTTGGGATCGAATCAAAAGCGTTGGGATTTGTAGCCGGATTTACGGGGATCGCCATCGAACAAAGCTTGAAGGAAAATGGCATCGAGGCGGATTTTGTTCATCTTGACAAAGGCATTTCAAGGATCAATGTAAAAATCAAATCCGCCGAAGAAACGGAGCTGAACGGTCAGGGACCGGACATCCCGAAGGAGAAGGTGGAAGAATTATTTCAAAAGCTTGACCGCTTAAAAGACGGCGATATCCTTATCCTCGCGGGAAGCATCCCTTCCACGCTTCCTTCCGATATCTACGAACAGATCCTTGCGCGTCTGGAGGGTAAGAACATCAAGGCTGTTGTAGATTCCACAAAAGATCTCTTAATGAAGGTCCTGAAATATAAGCCGTTTTTGATCAAGCCGAACAACTTTGAACTGGGAGAAATGTTTGGCGTGACGCTGAAGACAACAGACGAGATCACGGAATATGCCGGAAAGCTCAAAGAAATGGGCGCAGTCAATGTCCTTATCTCCATGGCGGGCGACGGCGCGATCCTATTAGACGAAAACGGCGGCACGCATATCTGCGGCGTATGTAAAGGCAAGGTAAAAAATTCCGTCGGTGCCGGAGATTCCATGGTGGCGGGATTTGTCGCAGGCAGCATGGACGGCGATTATGAGTACGCACTGAAGCTGGGGACAGCAAGCGGCGGCGCAACAGCATTTTCGGACGGGCTGGCAAGGAAAGAAGATATTTTTAAATTACTTGAACAGTTAAACTAAGAAAATAATGATGAAACCGGAGTTTTCTTAATCAGAACTTATTTTACAACATAAACTTATTTAAACATATTAAAATTTTTTTTAAAAAAGGAGGATTATTGTATGAGAATCGTTGATTTACTCAGTAAAGAATCCATTCTTCTGGGCGGCGCGCCTGCATCAAAATCAGAAGCGATCGATCAGCTTATTGATCTGCAGGTAAAGGGTGGCAGGATCGCCGATGTGGAAGCCTACAAGGCAGGCATTCTGGCAAGAGAAGAAAAAGGCTCTACGGCAGTAGGCGAAGGTATCGCGATCCCGCATGCCAAAAGTGAAGCAGTCAAAGCGCCTTCCCTGGCAGCCATGACCGTGCCTAACGGCGTTGATTATGAAGCGCTTGACGACGAGCCTTCCAATCTGTTATTTATGATCGCCGCACCTAACGACGGCGACGTACATCTGGAAGTGCTTTCCCGTCTGATGACGATCTTAATGGATGAAGACTTTAGGGCAAAGCTGCTGGCGGCAAAGGATGCGGATGAATTCCTTCAGATCATTGACGATATGGAAAAAGAAAAATATCCAGACGAGCCCCAGATAAAGGACGAAGCGGCTCCTGACAATGCGGCTGCCGGTTCCGCAGACACTTCTTATAAGGTGCTTGCCGTAACCGCCTGCCCTACCGGGATCGCCCATACATATATGGCGGCGGAAGCATTGGAAAAAGCCGGTAAAAAGCTGGGGATCTCCATCAAGGTGGAAACCAATGGCTCCGGCGGTGCAAAGAATATTCTTACCAAAGAAGATATTGCCAACTGTGACGGCATCATCGTAGCCGCTGATAAGTCAGTGGAAATGTCACGCTTTGACGGCAAGAAAGTCATCAGCACAAAAGTTTCCGACGGAATCAAGATCCCGGAAGAATTGATCAACCGCATTGAAGCGGGAGACGCTCCCGTATATCATCATACCGGTGCAAAGGCGGCAGAGGATACGGCAGGAGATGAAAGCTTCGGCAGGAAAATGTATAAACACCTGATGAACGGCGTTTCCAACATGCTTCCGTTTACGGTTGCCGGCGGTATCTTTATCGCACTGGCATTCCTGATCGATACGATCCTGGGTGCGCCGCAGGACGGCAATTTTGGTACTTATACGCCTGTTGCCGCTTTCTTTAAGACCGTCGGCGGATACGCATTTAACTTTATGGTGCCCGTACTTGCAGCATATATCGGTAAGAGTATTGCCGACCGTCCCGGCTTCTTAGTCGGTCTGGTAGGCGGCTATCTCGCTGCTACAGGTTCCACCTTTGCCGCCATCGGCGGAGATATCCCTTCCGGATTCCTGGGAGCGCTGTTTGCCGGTTTTGTAGGCGGATTTATCATGCTGAAGGTCGAAAAACTCTGCGATAAGATGCCGGCTGCCCTCAACGGCATCAAACCGGTACTGATCTATCCGTTGGCAGGCCTTGGTATCATCGCCGTGATCATGTGTGCGGTTAATCCTATCATGGGCGCATTAAATACCGGTCTTTCCAATCTCCTGAATACCATGGGCAGCTCCAGTAAAGTCATACTCGGCTGTGTCTTAGGGGCAATGATGTCCATCGATATGGGCGGACCGTTTAATAAAGCAGCTTATGTATTCGGAACGGCAGCTATCGCAAGCGGAAGCTACGACATCATGGCAGCCGTTATGGTGGGCGGTATGGTACCTCCGATCGCCATTGCATTATCAACCACATTCTTTAAGAACAGATGGACGGAGGAAGAGAGGAAAAGCGGTCTTGTCAATTACATCATGGGTCTCAGCTTTATCACAGAGGGCGCTATCCCCTATGCGGCTTCCGATCCTCTGAGAGTCATCCCTTCCTGTGCCATCGGTGCAGCAGTGGCAGGCGGACTTTCCATGGCATTTAACTGTACTCTTATGGCTCCTCACGGCGGTATCTTCGTATTCGCAGTAGTAGGCAACTGGCCGATGTATCTCGTCGCACTGGCAGCCGGTTCCGTAGTAGGTATGATCCTGCTGACCGTACTGAAAAAGAAGGCTGCTGCTTGATATATTCGGATAAAATAAGATTATTACGCTGAATATACAGTTGATAAAACAAGATTATCCGCTGAATAATACAGTTACATATGGATAAGAAAATTTAAAATAAATTCTTAAGGAGGAATAGTTATGGTATCAAAAACAGTAAAAGTCATCAATGAACAGGGTATGCACATGAGACCCGCAGGAATCATCGTTGCGGAGATGAAGAAATTCCCGAACTGCACCGTAATGTTGAAAGCCGGAGATAAGAGCGCAAAGGCAACTGCGGTCATGCAGATCATGGCAGCCGGAATCAAGTGCGGTACAGACGTTGAGATCACCGCAGACGGCGAAAATGAGCAGGCAGCACTTGACAAGGCTGTGGAACTCTTTGAAAGCGGATTTGGTGAATAACAGTCCGTAAATGAATTGAAAGAAAAGGAGGTCCTATATGCTTACATTTATCGGAAAAAGCGTTTACAGCGCTGTGGCGATCGGTAAGATATCGATCTTCAAACGACGCGATACGGAAGTAAAACGGGAACATATCAGCGATATCGACGCAGAAAAAGCAAGGGTAGCGAAAGCAAAAGAGCACTCTCTCGCACAACTTCAGGCGATCTATGACAAGGCGTTAAAAGAAGTAGGCGAGGCCAATGCACAGATCTTCTCGATCCATATGATGATGCTTGATGACGAGGATTACAATGATTCCATCAACAGTATCATCGAGACGCAGCAGGTCAATGCGGAATATGCCATTGCCGTTACCGCGGATAATTTTGCAGAAATGTTCGCAACGATGGAAGATGCCTATATGCAGGCACGCTCCGCCGATATCAAAGATATCTCCAACCGCATGATTGCCAATCTTTCTGCGGACAATACAGAACAAAGCGTTACGGATGATAAGGTGATCATCTGTGCCGACGACCTTGCTCCCAGCGAGACGGTATCTCTGGATAAAGAAAAGGTACTTGCGTTTGTTACGGCACATGGTTCTTCCAATTCCCATACGGCGATCCTCGCACGGAATATGAATATTCCTGCAATCATCGGTGTGGGTGACGAATTCTTAGCGCAGATCAAAGATGGACAGAACGCTGCCGTTGACGGATTTACGGGAGAGATCTATGTAGAACCCGACGAGGATACGCTTACCAGAATGACGAAAAAACAGGCGGAAGATATCGCACAAAAGAAGCTTCTGTTAGAACTGAAAGGCAAGGAAAATGTGACTCTTGACGGCACGAAAGTTAATATCTATGCCAATATCGGAGGCGTAGGCAACATCGGCGCGGTATTACAGAATGATGCGGGCGGCATCGGACTTTTCCGAAGCGAGTTTCTCTATCTGGAAAATGACGATTACCCCACTGAAGAACAGCAGTTTGCGGCTTATAAAAAAGTTCTGGAAAGCATGGCGGGCAAAAAGGTAATCATCCGTACTCTTGATATCGGCGCTGATAAACAGGTAGATTATTTTAATCTTGCCAAGGAAGAAAACCCCGCCCTCGGCTATAGGGCGATCAGGATCTGCCTGACACGTCCGGAGATCTTCAAGACCCAGCTTCGGGCATTATACCGGGCGTCAGCTTATGGCAATCTGGGGATCATGTTCCCGATGATCATCTCGGTATCGGAGGTGGAAAAAGCCCTGCAGTTCTGTGAAGCCGTCAAAGCGGAATTGAAAGCGGAAAATATCGAATACTCTGACAATGTAGAGATCGGCATCATGATCGAAACACCCGCTGCGGCAATGATCAGCGACAAGCTTGCGCCGATGGTTGATTTCTTCAGCGTAGGCACCAACGACCTGACGCAATATACCCTCGCCTGCGACCGGCAGAATTCTAATCTTGAAGAGTTTTGCGACACACACCATGAAGCGATCCTCAGGCTGATCGAGCTTTCCGCACAAAATGCCCACAAGCATGGCGCGTGGATCGGCATCTGCGGTGAACTTGCCGCCGATACTACACTAACGGAAACCTTCCTTCGGATGGGTATTGATGAATTTTCCGTATCTCCGGGATTCGTACTGAAGGTAAGAAATGAAGTAAGGAATATTGATCTAAGGAAACACTGAATAAAGTATTTCTCTAAATAATCAATCAAACAATAAGAATCAGAATGTATTAGGTTAATCAACAAAAGGTCTTCTATGATGAACATAGGAGACCTTTTTATCATGAAAAAATCATATATTACAACAACCTAACTAAACGGGCTTATATCAATACAATATTTACCATCCAACGGTGCTACATCCACTCCATAAGCATCTACCAGACGGATACCCAGTTCCTCATAAGGTATGGTTACCGGAATGAATCCCGCTCCAAAACATCCCAACTCACCCGGAGAGTATTCAATTACTATCCCTTCCTCCGAAAAGTGCATCAAAAAATCAAAATCAACATATTTATCTACAAACTCGTATATGCTGTCTTCCTTATATATGTCATATTTTTCCCCATTTTCCCGGAAATCCTCCACCGTATATTCTGCAGCCAATGTACAGTATTCTTCCTCACTGATATTTAAAATATCTCCCAAAGATACGATAGAACCATCATTCAGGTCAAACAGGTTTGATCCTTTAAACGGCATACCATGAATGCCGCCCCCATATATATAACTTTCAAAATCCACTTCCAGACAAAGATACTGATCTTCTTCCCCCTCACGTTCAAATACATATTGTGTCGCACTGGTAAAATTTGCCGTATAAAAAAACATATCACCATAATGATTCTTGTCACACAAGGCTTCCTGACCTTCCTCTTCTATTGTAGACTGATGTTCTTCCAAAAATCGCTCCAACGAATTTTCACATAGTTGAATCTCGTTTTCCAATCCTTCCTGAAGGATCTCATTGATCTGCTCCGCGCAGGGTATGACCTCTGTTGAAAATATCACGCTCTCAACATAATATGCAGCTATTTTCTCGTCACAGTCCTCACAGACATACTCATTATGGCCATATACCACCTCACCGGCATCCGAGATCGTTTGTTCCGGCCACACTGACTCCTCAATATTCAGTTCCGTTTCTTCTGGTGCAATTACTACAGCGGTTTCTCCGTCAGTGCTTTCGGGGAAAGCAACCACCTCTAAGTCCTGTCCGCTGACCTCATTATCGCTTACAACGTCTTCCGTTATGACATCATCCGTTACCGTTCCTTTTTCTGTTGTACAGCCGGATACCATACAGCAGGCAAGAAGCACCGGAATAATTCTGATGTATTTCATATATTTCCTCCCATAAATTATGCAATTTCCTTATGACTGATGCTCTCTACGAACATTTGCAAGTTCATCATAATGTCCTGTAATATCTTCATCTGCTTCAACAGCAGCAACTGCTCCACTCCTGTAAACAACCTTAAGCAAGATAGGGGTAATGATTGTTGTAATCACCACCATAATCACCACCGGTCCCACAAAAGCGCTTCCCAGCAGCCCAAGTGCAGTTCCTTTACTTGCCACTATGAGGGCAACCTCTCCTCTGGATACCATTCCGACACCGATCCGCTTACACTGGTTTGTCTGATATCCGCACATCTTTGCACCCAGACCACACCCGATAACCTTTGTCAGGATCGCCACAATAACAAGTATCAGAGTAAACAGAATAATAGCGGGCGTCATTTTCGGAAGCGTAACGGAAAGCCCTATATTTGCAAAGAAAACAGGGGACAGTAAAAGAAATGATACGACATCAAACTTTCCAAGCATATATTCGGACTTTCCTGTATTAGAAATAATCAGTCCGGCTATGTATGCTCCGGTAATGTCCGCTACGCCAAACAGACGTTCCGACAGGTATGCCATGAGCAAGCAAAACACAAAGGCTGCAATCACATGCCTGTGGCGCATTTTATCCGCGCGTGACGTCCAATAGTGGTAAACTTTATAAAACAGGAAGCCGGCCACAATGGCAAATACAAAAAATGCCACCACTTTTCCCAGAACTACTAAGATGCGGACCGAAGGATCTGCCATACTTGTAATGATTGTCAGTGCAATGATTCCCAGAATATCATCAATGATTGCCGCTCCGAGAATCGCATTACCTGAATGCGTTTTCAATCTTCCAAGTTCTTTCAGCGTCTCTACTGTGATGCTGACGGAAGTGGCAGTCAGAATCACTCCTATAAATATGTTCTGCAGCAGAACACTGCACGATGCATCTGACTGTATTACTTCCGGCTTATTAAAGAACCAGGCACACAAAAAACCACCTGCAATCGGTACAATAACGCCACAGACTGCAATAATCAAAGCAGCTTTTCCACTCTTTTTTAACTCCTTGATATCCGTTTCCAGTCCGGCGCTGAACATCAAAACGATCACACCCAGTTCTGCCACGGCATTCAAAAAATCCGTTTCTGACAGAACTCCCAACATGGCCGGCCCCAGTAAAAGTCCTGCCATCAGCGCACCAACCACCTGCGGCATTCGTATTTTCGTTGTTGTAATACCCAATAATTTAGTACATAATAATATAATTGCCAAGTCAAGTAAAAATTTGTAGCTGTGCATCTGTCCCATCTCCAATTTTCAAGTTTTTAATTTATATATCAATATTAGCTGTAAGAACCTCTATATGGATGAGTCTCTACCAATATAGAATATAGAAAAATAATCGATTTCAGTCTAGCACCATTTTTCTTATATATCAATAAGATTTTACATGGATTTACAAATTTCGATTTTTCTTGAATCTAATAACAATAATAATTTATATTCCAAAATTTAACCTAAAAAATTAAAAAATAAATTGACAAGAATATATCAACTGTGTATAGTGTATATATACAATAGTCGATTATATATGTGGCATTCTTCTTGTGCAGAAGTCTAACGAAGTTTAACCACACGTGCAAAGGAAATGATTATGGATATTATTATTAGTAACAGCTCCGGTGTTCCCATTTATGAGCAGATAGAGGAACAGATCAAGAGCCAGATCATAACTGGCGATCTACGGGAAGGGGATGCGCTGCCTTCCATGAGGGTGCTTGCTAAGGAGCTGAAGATCAGTATCATTACAACAAAAAGAGCATATGAGGATCTGGAAAAGGATGGATTTATCTATTCCATAGCGGGAAAGGGCTGTTTTGTAAAAGGGATCAACAGTGAGATCGTTAAGGAAAACTTGATGTTTGCCATTCAGGAGATCTTAGAGACAGCGGTGGACAAAGCCATACTTGGCAAGGTTTCCTATCAGGAGCTGGAAGAGATACTCAGCCTATTATATGAAGAAAAATGCCAGAAAACAGGCATCGGTGCTGATGCAGAACGAAAGTAGATGGAATTACGATATATCAATACCTGTAAGGAACGGATACATCGCCGCTGATGCAGTAAAAAACAGACGAAAGGGCACGGTTATTTGTATGAACGTAATTGAAATCAAAAATGCAACAAAAGACTTTGGTGATTTTAAGCTTGATAACATCAGCTTTGAAGTACCGGAAGGCTCCGTGTGCGGATTTATAGGACAAAACGGCGCAGGCAAGACGACTACCATCAAGCTCATACTGGACGTCCTAAATGTTGATGCCGGGGAAATCTATGTATTCGGGCAGAATATTAAAGATGACAGCGCAAAGCTTCGTGAAGATATCGGCGTTGTATTTGATGAGATGGGCTTTCATGATTTTATGACAGGAAAAGACATCAACATCATGATGAAAAACATCTATAAAAATTGGGATGAAAAGATGTTCTTTGATTACTTAAAGCGGTTTTCGCTTCCCGCAAAAAAACCCTGCGGCAGCTTCTCCCGCGGTATGCGTATGAAGCTTCAGATCGCTGTTGCGCTTTCCCACAATGCAAAGCTTCTCATCATGGATGAACCCACGTCAGGTCTTGACCCGATCGTCAGAAATGAGATGCTTCAAATATTCAGAGAGTACGTTCTGGAAGAAGATCATACGATCTTACTCTCCTCCCATATCACCGGAGATCTGGAAAAGCTGGCTGATGAAGTCGTATTTATCAATGGCGGAAAGATCGTTCTTGCAGGCAATAAGGATGATATCATAGAAAAACATGGTCTGCTGAAATGCAAAAAGGATGAACTGAAGGAGATCAGCGAGTCATTGATCGTCTATGCACAGTCAGGGACTTATGGCGCGGAAGCCTTGGTAAACGACAGGAAAGCATGTACGAAGCTTTATCCCGAAATGGTAATCGAACAGGCCTCTCTGGAAGATATCATGCTTTTCTATGTCAACAGAAGCATATCCGGCACATATGGCAAGGCGCCGGATACGTCTACATAATAAACAGGATTCGTATATCAAAAAATACCTTTAAAGAACTTATATGGCAAGCTGCTAAAATAATAATCTGTGCATATGCATTGGAAGGAAATTAGAAATTCTTAACATTCCTTCCGATACCCAGCAATTTCGGAACACGATGTTCCGAAAAGGGGCAACTGAGCCATGGATGGCGAATTGCCCCGTTTGCGTCCGTCTTCCACAACTTAAATCAGGAATGTTTAGAATTTCTTATTTCCGTACAGCGGCACATGCACAGATTATTATTTGTACAGCTTGCCGCCTCAAAATTAAGAAATACCTTTTGACACCTGAAATTGACTTAATGAAATAAACGAGGTAGCCATTATGAAAGGATTAATGATCAAAGACCTGATGTGTCTTAGAAAGCAAATGATACTATTTGCATATACTGTGGCGGGCGTTCTGGTCCTGTCGATCATGTTTGTATTAAGCGCCCGTTTTGGCAATATTGCTGACGCCAATCAATCAATGATGACAGAAAATAATATTTCGGATATAGATATTAATAACATATCTACCTCGACGCTTATTTTGTTTATGCTGATTCCCATCGCGATGGTAGGAGACGTAACAACCATTTTTAAGATGGATGGAAAAGCAGGGTTTTCCAACATTTCCTCCATACTTCCTCTTTCTGTGGGGAAACGCGTGATGGCTAAATATCTGACAATTTTTACGATGTTTGGAATCGGAGTTGTTGTAGATATCGTGATTTCTTTTGTATTATCAAGGCTTACGGATATTATATCCTTTGCGGATTTCTTCGGAATCATCATTTCCGCTGCAAGCCTTATGATTATCTATGGGGCGCTTGTGATCCTTTTCTGCTTTTTGTTTGGATATGGGAAAGAGGATTACGCGATACTTGCTTCATGGGCTGTGATTATCATCACGGCAATCCTTGCGAATATCAAAAAAGTGAAATTGATTTTCAAATCTATAAGTGCGGGCAATTCGGATTCCATTGATTTTCTTAGCGACTTTATGAATTTTATCAAACATAGATCTTTTATCTTATTTGCCATAGCAGTGGTTGTAATGGCAGCTTCGTATTTTGTATCCGTAGAGATTGCCAAGAGAAAGAGAGGGACGGTTTAATGGGCGGATTATTATACAAAGATTTTGTATCTGTCAATCGGATCCATAAAGTAAAACTTACATGGCTCCTGACAGGGTTGACCATTCTTTTTATCGGGCTCCGTATCGCATTGCCGGGAACGGCAGATATGGAAGCATTTTTAGCGGAAAACGAAGACGGAGAGATCGTCAATCTTTTAGATACCTTCTTTTATATGACATTGGGATTATTTATCGTCGGTACTCTGGAGCTTATGAACGGCTGGGTCGCCAAACTTGTAGAGATGGATGATAAAAATAAAATAAGAGGTTACATCAGCGCGCTTCCCCTTGAGAAAAATGCGTATATCGCGTCAAAGTATATATTTATGGCAATATCAGCCTACGTATTTATGTCGATTTATTATATTTGGAGTATCTCTTGTCTGGCATTTTGCAGAGAGGGGATCATGACGAACATGGTAGAAATCATCGGCGGATTTATACCTGTATTTACCAGTTTTGGGCTTTTGCTGACGGCGATCGAGCTTCCCTTATTTATTTTATTCGGAAAAGAAAAGGCAATGCTTATTAAGGTTGCATTTTTTATGCTGATTGCGTTTGCAATCATCGGCTTTGTGTTATTCGGAGATTTGTTGTGGATCGAACAGCATCTCGATTTCGCGGCTCTTATGAAATGGTGTGAAAAATATAAGATGGAAGTGGCGCTTACGGTCATGCTGTCGCCGATATTCGTCCTGGCTTTCTACTACGGTTCCTACCGCATCACATGTCATTTTGCAGCTAAGGAGGATAGGGCATGAAGACGGAAAATGAAAAAACCTTGGAATATCAAACAACTACAGAAGATAAGGAATGGAGCCGCAAGATGGAAATAAAAAGACTGGCACTCTATCTTGTGCTTGCCTTTGCGCTGGCATGGATCATATTTTTTGCCTTTATCCTGACCGGCCATCAATGGGACGGTTCCCATCCCCATCTGGAAAGCTTTGCCGGACTTGGAATGTTAGCACCATTTCTGGCGCATGTCCTTACCAGACTGATCACGAAGGAAGGCTTTGCCATGACGGGCAAGGATTCCATGATGATGGGAATCAGTTTTAAAAATAAAAAATGGATTTACTTTTTATTCGCAATGATCGTACCATGGATCTATTTTGAACTCGGACATGGGCTGAATTTTTTGATTTATCCGGAAATTTTTGATCCTGAAGGTTACAGACAGTATGAAATATCAAAAAATATGCTGATTTTTGTACCCATAATCTCCATTCTGCAGGGAATGATCATTTCTTTCGCAGCATTTGGCGAAGAAGGAGGCTGGCGCGGTTATATGATGCCAAAGCTTATGAACCTGATGGGAACAAAGAAAGCGGTTTTGATTGGCGGTATCATATGGGGATTATGGCATGCGCCGCTTACCTGTGTCGGTCACAATTATGGTACGGATTATCCGGGATTTCCTTATGTGGGGATCTTGATCATGTGTATTTTCTGCACCTCTTTAGGCATTGCCCTTACCTATATCACGGTAAAATCAGGTTCCATATGGCCTGCCGCTATTATGCATGCTGTAAATAATGCCAATCCCAGCATTTTAGCAATGTTTACTAATTTGGAAAAAGCAAATGAGATCATGACAAATCAATTTTTGGGGTTTGTCATTTTGGAATCCCCAACACTGATTCTCGGAATCATATGCTTTGTGCTTTTGTGTAAAGAAAAGCCGCAATAAGATTATTCTCCTATCGGAAAATGTTCCGGTCGAAATATTTATGCTACAATTCCAGTTCATATAGGCGATATATCTTTCTATACAAAGAGTTAGTAAACATCATTTTGAAAAACAATCGTTCGGATGTTTTTAATTCATTGACAAGATAATCGGGAGTAAGAGAATGTTCTTTTTTACATACAATGTCAGTTCCCATAAGAACACTTTGGATATCATCTATTCCCCAAACCTGTGTAACACCTACATCATTGATTGGATTTTTATATTTTGACGCTTTCGCGCCAAAAACAGTATAAATATCCATAAGAATGTTTAGTGATTCATATTTCTTTGCCAATTCTCTGAACATTGCATTGACCTGTTCGTTTTTGAGGTACATGCTTATCCCTTCCAGAATTACAATAGCCTGTTTGCTATTAGGAAGGCTTTGAAAACTTTCGGGATCAGACGCATCAAAAGCAATCATATGATAATGCCCGTCTTCTGTAAAATACTTTTTGCGTATGTTTATGACGTCGGCAAAATCTCCGTCGATCCAATTGGAATACGGAACATTTATCCTGATACACCTGCTATCCAAGCCGCACCCTATATGCAGAACGAGAACATCTTTATTTTGACGAAGAAGCAATTTTGTCCAGTCGTCAAAAATCCTTGCTCTCATTGCCATATTATAAGTCAGCCATTTTGATCT
Source organism: uncultured Lachnospiraceae bacterium (assembly GCA_964421915.1). Taxonomy (GTDB): domain Bacteria; phylum Bacillota; class Clostridia; order Lachnospirales; family Lachnospiraceae; genus NK4A136. The sequence continues at coordinate 22,200 of CAYQZB010000016.1, forward strand.
TGATTTTCCTTTCACTTCAAATGATTCGGCATCCCATATTTTTTCCGCCATGGTATCTTCAAGGATGATACCTTGTTTGCTGACTTTTGATTTTCCATAAAGAGGAATGTATAATGTTTTATTTATTTCATTCATTGTATATACCCCCATCATCAAAAAGTTCTCGGCGGTTGAGAGCGAAATACACCCACAGCACAAGTCTAACGACTTATACTGGAGGTATTTCTCTTTTCACCATGTAATATGCTTTTTAAAATTTACTTTTTTGCTGCCGGTTTCAATTATACCAATTTCGTAGCAATCATAATGATTTTTAATGACTTCTTCTATCCGCTTTGCATGCTGTCTTTCTACAACAACAATCATGCCGACACCACAATTAAATGTAGAGAGCATTTCAGTTTCATCAATATTTCCAACTGCCTTGATATAAGAAAATATGGGCAATGGCTTTACCTGATCCAAATATATTTCAGCACATAACCCATTCGGAATGATTCTACCTAAATTTCCCTCTATACCACCACCGGTGATATGCGCCATACCGTGAACGCTACTATCAGAAAATAGACATTTTATTGACTTGTAGTATGGCGTGTGAGGTTTCATAATTTGTTCAATAAAAGTTTCTCCACTTATCTTGTCCAACTTTATTTGCGGCATTTTTTCCATCAATAACCGAACTAACGTATAACCGTTTGTATGAAGACCATTCGATGCTATAGCCAGTATGATGTCGCCTTCGTGAATATCGGTGCCGTCAATAACATTACTTCTGGAAACGATACCTGCAATGCTGGACGTAAGTATATATAATCCACTGCTTACAACATCCGGCTGAATGGAAGTTTCTCCTCCAACCAGATTACATTCGTTTTCCCGACACGCTTCGGATATACCTTTCACAAATGACTTTATTGTTTCTTTTTCTGCCTTTCCGCACACAATAGTATCCAATACAGCGAGCGGTTTTGCTCCCATTACCGCGATATCATTTACCAAATGATTAATCATATCATGACATATCGACTCGCTGTACCCATATTCCATAGCTAATTTTTGTTTAGAACCCGGTTCTTCTGATTTTAAGACCAATATAGGATCTTCTATATCCGGAAATCCAATGTCATATAAAGATGCAAAAGAACCTACTCCATTTAAAACGCGCTCGTTATCCGTTTTCAGATATACCGCCATCTCTTTTTTGATAGTGTCCGTATAGGAAATATCCACACCGGCTTTACTATATGAAAAGGTCTCGGAGTTCTTTTCCCTCCCCACAAGTATCTCGTCAACTGTCGTATTCAAGACTTTAGCCAGCTCTACTAAAACCTCCACATTAGGCAGCGTACCGTTTTCCCATTTTGAAACAGCCTGAAAGGAAATATTTAACTTTTCAGCCACTTCTGCCTGTGTCATACCAAGTTGTTTTCTTTTATTTGAAATAAATTCCGAAATTTTTTTATTATCAAGCATTTTACATCCTCCGACTCTATAGTGTATTATAATTATAAAATACCTATTGAGTCATTTACAATAAACGAATACTTGAATCCAAAATCTCCATTCTACTTACAGTTGAATGGAGATTCTGCTATCAGATTTTGCTTCCCCTGCTTTTGCCCTTATAATGTTATTATACTCTATTTTTTACGGGTACACAATTTCGAAAAGAAAGTAAAATTATGATGTAAAATCGGCTTTGGTATGATACAATGAAAAAGGTTTTAAAAGTTTACTCAAAATAAAAAACGAAAGGCACCAGACAATGAAAAAAACCCTTATTGTAATTGACATGCAGAATGACTTTATCGACGGTTCCCTCGGAACAAAAGAAGCGCAGGCGATTGTTCCCAATGTAAAGGCAAAGATCGCGGAATATCAAAAAAACGGCGATAAAATCATTTTCACAAGAGACACACACCAAACCGATTATCTAGAGACACAGGAAGGCAGGAAGCTTCCCGTAGAACACTGTATCGAAGGTACTCACGGATGGGAGATCTCCAAAGAGGTGGATCTTCCGGAATGTCTGCATCTGAACAAAGAGACCTTCGGCTCAAAGGATCTGTACCGGCATGTTACCGGTGAAGAAGCGGAAATGATCGGTCTTTGTACTGGGATCTGCGTGATCTCCAACGCACTTCTGTTAAAGGCATTTTATCCGGAAATGAAGATCACGGTAGATGCTTCCTGCTGCGCCTGCGTCACGCCGGACAGTCATAAAAATGCCTTAGAAGCAATGAAATTGTGTCAGATCGATATTACCGGCATATAACAGAATGGAGATACCTATGAAATTAAATCAGATCATTACCAGTCTTCTTGAAACAGATATGTATAAATTCAGCATGGGTCAGGCAATCTATCATCAGTTCTCGGATTACAAGACTACATGGACATTTAAATGCAGAAATCAGGATGTAAGGTTTACCCCGGAAATGGTGGAAGAGATCAGGGATCAGATCAAGGCATACTGCACCCTCCGGTTTACGGAGGACGAGCTTGACTATCTGAATCGGATCAAATGGATCAAGGGCAGCTATGTTGACTTTCTCCGTTTATGGGAAGCAAGGTACGAGGATTTTGAAATCTCGACAGACGCCGAATGCGGTCTGGCGATCGAAACCAAGGGGACATGGCTGAACACTTCCATGTATGAGATCCCCACGCTGGCTATTGTCAACGAAGTATATTTCCGGATGGCGCATAATTATGACGCATTGATGGAAAGCTTTAAAAAGAGGCTGGATGAAAAGATCGGCTGGCTGGTAAGCGGCAGATATTATGTATCCTGCTTCAGTGAATTCGGACTGCGCAGAAGATTATCCGCAGAGGCGCAGGATCTGGCTGTCAATGCATTTGACAGGATGCAGAAGGAGCATCAATATGTCAGCTCTGAATTTATCGGCACTTCTAATGTCTATCTGGCAAAAAAATACGGCATCACTCCGGTAGGAACCATGGCGCATGAATGGATCATGTGTACCGGTCAGGGCAATCATAAGCACAATCCGGCATATTCCAACTGGTACGCATTAGATGCCTGGGTAAAAGAATACGGCATATTAAACGGTATCGCCCTTACCGACGCTATTACCACAGACTGCTTCCTGCAGGATTTCCAGCTTACTTATGCAACGCTGTTCAGCGGCGTGCGCCATGACAGCGGCGATCCTTATGCATGGGGCGACCGGATGATCGAGCATTATACACAGCTGGGTATCGATGCGAAAAATAAAACTCTGCTGTTCAGCGACAGTCTGAATTTTGAAAAAGCAGATAAGCTGTTCCGTTATTTCAATGGAAGAGCGCGGGTAGCCTTTGGTATCGGCACCTATCTCTCCAATGATACGGACGTAGAACCGTTGAATATCGTCATGAAGACGACCAAATGCAATGGTCAGGATGTTGCAAAGATCTCCGACGTTCTTGGCAAAGGAATGTGCAAAAATAAGGAATATGAGGATTACCTGCAGCGCTGTATCGACTGGAGGATGAAGCATGTGGAAAAATAATGGGGGATTATTATGAATCAATTTGACGCAAAAAAAGTGACAAATGACTGTGCGGCGTGGATCAAAAATTTATTCGATACCAACTGGAGCGCCTCTACTAACTGCTGCGTGGCATTAAGCGGCGGCAAAGATTCCAGCATTGTAGCGGCATTGGCGGTAAAGGCATTGGGTCAAAACCGCGTCAAAGGATTGCTGCTCCCGCAGCACGAACAGCATGATATCTCCTACAGCATCAAGTGCGCGGAATTTTTAGACATCGAATATAAAATCGTCAATATCGGCAGCGCCGTGGATGCGATTATCGAAGAAATGAAAAAATCCGGGATTACCCCGACGACACAGGCAATCACCAATGTACCGCCCAGGGTACGCATGACAGAGCTGTATTTTTACGCTCAATGCGTCAACGGAATCCCCAGCTGCAACTGCAATCTGAGCGAAGACTGGGTCGGTTATTCCACCTATGGCGGCGACGGCTTCGGATCTTTTGCGCCATTGTCCCACTTAACCGTTACGGAAGTAAAACAGATGGGCTACGAACTCGGACTGCCGAAAGAACTGGTTGAAAAACCGCCCATTGACGGTCTCTGCGGTAAGACGGATGAAGATAATCTCGGATTTACCTATGCCGTATTGGACCGCTATATCCGCACCGGCGTCTGTGAAGATGAAGAAATCAAAGCAAAAATCGATCTATTACATGAGAAAAATAAGTTTAAGCTGGAACTGATGCCCAGCTTTCCGTATCTCGGAGAGCACTGATTAATCCATGCTTCCCAAGAATCTCCGGTGGAAATACATGGATTTGCAGTGGAATTTTACTGCTCGCAGCAAAGGTTATTTTATATTTAATATACTCAATATTTACCATTAGATGTTTGCATGATATTTTGTTATAATGAATTTAATACAAATGTTTACAGTGATTATAAACGCCTGTAATTTAGATAACAATTTTATAAACTTGTCAATGAGGTTTGCATAACTCGAAGCTTCAACATTTATGTTCCAAAAATGATTTCATTTATGATATTTTTGGAACATAAATGTTGAAGCAAAGAGTTATGTAAGCCGGATGCAAAATACATGACATTCCAAAGGAGCCACTTATGAAAAAACCGCTTTTATGTAGATTTACTACATACTGTATGACGATGATCCTGCTTGTCGCTATGCTGGGAAGCTTTTTTCCGATACCGGCACAGGCTGCCAATATCGTAGTATGTATCGATCCCGGTCATGGCGGAACAAACACCGGCGCCCATTATTTTGGACTGTGGGAAAAAGATCTTAACCTGATCATTGCTAATGCCATGAAGGAAGAACTGATGAAATACGAAGGCATCACCGTGGTTATGACCAGAACCATCGATACGACGCTTTCTTTGGAAGAACGGGCACAGATCGCGGCAGACGCGGGTGCGGATTTTCTCTACTGTATTCATCTGAATGCTTCTGACAATCATGAATTTTTCGGTTCCGAAGTATGGGTTTCGGCATTTGGCGAATATTATTCCAGAGGAAAAAGCTTTGGAACGATAGAACTGCAGCAGTTATCAGAGGATATCGGTATATATACTGCAAGAGGCGTTAAAACAAGGCTGTCAACAGACAGCGATGGCGATTATTACGGCATTATCAAGCATTCCGTCAACCGAGGTGTAACGCCGGCGCTGATCGAGCATTGTTTTATGGATGAAGCCCATGATTATAATTTTTATCAGTCGATGGAAGCATTGAAACTGCTTGGAAAAGCAGATGCTACTGCAGTCGCAAAATATTATGGATTGTCTTCATCTGTTCTGAATGTAGATTACAGCAGCTATGCCTGTCCGGCTTTTCCGGTTCCTACGGATGTAGTAATGCCGGATACGACAGAACCGGAGGTAAGCAGGATCGAGCTGATTGGTCATAATATGGTAAATAATACGGCAACCCTTCATGTATATGCGGCAGACAGTGACAGTAAGATCATCTACTACAGCTATAGCTGCGACGGCGGCAAAACATGGTCCAAGCTATGGGGCTGGAATGCGGAAGGCGAAGGGTATATCACGATCCCGCTGCCCAAAAACCAGATAAGAAATGTCTGCATCAGGGTATGGAATCAGTACGATAAATACACGGAAAGCAACCATATTATTTTCTAAATTATTTTCTGATTTGAAAGTTCCGTATTAAGCTTATCCCTTATGATATGCTATTTTTTCACGGACTACTATGCCGGACGCAAACAATAATACTGCCCCTAAAAGCCAGTACATCCAAGTTCCGTAATCCCCTTTCATCATCCGGAACAGGGCGAACTTCCCTAAATAATTGTTTCCGCCGATATTTACCACATAATAGATCACAGCGATCATATACCCGATGACCACCTGATTGGTTACGGCGGAAACAAAAAAACCTATACTTCCCAAAAAGAAAATCTCACAGCATGATCCACGGAAAAGAATGTCGAAATCAAAAATCCCTCCACTTCTTTTCATCTGATATAAAAACATCCAAATGACCAAAAGGCAAACCAGAGCCGCTGGAAGCATCCGGAAAAGATATACTTTCCACATGGATGTTTTTTTACTTCTCTCCAGATTCCAGATGGCTTTATCCTGTTCCGGCATAAAGAGCGGAGTGAAAAGAATAAGACCGATGAACGCAACATACATCTCCATGACCTTTGCCGCTTGGACGCTTTCCAATCCTTTCAGGCTTACAAACCCGCCGGACAAAAGCGCCAAAAGAAGAACCAGCAGCAGATGGGGATAATATTGTTTTTTTACAAAACTACTTATCAAATTTGCGTAATTTTTCATGCACACTTTCCCCTCCCCTGCGCTTTTTCTCATAAACAAGCACCGTAAGTATCACACAAACGACAGCCAGCAGAAAATAAAATCCCCGGTTAAAGAGTAATTCTTTTTCAAGAGAGAAATAAAGCAGCGTCATACCAAGCGTATTCCATCTTGCCACCAGCTTCAGTCCGAAATCTCCCACCAGCGCAGTCGCGCTAATAAGGCTTGAAAATGCCCATGCTACCTGCAAAAATATCGTCCAGATAGTATCTGTAAACTCCGTGATCAGAAAAGACACGGCAAGCACCGTCATGATCTCCGGCAAAAGCCATATGCCGGGCACGGTCAGAAACGCTCAGATATCTCCCTGAATCCCCATGGTCTGCGCCCTATAATAAAACGGCTGCTGTATCAATAATGCCGTAAGGAACACAGGAATACTGATCATAACCAGATTGGCAAGATAACGGCTTAAGATAATCTGCGTCCCGGAGGCAGACTTGGAAAAAATAACCTGCTGTACTTTTGCCCGTTTATCACGAAGCACTCTTGACACGCCGATAAAGATCGGCAGAACGGAAAGTATGATTCCGGCATAATCGCAAAACAGCCGCATATAGGCACGTGTCAGCCCGTCTTTTGTACTTAAGGCATCAAAGTCTTCCTTCGCCTGTTCATATGTCATCGGGACACGGATGCGGTTCTCATAACTTTCCTTTTCATAAAACGAACCCTTCCCCACAAGATCGCAGACTTCTTCCATTGCAGCTTCAAATTCCGCATAAGTTAATCCTTCTTTTACATCTGTACAACATTCCAAAATTGCTTTTACCTGCTCTAACTCACCATCAGTTAAGTTGACTTCCTTGTAAAATCCTATGGGATAAGTGGCAAAGGAATTGCGACCAACTTCCTGTATCAGATTCGCCAAAGTCCCCTCCATAATCAAAGCATCATCCTGTGTCACTGTCTCTCCGTAATAAGACCATCCCGGCTGCGGTTCCCGTAGCTCATCTTCGCCGCTCATCTGACTGGTAATAAACAAAACAAAGATCACAACATAAATATAATACACCAGACTTTTCAAAACCTGCCTGCATTCTTTTATAAATAATGTTCCGAACATATCTTTCTTTTCCTTTCCTTAACCTATATTTTCCTTATGCATCAGATACATATATGCATCCTCAACATCCGGCTGCACCTGTCTGGCTTGCGAAAAAGGCTGCTCGTCTGAAATGATCTTTACATTTGCCGTACTTCCCGTAACAAGAATTCCCGTTACCATATATTTTTCTTTTACTTTTTCCAATTCCACTGCCGCGATTTCCGCGGAATACACCTTCCCCTCTACCATAGAGAGCAGCTCCGTCACCTTGCCGTTAAAACAGATTTTTCCCTGATTGAGCACAGCAATATTTTCACAGGTTGCCTCGATATCTCCTACAATATGCGTAGAAAGTAAGACGATCCTGTCCTTTGCAATCTCGCACAAAAGATTCCGGAATCGGACTCTTTCCTCAGGATCCAGTCCCGCCGTGGGTTCATCTACAATAATTACCTTGGGATCATGGATGATCGCCTGTGCGATTCCAAGCCGCCTTATCATTCCACCGGACATGGATTTTACCTTGATCTTTTGCTTTTCCAACAAATTGACTTTTTCCAGCATCTCCGGCACTTTACTTTTTCTTTCCGACTTAGACATTCCCGAAAGTACCGCCAGATAATCTAAAGCCTCATAAACGCTCATATTTCCATACATGGAAAAATCCTGGGGAAGATATCCGGTCATATCTCGTATCTGCCTGTTCTTTTCAACCGGCACACCGCAGATCGTCACTTCACCCTCCGTCTTTTTGAGCAGAGTAGTCAGTATTTTCATCAGCGTGGTTTTTCCCGCGCCGTTAGGTCCAAGCAGTCCGAACATTCCCTGTGATATGGTCAGATCCACCTTTGACAGCGCCTGTTTTTTTCCGTAATTCTTTGTCAGATCACGGATCTCGATTGACATCTCCATTGATATTGCAATCTCCCTTCTTGAAATAATCTTTAAATAAGAACTTTTGCAGCATAATTCTACTTCAAATCCGTGCGCATCCACAGAAAGCACTAAGGAAGCACTGATTAAATCAGTACTTCCTTAGTATAAATGGAAAATCCCTATAAATTCTCTATATAAACTAAAAAATTTCTTAAGATTATTTCTACAGACGTCTTAATCCCCTACAAAAAAGGAAACTGCCGCGAGTGCGCCGCCCTCTACGCTGTTTAATAATTTCAACTCTCCTCCGTGTTTTTCACATAACATTTTTGTAATGGAAAGTCCGATTCCAAAATGCCCTTCGTCATCCTCTGCCTCTTTCCTTTCCCGGAAATAAACCGTATCCGCTTCTCTGAGCGCTTTTTCAGAGAAGCCCTCTCCGTCATCCTTCACATATATCATCAGCTTGTTGTTCCTATTCTGTACGGTGATCTCGATCTGTTTCTCTGCATACCGGACGGCATTTTGAAGTACATTTTCCACCGCCTCCATAATCAGTCCGGAATCCACCAGAACAGATTCCGATCCATTCGTCTGATCATGAAAAAGGATCTGTATCTCCCCCTTGATCCCTTCCGCCGCTTCTTTGATATAACTGCAAATTTCTGACATTTTGATCTGTCTGCAATGGACTTCCCACTCTTCCATGGTCTGCAGTCTGGTCATTGTTTTTGAAAAACAAAGCAGTCGGTCTCCCTGTCTGGAGATCCGGTCCAATTTGTCCAATAGCATCTGCTCCGTCACTTTCCCTTCCGGCACATATTTAATCAAAAATTCCGTATAGCCCTTCATAACCGTAAGCGGTGTACGGATATCATGGGCAAACGCCGCATTGATCTTTCTCTGTTCCTCTCCCATCCGCCATTGATTCTGTTTATCCCTTTTTAACATTTCTCTAAGATTCTCCATATCCTTCGCGATCATCCCGATCTCATCTTTACTCTGCAATGCTATTTCAAAAGAAAGATCGCCTGCTACCATATGTTTTAAAGAAAGTCCTATCTCCGAAACAGCCGCATTGATCTTATTTTCCACATAATATTTTCCTGCGATCGCAATGGATATCAGCATAAAAAAATAAGGGCAAACCTGTCTCACCCTCTCAAGAAGCTGTATCTGCTCCATCTCCCGTATCCTATGGTTTGAAAACGGTATTCTCTCACGTATCACATTGATCCATAAAGATGTAATATGCATAGTCAACATGGTACACGCTAAGCTTCCCAGCGTGGCAATCACCAAATACGCCGCCGCTGTCCTGATCATGGAAGCATTTTTGATATATTGTCTTAACTTTTCTACATATTCCTCTAACCAATCCATCGATATCCCACACCCCACACTGTTTCTATATACTCCTGATCCTTACTTGCGCCGAGTTTCATACGAATACGCCTGATATGCTCCGTTATGACAGAGGCGTCCGCCTCGCCGTCAAAGCCTCTCACCTTCTCATAGATACTCTCCTTGGTAAATACCTGTCCCTTGTTGGTAAACAGAAGCTCCACAATCTGAAATTCCATTTTGGTAAGCCCGATATCCTTACCGTTCTTTAATATCCGAAAACCGCTGAAATCTATCTTCAGACCGCCCTCCGAATACTCCCGCCTTTCTCCTTTTTCTTTTCGTTCCTCTCTCCTTAGATGCGCTTCGATTCTGGCTGACAATTCTTCCATGCTGAAAGGCTTTAAAATATAATCGTCCCCGCCCGCTCTAAATCCTTTGATCTTATCCGCTTCTTCCGTTCTCGCGCTTAAAAACAGGATCGGTATCTGCACCAGATCCCTGATCTGCTCGCACCAGAGAAGTCCGTCCGTTCCCGGCATGTTGATATCCAGCAGAATAAGATCCGGTCCGCTGTCAAGGGCACGCTGCGCTTCCCTTGCATTGGCCGCCAGACAGACCTGATAACCTTCCAGTTCCAAATATTCTTTTAATAAAATCCTGATATCCGCTTCGTCATCTACGATCAACAATTTCTTCTGCTGCATGATTCCCTCTTATAATAAATTTTAACAGGTCTCAGACGTTTTAATATTTTTAATAATCCACAGCAAAACTGTCCACTTAACTAGTGTAACGAATCATTAAAACCTGCCATCAGATAATAAACCTTAACGACCTCCCATGCCCCGTCTTCCGTCCGACGCATGATGATTATTTGCTTGTCACATGATTTCAAATAGGAATACGCACGAGTCCATTCTTCTGTTATGACGTACAGATATTGTTCTTCATCATATGATTTTTCAAAGCCATATTCGATAGATAATGGAACAGTACCTGAATATCAGTAAAAACCAGACATCTTTATCTCTATTTTTTCCACATCATTATTTCTGAATTCTTCGCAGTTTAAACTGATGCCCTCCAGAAAATCAATCGATTCATCCTGTACATTACTATATAACTCATATGGGGAGTACTCTGCCAGAGACTGCGCCAACACTATAGTATTCCAACAAGGATTGCCGTCAATAAGGGCAGAATTCGGACGCACTGTCTCAACCTCATCATTCCACCATCTTAAAACACCACCTGACCATATATAATACCTGCCCTCATAGGATAGTATCTCATTGCCGTATTCAGAATTACTAACCGTAAGCTCGATCCACTCACCATCTACATTCTTATGAAAACACAAATACGACCACCCAGCGTTACCATTGGCTACATAATGGAAATATTCATCTTCTCCGTCACCGTCAATATCAAGAACCATCAGATATGTATAACCATGGGCATCCATCACGATATCTTCAATCGGATAATTATCCTTGTTCTCCTCCGTGATTTCCTCACATTCAACAGCGTATTCTTCCCAGTATTCATCTCTTTCATCATTGATTCCGTCATTACGATAGATCAGCAGATCCTGCAGCTCTGTGGGGACATTATCTACATAACCTTCTTCTATGGTGACCTTCCTCTGTATATCATGAATATCTGACCAGTTTGCAAGCGCCTCCTCCAGATTAATGATATCCTCCTCATTGATCACATAAGTTGTTTCCGATGTTTCATCTTCGGATATCATATTTTCAGAAATTGTATTCTCTGACATTTCATTGTCTGACACCTCATTGTCGGAAGTTTCACTTGATATCATATTTTCCGATATGATACTTTCTAACACAATGATCTCTGAAGGCTGATCCATAACGTCCTCAGATTCTGCCGTACATCCCCCCAATAAGACTAATACGCTGCTTCCTATCACCAACAGGATTCTTTTCATATTTGTACTCATACTAAAACCATGCCCTTTCCGTAATCTGTAAATTTAATGCACTTTTTCTTTTATATGAGATAAATCTTTATATACCTTCTCCAATCGCATATAGAGGAATATTCACCAGCCAGTCCTCCTCTTTGTAATCAGACATGGATGTACGAATCGCTTTGTCCGGTTTATATTTTTCCACAAAACTTTTCAGGCTTTTCGCCCTGAGATTTACCTCTGCCTTAACTTCCACAGGGATAATCTGTTCCCCTGTGTCCAGAACAAAGTCTACCTCGCAGGTGCTATTGTCATTCGTGTAGTAATAGATGCCCCAATCGGATGTGATCAGCTGCTGCAGCACATATTGCTCTGCCAATGCTCCTTTAAATTCAACAAAGAGAGCAGTACCGTCCAGCAGTATTTTAGGGTTGATTCCAACCATACATCCAAGTAAACCCACATCCAAAACAAAGAGCTTGAATGCTCTCATATCCTCATATGCCCGCAGCGGCAGTCGGCCTGTTGTCACTCTGCTGACCCTGTGGACAAGTCCACAGTCGGCAAGCCACATAATCGCCGCTTCGTAATCCCTCGCGCGTCCGCCCTCCCGGACAAGACCATAAATAAATTTCTTGTTCTCTTTGGCAAGCTGGGACGGAATGCTGTTCCATAGCATTCTGATCTTAGGAACCATCTCATTTGGCGCATGTTTGGAAAAATCCTGCTCATACGCCTCCAGAATACGCTTCTGGATCTGACGAACCTTACTAAAATCCCTTTCCTCTACGAAGGACAGAACCGCCTCCGGCATACCGCCCACAAAATAATATTGCTTTAAGGCATCCATATAAGTCTGCTTAAAAGCAGATACCATCCCATAATCTCTCTGAGAAAGCAGACCGGCATACCGCTCATTGCCCATTGCCATCAGAAACTCTTTAAAGGATAATGGGTACAGCTTGAGAAAATCTACCTTGCCTACAGGGAAAGACATCCCTACATGCAGTGCGATACCAAGCAAGGAACCGGCACAAATAATCTGATATTCCGGTGCATTTTCATAAAAATATTTAAGGCTGGACAGGGCTTTGGGAACCTCCTGCACTTCATCAAAAATAATTAATGTATTCTCAGGGTCGATCTTTACATCTGAATAGAGTTCAAGTCCCATCAAGATACGGCTTATGTCCAAATCGGAGGAAAACAATTCCGACATTCTTGGATTGGAATCAAAGTTAATGTATACCGTTTTCTGATAAGCCTGCTTTCCAAATTCGCGCATCAGCCAGGTCTTGCCCACCTGTCGGGCGCCCTCAATTATCAGTGGCTTGCGGTTGCGCTCCTCTTTCCACCTATATAAGCTTTCCATGGCATATCTATACAAGGCGGATACCTCCTTAAGGAAATTTGTCATTACTTACATTGAATTTGTTACTTTCATTATAGTATACTTACATTGGTATCGCAATGCATTTTCAGGAATTTACACATTTTCTTGCGGAAGTTGTGTTGTAGTCTGTACATTTTCCTGCTGATATTTGTACGTTGATGTCTTTTTTCCATTGGAACTTATGCCTGTTTTATAATTTCCCATAGAAATTTTCAAGATATGGTTTGTTCGCGGTATCATTCTTTATTCTCGATTGCTTTCTTCGTTGTTTTCTGTAATAGCTTTTTCTTTTCTTTTAACTTCATAACTTCTTCTTCCGTCGTATAAGTAAGCGCCTTTTCCGCGTAATATTCACCCTGCTCGCTTTTCCGGATCTTCATCTTTCCTTTGATATAACCATGCTTCGGACAATATCCGGCTGCGTAAAATATCTTATTGTTGGAAGAAAACCAACGAACCTTTGCCCGGACCGGTTTTTGACCGCATTTCATACAGTTGATCGCCAGCATCTGCCTTGACATGGTGATATCCGTCTTTTCAGCCACGCCATGGCTGATCCATATATTTTCCGTATCATTACAGATCCGTATCTCATCCTTCTTGGTATGGGGGATATGATACAGATCATAAGAATAGCGATCCTTCAACAGATCCTCTTCCATACGCATAAACAGCTTTGCCGTATAATAAGCGTCGCCATAAGCCCGGTGAAACGGCACGTCCTTTTCCAGTCCGGCAAGCTCGACTGCTGCCTCCAGATTTTTGGCAGATTCCTCTTCCCCGATCTGAATACCAAACAGCTTCTGCACATTATAAAATGGGATCGGCTTATTGCTCAAAGGCTTCATCCTGTAATAGTGCATATTACGCTGCAGCTCCGTCAGATCCTGCGGTCCCCAGCTGCAGAAGATATAATCTTCCGTTCCGCACCATTTTAAAAAGCGGTTCATCACGACCTTGAACTTTTCTCCCTGTTTCAGCTCTCCCTTTTTCAATCGAAGCATTTTTCTGGTATGCCAGTTGATCTCCCGATAAACTTGGGGACGAACCAGTTCGCAAAAGCTGTCAACAATCTTTTTTTCCTCATTTAGTTTTACTGCGCCGATCTCAATGATCTCAAAAAGAAGCTTTCTTTCAGAATTCTTTTTGCCATCGACCGGCTGATTCCACTCTAAATCAAATACGATATAATTCATCTTATTACCCTGATTTTATATTTTACAATCAATATTCTGATTATCCCGTCCAGTATCCGTTTTGACAAAAAAGATTCCTATACAGAGCTATGTAACGTCTGTATAGAAATCTTTTTATCTTACATTATGCATTAAGCATTATTTATTACTGTTTTAATAAATATCTCTATACGAAAGAATTGTCTTATTGCTTGATATCCTTTTCGTCAAAGATATCTCCGCACTCAGGACAGAACTTCGGCGGATTGTGAGGATCCGCAGGTTCCCATCCGCACTTATCACACTTATAAAGAGGAGCGCCTGCCGGCTTCGGCTTGCCACATTCCTGACAGAACTTACCTTTATTCACAGCGCCGCACTCGCCGCAAGTCCAGCCTACTGTATTCTGAGGCTGCGGTTTACCGCAATTCTGACAGAATTTACTTGTATTGACCGTGCCACATTCTTCACAGGTCCAGCCGGAACCGTCTGCCGGTGCAGGTGCCGGTGCGCCACCCGGTGCAGGTGCACCGCCCGGAGCGCCCTGCATGCCGCCCTGCTGCTGACCCATCTGGAATAAACTAGCCGCATTCATACCGCCTGCGTTCTGCGCCATATTCATACCCATCAGACCCATAACAGCGCCGCCATTGCCTTCGTTACTTGCTGCTGCACGCATAGCGTCTGCCTGTGCGCCGACCAGAGTAGCTGCTGCCATATTTGCATTTCTGTTGACAGCTGTCATCTGGATCGTTCTGATCTGCTGTGCAATCTCGTCCGGAAGTGTGATCGGATTCATCGCTACTGATACAACAGTGATACCACGAAGCTCCGCCCACTTCTCTGTCAATGCCTTGTTCATCAGATCACAAAGCTCTTCCGTATGCGACGGAATGTCGCTGGGACGGATCTGCAGTTTGGAGATCTCCCCAAATGCAGGCGCCAACGCACTGACAAACTCTGTCTTTAACTGCTTATCAATCTGTGAACGGGTATATGCTTCTTCTACATTACCGCAGACATTCGTATAAAACAGGATCGGATCTGAAAGTTTATAAGAATATACGCCATTACAGCGGATCTCAGCATCCAGATCAAGTCCGATATTATTATCTACAATACGGAACGGGATCGGAGAAGAAGTGCCGAACATATTATCCGTAATTTCCTTTGTATTGAAGTAATAAACTCTCTGGTCTTTCCCTGTATCGCCGCCAAAGGCAATACGTCTTCCCACTGTTTTAAAAGAATTTACAATCTGTGTTCCAAGATTTCCCGCCCAGATACTGGGCTCTGTAGAAGAATCAAATATAAATTCTCCGGGCTCTGCACAAACCTCCACAACCCTTCCCTGTTCTACAATGATCATACATTGTCCGTCTGCAACCGCAATTGCAGAACCGCTGGAAATAATATTATCATTTCCCTTCGTATTAACAGTACGGCTGGTTGTTCTTTTCTGTCCCTTTACTACAAGAGTGCCCTTATCAAGTGCATCACAATAAAAGAACTCTTTCCATGAATCAGCAAGTACGCCACCAACAGCGCCACCAGCAGCGCCGATTATGCCGCCTGCGGCTTTCATCAAACCCATATTTCTTACTCCTTTCCCTTTTTTATTTTAAGCAACTGTATCTTACATCATTATATGTTACAGATCACTTTTTTCGGTTCTTTATTTAAAAGATAACTGTAAATTTTTACAATCGCTCATGTCTATTATGACATAAATTGATCTTTTCCTCAACTATTCTTTTGTAAAATATTTGCTAATGTAATTATTTTCCTATAATAAAGGAAGTTATCGTTGATAACATCCTTGGAAGTTATCGTTGACAGGATCATTCTTTTTCTTTTTTATTGCCGCCCGGTACATATCCGGTAGAAGAATATGGATTTTAATTGCTCCCCAACGGTTTCGACGGTCTGGACGCCGCCCAGCGGATAACTAACAACTGTATCAATATGATAAATAACCATATGCCTGCCAAAGTTAAAACGATCCATAATGGCGGAAATCCAAGCCATAGATATAAGATCAAGGCAATCGCTGCGGGAATCAGTCCCTGTAGGTTCAATACCAATGATATTAACAGACAAAATAGGAAATTACCCGCGCTATGAATATGACCGCTGCCTTTTCTTTCACTCATGATCGTTCTCCCTTTTTGTGTTGATGTGATACTATTTTATTCATCTTCCATTCTATAAAAACTTGATATCTTTTGCAAGACATCAAGTTTTTAAAAGCTACTCTACCCTTCTATGAATGTTTTCTTCTGTAAGGACAAATTCTCCGTTCTTGTATTCAAAAATATAATCTACCTCCTCAGAAGCACTTAATCCATCATTAGCCCTAATAACTTGATTTTCCATATCTAACTCATAATAAGGAATATCTTCAAACGATTTTTCATACCTGTATTGCCCGTTCTCATATATAAAAGCGCAATAGTGAGGTGAATAACGTCCGTCTCCCAGATAAATCAGAAGATCATCATTCCCATCAAATGTTACATCTTCAAAGTGCGCACTGTAATCACATACATATCCTAACGTCTTATCTTCATACCCGACTTGCAATACATATCCAGCTTCTCCATTTCCATTTAAAAAGATAAAATAATCCTCTTTATGTCCCTGAATCGTTCCGCGAAGATCCTCTTGATTGTATCCTACCTTTATTCTTAATATATTTTCCCCATTATGATCCAACATCTCCCATCCTTCAATCTCTGTGTCATCCGTCAATGTGACATACTTTTCTATATATTCTGATAGACTGATCCCATTAATTTCTTCTGTATATTCTGTTCCTATCGGATCTGCCGCGGTTGCCGGATCCTGTGTCTCATTGTTCGCCATATATAACGAACAATTATAAATCATCATCAGATAATATACTTTAACGATCTCCCATGCCCCATCTTCCGTCTGACGCAGGATGATCAGTTGCCGGTCCCAGTCAGTCAAATAGGTGGGTCTGCTGATCTCATATGATGTTAAAACATACAGATATTGTTCGCCATCATATGACCTTTTCCAGCCACAATCAGTAAATAAACGAGGACCCGATATATCTTTATTCCAAACAGTTGGCGCAATCTCAACTTTTTCAGTATCATTAAAAATAATTTCCCTAGAATAAAAGCTGACATCCTCCAGATAATCAATAGATTCATCCTGTACGTTACTATATATTTCATAAGGAATGTACTTCACCGGTGTATCCTGCATCCACAGGTTATTCCAACATGGATCATCGCCTCTTTTTCCAGACGCTTGCCAAGGTAGTTCTACCTCATCATTCCACCATGTTAAATACCCACCGGATAATAAATAATATCTGTCTTGGTAATATAGTATATTAATGCCGTTTCCCGAAATATGCACCATTGTTGAGAACCATACGCCTTCTATATTCTTATGAAAACAATATGTGTACCCAAGACTAGTGCCAAAACTTTCATGATGAAAGTATTCATCTTCTCCATCACCATCAATATCAATAACCCACAAATCTGTAACGTCATAAAGACCACAGCCGTCCAGTTTCGGTATAATATCCTCAATGGGATAATCTTCCTTATTCTCCTCTGTGATTTTTGTGAATTGTTCCCCCCACTCAACCGAGTATTCCTTCCAATATTCGTCCCTTTCATCATTGATTCCATCATTACAATAGATCAGCAGATCCTGCAGCTCTATGGGGACATTATCTACATAACCTCCTTCTATCGTATTCTCCCTTTGCAACTCCGAAAGAACTGACCAGTATGATTCAAATGCTTCCTCCGAATTGATGATATCATCATCTTTAATATGATAAACCACTTCCGCAGAGTCCTCTCCAATTTGACCATTGTTGTCTGCATCATTAGCAAAGTCACTCGATAGCGTCGTATCTTCTCCGGTTGTATTCGCGCTTACTTGTTCATCACGTCCCGCCATATTGGCGGAAGTGGCAAATACCACGATAATAACAGCGATCACCGCTATGCTTATGATTGCAGCCCATACTGTGACCTTTTTTGTTTTCATTACCGCTTTGATCCTTTCCTCTATGGTATTTTATAGAAACGATTACTCAACAGATGTTATTAATGTCCTTCCAGATTATCCACAAACGGAGCAGATGTATTGATATAAATCGTGTAATTGCCATCATCCATTTTATTCACAAAGCAATACCATTCATCCAACACATAGTATTTCGACATACGATCTTCTATTTCATTTTTTTGCATTTCTGTTGAAAAAATGATTAAAGACAGGCAGTCAACATGGTTTCCCGTTCCTGATGTATTTCCTGTTTCCGAATAAACACTTACGATTTCGATATCAGAAATTTCAGTTTCTAAATTCGCTTGTAATGTCCTGGTTTGTTCTTCGGTTGTCATATGATTTACGCACATGCCATAAACTTCATACAACCCCCAAATCACTAATAGGATCGTCGGCAAAAGCAAAACCGTTATTCCCAATCTTTTTAACCACTTCATAAAGCACCTCCAGAACCGTGCCCCTTTCGGCTAATTTAATATTTAATATTATTATAGCCAAAATCCAAATTATAGCAATCTTTTTTTAAAAACGGACTGCTTGTAAAAGCTGAAAAAAATTGATATATTTAAAAAGTAAAACTGATTAGGGGAAATATGGATCTCTATGGATGAAGTATTATTTAAAGAAGCATGTGATAAGATCATCGGCAGGCAGCAGGGTCTTCGCGGGATCGGGACATTGGGAGAAAAGACGGTTCATGCCGTCTTAAAATATTATTATGCTCCTGAAGAAAGATATCACGAAATCAGGATTGGAAATTTTGTAGCGGATATCTGCAAGGAAGGAGAGATCATAGAGATCCAGACACGGCATTTTCATACGATGCGCGCAAAGCTGGATTATTTCTTACGGGAATATGAAGTAACGATTGTTTATCCCATTCCCCATATCAAATATCTTCGCTGGGTCGATCCTGAGACGGGGGAGATCCGCCCTCCGAGAAAATGCCCGAAAAAGGGAAAGATCTATGATATCATACCGGAATTGTACAGGATCAAGCCATATCTTTCCAACGAACATCTTCACTTTATCTTGATTTTTCTTGATATGGAAGAATACCGTATCTTAGACGGATGGTCAAAAGATAAGAAAAAGGGTTCTACAAAAACGGATAAGATACCCACGTCGCCGGTGGCAGAATGGCGGATTGACACCCGGGAAGATTTTCTGCATTTCCTGCCGGATGATCTGCCGGAAACATTTACGTCCAAGGATGTTTCCGCCCTCTGCAAAATACCCACACAGACTGCCGGTACATTATTACATATTCTTTATGACCTTAAACTCATCGACCGTATTGGAAAAACAGGCAATGCATACCTTTATACTGTCTAAGATCCAATCTGATTTCCATCGTATTTTCCTTCAGACCTTTCCGTTTATGAGATCCGCTATTGTTATATGGAAGAAATAATCACGCACGAGATGATCAAATTTCCTCCACATGGGTAATGTCTTGCAAAAAGCTTCCCTCGGACACTGCTCTGCATCTTCATTGAGACATGCAACTACAGCCAGCGTTCCCTCCGTCAGCTCCAGAATCTCGCCTACGGTATATTCTTCCGGCTTACGTGTCAGACGGTATCCGCCGCCTTTTCCGCTGATCCCCTTTACAAGTTTTCCTTTTACAAGGATTTTCACGATCATTTCCAGATATTTTTTAGAAATATCCTGCCTTGCAGCAGTTTCCTCCAACGGAACAGTCCTATCCTGCGATTGTTCCGCCAGATCCATCATAAACCGAATGGCATATCGTCCCTTTGTTGAAATCATACCGGCACCCCCTGTCTTTCTCCTATTTTACCGCATGGTAATAGGATAAATCAACGAGAAAGAAAAATAATTTTAATATTTTTTCAATTAACCTATTGACATAGTAGGTAAATGTGTGTAATATATGCTTATCGAATTTGAGCAATCCATTAAGGAAAGGAGAAAATGCTATGTATAGGACAAATCATCCAACTGCTGTTATCATGTGTTGTTGTCGAATGTTAACCTCCCGGGCATATTTATATGGCCAGATGCATACATCTTTCCTGTGTTGTACCGATACGTGATATTATATTATGAAACGCCATATAGCCATTTGTCCGGGAGCATATAAGAATCCCGTTTTTTTATGCTCAAATTTTGCAGCAAATCATTACTTACGAAATAAAATAAATATGAAAGAAAGAAGAGGAACTATATTATGAAAAACATTTTATTTAAGCGGTTAGGAACCGCCGTCCTGATACTGACACTTTTGATATCTGTACTGGCAGGCTGCTCTTCCAATCAGCCCGCAGGCGGTAACGCTGCGGGGAATCCGGATACAGTATACAGAACTGTAGATGAGATTATAGCAAGCGGCACCATCAACATTGGCGTATTCTCTGACAAAAGCCCCTTCGGCTATGTGGATGAAAACGGTGAATACCAGGGTTATGATGTGTATTTTGCCAACCGTATCGGAGAGGATCTCGGAGTCAAAGTGAATTATGTATCCACAGAAGCTGCCAATCGTATTGAGTATCTCCAGACCGGCAAAGTCGATATCATCCTGGCAAACTTTACCGTAACGGAAGAACGCGCACAAGAAGTAGATTTTGCACTGCCATACATGAATGTGGCACTGGGAATTGTTTCTCCCGAGGATGCGGTAATTACCAGTCTGGACGACATTGGTACAGAAGATGCCGTGATTGTTATTTCCGGCACTACCGCAGAAACCTATCTTGAAAAGAATTATCCTGATATCAGACTGCAGAAATACGATGCTTACGCAGAAGCGAAAACTGCTTTGGAAAACGGCAACGGCGCAGCTTGGGCAAATGACAACACGGAAGTGATAGCTTTTGCCATTGAAAATCCCGGTTTCGTAGTGGGAATCCCTTCCCTTGGCAGCGCTGATACCATTGCGCCTGCAGTTACCAAAGGAAATGAAAGCCTACTGAACTGGCTGAATGATGAAATTAAGGCGCTTGGTGAAGAAAATTTCTTCCACACAGATTATGAAGCAACCCTGTTGGATACCTACGGCAAAGATTATGAAGACACTCTGGTTGTAGAAGGCGGTGTAGCTGCCTCTGCAGACTAATGAAACAGCGGGTAGCGGATAATCGCCGCTACCCGCTTGGGATTGTACTGACTTTAACAAATAAAGATGGAATTGCACCAAATACAATTTTTTGTCGTATTTTAGATATTATATTCAAAATTACTGGAAGACTTGATCACAGAAGATAGGAATCATTCGGGAGGAAAAAAATGGATTGGGATGTAATGATATCATATCTGCCGCTTTATAAGGATGCCCTACTGCTCACACTGAAAACCGGGTGGCAGGGCGTTCTTCTGGCGTTTATGATCGGGGTACTTTGTGCAGTAATCACGCATCTGAAAGTACCGGTTCTGCGTCAGATTACAGGTATCTATATCGAGTTGTTCCGAAACACTCCCCTTTTGGTACAATTATTCTTTTTATATTTTGCTCTTCCTAAAATCGGAATCCGCATTTCCGCACAGCTCTGCGGAAGCCTCGGTCTCGGTCTTTTGGGCGGCGCCTATATGACAGAGACCTTCCGAAGCGGTCTGGAAAATATAGCCCCAATCCAGTCGGCAAGCGCTCAAAGTCTTGGCATGAATAAATTACAGACCTTTCGCTATGTC
Organism: uncultured Lachnospiraceae bacterium; assembly: GCA_964421915.1. Classification (GTDB taxonomy): domain Bacteria; phylum Bacillota; class Clostridia; order Lachnospirales; family Lachnospiraceae; genus NK4A136. Next base: position 44,064 of record CAYQZB010000016.1, read on the forward strand.
ATCCTGCCCCAGGCGGTTTCTTCCAGCGTACCGGGGCTTCTTGCCAACGTGATTTTTTTGCTGAAAGAGACCAGTGTATTTTCCACCATCAGCCTGATGGATCTGATGTTCACTGCAAAAGACCTGATCGGTATGTATGCAAAAACCATCGAATGTTTAACTCTGCTGGTTATTTTTTATCTGATTATGCTGCTGCCAGTATCCATATTGGGCAGCATTATAGAAAGGAGGCTGCGCCATGCCGAATTTGGGAATTGACGTTCTTTTCAAAGGAACGAACTTTCTACGGCTGCTGGAAGGCCTCTGGGTTGCTGTCCGGATCAGTCTGATCTCCGTTGCTATCAGTATTGCACTGGGACTTGTGATGGGAATGTTAATGACATCAAAAAACAAAATCCTGAAAATGATTTTGCGCCTCTATTTGGAAATCGTCCGGATCATGCCACAGATGGTACTTTTGTTTGTCGTCTATTTTGGTACGACAAGGGTGTTTGGCTGGAATCTTTCCGCAGAATACTCCGCCATTATCGTATTTAGTTTTTGGGGGGTGGCTGAAATGGGTGATCTGGTGCGCGGCGCGCTCATCAGTATCCCGAAGATTCAGTATGAAAGCGCACAGGCACTGGGGATGACACAGCCCATGACCTATCTGTATGTCATCCTGCCACAGGCGGTTCGTCGACTGATTCCGCTTTCCATCAATCTGATTACAAGAATGATCAAAACAACAAGCCTTGTGATGATGATCGGAATTGTAGAAATATTAAAAGTTGCGCAACAGATTATTGAGGCAAATCGGAGAACCTCGCCAAATGCGGTATTTGGTGTGTTTGCAGTTGTTTTTTTACTATATTTTTTGATCTGCTGGCCGATCAGCAAGCTGGCCGGATATCTTGAGAAAAGGTGGGCATAGATATGGAACAGGCGCTTTTGAAAATTAATCATCTTCATAAAACTTATGGCGATCAGGTAATACTGAAGGATTTTAATCTTGAAGTCAATAAGGGAGAAGTCGTTGTTATTATCGGTCCTTCCGGTTGTGGGAAAAGCACTCTTCTCCGCTGTATCAATGCATTGGAAGATATTCAGGGCGGAGAGGTCCTGCTGGACAACGAAGCGGTTTTAAAAGAGAATAAGAACATTTCTAAAATGCGGCAGAAAATAGGAATGGTTTTCCAGAGTTATGAATTATTTCCCCATAAAACAATACTGGAAAACATTCTTTTAGCGCCGTTAAAAGTACAAAAAAGAAACCGTGCCGAAGCAGAAAAAGAAGCATTGGAACTTTTGACGAAAGTCGGCCTTGCAGACCGAAGAGATGACTATCCCCGCCAGCTTTCCGGAGGACAAAAACAGCGCGTTGCCATTGTCCGGGCGCTGTGCATGCATCCGGAAATTCTCCTTCTGGATGAAATTACTGCCGCACTGGACCCGGAAATGGTACGGGAAGTACTGGAAGTTGTCCTTTCCCTTGCCAAGGCAGGCAGTACCATGCTGATCGTAACCCACGAGATGGCATTTGCAAGAGCCATTGCTGACCGTATCCTATTTCTGGATAATGGAGAAATTGTAGAAGAAAGCAGTCAACCCAAAGAGTTCTTCCAACATCCTGTTACGGATAGGGCAAAGGCGTTTCTGAAAACATTTGATTATGAATAATGTTCTGCAATATCATTTACCGGTTCTTCCAGACCCTCAATCACAATATTGTTTTTTTGTGCATAATCCCACAGCGCCGCATGAATTGCTTCCTCCGCCAGCAGCGAGCAATGAACCTTTACGGGCGGAAGTCCGTCCAATGCTTCCATCACCGCCTTATTCGTAACCGTTAAGGCCTCCTGAACGGTTTTCCCTTTTACCAGTTCCGTAGCCATACTGCTGGTTGCTACTGCCGCTCCGCATCCAAATGTTTTGAATTTGACATCCTGGATAATTCCCTGTTCATCGATATCAAGATACATCCGCATAATATCACCGCATTTCGCATTTCCAACGGTGCCTACACCGCTGGGATTTTCTATTTCACCTACGTTTCTTGGATGATTAAAATGATCCATTACTTTTTCACTATACATTTCTTATCCCTTCCTTCTTTTTCTATATTATTTCCGGTTCTTTATATAATCTTCATACAACGGAGACATACCCCGCAGCCTCTCCACAATCTTTTTAAGCTCATCCGCCACAAAATCCATCTCCTCAAATGTGTTTTCCTCCGACAGGGTAATCCTCAATGAACCATGGGCAATCTCATGGGGAAGCCCGATCGCAAGAAGCACATGGGAAGGATCTAATGAACCGGAAGTACATGCCGAACCGCTGGAGGCGCACACACCCAGCTGATCTAATAAAATCAGCAGAGATTCCCCTTCAATGAAGCGGAAACAGAAGTTCACGTTATTAGGCAGCCGGTCGCTTCTATGCCCGTTCAGCCTGACATAAGGAATTTCTGATAAAATCCTTTCGATCAGATGATCCCTTAATGCGATCTCCTTTGCAGTCCTTTCTTCCATCTTTTTTCCGGCAATCTCTGCTGCCTTACCAAACCCTACGATTCCCGGTACGTTTAAAGTCCCGGCCCTTCTGTTTCGTTCCTGCGCACCACCATGGATAAAAGAACGGATTTTTACCCCTTTCCGGATATACAGAATCCCAACTCCTTTTGGACCATAGAATTTGTGTCCGCTGGCAGAAAGCATGTCTATATTCATGTCATCCACATGGATTGGAATATGCCCATAAGCCTGTACTGCATCTGTATGGAACAACACGCCGTTCTCATGGGCGATCTTTCCGATCTCTGCAATCGGTTCTATGGTTCCAATCTCGTTATTCGCCATCATGACCGATATTAAAATCGTATCCTGACGAATAGCAGATTTCAATTCCTCAAGTGATATTTTTCCTTCCTCATCTACATCAAGATAAGTGATCTCATAACCCTGCTTTTCCAGATATTCGCAAGTATGCAAAATGGCATGATGCTCTATTTTGCTGGTTATGATATGTTTTCCCTTGGAAGAATACGCCTCTGCGGCAGCTTTTAATGCCCAGTTATCAGCCTCGCTTCCCCCACCGGTAAAATAGATTTCTTCCACTTTCGCACCAATTAACCCGGCTGTCTTCTCTCTTGCAAGGTCAACTGCTTTCTTCCCCTCTCCTGCAAAGCTGTATATCGCAGATGGGTTACCGTAGGTCTGCCTGAAAAAGGGAAGCATTTCATTTAACACTTCTTCGCTTACCTGCGTAGTTGCAGCATTATCCAAATAAATCAATTTCTTCATAAAAATATTCCTTCTTCCCTTTGATTCCCGCTCATACCACTACCTCCTGCCTATCTTTATCGGCTGCTTTTGCACAGAAAAGATGAAAAGGCTGTCACACGAGCGAATTGCGACAGCCTTGTATAAAACCAGCAGTTTATTAATCTTTTAATTATTGTTAAACAATGGAGTAGACAAATATCTGTCTCCGGAATCAGGAAGCAATACTACGATTGTCTTTCCTTTATTTTCCGGTCTATTCGCCAATATCACTGCTGCCTTAAGTGCCGCACCGGAAGAGATCCCTACAAGGACTCCTTCACTGACTGCAAATGCCCTGCCCTCTGCAAAGGCATCTTCATTCTCAATCGTAATAATTTCATCGTATACTTTCGTGTTGAGAACTTCCGGAACAAATCCGGCACCAATTCCCTGAATCTTATGTGCTCCCGGAGTTCCCTTTGACAAAACGGGGCTCCCTTCCGGCTCAACTGCCACGATTTTCACATTCGGATTCTTTTCCTTTAAGTATTCACCAACACCTGTAATGGTTCCGCCCGTTCCTACACCGGCAACAAAAATATCAACCTTTCCCTCTGTCTGCTCCCAAATTTCCGGACCTGTTGTTGCCTTATGTACTGCCGGATTTGCCGGATTTACAAACTGTCCTAAGATAACAGCTCCATCTATTTCTTTGGCAAGCTCTTCTGCCTTTGCAATTGCTCCTTTCATTCCCTTGGCTCCTTCTGTGAGCACCAGCTCTGCACCATACGCCTTTAAGAGATTTCTTCTCTCAACGCTCATGGTATCCGGCAGGGTAAGGATTGCCCTGTATCCCTTTGCCGCTGCAACAGCCGCAAGACCGATTCCGGTATTTCCACTGGTAGGCTCAATAATGGTAGACCCTTCTTTTAAAAGACCTTTCTTTTCCGCATCTTCAATCATTGCCAATGCAATACGGTCCTTTATGGAACCTGCCGGATTGAAATACTCCAGCTTTGCAAGGATTGTAGCGTCTGTTACGCCTGCTTTCTTCGCATACCCATTCAGTTTCAGTATCGGGGTTCCTCCGATTAACTCCAGTGCACTTTCTTTGATCTGACTCATAATAATAATCTCCTATCATATAAATGATCTGATGTTTTATTTCCTATTCGCCAATCGGCTTTATAGGTTTATATATTGATATTGTACTTTTTTCTATTTATCCTGTCAATAGATTTTCTTAATTAAAATAATATATTTTCTCTTTTGGCGATAAATCTTAACTATAAATTGGCAAAATCCAAAAACAGCAGTCTCATTTTTTCTTCCGATTCAAAAAATTCATTTTTGTGATTTTGACCTGTCATTACCTGTTTCCCATCCTGATAAGCAATCAGTGTGTTCATCGGCACGTTTTCCCAAACATGATGGTCAAGCGGCGTGGTAGATATTACAACTGCCCCGTCTTTTTGACGACTGTATAAACTGTTTTTATAATTCGTATGCACATACATCAGTTCCCCATCAAACAAAAGAAGGTTCACTTTATTTTCCGGCGTTATTTCGCAGATCACTTTATCTACCAGTTCAAATCTCTCCTGCTTGGACAATTCTTTTTTCTTTTCTATTGCTTCGTTCATCCGGCTGACAATATAAGAAAGAATCCTCTCGCTGTCTGTCTGTCCCTGCTGAACATGTACAAAGGGGTTTAGCAGATCACAGTCAAAGATTGTCCCATTATGCGCCAATGTCCATGTTCTGTCACTATTGTCCCTCATCACAAAAGGATGGGAGTTCTCATAAGTAATATTTCCTCTTGTGGCAAGCCGTATATGTGCAATCATATGATCCGCTTCTACCCTGGATTGCAGCCGCTGTTTCAGATAAACGCTTTTATGTGAGCTTTCAGGCTGTTTTTCCAAAGATACTGCATTCCCATAAAAAAATGCCATACCCCACCCATTCGGATGATTGACGCCGTGTGAGAAAAATTCCCAAAGCAGCTCATTCAATTCCAGCTTTCTTGGGGAGCTTACTCCAAACAATTCACACATTTATTTCCCCTGCCTTTCCTTCACAAGCTCCAGAGCTTTTTTTACATACCCGTTTCCGAATTGCTTTCTGATTTTCCACGCGTACCTATTTTCCGCATCCGTGAATTTTTCATATTCAAACTGTAGGACATCATTCACATTTAACCCGACTTCGTCATAAAACGCTTTCATTATATCTATTACCTTTAGCGCTGCACGGGCTACGGAATAGATTTTCCCATCCGGACTCAGGATATGAACGGTCTTTAAATCATAACGGGCGGCATTTTTAAAATTTTGTACCGCCTGGATCTGATCCTTCTCGCTAAACGGCTGGTTTGGCGTTGATGCAAGCCACACCATCAAAAGCTGGGCAAAAATCACATCCTTTTCCTCCACACCGGCATCTACAAGGGGATTTAAATCAAACATGCGCAGTTCTATATGATTGACTCCTGTTTTTCGTAAGGATTCCAGCGTATTTTCCCCTGCCGGTTTCAGCCGGATGGGATAATATAGTTCAGAAGCAGCCTTCAATAATCTCATATCCACATATTTCTGGATACTGTCTGCATATGAGGAAATATCATGATAATCAAAAATGGGCGCAAACTCGTTCCAATATCCCATTTCACCGCATCTGACTGATGCCATCCCCGTGAACACATCTCCATCACAAATGCCTTTCTCTACAAAGGAACTATCCAAAATCGGGCTTGCCGCAGTCACTGCCACAAGCAGCCAGCCATACGCCGCCATTTTTTGTGCAAGCACAAGATAAAACCGATCTTTGTATTCCTGATAATCCATTCCTTTCTGCAGCTTAAAATCTGCTTTCAGCAGTTCCTCAGAAAAAGAATAGTTTACATGGATGCCGGAAAACGTCATTTTATACCGTCCATATTTTGCAGACAAATATTCCCTGTATGCGGTTTTTGATACCTCAATGCCGCCAAAAACCGCAACGGGTATGTCGCTTTCCTTCTCAATATAAGGCGGATTGGAAAACGGCCACAGGTATTCCCTTTCCGGCAGGTTTTTTAATCTTTCATAAATACGCCTGTTATGAAATCCCAGCTCTTCAATCGCTTCTTTCGCGCTGGGATGCACCGAAGTATTGATTTCTGTCTGGTTTTCACAAAAATCTTTTACAATATGCTCATCATTTGGAAATGGATGAAGGGTATGGGACAATGTGCCATCCTTTAAAATTCTTAAGCTTTCTTTCTCCAGTCCGAAATTTCCATCCAATATATGATTTTTTACTTCATCATTTTCAATATGTAACATTTCTCTATTATGCCCTTCTCTATCCCCGGAATGCCTCTTTTAACCGCTCCAATGCCTCTGACAGCACACTCCTTGGACATGCTGTATTGATTCTCTGGAAGCCCCTGCCGCACTCCCCAAAGATTTTACCACTGTCAAGCCATAATCCTGCCCTATGTATGATCCGTCTCTCAATCTCCTCCACTTCAAGTCCGGTTCCCCTGAAGTCAAGCCATACAAGATAAGTTCCTTCGTGTTCGATCATACGAACGCCCTCTAAATTTTCTTCTATAAATGTTTTTGTAAATTCTATGTTATCCGCCACATAGGAAAGCATCGCCTGATACCACTCTTCTCCTTTGCTGTAGGCAGCCTCACAGGCAACAAGCCCCATAACGCTAAGCTGGCTGATGCCTGCCGCATCCATTTCTCTGCGGAATTTATGTTTCAGTTCCTGGTTTGGAATAAAAATATTTGACAACAGCATACTTGCCAGATTAAATGTTTTACTCGGTGAAGTACAGGTTATGCTGATATCCTCATATTCCTTTTTCAGATTTGCAAAAACCAAATGTTTTCCCTTAAATACAAAGTCCTGATGTATTTCATCGCTGACAACAATGACATGATATTTCAAACAGATATCGCCTAACTTCGTCAGTTCCTTTTCACTCCAAACCCTTCCCACCGGATTATGGGGATTGCACAGGAAAAACAACTTGACCTGTTCCTCCACGATTTTTTGTTCAAAATCTTCAAAATCGATATAATAGCGGTTATCCTCTCCCAGATATAAGTTGCTGCTTACCACCTTTCGTCCGTTATCTTCAATCACCTCTGAAAAGGGATAATATACCGGTAATTGAACCAGCACGCTATCTCCCGGCTCTGTATATGCCCTTACCGCCATTGCCAGTGCAAAGACGACCCCCGGTGTTTTCACCAGCCATTTTTCCTGGATCTCCCAGTCATGGCGTTTCTTCATCCAGTCCCTGACAATTTCAAAATAAGGTGTCTGCACCTCACTATAACCAAAGATACCATGTTTAACCCGTTCCATCAGAGCATCCTCAATATAGGAAGATGTCTCAAAATCCATATCAGCCACCCAAAGCGGCAGCACATCTTCCGGCATACTGCGTCTTCCGGCGAAATCATATTTCAAGCTTCTTGTATTCCTTCTATTTATGATTTTATCAAAGTTAAGATTTTTCTCAGCCATATTAATAACCATACCTTTCCATTGAAAAATCAAAGATTTTTCAATCTGTCTCCTTCTATCTCTCTAAAAACGGTTTCCAACTCATCCAGTAAATCCTTTATATCTTCGATTCCAACAGAAAGTCTCAAGGTGCTTTCCGTAATCCCATTTTTCTCACGGACTTCCTTCGGGACATCTGCATGTGTCTGTGTTGTCGGATAAGTGATCAGCGTTTCAACTCCTCCAAGGCTTTCCGCAAATTTGATCATGCAGACCTTTTCTAAAACAGCCAGCGCAAACTCTTTACTTTCCAGCTGGAATGTAATCATGGCCCCAAATCCTCTTGCCTGTTTTTTCATAATTTCATGGCCCGGATGTGTGGGAAGTCCCGGATAGATTACCTTTGATACCGCCCTTTGTTCCTTTAACCAATTTGCAATCGCTATGGCGTTCTGCTGTGATTTTTCCATACGGATTCCTAGTGTTTTGATTCCGCGCAGGATCAGCCAGCTGTCAAAAGGTGCCAGCCCTGCTCCTGTTGTCTTAATAAGAAACCGGAACTTCTCTCCGATATCCTCCCTGTTTGTGACCAAAAAACCTGCCAGTGTATCATTGTGACCGCCAAGATATTTCGTCCCGCTATGTACAACAATATCCGCTCCCAGATCCAATGGATTCTGAAAATACGGGGAAAGAAAGGTATTGTCAACGATCAGCAATAAATGATGTTTTTTTGCTATTTTTCCCAGCTCCTCTATATCCGTCACATTCATCATGGGATTTGTCGGCGTTTCAATATAAACAGCCTTTGTGTTTTCCTTAATATAGCTTTCCACATCCTCTTTATAACAATCAATACTTGAAAATGTAATTCCGTTTTTCTTCGATACGTTGTTAAAAAGCCGGATGCTGCCCCCGTAAAGATCTGCATCCACAATCAGATGATCCCCCGGACAGAACAGCTCCATCATTAAAGAAATGGCCGCCATTCCTGTTGTAAGCGCCAGGGCATCTGTTCCATTTTCCAGTGAAGCCACCACTTTTTCCAAATGTTCCCTCGTAGGGTTCTGCAATCTGCTGTAATCATAACCGGTGCTTTTCCCAACGCAGGGATGCGCATAGGTGGCAGTCTGGTAAATGGGGAAACTGATTGCCCCATAATTGCTGCTGCCCCCTTCTTCCTCCTCCAGATGCAGACATTTTGTTTCAATTCCTCTTGCCATAATTTCCTCCTGTTTAGCCTAATAATTTATCCTTGTATTTTATTATTTCTTTAAGATATATGTAATTGTTCAGCCCAACCATAAGATTTAATAATATTCTCCTATTTACCTATTAAATTAGTATGTTAATGGAGTATATCATACTATATCTAAAAAAGCAAATTTTTTATCATTCTTTTTTCCTTTAACTGGTTATAAATTTTACTTAAATGTTAAGGTTCACAAAAAACACCTGTCCATTTTTTAAAAACAGACAGGTGTGTTTGTGTAAAAATATCTTTATTTAAGAATATATTACTTATTGCTTGATCCATGTTATATGATTGCTATCCCACACATCTTGATGACTATTGATATATTCATCAAGGGCATTACCGGAATAATAAACTGTTAAATCACTGCATGAATCAAATATATTTTCATTGATACCCAAAATATCATCCTCAACAATGCTGGTTACGGAATCAGGTATGGTGATCTCCCTTAAACTACTGCAACCATAAAATGCACCATAACTTATGCTTGTTACGGAATCAGGTATCGTGATCTCCGTTAAATTACTGCAACCATAAAATGCATACGCGCCTATGCTTGTTATGGAACCCGGTACGGTGATTTCCGTTAAACTACTGCAACGCGCAAATATTCCATAACTTATGCTGGTTACAGAATCCGGTATCGTGATTTCCCTTAAACTACTGCACCCTGCAAATGCACCACCATCAATGCTCGTAACAGAGTCCGGTATCATGATTTCCTCTAAACTACTGCAATCCAAAAATGCATCATCACCAATGCTCGTAACAGAGTCCGGTATTGTGATTTCCGTTAAACCACTACATTCCCGAAATGCACACTCGCCTATGACAGTTACCGAATCAGGTATCGTAATTTCCCTTAAACTACTGCACCCATAAAATGACCAGTCACCTATACTGGTTACACCTTCATCAATGATGATCTCGTCTATCTTCTCATACAAATTTCTCCAATACCATGGTGTAGTAACCTCTTCTATATAATACCAGCCGTCTAAATCACTCATATATCCGATATCTTCATAGTCTTCCATTTCTCCCGTACCTGTAATATATAAAACTTCATTTTTATAATACCATATTATATTTTCTCCGCATTTTCCGGATGTCTCTGTATTTTCAATCAGTTCTTCTGATTCATCGCCCTGCTGTTCTGATTCGTCATTCTCTGTCTCTGATTCTTCACCCTGTTGTTCTGATTCGTCATTCTCCGTCTCTTCTTCACCCTGCTGTTCTGATTCCCTGTTCTCTATCTCTGATTCTTCTATCTGCTGTTCTAATTCGCCAGTACTTTCCGCATCCTGACCGCAAGCTGGTAAACCTACCACAAGTATTAAACTCATAATAATCACGAATGTTCTTTTCATAACGTAATGCCTCCTTTGATGAATCCTATTTTCACTACAGGAATCGTTATTCCTGACCATATGTCAGATAGCTATCTGTTATCACCTTGTCAAAGTACTCTGACAATGGCTGCCCCTCATAACGACAGCCATAATCCCCATCTTCTACTGTCAGCCGGCAAAGCCGCCCATCTTCTAAGATAAAATCAATATACGAATGCAGATCTGTCCTAAAAGCCATGACCCACATACCTTCTGTCAGGGTAATGCTTTCTCCCTGATCCTCTCCATCCACATTTACAATTCTTCCTTCTATGGAATTCTCAACCTGATACAGTAGATTCCATCTACTGTAAAACCATGTATTTGTATGGGTACTTTCTTCCGGAATACCGGTTTCACTAATATCCGATATATGATATGCATCGGCAAACCCATCTCCTACAAAAAGCATCTGCTCGTCGTAAAGCCTGTTAACTACACAGGCAGGATCTATTATGCTATTTCGTTCAATCAATCCATTGTCCGTATAAAGATAGGCAGGCTCTTCCCCTGACAGATCATAAATGGCTGCTTCTCCCGTATAGTCCAACCCGCCATCTGCAGTATGGTATAGGAACATATCTCCGTTTCTTCCGGATATCAGTGTAAGACACTCATTATTGTTAAACCATACAAACTCATCAAATTTGTCTGCAACATTTTCCCAATTGCCCGTATTGATCCACTCTGCTTTACCATCATTATCCGTATCCGCTACTACCCCTTCCATAAAGTCATATTGCATTGCATAATATTCCGGAATATCACAATATTTTTCCACAAAGAGATCTGGTTCTGCCGCAAAAAAAACCGGCGCCTGATAAATACGGATATCATCAATGCCGATCTGTCCTGACTGTATATAAAAGGTGATTCCCTGATACCCCAAAGACCATGCAAGCTCACCGTTCTGCAGCAGGTCTTCGATCATACTCTCTGATCCTTCCGGAAGTGTTTCCTGATAGACTTCTTCCAAAGATTGCATGATCAGCTCAGGCAGCTGTTCCTGATCCGTTACGATATCTGTCAACGTCAGTCTCTCCCCTGTCTGCGAATCAAAGGTGTACCCAAAATATCCATTATAAAGACATGTTTTCAAATAGAAATCCCTATAAGGCTTATTTTGTTCCAATTCCCCTATCATGCATTTTTTGACATAACTATAAACGCAGGTGTCTGCACGCTGCATGTAACTACCTACATAACTTCCTATAGTTTCATCATCCACACCATATGCCATCCTAACAGCTTCTATTTCTGCACTAAGCGACGGATCTTCCAGAGCTTCTGCCAAAGAAGCATATTTTTCCAACAACATATTTCTCCTCGTGGTTGCATATGCTGAAAAATCAATGATCTCAGAATCCTCGTCAAGTACGTTCATATAGGAATCATAATAACTTAGCCAGGAGCCTCCCAGATCTTCATAATATTGCCTGTACCGATCGTCAATTGACCATGTCACTATCCGACCCGCTAATACTGCATAATACCTTTTAGGAAAAATATCTTCCGTATCATCCATATTTTCCGTATCATCCGTCATCACAGTTTCCGGGGTAATATCATTGTCTGATACCACATTGTCTGAAGCCGTTTTATTCGGCTTATCTTCACTAACTATTTTATCACTTTCGTTATAATCTTCTTCATGATTTTCTTGTATTGTACAGCCACACAAAAGAATGAAAACCATGATAAATACTAATTTTTTCATATTAACAACTTCTCCTTTTTGTAACCTGCGAATTTTAATGCACTTTAGTGCTATGCCGTGGGTACAATATTTGCGATACCATACCTAATTAAAGGGCTGCATCAACAGCCCTTTTCAAACTATTTTTCAAATATCAATCTGTGGATTTCATCAAAAGCTCATAGAACTTTTCAAATTCCTCATTGCTGTAGAAATCAATCTCCAGCTTACCGGTATTCTTATCCTTCAACGATACCGCCACCTTCACTCCATGCTTCTCTGCAAGGCGTCCGGCATACTCGTCAAAATGAACTTTATATTGTTCTAAGTCTTCCTTCTTCTTTCCCTTCTTTTCTTTTTCCGGTTTTGTCAGATTCTTGACTAACTTCTCCACTTCCCGCACAGAAAGCTTCTTGTCAAATACATCCATCGCAAGCTGAAGCTGCTTGTCCGGATCCGTGACCATCAAAAGCGCGCGGGCATGTCCCGTCGTAATCATATCATCCATTACCATCTGCTGTACCTTCGGGGAAAGCTTCAACAGACGCATGGAATTGGTCACTGCGGCGCGGCTCTTAGATACTTTGCCTGCCACCTCATCATCAGTCATCTTAAATTCCTGCTTCAGACGGCGGAATGCCAGCGCCTCCTCGATGGGATCCAGATCTTCACGCTGAATATTCTCTATCAGCGAGATCTCTACGATCTCCTGCTCGGTCATATTCTTAATAATAACAGGAACTTCTTTTAATCCCGCCTTTTTCGATGCCCGCCATCTGCGCTCACCGGCGATGATTTCATAATGATCCTTCCGATCCTGCACAAGCAGAGGCTGCAGCACGCCATGCTGTTTAATGGATTCCGCAAGCTCCTCCAATGATTCCTCATCAAATTTTTTTCTGGGCTGTTCCTTGTTCCGCTCTATCTTGTTGATATCGATCATAACCGCAGCGCCTTTGACTGCGGATTCCTTCGGCGCTGCCGCTGTCCCCGGTTTATTCTTGATCAGTCCGTCTAAACCCTGCCCTAATCCTCTTTTTGCTGCCATGCCTGCCCCTTTCTCCTATCACATCTCTACTTTTAAACTTCTCTGCGAAGCAGCCTTTGCTGCGAGCAGTTAGAAGCTCCTCTCACATTTATCAGTATAGCATATATTTTGAGAAATACAAAAATTATTTGTAGAAATTTGAAATTCAAAATTGAATTAAAGATATGCAAATTAATGAAAATATGTTATAGTTAAAGTTATGAAACTAAAAGACAGCATGCAATACAGCAGAGGAGGACTGGTGTGAGGCAGATAGTATGGAATGACGACTATAAACTGGGAATCGATATGATCGACAAAGATCATAAATTACTTTTTTCCACAATCAATAAATTACTGCGTCTCAGCCAGGAGGGCGATAAGCATGAATGGCTGTGCCGGGAAGCGGTTAAATATTTAAAAAATCATTCTTTAGAGCATTTTGAACGCGAAGAACAATATATGAAGTCGATTAATTATGCAGAATATGATATACATAAACGTCTGCATGACAACTTTAAAAATAAGACATTGCCGGCGCTGGAAAAGGAATTGGAAGAAACGGATTTTTCCGCGGAGACCGTCGGACATTTTCTTGGCGTGTGCATTGGCTGGGTAATTTCCCATACGCTGACGGAAGATATGGCAATCTGTGGCAAAGCGAACAGCAAATGGGGGGATATTCCGAAGGAAGGCTTACAGGAAGCCATAGAGCGCACGATCCTTCAGGTTTCTCAGGAAATCTTTCATTTAAAGGTGAAAATGATCAGCGAGCAGTATGACGGACAGGATTTCGGGAAGGTTGTCTGCTACCGATTTATCTACCGGGGACAGGAAAATCAAAAATGGGAAGTCATCCTCGTCTATGAAGAACAGCTTTTGCTGAATATAATGAGTGGAATACTCAATATCAATTATTATAAAATAGACGCTATGGCAATTAATGTCAGCCGGTATATTACCAGGCAGTTTATTGAACGGGTAAGGGAAAGCTTTCTGTCTCTGGAATTTTTTGAATTGGAACAGGAGAATCTTCTGACTCACGAGCAGCTTCTTGAATCTTTTGAACATGCGCAGCCGTCCTGTAGTCTGTTATTTAATGGAGGAGCAGGATATTTTGCATTTTGTGCAACTACTGCGGACTCTTTAAGCGAAGAGAGCGAGGATTCCATTAACCATCAGAATGCAATGGATATTGTTAACCAATATATTGAGAAGGAAAATAAGGAATGGGAGGAACAGAAGAAACGGATCCTTATTGTTGATGATTCAGATTTTCTACGGAAAAATATCATCCAATTGCTGGGGGAAGATTATGCCATGCTGGAAGCCGCTTCCAGTGTATCCGCCATTCAGAGCATCGTAGTCAATAAACCGGATCTGATCCTGCTGGATTATGAAATGCCCGTCTGTGACGGAAGGCAGACCTTGGAGATGATACGATCAGAAGAATCCACCGCCGATATCCCGGTTATTTTCCTCACCGGAAAACAGGACCGCGAAAGCGTAGAAAAAGTCATGTCCTTAAAGCCGGAGGGATATCTGTTAAAGACAATGCCGGAAGAGAAAATCAAAAAATATATCGATAATTTTTTCAAAAATCAGAAATAAAAAAACATTTTTATCCTGAAGTATTGACCGCAAGGAGCGCATATGGAGATCTTAGAATTTGAACATGACATGGTCATAGCAAGAAAGAATGATAAAGTAAAATGCTGGTATCTGATCCAGCAGGGAAGCGTATTACAGAAAATGGAGTTCTCGGAGATCCGTCTGGAAAAGAACTCCATCATCGGTTTTCTGGAAAGAGATATCTATCTGTGCGATTATATCGCCATCGAAGACACTTCACTGGTTGCTTTAAACTGCGAAACCTCCGAAAGTCTCAAGCGGACACTTGCCGGCAAGGAGAAGATCCGCAATATCTTTCTGCGCGCCGCCGTGATACAGCGGCACAATCTGTTGAAGCTTTATACGGAACTGTCTGACAAAGCCAACGAATTCCATAGTTTGGTGGAAAACCTATATTACGATTACAGACTCTTCTGCGGCAAATATAAAATTGAAACTCAGAATTTTTCCAAGATGGAACTGTTTAAACCGCTGGTGATGCAGCATAAGGCGGAAAAATGGGAAGTCAATAACAGCATCAGCATCGTCCGTAAATATATGCAGGAGTATCTGCAGCTTATGGAGAAGGACGACAGCCTTACAGTAGGCGTCATTATGGAGGCTGCCGCACAGATGCGAAGATTTACGCTGGGTATCAACGAGCTGGAAAGCTACCTTACTTATAATAAGGATATCCTTCTCAGTGAAAACGAGCTGGATCTTTATCGGCTGTATTTTGATCTTTCTATTGAAATGTATGCAAAAAAATATGAAATTGAACCGATTACTGAGGCGCTTGGCCGGATCACACAATCCGCGGAAAAATTCCAGATCTACAACAGCCGCCTAATCCGCAGACGCATTAAGGAATATGAGGAATATGATTACAGTGGAGAAAGCAGGAATGGGCTTACCGCAGACGGATCAGTCAGGCGGATAGAAATGAATGTCTTAGAAGAAGACTGTCTTTCCCATATTCTGGAATATGCCGGTTATCAGAATACGGAAATCGACGAGCTCAGCGAGCGGATCAAAAAATACTTTAACCTGCCTGACCTGTTGTCTACTGACAAGGAGACCTATGCACTCAGAAAGAAGATCTCTGCTGATTTTTATGAGATATATTATAAGGTATTTATTAAAGCGGTGGAAGACGAAAGCACACTGACCCCGATCCTGGAAATGTTTCTGAATTTCGGCTTTATGGATACCTCCTTTGTCGGGGAAGACCGCGTCAAAGAGCTTTATGATCTGTGCGCCCATCTGGATATCTGCCATTCCAGACATATTTATACAATCTATGAGTGGCTGAAGCAGATCTATAAAGGAAAAAAGGAAACTTCCAAAAATGAATATGACGCCAATTATCCTGCTTTTCTTGCCGAACAGTATAAGGAAAAATCGATTACAAAAGAAGAAATGGAGAAGCGTCTGGGAGATCCCCGACTCCGTGTGGAATTTGAGATCAACAATATGTTTTCCATGATCAATAAGCTGACATACGGCAGAATCACGACATTCTGCCCTATCTTAAACGGCAGCGACCTGATCAACTCCATTGACAAGATGCTTATTACTGCGGAAAAACTGGAAAATGCCATGAATGAAATCCGGATGATCGACTATTCCATATTTTACAGGGAAGTTCCCTTCTCTGATAAGGATCATGGGATCGCCAATGACAGGATCGTTAAAGAGATCCTGCCCGATATCATCCTGATGCCCAACGTGGGAATACGGTCTATGATGTGGCAGGAGACAGCCACAACAAAAACCGACACGCCGGGCCGCTTTATGTTCCCGATCTTTACTTCCGCAGATCTTTCGGATCTGATGATGGTTGCCATGGGACGCTTCCACTGGGAGATCTGCAGAAAGATCGAAGGCATGCGCTGGAACGACCTGCGGGAAAAATCGCTGACTGCAGAGTATTGTAACTATCTGCAGTTTTATAAGAAGAACAGCGAGCTTTCGCCGGATGCAAAAGAGAAAGTAAAGAACGTCATGCAGAATGTGAAAAATAATTACCGCGAGGTATTTGTACGAGATTATATCAACTGGATCAAATTTGAAGCACGGGGCAGCTACCGTCTGAACAAGGTTGCCCGTGATATTCTGGTCCGCCACATTCCGTTTAATAAATCCATTCGTGATGGAATTAGAAACAATCCGTTCTATCAATTATCCATGACGAGATTTGAAAACGAACTGACACGTAAACAGCAGCACTATGCCGGCGTACTCGTCAAATACGAAAAGGCAGGCGGTCAATTTATGAAGGATCTGCAAGAAACGGCACAGTATTATAATATGTAATATAAACATCTAAACTGCAAAAGCAGGACTCATGCTATCATGCATGTTCCTGCTTTTATCATTTATATAATCACTTGATTTGCTTTTTATCTTGTTAGATTATTTTATTAGATTATCTTATCATATTGGTCATGACTGCCGGTTCTTTTTCAGGCAGACCAAATTTTTCTTTCCCAAGCTGGATCGACTTCATCAGAAATACCATATTGCGCGCCAAGGTCCGCATCTGCTGTAATCCTTCTGCATCCTGCTGCGCTTCGCCCAGTTCCCTTCCATGGATTCCATTCCAGTATTGTCCGCTTGCAACCGGCATACCGCAGATCGTAAAATATTTATTCAACTCATCAAAGGTCGCCGTAAGACCGCCCCGCCTTGCCGCGGCAACTGCTGCCCCGACTTTCATCCTCTTATCAAAATGTGTGCTGAAGAATAATCTGTCCAGATATGCGATCAATGTGGCATTGGCGGATGCATAATAAACAGGAGTGCCCACAACCAATCCATCAGCCTCCTCAAACAGACGCGCCGATTCATTAACAGCATCATCAAAAACACATTTGCCGTTCTGCACACAGGATCGGCAGGCAATACAGCCTCTGATATCCTGATTGCCGATATGTAAGATCGTTGATTCCACCTCTTCGGATGTAAAGACCTGCTGCATTTCATTCAGCGCAATATAAGTATTGCCTTCTTTATGCGGACTGGCGTTTACTAATAAAACTTTCATTGCTCATCTCTCCTTTTTTAAATTATTTTTTATTTTTATATATATTACATACTCTTTCCCATAATGATAACTTCTTATTTTAAGCAGTTCAATATAACGCTTATCATCATTTCCATTTCGTCCGGCTTGGATTCGGCAGTTATTTATGCTATCTTTTCTTTTACTGCATCCAGCTTGTACAAGGTATCGGGATCGATATCGATACATTTAGTATTATCCCGATTTCCGGCTATATCCCATGCTAAGGTATCGTTCATTATGGTACAAGTATTCATAAAATATCCGGTATCTTTTAAAACAGCAAATACTTCTTTCTCTAATAGTGGTTTTACATCATAGCATACTATTTTACCGTCTTCAAAATAAACATACACTGTAAATTCTTCTGTAGGAATTACTTGAACAATTTTTGGACACATAATGATCCTCCTCACATCAATGGTGCAATCTTATTAAGTTCTTTACCATTTTTAGCCAATTCCCAATTTTTCATCAGCTCAACCTGATGTAATACACACTATGCCAATATCAGTTTTAACTGTTTTGACGGCAAGGCACCTTTTATAACTCTTGCCTCATCAATTTCCACCAAAGCTTTATTTCCATTATATTCTGCATGGAAATGTGGCGGGTTATGGTCATCATAATACATTGTAACACTTATTCCAAAAAACAATGATATTTCCGGCATTCTCTTTTCTCCTTTCCCATTCTCATCTTCCCTAAAAAACTAATCCTATTTTAAGCAGTTCAATATAACGCTTATCATCATTTCCATTTTATTTCTTTATCGCTAGTCTCAAACAATACAATTTCGCCTTTATCCATTATCGGCATCTCCTCTACTTCTAAATTTCAATATTATGCTCAGGAAATGACTCTTCTTATTCAGATTTGTGGCTTTAAGTCTATCATTTATATTTTATTATTTCAAGCCTTTTCAAGATTAGATTACGATTTTAAACATTCCTAACCTTCGTGAAGCGCTTCATAAAATGAATAATCAACCAAACCGCTCATTCTGTCTAAAGCGCCCTTATCCAGTTCTTTAATCATCAAACAATCAGGATGCGGCAGCTTTATATTCGGTCCTGCCTCTATGCCAAATCTGTAGCTTGGTTGGAAACCACGATTACTATAATTACGCGGGTTGCCCTCAACAAGAATTGCTTTAAATCCCAGTCTCTTAGCGACATCGAAACCATATTCCAATATATCCTTAGAAATATGTTGTCTTTGCAGTTCTGTTTTTACAGCAACAGGTGTCAATATCAGCAATTCATTTTCATATCTTCCCTCGATATGAAAACGCGAAAACATCGCATATCCAATTACCTCATCATTCTCATTGACCATAATAAGCTCTAATTTCGGCATGTAATATTTTTTTGCTCGAATTTCTTCCACCAATTGTCTTACGGTTTTGCCTTCTTCAGGACTATCATATTCCGTAAAAACCTCCTGCACCAACTCCAGTGACGGAAGAAGATACTTATTCTCCATTGATTTTATAATTCGTTCCATTTATCATTAACCTCCATATTCTAATCTTCTGACTTTATCACGACATCTGTATATTTTCTTTGCATATCATGACGTTTTTTCCGGTTTTCAACCGATTCAAATATAATTGAAAAGTCATAATCCTCCGGATATAATTCTGTTGCTGCCACATGTAGTTTTACCCGCTTATGATTAATCCAGATTTTTTTATTTGGCAGCTGCACCCTTAATACACCTTTTTCATTAATAAGCTCACACACAATCCCTATCTTTTTTTCGGGATAAACCATTACACTATCGCCAATTTTATACTTGGTAATATGTTTAGCATTACTTTTTCCGGTTTTCGCTTTAGTAATTTTAGTCGTACTTTTCTTAATGATATTACTTTCCGGATTTTGAAATGTATAAGACTTTACCGCTTCTTCGCCATATGCTGCACAAATTGCCACTTTTAGCATTTCCCTCGGCATTCCCAATCGATCTGCAATATAAAATGCACAACTCTCTCCGGCCTCTCCAATTATCATTTGATAAGTGGGACATAATGTTTCTTTGTCAAATGCCATTCTTGCATTGACAATATCCTTTGCCTTGGCTGCGTATTCCTTTACTTCCGGATAATGTGTTGTCACCAGGAAAATAGCACCGCTTTTTCTGAGTTCTTCCAATATTGCAATTGCAATCCCCATACCTTCCATAGGATCTGTACCAGAGCCTAATTCATCCATAATCACAAAGCTATCTTTATTTGCTTCACTTAAAACATCCAATACATTCGTTATATGTGCAGAAAATGTCGACAGATTCTCCGATAAATTCTGCCCATCGCCAATATCGCACAGATAAGAACTATTCATACATATATCAGCCTGTTTACATGTAACATGCAGTCCACATTGTGCCATGATACAATTTAGCATAACAGTTTTAATTGCCACAGTTTTTCCTCCCGTGTTAGGACCGGTTATCACAATACCTCGTACCGATTCCCCTACCTCAAACTGTAATGGTACAGCTATAGACTTATCCATCAATGGGTGACGTGCTTCCAGCAGTTTCATTCTGCGTTCCGTATTTATTGTCGGCTCTGTCGCCTCCATATCAAGGCTCAATTTTCCCTTGGAGAAGATAAAATCCAATTTTTCAATCATTGTCAAATCTGCATGTAATATAGGTGATGATGCCAAAACAAAAGCTGATAAGGTGTACAAAATGTTGTATACTTCATTTTCCTCGCTTATTTTGAGCAATTGAAGCTCTTCATAATACTTTGCAACACTTGATGGTTCAATAAAAAGTGTGCTACCGGTAGAAGACTTATCTATAACACTGCCGGATATCTTAAGCTTATAATCTTTTTTCACGGGAAGACATATCCGCCCATTTCTGAAGGTACAGTAATTATCTGCCATACATTCCTTATTGGAACGTAGGATTTGCTCCGCCTTTTGCTTCATCTGTTCTTCACACTTTATGATTTGCTTTCGTATCTGTTCTAATTCTTTTGATGCATAATCATCCACGGCTCCATTCCGTATTTTATTACCTATTTCCTGCCCCAATTCTGAAATGGCATCCAGATTTTCATCATAATATGCTAATGAATTCTGATACATTTTTCCTCTTGCCAAATAATCCTTTAGTCGTTTTATTACAACCAACACTCTTTCTACCCGCTCTATTTGATAAGGCGTTAAACAATTCCCCTTTTCTGCTATTAATAATACCTCTTTTATTTCTGAAATATTTTGTAACGGCGGTGTCCCCAGTTTTTCAATCAGAATCCTGGCATCTGTTGTGTCCCTTAATTGCTTTTTTAATTCAGTTTCAGAAAAGTACAAGATTGCTTCTCTGATTTTTTCTTTAGCCCAATCTGTAACAGCTAAATCAGCCCATATATCTTTTACTTTGTCAAATTCAATTTGTCTTTCAATGTTCATTTTCTTTTCCTTTCACTCTAAATTATAGCATCGCCTTAACACAAAAAAACCATAGATACCTTAAATGCATTAAGATACTATGGTCATTAAATCTCTATATGATTATCCTATATACTTTAAAAAGATATAAAAATAGCATGTCCATACAGCCATGCTAATATCATCTATGGAAATATATATACCACAATATTAAGCAATTGTAAGGCGAAAACGCTGACAACCTATGTGCCAACAAATGGGAAGACTTCTAGTGCAGAACTAAAAATCACCCTGCAATATTTATTTTGCAATTTTCTCCATTACAATAACACTTAACATGCAAAATCCTCCTAAAAACTTTTTCTCAATTATACATCCCATTATATTATTAGTCAAGCATATAGTGATCGGGGAGCTGGCATAGGATTAAGGTAAATCATTCATGCTGCCATAAACCTTACCCTTCTTTAAAGCCCGGCAGGAAATTTTTTCCTGCTCCCGTAATATCTTTTCAAATTTTTTTGTACTGATATTATCAGAAATCGGCGGAAATGAGTCATCGTAATGATCCAAAAGAACTTTTTTAGGTTTCAGTCTTCGGACAATGGATAATCCGCACTTTTCTAAATCGCTGCGCCCCTGAAACGGCAGGATAAGTATATCCGCTCCTGTGGGATATTCCACATCCGCAGACAGATTCAAGCTGCCCATGATCTGTATTCTTTTATCTCCACTGAGAACCTCATAAAGCAGGATCTCTTTATTTTCCGGATATTGCAATAGCATTTTCAGAAAATGAAACAGATGAACCGGATGGCAGAAAACTTTAGGGCGAAACAGTGTTTTAACAATAAGGGGCACATCAAATCTACAGTGTCTGCTTTGATATGCCGTAACCGTAAACGGCTCCACATGGATCTGTTCTCCCGGTCGGATCACCTGCATCTGTTCCGGCCGCATACCTTCCCGCAGCAAGGTATTGTAAGGAGTCTGCGTACACCACAATTTTAAGGGGGCTTTTTTATAAATAGCCGGAATACGGGCAATATGATCAAAATGCCCATGTGTGATAAATACATGTTCTATCTTGCGTAATTCCTGTTCTCTGGGAGACAGATTCTTTGAATGCAAGGATTCATTCGGCTGAAGTCTGCAAAACGGATCAAACGCAATTGATGTATCATCTTCCTTTAAAATCAGAGCGGCTGTCCCGTACCATTTTAACTGCATTTTTTTACCCCCCATTAATACTGATAGAGAAAAGCCGCCACATCACAGACATATCTCTTACATGGCATGGGTTTCCTCGGCTTTCTGTCCAAGATATACGGCAAGGGCAGTTCCTTCCCTGCCAATCTCCCTGCAACGATATCCTGCGCTCCCTTTAAAATTCCCGGAATGATGTCCGGTGTCAGCGGATAATTCCCATGAGACGGCCAGATAGAATCAAATGCATCCTCCATAGCTATTATCTTTTTAAGACTGTGTTGAAACGCCTGCATATT
>CAYQZB010000017.1:0-82 GCA_964421915.1 uncultured Lachnospiraceae bacterium
GACTACCTTTTTACAATCTCATCATGTATTGGTAGTCACCTTACTGACTACCTTTTTACAATCTCATCATGTATTGGTAGTC
>CAYQZB010000017.1:182-62832 GCA_964421915.1 uncultured Lachnospiraceae bacterium
ACCTTACTGACTACCTTTATATATCCGAAATATTCTGTATTATACTTTTATACTATATCATCCTTTTATATCTGAACATTTATCCTGCTTTTATTAGGAATTCATTTTTTGGGGGATAATATAGAAAAATAAAGGTGAATATGGGTTATTCAATCCTTGTTATTCACTTCTTCCCATTATGAAGTGTAATAGGGTCATTCCGGAATGAAATGGATTGTAATTGGGTAGTTCGGTATCTTTTTTTACTTTTATTTATTATATTATTTGTATTATTTAATATAATTGGGTTATTCTGTATTATAATGAATTGTTAAGGGTGCTTCAAGGAGTATTACTTGGTTATTCTGTAATAAAACCGTATTAAACTTAATTTAAAACCATAGTAATTCTTTATTAACCTATAAGAAGGGGGTTTTTCGACAGACCCCTTCTGCTCACTGAATTACCCCTATTTCTAAAAATCATTTAGCAATCCTCACTTTAATTTGACCAATCCACATTTTTGCAATATAGGAATTTTTTGCTGTAAGCTAAATGGCTATTGCAACATCTGCATAACGGGCGGTTTATTAAAAGGTATCTATATAAAAAAGGGGCTGTCACATTAACGATTAAAAAATCGTGAAGCGGCAGCTCCCTTTTACTGTATATGGGATAAAATCAATTTAGGCTTCTATGGAAAGAGCAATCTCCTGTACCCGTTTCAGAGGCACTTCATGTAGTTCTGCGATCTGTTCTAATGAAAGTAAGCCGGACTTAATCAATATGATAATGTCTTCTTTCTTAGCTTTCCAATAACCCTCTTTTCGTACTTCTTCCATTATTTCACACATGGTTTCCACTCCTTTCTCATTTTCCTTATAGAAACGTACTGTCTCACGAAGGTTTTTATTAACCATATCATCCGGCTTTGTGCAGAAAAAATCATGCATCAACCGGCCGATAGGGTTATTTTTGCGGTACTGACCATTCACATATAATATATGCGATCCATCATTTACTCTTTTTAGCGTGTTGTCAATTTTCACATACCTATCTATCGGATAGAAAGGCTTTCCTTTTTTGAAAAAATCTTTTTCCGTGATAAATATGACATAAGTTTCCGGAAGTATCTTCGGGTCCTCTCCCGGTTGCAAGATAGAAGCATCAAGCAACGCACTGTTATGCCTTGCTCGCTTCAGACCTGCTCCACTTTTTTTACGTTGGATTTCAATATTATATTGTTTACCTTTCGAGTCTACCGCATGAACATCCAGAGTAACGGAACGCCCATTCAAATTTTTTAAGGTGCTTTGGGTGATTACACTTGTCACCCGCAGATCTTGGCGTTGCATGAATATTTTAAGGATCATTTCTGTATCCCTGATATTGTTCCGGAATACTACCGTCATGAAATCGTCATCAATCAGACGGAACTTTTTGATTCTTTTAAGATCCTTTTCACGTTGCGGCCTTTTTTCTTCTTCTGTCATAATGCGTTATCTCCTTTCTTTATTATATACATAAAAGTGCATTATAACAATATGTTTTTTCTGAAAAACTCTCCCATATACAGTTTTGATTCCCTTCTTCAGAAAAAAATATTGTCATTATAAGTATGGATTCCAAAAATAAAACCGGCAGAACTACTGTTTGCCGATTTTATATGATAAAAAGGAGATCAATTTGCTTTCTTTTCCTGTCGTACATACAGTTCTTTTTTGCCGTAGGTAATCCGGGAAATATGCTTACATCTTAGCTTGGGATTTTTGTTACGGGGAAGTTCTCCGCACCCAAGCATATCTAACATTTTTTCAGCCTGGGACTGATTTAAGAAATTGTAAGATGAAAAATAGTCGCTTTCACGTAGAGTTAAAAGTAAAAAGGCCTGTGAGACAGGCCTTTACTGTATATGGGATAAAATTGTAGTTATGCTTGTATGGAAAGAGCGATCTCCTGTACCCATTCCAGAGGCACTTCATTTAGTTCTGCGGTCTCTTCCGATGAAAAACCCGACTTAAGCATTTTGATAACGCTCCCTTTCTTGGCATCTAAAAAAGCCTTTTTATAAGCCTCATCTCGCATTTCTTCCATAGCACGGCACATATTTCTCACTCCTTCCTCATTTTCCTTATAGAAACGTACTGTCTCACTAAGGTTTTTATTTACCATATCGTCCGGCTTTGTGCAGAAGAAATCATGCATCAGCTGTCCGATAGGGGTCTCACCACGGTACTGACCATTCACATATATGATATGTGAACCATCATCCACCTTTTCAACCGCACCGTTTATTTCCACATACCGGTCAATCGGATACAAAGGCTCGCCCTTCATAAATATGTCATTTTCAGCAATAAATATGACATATGTTTCCGGCAGGATCTCCGTATCTTCTCCCGGCTGCAGAATTGACGCATCCAGCAGGGCACTGTTATGTCTTGCACGTTTAAACCCTGCCCCTTTATCCTCACGTTGTATTTCAACGTCATAATGTTTTCCGGCAGCGTCAATCGCATGGATATCAATTCTTGCAGAACGCCCATTCAAGTTCTTTAAAAAACTTTGGGTAATTACCCTGGTCACCTGCAGATCAGATCTTCCGAGGATGGTGTTAAGAAGCATTTCCGTATCACGGATATTGTCCCGGAATACGGCGGTCATAAAATCGTCATCAATCAGACGGAATTCCCTGATCCTCTCTAAATCCTTTTCATGTTGCAGTTTTTTTTCTTCTTCTGTCATAATGCATTATCTCCTTTCTTTATTATATACATAAAAGAGCATTATAACAATATGTTTTTTCTGAAAAACTCTCCCATATACAGTTTTGATTCCATTCTTCAGAAAAAATATTGTCATTATAAGTATGGATTCCAAAAAAAATAAAACCAGCAGGGATATTTCCGCTGGTTTTATAAAAGAAAGAACAAATAATATAATTTGGTTTTTAAACCATTCCGACAGGATCTAGCGTCGGTTTCTTTTCTTAACATATTCTACATAGAGATTCTGGCCAATTTTGCCTTTATATAATTTGTACAAAGCAGAACCGAGACCATTGTCCAATGTTTTGTCAACACGTTTGCAAGAATCCTCATCTCCTTCGGTCATTATATCGCACCATTCTTCGGCAATGTTAATCAAAACCTCTGTTTCTTTAGGTGTTAAATAAACTTGCATTTTAAATTCCTCCATATCCTTATCTTATTTCTTCAGTCATATTCTGTTTTACAACCTCGAAATACCTACAAAGATTATCCTTCCAAGCAACCACAGCAAGATCATCTTCGTGATAAGAATTTTCTTCATCAAAGTTTTCATCTTCTGATGCCAGATCAAAGGATTGCTGCCACAATTTGTTTAATGCAAATCTTGCATCTTCCTGAGAATCATACAACCACATTTCTGTATTTCCTGATTCTCCAACCCAATAACTAACAACCGCAAATTTCATACTGTTTTCCTCCGATAATGTATTTTTAATAATCCTCCTGATAAAACCTAATTATATCAGCTTTTTCTCTTTCATACTTTTCCCAGTCTGTAAAAAGAGTTAAACAGATATCTCCCTCGCAATATGTAAAGACAGCCATCTGTTCATCGGAAAAAGCATACGAAGAAAACCCGTCAACCTGTTTCAGAATAAAATCACATTGATTTGCAAACTGGTAAGAAATGTTGTACGGACAATGACCCTTTAACAAATAGTTTCCATTTTTATCTGTGGTTTCTTCTGTAAACGTGAAATCCGCGATCCTTTTCGTTGTTTCGCTTAATTTATAAGCTGATAAATCAAGCTGAAGAATTTCTCTACTCATTCCTTTTGCCTCCATTCTTCCTATTTATTGTTTTTCTTCATTTTTAGCTTGCTGCTATTGTTTTTCTCCAACCGATATATTATTTTAATCTCCTTTCTTTTGGATTTCCGGTCATAAGAAAATGTTCTGTGTAAAAAGTATGTATTTCATAAAAATAAATCAGCAGAGATAATTCCCTGCTGATTCAATAAAAGAAGGAGATTAATTATTCTACGTTTTCACATTGCTGCACTACATCTGTCTTCTCCACTTCCATTGCTTGACCACAGTGCCAGCAATAAACAATATCATGATGTACAGTGTTTCGGCGTTTCTTTACGGCTTCGTTATATGTACCGCATTTCGGACAAGTGCACATATCAATTCTGATAGGCTTCTTTGCCTTACTCTTTTCCATAATATTTCGGAATTCCTCTACAGTACCGATTTCCCCATCTGCAGATAAGGCTTTTATGGCATCTGCAGCTTGAGTAACTATAGCTGACTGTCCGTATAAATCTGTATGATAATGATACAAAAAATTTGCAGTTTCCTTCAAGTCTTTCACTATTTCGCATAAATCCTGCTCTATCATTTTTCTATTTAATATTACAATTGTTCCATCTTCTGCCATTTGGCTACCTCCAATTATTTATTTTTCTCCTATTAGTGCTTTATTGTATTTTCTAGTTAGGACCAGCTTCATCAATAGCAAATTTTCCGCCGTTATCAAGGTGTCTCATAAGATCACTCCAACGGTCATTGATGTCTACATAAGCGTCTGAACCATCAGGATATATATATAATACCCTTCCAATTTCCCCACTTTCCCACATTTTTTCAACTTCATCAAAAGTGATTTCTTTTAAAGTAATTTCTTTTAACATGGTAATTTCTTTTAACATGGTATTTTCCTCCAATCATTTGTCTTCATGTTCTTTTAAAGAGTATGACCATCCTCATCTATTTCTACCGCGCACTCATCAGTTATAAAGAGTTTTCCATCATGCGCAATTGCAAAGGTATCTGTATCCTCATTTGGTTTCTTATTTTTAAAATCAAAATTACAATAACCCTTGCATGCAACAAATATTGGAATATCATCTGGCAGCTCTTTAATTATGTTTCTTAACATTCCTACATTCATTTCCATTTTTGAATATCCTCCTATATTTCTTCTAATCAAATTAGAATAATTTACTCCAACTGGTATTAAATAATTTTTTTCTCCTTTCTTTTATGTTTCCAGTCATGAAAAATTATTCTGCATAATAAGTATGTTAATCTAAAAAAAGAAGGTCTCCGAAGAGACCTTCTAAAGTAAAGAAAGGTTAAATAATTGCCAGATCGCCATTGCGATAAACATAGACATTGTCGGAAAGATAATCTTCCACTGATACTTCCGTCATATTTACGCTTTTCACCATGGATTTTAACAGCTCAGGATCTTCGGTATCGGAAAATGGAAGCGCTAATACCTCATGTACTGAGGACGGCAGGATAAACATATCCGTTCCCAGTTTTTCTGATACCTTTTTTAAAAAATCCGGATACAAGAGACAAGCCGCTCCATAGCAGTCTCTACGAGTGCTGAGCACGTATAATTCCGGAGTTACAGAACCAGGAACAATATCGCGTAAGAAATCTTCAGCGTTCTTCTCCTCATTAATGGACGTTTTTGTTAACATCTTCATTAAAATAGTTTGCATGTCCTTCACATACACCGGATACTTATCAGGGGTGTTATGTAATGCAGCATCATACAAATCATCCACATTTATACCCCATTTTTCCATAAAAGTATTACGGATCAGAATGTTGCCAGTGCTGCCCTCTTCCGGGAAATCAGGTACATCATAGAAGAATACAACCGCCATATCAAGGTACTTAACATACGGGATTTCCCGTAAAAGCTCCTGATTTTTCTCAAAATTGACAAGCTTATACATAATGCCGTTCCTAGCCTTTGCAAAATCAGTGAATATATCACTATCAAACGGCATTTTTACCGCAGATTTCTTGTTGATGGCAAGGATTGCAGCAACAATATCCTCTAAGCTTTTCTGTCCTGCGGAATATTCCTGATAATACTCATCCAGATAGATTGCCGGTGTAATAAATGTGGTAGCATTTTCATCGCAAATTGTAATACCATGCAGAGTAATGCCGTTATTCTTCTTGCATTCACATGCTCTGATGCTGAATTCCTCACCAACTTCTTCCTGTAACAGGGTAATTACTGCATCAATAAATTTTTTCATCGTTTTTCTCCTTTTTAATTTAATATTTTTTCCTGACCGGTTATTATTTTTCTCTCCTTTCTTCTATATTTCCGATCATAAGAAAATGTATTGCATAATAAGTATGTAATTTACAAATCAGGTAGTTGGCCAAAAAAACAAGAAAGCCCATCTTTCGATGGACTTTCTCTATAAGGAGGTGCCGTTATATGAAAACTGAAATCCCATGGGGAAAATCAGCTAACCCCTTATTTTTTCTTTTTCTTTCTTGCCACAAGCACCGCTCCGAAGAAAGCGATCATGGAAGCCAGACCTGCAAGTATCCAAAGGATACTATCGCCTGTTTTTACTCCCCTTGTTACCGTCTGATCCCGGTCGTTGATGTCGCAGTGCTCATTTACCACGGAACCGTCCGCATTATAAAGCGTCTCAAATACAACGATGGTATCAGCCGTAACCTTTCCGCTGTCAAATGTATAAACCACGGAAGCCGTGCCGTTTTCTATTTCTGCGGTAAACATTGTCTCTCCAGTTACCGGGATCCCATCGACCGTAACCGGCTGGCCGGTTTTTTTATCTATAAGCTGTCCTCTGATGGTA
The DNA here is from genome assembly GCA_964421915.1 of uncultured Lachnospiraceae bacterium. Classification (GTDB taxonomy): domain Bacteria; phylum Bacillota; class Clostridia; order Lachnospirales; family Lachnospiraceae; genus NK4A136. The sequence continues at coordinate 6,802 of CAYQZB010000017.1, forward strand.
TAAGTGTTGCCAACCGTAAAGTTCTCATAGATAATGTTGTCGGTGATGGATACCATTCCTACAGAAGCAATGTACTTGTCTCCGTCTGCCGTATCAACTGCCACAGTATCGCTAAGATACGGGAAGCTGATAGTCTGGTTCTTATCATCCCTGTCAATATGGTTACATACCGCATGGCCGTTATACTTGATGATCTCATAACATACAACATCCCTGCCCTGCAGCTTGCTTGCATCCATCTTAAAGGTGATGGTAATTGTTCCGGATGAGCTTTCCGGGGTAAAGGTTGTTTCACCCTTGATTGCCTTAAACCCATTCATGACGGAATTGCCGGTATCCTGATATACCAAAGAGCCGACGCAGGTGTAGCTTACTCCGGGCTGCAGCCCTTCATACTGTACGGTATCGATCAGAGTGACACTGTTCGTTCCGTTACTCTCATGTGTCCTTGTCAGTTCGTCAAGCGCTACCGTTACCGTCTTACAGATCGAAAATGTCTGGTTGGTGTCGTTAATGTCCTTATGTTCTGCTACAATCGCATTATTAAGCTTCAATGCCTCATAAACTACGATCTTTCTTCCTGCGTAAGCAGTCAGATCCATGTCAAAGAGCATGTCAACCGTGCCGTTTGTCTGCGTCGGTTTAAATGTCAGGCTTCTTGATGAATCCGGGATGATCTGTCCTGTAGCCTTATCCACAAGGTAGCCGCTCAGGACATATTCATGCCCAACCAGCAGATCTGTGAATTGTATGGTATCCTTGATGTTGATGGATTCCGCAAGCGTGGAGGAAAGACCCGTCTCTGCATTTTTTGCTGTCGTCCCGATCTTCGGGAAATACTGTGTCTGTGCTTCATCATTAATATCGGCGTGTGTTGCCAGCTCTATTCCGGAGTAGTAGAGATCCTCAAATACGACCACTCTCTTTCCGGTCATGTTTACGCCGTTAAACTTAAATGTTACAGTTACGTCACCGTTCCTTGAGGATGCGGTAAAGGTTGTGTCGGCTGTGATATGGTGTCCGTCAACTTCCAGAGCCTTGCCCGTGTCCTTATCCATCAGGATTCCCTCAACGGTATAGGTCTTTCCGGGGATCAGATTCTCATAATGGACAGTATCATACAGGATGACTTCGCCGTCAGCCATGGAGTTGCGGTCTTTTGATTCGCTGTCAGCCACGCTGGTTCTGATCTTAGGAATATAAATCTGCTGTGTAGCATCACTCGCAACCCTGTGGTCGCCAACATGCGCCCGTTCGATCGTATCCGGCAGGACAACATTCCATAATGTAACCGGCTCAACATAGTTGATTTCCATTTCACCAAGCAGCGTATAAACTACATGGTCTTTGTCGATGTCTTTGAGATCCCCGGATGTCATGACATATACACCTTTATGGGAAATGGTATCAAAAGACATCATTTCCACTGCATAATCAGCAGCAAACTGTACGGCTTTATCATCAATGGCATCCTGCTTTGTGATCAGCTGATTCTCTGTCATATCCTCGTATTCAATGCCAAGATCCTCTGCTTTAGCCCTGTTAAGCGCTTCAAGTTCGGTATCGGATACATCAAATACGACTTCAATGGCAATCGTATCAAGCACGCTGCGGAGATTTTCATCCGTATAATAATATGCCGTCTTTGTATCTGCATCAAAGTTTACCAGTGTTACACCGTGCAGCTGTGCATAATAAGCAGCGGTTTCTTCCGTTTCGGCATAGCCGGTAAGCGGCTTTGTGTTATGGATGTAACACGGGATAAGTTCAGTAAGACCGTTTTCCTTACCGTATGCAGCCACATCCACCGGATTTTCCGCCGTCTTGTAGAAAGCGTCTTTTCCGTCAAATGCAGTTAATGTAATGTTTCCGTATGCATCGGCAATAGCCTCTGCTTCTTCCTGCGTTCTTACATTGCGCGCCACCAGCTGTTCTGTCGAGTTAAATACATATTCAACCTCCACTCCCATCTTATACACATCGTAGTTAAGATGAAGCTGGACCAGAGTGGTGCCGTTTTCTGCTTCAGTATCAATGGCTGCAATAGCTGCCGGGTCCTCTGCAGTATAGATGGCCGTCTGTGTCTGGTCGTGCCATTCAACAAATGTTACCTTGTTGTCGCTGACAGCGTTATTGTAATCATCAGCGATCTCCTTTGCAGTCCTTCTGTCCGCGATATTCTCCGCATACAGCTCCCTGCCTGCCACAAGAACCCTCTCTTCCGGGTCTGTATGGTTGACCGTTGTAATGCCGATAGCCGCGTTCTGCTCTTCGATCAGGGCGTACATCTCAGCATCTGTCGCTTTTACAAGGTAAAGATCCTCATACATTACAAGCGTTTCACCTTCCTTGCCGACGCCGGAGAAGTGAAGTTTCATCATTTCTTCCCCTGATGTTGCGGATGCATAGAAGGTTCCGTATGCCGTGATCGGCTGTCCGGTCCTTGAATCAAGCTCCGGCTTACCTGTATCAGCATTATAGACCTGCCCTTCAAGGCGGTAATACTGGCGTGCAATCACGTTTTCATAATGCACCTTATCAAGGATGGTAATGTCATCATCCGGTGCCGAGTTCTGGATCAGGGTCTCGGAATCAACTGCGGTCGTCGTCACTTTCGGGAAGTGAACCGTCTGTTTTTCGTCGTCCCAGTCATGATGCCATGCCCAGAGTACGTTCTTTCGTGTCATTTCTTCAAAGATAACAAGATTTTTACCTGCAAGCTCCTCGGATGCGTTGAAGGTAAACTCTACCTCAACATCACCTTCAAAGGTTTCCGGTATATATTCGATGGAAGCCGTCACACGTTTCCCCGTAACAGGATCAATATAAGCCTCCTTTGTTTCCGGGTCCATCAGGATGCCCGTAAATACATACTTAATCTGTGGCCGCAGGTTGCTGTAATGGATCGTGTCCGTAATGGTAACCTGGGTACCGGCATCAGACATGTTAAGCTCCGTATTATTATCGCGCGCTTCTGTGCCGATCTTCGGGAAATAGATTGTCTGTGCAACATCCGTCATATCCTTATGGAATGTGATCGGCGTTGCATCTTCGCCAAGTTCTTCCCTGTCTGACTGAACATACAGTTCCTCAAATACCACAACCGTATGCCCGACAAGATCCGTTGCGTCGAAAACAAAACTCATGTCGATGACATCCATGTCGATCGCGCGGGCCGTGAATATCTTGCCCACATTGCCTTCCTCATCACGTCCGACAACCAGGCTGCCGTCCGCATTACGGACTTCTTCCCCGGTGGTAAGGTCAAACAGATAGCCGTACAGGTAGTATTCTTCCTGATACTCAAGGCCATATACCTTACATTCGTCCGTGATCTTGACATTTTCTGCGTACAGCACGTCATTGGAGAGATAAGACTGTGTTGCGGGCCATGCCGGAGCATAGTGTCCCTCATCCACTTCTTCCATTTCCGTTCTGGCAGTCGTCTCGATACGCAGCGTCCTGTTTTCAAGGTTTCCGATATCTAAAAGCTCATAATCCCGCGTAATGGAAAAGGTACCGCTGTAAAGATTGGTCTTTCCTTCATTTGCAGGGCAGCGCAGCTCTTCTAATTTATACGAACCGTAAGGCAGCGCGCCTACATGGTCGTCAACCGGAGTCTGTCCGCCTGCAGCGTTCATACCAAACCATGTTCCGCAAGGCTCGACCTTTACTTCTTCCCCTGCTTCAATCGCTGCCCAGTAACCATCCCCGGCATTGGTATCAAAACTGTGCATCATATAGGATTTATCAGTCACAATACCGTCGGCAGCTGTAAAATTCCAGATCGGGTGCCCGTCTGGGGTTGTTTCCTGTGCCTTAACGCCTGTTAAGGGCGCACTGTAGGATTTTGTGGAAAAATAACCGTTTGCGTCCGTGAAAACGATATGGCTTTCTCCTGTTTCAAGGTTGGTTAGCCTGAACGCCACGTCTGCCATTCCCCCGGCTTCCGTGCCATATCCTCCTGACTGTGTGTCAGATTCGATCTTCCTGAATTCAATGTCCGCCCTGATAACGCGGTTCTGGAACTCATATCCCGCGCCCGTAAGGTCAACGGTTACGCCGTCCTGCCGGATCTCAAATACTTCCGCAAATACTCCGTCAAGGGGAGGCTTTGGTCTGCCGTCATTATAGGTAGTCGTATAGCCTGTCGGTCCTTTATATTCATATATATAATAGGTACCGTAAGGAAGCAGCGAAAAATCAGTGTAACCTGCAGATCCGTCAAGAACCGCATCACCGTTCGCATCTGTTACCAGTGTTGCCAGAACATCCTTATTGATGTCATAGACATACATGCCGTTGGCATCCTTACGTGTTACCGGCGCAAAACGCTCATTGTCCTGATATACATTGTCGCCGTTCTGATCCACATATACATAATGATCCGATACGTTAATAATATGGAACGTAGCGCCCTCAAGGGAAGCTCCGCCCTGCGCATGATCCTCGTAGTTTTCAAGGTCAAGCTTCTGGATGCGCACGCCGCCTCTGGCGATATAATCCTCATTAACTGCCTGATTTCCTACTGTAATGTTAATATTGCCGCTTTCCATCCTTACCCACTGAAGGAAGTTGTCATTATTAAATTCTTTCCCTCCGCAGGTAAACTTCAGGTCATTCAGAAGATATCCTTCCGGCGCTTTTGTCTCGCGGATGGTGAAGGTTCCAAGGGGAAGCTTCGTGTCCAGCGTCGCAATATACCTTCCGCCCACGTTGGATGTCGTGATCGTAAAGGTTTTATCCGGTGTAGCCGGAAGCTCTCCGCGCGTCATGTAATAATCATTGTACCAGTCGATTGTAAACTCTGCCCCTGCAAGGCTTCCGTCGCCCTGTGACTGGTCGCCGCTGCCGTCCTGGTTGATCTTCTGGATCTCCAGCTGCAGGTGGTATGTTGTCGGGGGATCTTCCATATCAAATACAAGCGGATCAAGCTCCGTCGCATTTGCGATATCGTCCGCTGTAACTACAAATTCCTTTGCTGTACTGTTAAGCTCATAGGTATGATCCGTAGGTCTGGAAACCTCCACTACAGAGTATGTACCCGGCTTGGTAATCGTAATATTCTCGGATTTCCCGTCGTTTCCGATCGTGACCGTCTGCGGGAAGGAGATATCATTAACCGCCTCTCCTGCGGTTGCTGTGATCTTATATTGCGCCCCTGCCATATGGTAATGGCGGTTTCTATCGGTAACGTCCGTATTGGAGGACTCTTTCAGGATGTAAATAGAGGCTTCGTTTTCTTCAGGGGAATCCTTTTCTGACTTCATAACATAAAGCCCAGCTCCCGCCTGAGTATCAAAGATGCCGGTGATAATGCCTACAAGGCAGTAGTTATAATTCGGGTCGCTTGTGGTATCCACGTCAAGAATACGCATAACTACCGGAGCTGTGTACATGCCATGGTTGTTTCCGTTGTTGTCAGAAGGCATGAAACCATTGTAGATTTCGTCTTTAACTGCCCGGCTGATATGTCCGCACTGCATGGGGAGACTGTCCGCATAGTTAAAGCGCGGGTCAAACTCTGCAGCAGAAGTATTGACGGTGTAGCCATTGTTGATAGTTCCTGATTCAAAGGTTAAAACATCAACCGTTGCATCATATCCATTAGCTCTCATATCATTATAACTGTTGTTGACCATCAGGAAAGAATCCGACGTAATATCCACATAGAAATACAGGCCGCTCCGCATGGTGTCGATCTTATTGTAGTCTACCTGGTACTTGGAGGTATTGTCCGTTCCCATGGTATCATTACCATATCTTACGACATAGTAAGTTGTCGTACAGGGGTCGCCTACGTTGTCGCCGTTGGCAAGTGGACCATGCTGGATATATCCTGCCGCCTGTGATGTTGCCGTCATGACCTGATCGCTGTAGATTAGCTGCGCCCCATAGGAACTGAACACAGCGCCCTCATAAGATTCGTCGATGCCTTTTGGAAGCATACAAATTGGGTTCATCGTAGCAAGACTCTCCGCTTCCGTTACCATGGGTTTAAATGCATCAAAGACTTTCTGAATGAATGTTTCGTCTCCGGTCTGTACCGTCAGGGTATTAATGGAGGACGATGACATTTTTAATGTCAGGTCGCCCGTTACCCGGTTGTAAAAATAACCTGTTTCCATAGGAATACCGTTGACACAGACAATCATCTCGCTTTCATTTAATCCTGCGTCAATGGTAACGGTCGTGGACGCCTCGAACATGTTTTGGGACTGCATATCCATGCTTACGTCCTCTTCCACGTTAACTTCGACCTCCACGTTGGACTTGTTGGAACCAGTATAATTGATCAGCTGCAAAAACTGCATCCGGACGTTATTGATCACATATGTGCCGTCTTCTTCAAAGAAGTTGCTCTTATGGACATAGACAAGTCCGGTTGCATCATCATAGATGCAGTTGTCCAGTGTCTGCCCGTGGTCATTGTTATAGGCAAAGTCACAATCGGTCACAACGGAATTACTGTCTTTGTGCATAGTGTCTGCCCAGCCGACATAGTAATCGCTTTCCGGATCAAGATCATAAAGCATGGCATAGGTCGAAAAATTTGCAATGTAAGCTGAAGTGAACTGATCAATGTCATCTTCCGCCAGCTTAAACAGCCCATCAATTGTATCTACTCCGTCCATGTGGTTGCTGTCTGCCACCGTATTAAAGATGGTGACCATGTTGGCAGGATACATAGTAACCATACCTGTATAATCAGGATTTACATGTTCCCTGATATACTGCTCCGTTGCTTCATCCCGGATGTCGTTTTCGGAAGTCAGTTTATCGATCTCTGATACCTCTGCCTCCGTAAACCCGTCATCCACGTAATCGGGGTCCTCCACGAAGGATGCATACACTGTCACATCTTCCGTTGCCGTAAAGGAATACAGTCCGTCATGCAGGACATTGTAGGCGATTACATCGCCGTTGTCGTTCTGGATCACGACTGATTCCTCCATGTAGCCGTCATCGGCTACCGGTTCTACTAAAACTGTTTCGCCAGCCAATACGATCGTATCTGACTGGACGCGGGAACTGATCATCAGATGCCCGTTCTCACATTCCGCTGCATGGACAGTTACAAGGTTCTCGCCGGTATCCAAACTGGATGCCAGAGAAAAAAAGCCTGTGTTGCCAAGAACCATGCAAAGAGCAAGAAAAACGGAAAAAAATCTTGTAATCAGCTTTGGTCTGTGCTTTTTCATAAAGTCCTCCTTTATAATATAATATTTATCTCAAAAGCCTGCAGAGGGCTGCCCGCTTTTTTGACCGCTAGTATAAGTATGTAAAAAGTTAAAAATACCCTCTGTAGAGGATAACTTCTCACTTTTAAAGTATGTATTTTAAAAATGGACATAAAAAAAGCCCATCATATTGATAGGCTTTTTAAAGGTTTTAACAATGGTATTTATTAACTTAATAACACCGATACTGACCATTTATCTCAGGAAGGTGATCCTGATTCATCTGGGATTCAGAAATCATGAAGTATCTGGTAGTGTTCAGTGAATCGTCATATGTGACATCTGTGTAAAGCCACTGCCCATTGATCATAGTACGATTCCATGCGTGTCCTACGCCGCGTTCGGATCTGCCACAAACAAACTCGGTTTGGATACCGGCAATGTTCATTAGCGTCCTGAAAGCCTGAGCATAACTGTCACATTCAAATGCGGTAGAGTTTGCTCTTTCCTGATTAACCCTGTTACCATAGCCGTTTGCAGGCTTCCATACTCTTTCTGTATAGATATCATTCAAAGTCACAGCGGTCTCACCTGCCTGTGCGTAATGATATGTCCTGCAGAGGTAATCGTGAATTGCACGCGCTACTTCCATGTCGCTCATACCCGGTGTAAGGATAGAATCAAGGATATTTGTATAGAATTCCTGCTCTCCAGGCTTCCATGTTCTGTAATTAAACTGATACACTCTAACCCCACCGTTACCAGCCTGTGCTGTCTGAGCGGGAGTCGTAGTTGTTGTGTTAGCCTGAGCAGCCGTAGCAACACCTGCACCAACCCTACCTTCTGCCTTACCGCAAGTCATGTAGTGATTGTAGTAAGCTACAAGGTCGTCGCCGAAAACAGCCGCAAGGTCCGGATAAGCCGTGCGGTAGAAATTAACATCGAACTCAGCGCTGCCCTGTCTGCCCTCTGCCATACCAGCGGTAAGGAAGTGGTTGAACAGTGCTGCTTCGTTATTGCCAAATACCGCTGCGAGGTCCGGATATCTTGCTGCGTAATACTCTGCATTGAAGATGCAGCTGTACTGATCCGGAACAACGGGCGCTGCGGATGCGTTTATGCTGGTCATAACCAGAGCAGATACCATAAGGATAACCGCCATGGAAAGTGTATATAATCTCTTTATTCTGTTGTTTGTGCTATTTGTCTTTGTCATACCTTTAATCCTCCATTTCTTTCTGTGTTTATAATAGGATTATACCACATCTTTCCAGACTCCAATTTTTTTGGAGAAAGAAAAAATAATGGCATATTTACCCAGCCGTATGCAGATATTATATCACAAAACGCCTAAATTACAAGCATTTTGTAGCATATATCTGCAAAGGCACACATCAGTCATGGCAGAAAAAAAGTATTTTTTGGCAGATTATTGTTTATCCATCAGGATATACAGGCCCTGCCTCCGTCTGCTTCAAGTCCGGTCAAGTCCGGTCTGTCTGCAGCATTTCGTTTTCGTCCGGATATTCTATCCGATATAAACAGCATCATCTATGCCCGAATGGGCGTATGCGTTCCTTTCTGTTGGAAAAGCGCTCTTTTATTGTGACGCCGTTCTGTCTGGAAGATCTATCCAGATGGTTTCCTGCACGCAGCCGGAAATGACATTGAAGCAGATGTTTTACTTTCTTTTCTGCCTCCTAAAGTTCCTTTTTGCATAAATATTTTTTCCTTTCTTATTTTTACAGCCAAAAGACTGTCTTATTATCTGTATCTCCGCTGCGGATGCTTCTGTGATATTCCAGCGTCAAAGGCGCGGCATATTTGCAGATGCGTTTTTCTCCTTATAATCAGATCACTCCTTTCTTTTTATTTCCGTTCTTGGGTGGATACAGTCTTAAATACAGTATGTGTTTGCAAAATAAAAAGGCTCCCACTGGGGGAACCTTTTAAGAAAATATTATGCCGGAGTTTCTTCCAACAGACGTACAGAGCTGGGATCGTAAAGGAAATATTTGGCGTTGGCTATGGTTTTTTGGTAACTTTCCGCTCCTTCAAACTCATCAATTACTGCTTTTTCCTGGGGATCCATCTGCTGATATGTTTTTTTACCGTATCCGGGAGGCAGCCATCTTTTTTGCTGGCTTCCGAATATGTTTAATTTTTTTTCTTTCAATTCTTTTAAAAACTTTGGCAGCCATTTCTATATGCAACCTTTTCTATTTTCATTCCGGATAACTCTGCACTTCAATCGTCTATTTGCATTTTACATTACATGTAATAACATTTTTTATTACGCAAATCAACAAAAATCTTCTTTCAGACAGGTTTTAGTTCTTTATGATATACTAAAACTGTTTCGCCAGCAAGTACGATCGTATTTGACTGGACACGGGAACTGATCATCAGATGTTCGTTCTCGCATTCCACTGCATAGATTGTTACAAGCTTCTTTCCTGCATCAATAGATAATGTCAGGAAAAGAAAACCCATATTATAGAAAACCATGCATAGAACAAGGAACGCTGAAAAACTTCGTATGATCAGCCTGTTTCTATTTATCTTTACATAAATAAAACTTCTCCTTAATAATAGAATATTTATTTCAAAATCCGGTCTTGAAATCCTGCTTTTTTGAACAACAAATAAGTAAATAAATAAAAATACCCTTTGGTACACATCAAACGAACCACATCATTTAGTAAGTGATTTAAAAATATATACAATTTTTAGAGTTAAGAAAACTAAAAAACTTACTTTGTTGACAAACCTAATGTTTATGTTTTATCATATAGTAAATAAAAAACATTAAATTACTTGAAAGTAATCTACATTAAATATTGCTCGCCAAAATATGAAGATGGAAAATAATAGTTTAATGTGATAAGAAAGAAAAAATAAAATATTATATATCAGGAGGCAAAATATATTATGACAACATCAAATAATAAGCTTCACTCTACGGTTTTTGCAATCGTAATTATGGTATCTGTTGTGACTATGTAAACACGAATGCTTTCGCAGCGGCTGTAGTGCCAGAACAGTAAGCATGCTTCTTTAATGCAGACTATTACACAGCGCACAATCTTGACCTTGTAGCATTGTTCGGCACTGATGAAGCGGCACTCTTCAACTATTTCATTATATGCGGTATGGCGGAAGACCGTCAGAGCAGCGTCGAGTTCAACGTAAACTTCTCCCACATGGTGTAACTTGACCTGTAGGCTGCTTTGGGATATGATCTGACGACTTACTACAATCACTACATGACGACCGGAAAGGCTGAAGTCAAGATTGGAGTGGAGGTACTACTACGCAAGTTTCAACAGTAACTACCACGGTAACTACAGGGACGATCGTTTATTAGTTTAATGGTAATGGGCATATAAAAAGTAACAATAAACCGGCATATTGCTATGATATGGCGGATTATATATGCTTTATGGTGAAGTTTTAAAAATTGTACTATAATGCGAAAAATTAAGTAATTTACTAATATTTTTCTTCTTTTTTCTCACTATTATGGAGCTATAATATGACTAAAGCAAATATTTTAAAGAACTTTTTAAATATATTAAAAAAAATATATGGTAAAAACTGGTCAAATAAATTGGTATTAAGATGGATAGTAATAGGATTTTTCTTTTCCTTTTTTCCTGTTATAGTTAGTATAATATATGATATCATTTTGGATTATAATTTAACCCAAATATTCGAGCGTAATATATTAGATAATTTTATGTGCATATTTTCGATAGCATTAAATATTTTTTTTGCCGCATTTAATTTAGACATTTCATATCACCAAAATGAAATGACAGAGGAAGGAAAAAAATCCGCAATAAAGAGTAGGAACACTTTTATTTTTTTATCGTTTTTTCTAGCACTCATAAGTATGGGAATTTTTTCTTTTCTGTATGATAGAATAGATAAAAAACTAACAATCTTTCTTTTCTTTATTATACTATCACATTGTGCATATTTTTTGGGTACCAATTTTGAAAAGAAAATTGAAGAATTGTCCGAAAAAGAAATGGAAAAAACTTCAGATAAAGCAATGGAAGAATCTTTAGATAAAGAAAAGGAATCGTTGTTAGAAAAAGAGGTGGAGTAATTGTACAAAAAATGCATAACAAAATTATTTTTGATAGCAGTTTTTTTATTGGTCTTAATTGTTATTTTCATAAAAAGCGCATTAAACGAAAGAAATAAATTATTATCAACATATCAAAAAGGTATTGATTACATAAATGATCAGAACTACTATTCCGCAATAGATATTTTAAGTACCTTAGGTGATTATAAAGATTCATTAGCATATATAGATCTGGCTGAAAGATATATATTATATAATCAAGCTATAGATTTATTTGAAAATGGAAGATATGAGGAATCTGCTGATAAATTTACCTTACTGGGTGATTTTGAAGACAGTATGTTTTACGTTGCGCAATCACAAGTTTATCTTCACCAGCAAATAAGTGAAGAAACACAAGAAACAGAAAAGAATAATCTCTATAATGAGGCATTAAATTATTACAACAGTAATGAGTATGAAAAGGCCTTAGAAAAATTTATTAATTTGGGAGATTATGAAAATAGTATAGAATTGGCACAAGAATGTTCAAATATATTAACTCGATTAAATTTATCTTCTACTATTTCCGCTGGGATAAAATATTCTGCTGCAATTTCACAATCAGGGAACATATATTTTTCTGGAGAAGATTTTTCTGAAGAAGATACCTTTAAACAATGGGAAGATATGGATATCATATCTATTTCGGTTAAAGGGCATTTTGTTATGGGACTAGATAGATTTGGCAAAGTAGTTATAGCTGGTCAACACAAAGACTATTACATAGATACAAGTACATGGAGCGATATAATTGATATTTCGGCTGGACAATTATATATAGTTGGACTGAGAAGCGATGGTACATTGGTTGCGCAGGGACACAATGGGGACGGACAGGCAAATATTAGCGAATGGAATCATATAGTAGATATAACTACTGGATGGCGCCATACAGTTGGCTTAGACTCAAGCGGAAATATTTTTATTACTGGATATAAAAGTCAGGAACAACTTGCACAAATTGAAGAACATTCTGATGAATGGACCGATATTATTGCAATTTCTGCAGGAGGTGGATACATAACAGAAAGTGGTCATACGGTTGCTTTAAGAAGTGATGGTACAGTTGTTGCAGTTGGTGATAATCATATGGGACAATGTAATGTAACTGAATGGACCGATATTATTGCAATTTCTGCAGGCGACTTTCATACAGTTGGTTTAAAATCGGATGGCACAGTTGTTACAACATTATCTGGTGATGAGTTTACAGATTCTATAGAAGAAATTAATGAATGGAAAAATATTATTTCAATTTCTGCGGGACATGGTTTTACTTTAGGATTAAAATCAGATGGCACCGTAGTATCAGCAGGATATAATAACAATGACCAAGCTAATACAGATTTATGGAATAATGTTCTTATATTAGAATGAAAACGCAATTATTAAAATTGATATGTTGCTGTCTTTATGCATAATGTTTGCATAACCTACCAAATAATCGCTTTCCAGAAGTAAGGGATGCGGACAAAAGTCTGTAAATACGATAGTGTCAAGTTTTTTTCGCAAAAATAATTTCAGCCCCTTGGTAGCCATTAGTCAACCGGCTGTGATATCAGCCAGCAGACCATCCTCTGGTTTGGTGAGATGCTCCATGTTCATGTAGCGGCGTGTCCCCCATTGAGTCCCTGCCACATGGCGCAGTCTGGCGCATACCAGCATCAGGGCACTCTGCCCATCCGGAAAGGCGCCTATTGCCCTTGTCCGGCGTTTGATCTCCCGGTTCAGGCGTTCAATGGTGTTGTTTGTCCGTATCCTTGTCCAATGCTGGGTGGGAAAGTCCATGTAAGTAAGGGTTTCCTCAATGCCATCCTGAAGTTTCTTTGATGCTGAGTTTAGTTTCATCTCCTTCAGTTTATCTGCCACCTGGCGGGCTTTTTCACGGGCCGCTTCCTTGTTCTCCTGTGCATGGATGGCTTTCAGCATCATGGCAACGCTCTTCATCTTATTGCGTGGTGTAACAGAAAAAATGTTCCGGTAAAAGTGAACAGTGCAGCGCTGGTAACGGGCATCAGGGAATACTTCCGGTATGGTTTCAAGCATTCTGAGATTCTTATCCCCAATAATCAGCCGGACACCGGTAAGTCCCCTTTCTCTGAGCCATACAAAGAAGGAGCGCCAGCTTTCCTTATCCTCTTTCATACCCTCAGCAGTACCAATGATCTCACGGCAGCCGTCATTGCTGACTCCAATTGCAACAAGGATGGAGACATTCTGAATCTCATCGCCTCAGCTGCGTTTTAGATAAACTCCGTCCACATAGACATAGGGGGTATTCGCCGGACAGCGGGCGGGTGCGCCATTGCTCTATGTGCTCATAAGCCTTTTTGTTGAGGTTGCTTATGGTCACGGGAGACACCTTGGTTCCCCATAAAGCTTCTGAGATATCCTCTACACGGCGCACGGAAACACCGGCAAGATACATCTCGATCAGGGCTTCTTCTACAGAAGACTCCCTGCGGCGGTAGCGTTCGATGATGGCAGTCTCAAAAGGAACGCCTTTGAGTTTGGGGACCTTCAGTTCCACCTCTCCTGCTGTGGTCTGGAAATTTCTTTTATAATGACCGGAACGGTAGCCCTGACGGTCACTGGAGCGCTCGTACTTCTGGGCATTTACAAGTTCATCCGCTTCTTTGTCCAAAAGGGCATTGAGAGTTTCCTCCACACTGGAACGGACAAGATCCTTTAAATCATGCTTTATTAAATCCTCGTTTAGCTGTATAATGTTATCAGACATGGTTTTGCCTCCTTTAGTAGGTTTTGTGTGATAACTTAATTCTACCAAACGGCATAGACCATGTCTATTTTTATGAAATTAATTTGCGAAACTTATTATACGTTATCGTAAATACAGACAATGATCGGGCTGAAGACTCTTAGAAGAGCTTCCAGCCCCGTCTCTTTTAAATAAAGGTTTCTAAATTAGATTGGTCTTTATAATGTTTTCTTTATAAAGCTAATTAATGCAAATATACATTTTGAATTCAAAACACTAAATATGTTTTTTAGGCTCAGATACAGTTGGCAATTTAGTTGTTAAACTGCAAATATATGCTTTTTTTAATTTATTTGCCGGATGAAAGTAAATTCTTCCAGGAATGTTTCCTGTATATCTCATATGGTAACTTACCAGCACTTGTTCCTCCTCGAATTCAAATGTATGTTGCTTTTTATATCTTTCCAAAGTCACCTTTGATTGCGGCGAAACACTTCTGGAAGGGAACGCTTCCTCTTCAAATCTATTTCCATCCCATTTTGAAAAATATCTTTCCAAACTTATTAGTTTATTGCATATTGTTCTCACATGACATGCCTCAACCTGCCCCTCTAATTGATTAAGTGCAACCTGATGAAATATAAGCGATGGAAATAGTTCATCTAAACGTCCTAATAACTGTTGAGGGGTATTTATTCCCGAAATTTCTCTTTCTCTTATCTCGGAAATTTTGTTGGAATTCTCCTCAAATTGTGCTTCATTGGACAAATTATATACACTGACAGAAAAAGTCTGATCTTCCTTTAAGGAAAAATAATGACACGGTATTTCAAACATATTCCAATAGGAGTCAGAAGCAAAACTTATGCAAAAAGACTCGTTTTCATATGCGGCAAGCAATCCCTTCCCATTACCCTTTTCGCATGTTAATTCTGCTTCATCCTGATTGAATTCCAGCACCTCTTGCCTATCACACATATTTCCGAAGCGCCGAATCATGTCCTTATCTTTAGCATTATTTCTCCATTGCGATACATAATATCCTTTTGTTAACTCTAATGAATTTAAATCTACACTTGTTAGAATCGTGCGTTCAAACCCATTGGCTCCTTTTACAGCCTTGCTATAAGTATTTATAAACTGCTCCAATATTTGCACAGCCTCGCTCTGATCTACCTTCTCTGTACACAAAGAAAGCTCATTTAATATCATTTGCATATTAACATTCTCCCTTTAAAGAATCTCATCCAAAGCCTTTTCCCATTCGTCAAAAAAACCATCTGGCCAATAGCTTAATTTTCCATTATCATAGATTTGTGGGCACTCAGCTACATGAACCATTTTCCCCTTAGACTTCTTTCTGGAAAAATAAAATAATTTTGCATCTTCTCCTTTTAAGACCTTCTGCTTTACAGCAATCCTAATACCATTCAGAATATGGTCACTATGCGTTTCCATAAATATCTGTATTCCATTTGCTGCGCACAATGCAATTAACTCTCCCATTCTCCTTTGCCCCTTAGGATGTAAATGTGCTTCAGGATTTTCCAAAATCAGAGTGCTTCCGCTTTCCGCTTTCAATAATGCTACAATAACCGGCAAAACATACGAAATGCCAAAGCCAACATTAGTTGGTCGAAATAGTCTGCTCTTTGTTTTATCCATATAATAAAATCCCAGCTTTGCTAAATCAGTGTTTTCAATTTCTGAAACATCAAATTTTACCTCAGGAGAAATCATATCCAGCCAAAATTGTACTGATTCTTTTAAAGATTTGTCTTTCCCCCATGCTATGCTTTTATCCTGATATCTACATAAATAGTGAACAGTATATTCCCCATTAACTCCTAATTGAGCTTGGGAATCTATATGGAAACTCGACTTTGGATAAATCACCTGAGGTGCTTTTCTCTCTGCACTCAAATATTCAAAATGCTCTTTAAACAAAGAAATAGCGTGATAATTTCCTATACTTTCTGCCTCCAACACATCGGCATCTTTTTTGTAATGTACTTTTACATTACAACTACTTTCTCCTTCTTGAAGCTGTAATTCAATAAATTCATTCTCAGAGTGTTCATACAAAACATCTTGTGCCATTCCAACATTTACATAATTACCATTGAGACAAATACTTTTTGGCAGATAATTACTCTGCTCTGACTGCTTTAACACTAACAACGACTGAATAACTGTGGATTTTCCCATCCCATTTAAACCAGAAAAAACATTAAGTGAACTTAAAGGTAATTCAAGAGATTCAAAACATTTAAAATTTTTAATTACTATTTTTTCCAACATTTACTTTACTATCTCCTTTATCAAAAATTCAATCTTTTCAAATCTTTTTTTTACAGATGATACTTTTCCACTGCCAATGGAATCAATAAATTCCTCATCTTCCGAACACATTATCATATATTTTTCTACTAATTTATCCTTCCGTTCTACTAAAGAATCCAATTCATCCTTAGAACATTCTGCCAAAACACATGTCCATGTCTCAAACAAAGCTTTACTGATTGGTCTCCTCATACCCACTTCAGGCATACGTCTAAAAGCATATTTTCCAAAAATCTCCCAACTTATATTCAAAACCCTAATAAACTTCTTTTTAATGAGTTCAGCGTATTTCTCCTCGAACTCACTACAATTCAACATCTCCATTCCTGCATTTAGAAACAAATCTACGGAGCCTTTATATTCTGATACACCTAATCTATAAAAGGTCAGAAAACGAAGAACAAACTCCCTGTCCAGCATACGATCCGTTTTTACAGAATATCCTGTTGCCTGTTTAAACGCTTCCAAATTTGCAAGTTCCTTTAAATATCTTACAGCAAATCCTTGATACAGCGCATGCCTAATTTCCTGCGGCTCCAACTTCAACCCCCCCGTATTGATTCGTTTAAAAATATTGTATTTCAAATTGATAGGTGCACCAGGGTTTATAATATAAGTAATAACTTGTGTTTCTTTCATTCTCCGTACATAAGAACGCGGCATATCATCAATGGTAATCCCATTTAACTCCTTCAAAAACTCTAACCCCTGCAGTTTAAGTTTAGATTCTTTATCTACAAAAAATTCTTTCAATGCTGTCAATCGTTGTAATCCATCGATGACTATCCATTTGTTGTTATTGCTCCCGTCAAAATAAAATGCCGGCAATGGTATCCTTAACAGCAGTGATTCAATCAGCTGGCTTTTTTGCTCTGCGCTCCACAATCCGGCTTTTCTTTGAAAATCCGGAATCAAATCAATTTCTTCATATTCTAATCTTGAAATAATCATATCCAGCGTTAAAGGTTTGGGTGAAATATCAATCTGAGTTGTATCATATGGCTTAATCAATTCCGTGTAGTTGGTCTCATCTGCCATATCTTCAACTTCATCATCATCAACCAACAATATATCATTCTCTTCTAAATAGCCTCTACATAATTCAATATTTTTCTCAAAATTCTGTTGGGATGACATTACATCAATTAATAACGAATTGCTTAATGTTCCATCTCTGTAGTTTTTGGCAATATTTATAAGTTTGTCTAAATCTTTCTTATACTTTTCAGATAGCATTTCTCTCTCCTTGCATATTTCTTCACCCTTTTTACATACTATTCACTGAGGTGATTCTTTTTGTTTGAATATATATTACAAATTACCACAGAACCGGAACTCATAAATAACAAACCTCTCTATTTTTGGTGTATTATAAAAAAAAATAACTTAGGTTTCTCTTCAAATTATGGTTTTGGCTGGGCTGTCTCCGCTCATGCAGCATTTGAGGACGCATATAATTATTATAAAAAATTCATTTCTGTTTAATTATTATAACATACTTTGAATTAATGCAAAATATCAAATTTTTTTATGATTACTGATAATTCACTCAAGGATCTAATCTAATGAATATTTCAACCTAGAAGTCCGTACTATCCGATAGTAAAGCAACCACGTCTACACAGATTGATATGCACATGTCATATCAGGAATCAAATCATTATAAATCCTTCTAACACACCGCAAAGCAGCTTTGGGATTGACAATGGCTCAGTTCCTAATGAAGTATAACCAAGCCACTCAATGGTAGTTTCCGTATCTGGATTTCCGGTTCCCATATTGTGGGAAAGAAGGTTTCTTGGCGCAAGAATATTTACCCAAATTTAAAACAATATAATAGTGATGTTGAATCGTCATTTTAAACCATTAAAGCGTACTGATTTTACAAGCTTTCTCAAAACCTTTCAAAATACTGCCATGTTATCTATATTAAAATCAGAACCACCGGCTTAGCCGGTGGTTTGCTCTAGCCCTATAAGGACCTGTTACCGGCACTGAGTCTAAAGACTCGTAGAATGGTACGCCAGCCGCAACATCATTTCTCTGCTGATCCCCTTGGGCTCATTTTTATTTGCTTTGTTTTACCGGCTCACCCGTGAACGGGTCTACATACTCTTTGAGTGTCATTTGGTCGTATTCCAGATCCTCTTTTAATTGATTCTGGATATACTCTTGAATCTTTTTTGCATTTTTTTCTACTGTATCCACATAATAGCCTCTACACCAGAAATGTCTATTACCATACTTGTATTTTAAGTTTGCATGCCTTTCAAATATCATTAATGTTCTTTTCTCTTTCAAATACCCCACAAAACTTGACACACTCATACTTGGTGGTATCTGAACCAGCATGTGTACATGATCTGGGCATATCTCTGCTTCAATGATTTCCACACATTTACGCTTGCACAATGTGCTGAGAATGTTTGCTATGTCCTGTTTTAGCTGTCCATATGCAACCTTTCTTCTGAATTTTGGTGCAAACACAATATGATACTTACATTCCCACTTTGTATGTGATAAACTATTCATGTCCATTTGGACTACCTCCTTTGCTTTTTAACTCGGTTGGCGAACCAACGTTATTATAGCATTGGAGGTTTTTTACTGTAAGCTAAAGCAGCTGTTGTCCCTCTGCATAGCAGGGGTTTTATTAAAAGACTATTACACAAGCAAAAGGCCAAGCCATTTCCAAATGACTCGACCTTTTCTAATCGGTATTAAGGCTCACCCTATAGTTCCTAAGTTCCTGTTACAAAATAACATGTCTACGTACCAATATGTACCAATTACGTACCAATTCCCCATAAACCCTTATGAAGATATAAAGACTTACATGGAAACCAAATTGCCCTCAACCCCAGTATTTATCAACCTTTAACCCACTATATGGAGATACATTGATTTCCATGAAACAGCCCCGTAAATAACTATGCCCAGTTTCATTTTATCTTAATCTCCTTTAGTTTTTTCCCATAGCAAATGCTCCTTTAACAAAGAGCTTAACGTCTACGACAGCATAGCATATCAAGACTCAAAAGTAAATTATAGAATTTTTATTATTCATCAAGCATTACCGCTTCACTTAACTGCCTGCATACATCTCTGCCACCATACATAATTCGGACAATATTTACTGTATTTTGAGGTTCTTCCGGCAGATAAAATATCAGATAATTATCTACAGGCCAAAATCGGATTCCCCGACTATGCCACGGTTCTTCTCCATAAAGTTGATGACGCATAGGCATTTCTTCAAGGGAACGAATCGTTTTCATAATCCGCTGAGTTTGCCCTGCCGCATTTTCCGGCGCAAGCAGCTCTAATGCTATATATTCATAAATATCACGCAAGTCTTGTCTTGCCTGCGCTGTATATACAATATCCCAACTCATATGCCAAAGTCTCTCTTCATTTCCGCTTCAATGGCATCTGCCGAATAAACCCTGCCCGCTTTTACATCAGCCATGCCTTTTTCCATTTCCGCATCAAACTGTTCTCTGGTAAGAGAGCCGTAATTCAGCGGTGCCGTCTGCGGCAGCTTCATTTCAAACGGAATACCTCTTTGCAAAACCACCTGTCTTAAAAACATACCCACTGCATTGGACATTGGGATTCCCAAACGGTCAAGCACCTGTTCCGCCTGCTCTTTGATTTCAGGTTCCACTCGTGCAAATACATTTGATGTTCGCGCCATAACAATCGCCTCCTTTATCTTTAGTATATCCATTTTGCTTGCGAAATGCAAGCGCTTTGCAAAAATACTATTCCGCAATGATTTTAGCAACTCTTCCAACATCTACGACTCTGCTGATCTCAGCAAAATCGTCAGATACGCAAAAAGGACAAGGCATTTTCCCATGACTTGTCCTTTCTTTTCTCGGCATTAAAGATCCACCTATAGTTTCTAATTTCCTGTTACAAAATAACATATCTACATATCAATATGTACCAATTACATACCAATTCCCCATAAACCCTTTAATCCTATCATCTAAGACCACTCCCTGAAAAGGTCTAACCCCATGCTGCAAAAGAAATGATTACCATGTTTGTATTGTAACGTTATATGGAACACAGCCATTAAATTCAATAAACTTTTTACGGATTTTCAATTCATTAGCAATAGTGTATGTTGTTATTAACACAAGTTCCATTTACTCCATCAAAGCCTCTTGTGACGCTTTCATCATATGCAGCTTGGATAGCTTCAATGATGTCAGAACTTTCATCTCTACAAGCAATACATCCAGCAAGCATAACATCTATAATCTGGCAGGCTTCATTAAACTTATCAATGTATTTTGCCTTAAGAAGATTCTGTTCTTTATCCTGTTCATATCCTGTCTTCAACACATCCTTGAAGACTTCAATAATCGTATCGCCTTCTTCTCTGGCTTCTTTTCTACCTAAGAAATTCCAAACTCCTTTTTCTTCTTTTTCTGTAAAGTCACCAATTTCTTGCAACCGATATTCCAAATATAAATTTTTTGTAATATCATAAAACAAATACGCAAATCAACTTTCAACACCAATTTTTTCATCAAGTAGTTTATATGCATATTTCTTCAAGGAAAAAAATCCATAAAATGAATGCATGTTATTTCATCTTTATTGATACAATAATTCGGAATATTATTGAACAGCGGTAATCCTTTCCGCAATCTAAACTCTAATATTTCTCTTAATTTTGATGAATCTTCACGAAAATGAACCATAATTTCTATAAAAACAGACGTAGGCAAGCTCTTTTCTCTAATTGAATCTAAATACTTCGATAGCTTCGCTTCCTTCACATGCGTTGATTCGATCAACCCTAAGTTACGTCTTCCTATATATGAATAAAATGCATTTGCATCTAAAAAATCATCACAGATACCCCTGCCATTTCTTATTAGCCATATTTTTTCAAAACTCTCAATCCTGTTGAGATTTTTTCACTTCTTCCTCTGCCATATCATACAACTCAGCCAGTTTTCTCTGCAGGATGCTCTTATCAATCAGTTTTGTCTTATACTCAGCAATCATCGTCTGAGAAAGGCTTCTACTCAGAGAATATTCTACAACATCCGTGTCAGCATTTTTGCAAAGAATCATTCCAACACTTGGATTCTCCTGTGGTTTCTTTACATCTCTGTCTAATGCTTCCAGATAAAAATCCATCTTTCCCATATATTCTGGCTTAAAATCATCAATTTTTAAGTCAATTGCAACCAAGCACTGCAATTCTCTATGATAAAAGAGCAGATCCACATAATAATCATTATTCCCAACCTGAACATGATACTCTTCGTCGATAAAAAGAAAATCTCTTCCAAATTCAAGAAGGAATTTTTTCATATTTTTCAGAATAGCTTTTTTTAGATCATATTCTTTATATGGCTCCGGAAGGTCAAGAAACTCCAGCATATATAAATCTCGGAGCGCACCTGTCATATCCTTGTTTTCGATTGTAGAAGGAGCCTTACCATTAGACAAAAGCAGGCGCTCATAATATCCGCTATCAATCTGTCTTGCCAATTCTTTTGCCTTATATTTTTCCTTGGAAGCTAGTTTCAGATAGAATTCCTTTTCTTCGTAACTTTTTGTTTTGGAAATAATATGCATGTTATTAGACCATGTATTCTCTCTCAACAGCGTTGAGAGTTCTGGTCTGTCCTTATAAGTTTCATAAAACTGTTTCATTCTCCATATATTCTGTGATGAATAACCTCTGATACCAGGCTCTCTGCTCAAAATATACTCGGACAAAGCTTTGACCGTAGATTTTCCCCAGCCATTTATTTCAATTTGTTTTGAAACATACTCACCTATAGCCCAGTATAATTCTATGATTGTGGAATTGACCTGATATTCAGCTTTCTGTTTTGCTGAATAGATCATCCCAAGTACATCATCAAATAATCCTGTGATTTCAATTTCGTTCATACTTTATTCTCCCCTCTTAACGTATGTAAGCTCAATATCATACCCCAGCGCCTCCATCATACGCACAAATGTCCTATTAACAACCCCATCCGGCTTTTTAATCACACGGTTGACATAGGCCTTCGTGGTTTCGATCTCTTCTGCCACTTTCACTTGTGTTTTGCCCTGTTCTATACACTTTACCTTCACATCTACTTCATTATTGTTTTTGACCATAAATCCTACCTTTTATCAAATCTATCAGTTATCCTTTTCGTATAATTTATAGTATATCAAAACGACCAATTTTTCAAGTTAAAAAAGGCCTGAGATACCATTCCATCATAATTTCAGCAACTCCTCCAACATCTACGATTCTGCTGACCACAGCAAAATCGTCAGATACGCAGAAAGGACAAGGCATTTTCCCATGACTTGTCCTTTCTTTTCTCGGTATTAAGGCTCACCCTATAGTTTCTAATTTCCTGTTACAAAATAACTTATCTACGTACCAATTATGTACCAATCACGTACCAATTCCCCATAAACCCTTATGAAGATATAAAGACTTACATGGAAACTAAATCGCTCTCAATCCCAGTATTTATCAGCATTTAAACCACTTTATAGAGATATATGGATTTCCATGAAACAGCCCCGTAAATAACGATTCCGAGTTTCATGCTATCTTAATCTCCTTTTTTCATTTTGAATTATTATTTAGACTTTGCACACTCTGCTAATACCTCGTCCTTTTCCCATCAGATAATCAGTCCAATCGTAGTCAACAAGGAACAGGACTTAATTCATCCACAACTTGTGGCACAATTTCGTCGTCATTTGTTTTTGCCATAGCTTGGGACACAATTTTGCTATACCCTTCAAGGCTCTTAGCTGCGTAATAAAAAAGCGCGAGGATTGTCTTTACTCGCGCTTTATGATAAAATATCTTATAGGACAACCGTGTTGCAGGGTGGGCTGACCTCTCATTTTACAGAATGGGGGGGGTGATGCCTATGAAAAATCATTTTGATTTTAAGGACTTATTGACCTTTGGTCTTTTCCTTTTGGCACTGCTTACATTCGTTTTTACGTTTTGTAAGTAACCATACATAGAAAAACCACCCCGAAACTTTGGCCAGCGGAAGGGTGGATTTTCCATCTAAGTAACTAGGTCAACCCACTTTGTGGGCAGCTGTTCCTTTTATATATATTCACTATAGCATATTATTCCTGTTTTTTCAAGAAAACTTCCTATATTTCCAATGTGCAGTTTAGAAAAAGTTCAAATTCCGATATGTATGCGGTTGTACTGCTTACTGAAATTACTCCTTAACGGTTGATGCATTTTACTTTGAACAATAAAATTCTATTAAACGTATGTTGTCATTATTAAAGCTTATCGCAATTTGGTCATATGTATAAGCTTCCGTTCTATCCTGATTGACATCATAATAATCAATATAGCGATATCCCCCTTCGCTTTGGTCAGTGGGTTCACCTAACAAACGTACCACATCTGAATAGGAACTGTTTTCCGTAACTCCTTTAAACTCAAATGGAATTCCGTCATTTAATGCAAAAGATAAACTTATTAGAACTACAAGAGAGTTATCCTCACTTACCAAAGCCTCGCCCACTTTATTATTATCTGTGTATAAGTCATACCATAAAATATCCGGAAGATCTTCAAAAGAATACGGATCACCAAGTTCAAATACTTTCTGAACATCTTCTAATTCACATGGCCAGTCGATACTAACACCATCTATTGTTAAATCAGATAGTATTTCATTAACATCATAAGAATGCTCGTCCACCGAAAAATTTTCCATTCTGTCTGCTGTTTCGTCATTGGAAATGTTGGCTTCATTCACCGTGCTGTCGTCCACATGTTTACCACAGGCGGTCACACAAAATACCAATATTAACAATATCTGAATTAATACTATGCTCCTTTTCATAATTTCTCTCTTATCCCTCTATTATCTCCCCCGTATCATCATCCAACAGATATTCCGTGCTTCTTTCCCACGTTCCGTAGCTGCTCCGGACCTTCTCTCTGAGAGCGATCTTATGGCAGAGTCTTCCGTCCTCCCATGTCACCCCCTCATAACGAAGATATCTGTCCTCGACATCCGTCTCCGTTTCCGCTATTGGCAGTATATAATAGTGATCCGGCAGCGTCACGCCCAGCAGACGCTCATACCCCTCCTTCTGCCACTCGGCATAGGGCAGATCTTCCCGGACAGCCGATGCCGTATCCTTTACTACCGCTTCAAGAGCACGGTCAAGCGCTTCCGAAGAAGTGATCTGTGATTCCACTTTATCATTATGGACATAATAGGTGCCGTCAAGCAGGTTGATCCTCGGAAACGCCTTGTGTGCCACATGCTCCGAATCCGCCAGATCCACACGGACCATACGATCCCCATCCATGGCAATGACATACTTCTGCCATGTATCGTCCTGCATATTTGTGACCTCTACATCATAACCATACGCAAAATTATCATCGCCTACTTCGATCTGTTTTACCAGGTTCAGGCTTCCGTTCTGATATTCATAGAATACTGTCATTTCCGTGCCGTCACGACTTCCCCATCCCTCCGCTATCACCAGATACCCGGGCATCATACAGGCACCATAATAAGGATCTCCCCTCATCCCTCCACTCTGGGCGCTCATGATATGCAGCGTCATCTGCTCCGCCCATGAACCATCATTTTGCTGTAATAAAATAAACATACGGCGGTCTTCCGCAATATCGGAATTTTCAGGTTGAAAAGCATCGCTGCTCACCACGAAAGCGATATCCTGCCGCCCGTCATTATTTAAGTCTCCCTGTTTAAAATCAGCACATGAAAACTCTTCCACCTCAGGATAATGCTCCGCAAGCCAGTCCGCGATAAATGTTTCTTCTTCATCAGATACACCCCTATACACCCACCAAAGCAGCGGAACATCCCAGACCGGTTCCAAGCTTTTGATCGGATTACCGAACACGTCTACATACACCAATTCTTCTTTTCCCGCAAGCGGCGTGAGGTCTTCGATCAGGTTGTCCGAAAGCTCCACCTGATTAAGACGCGGAAGCTGCGCAAGGGCAGAGATATCCCGGATCTCATTGCCACGCAATGCCAGAATATATATTTGCTCCAGATGTTGAAGCGCGGAGATATCGCTGATGTTGTTTTCAGCCAGTCCCAGCTTCTCCAATTTGACCAGCCCCGCAAGCGGGGTAATGTCCGTAATGGAATTGCCATTCAGGTTCACGTCCCGGAGTTCCGTCAAGCCGCTTAAAAAACTGATATCCCCGATACCGCAATACCGCAATTCCAGATCCTGCAGCTTGGTGAGCGTTCCCACTGCCTCAATGTTCTTTGCATCCTCATTACCGGTAAGTGACAGCTCGACCAGTTCCGGAAGCTTCTCCAATACCGCCAGATCCTCTACGTGAGTCTCATACAGGGACAGCCTCTGCAGCTGCGGCATTTCCCCTAAAAATGAAATGTCCTCTATTGTGCTTTGTGTCAGGTAAAGCTCTGTTATGGTAGACATCTCACCCAGACAGGAAAGTTCGAGCGACCCGTTCTTTTTATAGCTGATAGAAAGACTTTCCAGTTGGGATAGCTGTGCAATGGGTGTATAATCCGTGATCACAGAGTCATCCAACGGATCGATATCAATCACAAGGTATTTCAGATTGGGAAGAAGCGCCAAGGCCTCCAGTGAATAGATGGCGCTGCTGTTCCTCCCCGGTTCTTTCAGTTCAAGACTTTCGCAGCTTTGCAGCTTCTGCCAGACTACTTCCGGAGAATCCCCATCGCTAATGTCGCACCCTCCATACTTTAAGCACACGCATCTCCGAAAACCTTCATCTTCTATCAGCAGCTCCAGCGCTTCTTCTGCATTCCGCGCGCCGGACAGATCCGGCATTGCCGCTTCATCAGGCGCGGCGACGATGTCTTCCGCTTCTTCTGTTTCTATATTTTCTTCCATGGTTTCAGAGGGTGCCGCCGCATCTTCCTGCGGCGCTTCCGCCTCCTGTCCGCATGCGCCAAACAGCAGGCTGCACAACAGAGCCCATGACAATAATCTGTATTTATATCCACATTTTTTATTCAATTTAATCCTCCATGTCATAGCAACTTGCGCTATGACACACGATGAGAAATCCGTGTAGACGGTTTCTCATCTGCGCTCAAATCAATTTGAGGATCTAACTCAAATTAGCCTTTATTTTTTCAGCCGGAATTGCGCAATGGTGTTCATCAGCGTTTGCGCGCAGTCACCTAATTCTGCCGAAATTGCGGAATTTTCCTCAGCGCTTGCAGCATTATCCTCCACCATTTCACTGATCTTTCTGATATTTGCAGAGATTTCATCCGCAGAATTTTTCTGTGTTTCAACAGAATGTACTATCTTGTCAACGATCTGTGTATTATTGGCCGAAAAATCCGCACTGTCGGAAATCGTTTTATCTGTTCTCGCAACAAGCTCTTTCCCTTTTTCAACAGAGGTATGGGAATGTGCGATCACATCCTGTATCCTCGCGCTTGCCCGTGAACTGCTGGCAGAAAGCGTACCGATCTCATCAGCAACTACCGCAAATCCCTTACCGGCTTCCCCTGCTCTTGCAGCTTCGATTGACGCATTTAACGCAAGGAGATTGGTCTGGTCCGCGATTGCATTGATCTCTGTTACAAACTCGGCGATTTCATTATAGCAGCCTGCGATCTCGTCTATCGCCACAACCAGTTCATTCATTTCCGAATTTCCAACTGCCAGACGCTCACTTACCTCATCCGTATTGGCTTTGATGGAAACCGCAAGTTCGGCGATTTGCTCCATATTGTCTGTCAAATTCTTCATTTCATTGGAAGCATTAATAACAGCCTCGCTTTGCAGTGTCGCCACATTTGCAACGCTTTCACTCGTGTCTGACAGATTTTCCGAATATTGAAGCACTGTTGCCGCCTGCTCATTGATCTCCGCAAAGCTTTCATTCAATACATTCACAATACTGATCAACGCCGTTTCTATTTTTTCATAGTCTCCCGCATACTCTCCGTCAATACTAAAATTCAGATTTTTCTCCGAAATGGAAGTCACTGTATTGGTAATCTCAGAAATATAATGCTGCAGTCCTTTCATAGTGTCATTAAGAGCTATAGACAGCGCATTTACTTCCTTCGACTGTTCATCTACCTGAAAAACGTAATCCAACTTACCTTCTGATATCTTGCTTACATTTGCCGCCAGTTCTTCAAGCGGTGAAAACATCGGATTGATTCCGTTGGTCAGCTGCAGTTTTGCCATTCTTTCAATTACAAAACCAAATACGGCCGTCAGCACAATGATCACAGCAATCACTAAGAGGATCCACGTAAGGGAGATCACAGCGATCACATTCCAGCCTGTCGTTTCTGCAATATTACTGATTGCAAATTTTAATTCGCCGTTATAATCTAAAATCAGTTTTGTTACTAAATTATCTTCACACACGCTTTTATATTTTCCGTTCAAAGCATCTGATACCGTCGTGCTTTTTTCAGTGTTCAGCGCGATCTCTTCATTCGGATGTGTTAAAATTGTCCCCTCATTGGATACTAAAAACACATAATCTCCGCCGCTGTAAGAACTTTCGATCAGTGTAACCAAATCATCCATATACATATCCAATCCTGCTACGCCAATGAAGGTATTCCCATTATAAATCGTTTTTGAAATCGTGATGCAGATACCGCCGGATTGTTTATCCACATATGGCTCCGACACATACACCCCATCCGTATCTAATGCGCCTATATACCATGACCGCTCAGACACTACAAAATCTTCGGGCGGCAGCCATCCGCCTGACATATATGTCATAATTCCATCCTGATAGATCACACCGTCCTTCTCAACGCAAACATATACTGCCGATACATCATCATACTGTTCCACCATCGCGTCCACATACGAATAATAATCAAAATCCGCTACGCCGGAAGAAGCTCCTGTCGCAACAGTATTGATAAATGCTATTTTTTCCGACATTGTATTATCTATTTGCGAACTAAATAACTGCACCTGTTTACTATTATTTTTAACTGTATATGTAATAATAATGGCAAGCACCGCTATTCCGGCCACTAAACATAACCCGATGATAATTCTTCGGATCGACTGACTGGCTCGTTTGTTGACATTTGAACTGAGTTTTTGTAATTCCATTCTGTTTTTTCCTCCTCCTTTGATATAACCAATATTTTTAAGCCAATGCCTAAAATCCTTCCTATCTTCCTATAATAAAAGCTCCTTCAAGAAAGAGCTTTCTAACATACGATAGTATAGCATATCAAGGTTCAAAAGTAAATTGCAGATTTTCCATATTTCAGATATGATGGCTGACTTTTTCAAGAAAACGCCGGGTATTGTCTGCTGCGTCTCCACGGAATACAGCAGACCCGGCAACAATCACGTTTGCCCCAAGCGAAACTACTTTCTCCACATTCTCTATCTTGATGCCGCCGTCCACTTCCAGATCAACCTGCAAGCCCTCTTCTCTGATCCATGAAGCGATCTGTGCGATCTTCTCATCCGAGGAAGGAAGATATGCCTGCTCTCCAAAGCCCGGATGAACGCACATCACAAGCGCCATTTCGATCATACCAAGATACGGCCGGATCCGTTCCGCCGGCGTCTCCGGATTGATCGCCAGTCCTGCCTTAGCGCCCAGAGCATGGATCTGTTTTATCACCTTTTCCGGCTCCTTCAAGGTTTCCAGATGGACTGTCACCAGATCCGCACCGTCCTTAATAAATTCCTCTATGTAACGCTCCGGCTCCACGATCATCAGATGCACATCCAGAAACAGTTCTGTCTTCCCGGCAACGCATTTTAAGACCGGCATGCCAAACGAGATCGCCGGAACAAACATCCCATCCATCACATCAAAATGCAGGTAATCCGCGCCGCCTCTTTGGACGTCGTCGATCTCCTTCTGCAGCCATGTAAAATCCGCCGATAAAATAGACGGCGCAAAGTGTATCATATCTAAGACCATGCCTTTCCGCAGGACGTTCCTGCAAAATCCTGAATTTCATTTACCATATTCTTCTTCATTATATGTTATTTTCTATTTTTCCACAATATTTTTTTATAGAATTTGCCAATGTGCCTTGAAAATTGTATGTCTTGAAGTCATTACACGGGATTTTTGCTGCAAAGAAGCGGTAGTTGACTATCGCTTAATTAAAAAAACGAGCCTGCACACTAAGTTTAAGTGCGCAGACCCGCTTCTTTATTAGCCCGTTACGGAAAATCGTATTTAATGGATAACACAACATTTATTCGTTTTACCCATTCGCTTTAACCTTGGCTTCTATTTGCTTTAATTCATCCATTGACAGCTCCGTAACTTCTTGAATTTCTCCAAATGAAAGAATATTCATTTTAATCAATTCTTTTGCGGTTCTTCGCGCCGCAATATTTTCCGCTAGTTCTGCAAGCTCCTTATCACGAGCTTCCATCTCCTTCTGTATGAACTTTGCCTCCGCTATATCCTCCGGGTCAAATGAATCGAATATTATCTCCGTCACCTCCTGTTTCCGGTTTGCAATATACTCCGTTAAAATATTATTCTTCTTACAGTTCTCGAATGTATATTTTATCGCCTCCATGGAATATCCATACCGGTAGATCTGATCATCAAATTCTCTCCAAAAATATATATACTGTCCGATGATGGTTTCACCGTCTGGCTGGGACAAAACAGGAATATTCCTGCCAGTAAAATGCTCATCGGAAAGGGATATCATTTCAGGAACTTCTTTGGGGAAGCAGTCAGCATATACCATATACAGCTCCGGCATGGAAAGTTCCGATTTTTCGTTTCCGCTTATATTCTGCTGAGAGCTTTCCACAAGCCGCTTAATGGAGTCCGGCATAAACTTCAGTGCGCTGTTGCCAACATAGTTTAACTCTATCCAGCCCGGCAGGGTAAAAACCAGCAGTAAACGGCTGCCGACTTTAAAACCTAAATAGTTATATAAATTATCCAACTCACTATCAATTACGTGTCCATGAGTAACATCGGTTATATCATCTGTTGTCACTTTTTCATCTTCAGGGTGAAGATCCCTGTATAACCGGAGCAGATATTTTTTATCACTGAACAATTCTTTAAATATAGGATCCGTTGCCTTTTTCTTATCCTCTTTATTAGTTTTGTTTGTCCCCTTTTTGTTAAACATCAGCTTCGTCTTCTCCTTTTCTCTGTATTTTTTATACTTATTTAAATTAGTATATCATCATAATTCATAAGCATTTTCAGCACAACTTTACACTATCATTTGAGCCATATCTATCACTAATTAAAAGAAAAATAACTGCTGAATCTCAAAAGATCCTGCAGTTAGTAAAAATTTATCTTTATATCTAATATTTTTTCCGATTCTTTATTTCCTCATAAAGCTGCCGATAACCTTCATACCGCTTCGGATGGATCTTCTTCTTCTCCACCGCCCGGCGCACCCCGCATTCCGGCTCATGAATATGGCTGCAGGGCTGATAATGACATTCCCCCGCATAGGGATCAAATTCCCGATAATAATCTCCCAGTTCTTCACAGGATAACGCATCCGGCATCAACGCTGAAAACCCCGGCGTATCCATCAGATAGGTTGCGTTTCCCAGATACAAAAGCTCCGAATGTCTCGTCGTATGCTTTCCGCGTCCCAGCTTCCGGCTGATCTCCCCGGTCTCCATTCCGGCCTCCGGGCAGAGTGCATTGGTCAGTGTTGATTTGCCTACGCCGCTGGGACCTGCCAGCGCCGTCGTCTTTCCTTCCAGAAGTTTTTGCAGTCTTTCCACGCCTGCCCCTGACGACGCATTGATCTCTAACAGGGCACATCCGCAGCCTGCATAAATATCCATCATCTCCGCACGTTCTTCCTCCGTCGCAAGATCCATCTTGTTAAAGCAGAGAACAGCCGGAATCTCCTGCCTTTCCATTGACACCAAAAATTTATCCAGCAGATTAAGATTCGGTCTTGGCGCATGATAAGCAAATAAGAGCAACACCTGATCGACATTGGCAACCTCCGGCCGCATCAGACTGCTTGCTCTTTTCTTAATCTCATTGATGATACCCTGCGCTTTGGCGGCATCTGTAATCGTCAGACTGACCGCGTCGCCCACAAGAGGTTTTATTCCGTCTTTCCGGAATACCCCCTTGGCATGACATTCCGCCAGCCCGTGCCCTTCCACATAGATGTAATAAAATCCCGCAATTCCCTTTATGATCCTGCCCTCATAAGCAGCATTTTCCTCAAACATCCGTCACCTACTGTAATTTGATAAATGTGACCGGGATAGGGTCGGAAGTAACCAGTTCCGGAACATTCTGCACCGTTACGCTGCCATCCTCTCCCACCACATTTTCCTGCTTGATGATATTATACGTAATATATATTTCACCGGAAGATTTCATAAATATATTGGTCACATTAATTTCCAAAGGAAACGAAGCCGTAGTGGTAGACCATAACTGGGTGCCGTCCTTTGCCTTTAATACCACCACCGCATCACCGCCGGGATAATCCGGCGGAGCATTCACCGTCGTAAGACAGTTATAATATGCCTGTTCCACACCCATACTCAGCTTAAACTCTATCTCCGTACCACTCCTGACAGTCACATTAGGAGAATAATTCTGATAGGTCACACGCCCTTCTTCAATCGTATCACTATATTCCAGATCCACCGCCGTACCGGTCAGGCCTCTCTCCTCCAGCATACTGATTGCTTCATCCTCCGTCTTATTTCTGATATCCGGAACCTGCACCTGCACTACTTCAGCCCCAAGACTGATCTCAAGCTCAATGATGGTTCCTCTGGCAAGACGGGTTTCTGCTTCCGGCTTCTGTGAGATAACCTGATCTCTCGGAACAGTGTCGGAATTGGTCTGTGATATTTTGACAACAAATCCCTCGCTTTCCAGCTTGGCAGTTGCCTCCGCACGGCTCAGTCCCTCTACCAGCGGCAGGGAAACACCGTTGGCGCCGCTGCTGATCTGCAGGGTCACCTGACTGCCCGGAGCAAGCATCTCGCCCTCCTGTGCGGAAGCGGAAATCACAAGATTCGCAGCAACCGTATTGGATTCCTGATATTCCGATATGACCTCAAAGCCCAATGCACGCAGCGCTGTAGCTGCTTCATCCGCCGGTTTTCCTGCCACCGCGATCATAGCTACCGGCGTACTTTCCTGTTCCTGCTGCGCACCGTTCAAATCAAAGATACCGACTGCGCTTCCCACAAAATATAAAAATACGCATCCCACGATCACCGCCACAACAACGATCATGACAGTCGTCAGGAATTCCATCTTAGGATCATATTCTTCCTCCTCGATCTTTCTTCCCCTCGGTTTGGAAGAATTGCTTTTCCGGCTGCCCGCGCTGTTTTTTCCTGAGCTGTTTTTAGCAGTGTTACTTTTTCCGGAGGTACTTTTAGTTGAACTGCTTTTCCCGGAGCCATTCCGATTGGAGGAGCTTTTCCCATGACTGCCCTTACCGGAACTATTTTTTCCGGAATTTTTATTTCTGGTACTATTATTTTCTGAACTGCTCCGCTCACCGGATCTGCTTTCCGAAGGTCTTGAGGATGACGGCTTCTTTCTTCTCTCCACCAGGATCTCTCCAAGCTCCGACTCATCAGGATAATTCCCCTGATACTCTTCCTGATAGTATTCCTGATAATCTCCATGATAATCGTCCGGTATGTATTCCCTGCCGCTTCTTTTTCCGGGGTATCCATCCATCTCCTGCTCAGCCATATCGTCATATTGGCTGCTGTTTCTGGCCGCTCCCTGCTCTAACAGCTGGCTCTTGGGATGCGCAGCGGATTTGATCTGCCGCATTTCCTCATCCGAAACATTCTTCGTAGCCCCGCTGGCATCTGTTTCATCCAGCCTGACAAAATTCTCATCCGGACTGATCAGTGATTTTTTCAGATCCTCAATCAGCTCCGGTGCAGACTGGTATCTGCGATCCGGACTCTTCTGCGTACATTTTTTAACGATCTGTTCCACACTGATGGGGATCTCCGGCACGAACTCCCTGACCGACGGCATCTGTTCCTGAATATGCTTGATCGCCACCGCCACCGTGGTCTCGCCGTTAAACGGCACACGCCCCGTCAGCATCTCAAATAACGTAATGCCTAACGAATAGATATCACTCTTTTCATCGGAAAATCCGCCCCTTACCTGTTCCGGCGAAGTATAATGCACGCTTCCCATCACATTGGATGTGATCGTATTACTGGTGGCAGCCTTGGCAATACCGAAATCTGTCACCTTGACCTTTCCCTCTTTGCTGATAATGATATTCTGCGGTTTGATGTCCCTGTGGATGATATGGTTATTATGCGCCGCTTCAATTCCCATCGCCATCTGGATAGCAATGCTGACCGCCTCTTTAACGGAAAGACGCGCTTTCTTTTCAATATATTTTTTTAAGGTGATGCCTTCCACCAGTTCCATAACAATATAATGACTGCCGTTTTCCTCTCCGACGTCATATACGTTCACAATATTGGGATGCATCAACCCTGCCGCTGCCTGCGCCTCCACGCGGAACTTAGAGACAAAATCCCTGTTTTCCCCAAACTCCTGTTTTAATGCCTTGACTGCAACATACCGGTTCAGCTTATGATCTTTGGCGCGGTACACATCACTCATGCCGCCTGTTCCGATCTTTTCAAGGATCTCATACCGATCTGCAATCATCATTCCTACTTTAATCATGTATCACCTCATCTGACAACATTTCAATCAGGATAACTGCGATATTATCCTTACCGCCATTGCGGTTTGCTGCCGCTACTAATTGATCTGCTTTCTCCTCCAGCGTTCCTCTTGCGTTCACAATCTTTTCAATCTCGTCATCCTCCAGCATATTGGACAATCCGTCGGAACACATCAGGATAATGTCCCCTTCCTTTAAATCTTCGACTTCAAAGAAATCAACATCTACGACATCCACCACTCCGATCGCTCTGGTGATGATATTCTTATCGGGATGCGTTCTTGCCCGGCTCCGCTCTAATCCTCCCATCCGGACCATCTCCTCCACCAGAGAATGATCCGTCGTGATCTGCCGGATGCCTTCGCCTATGATATACAGTCTGCTGTCTCCCACATTGCCCACATACAAAATATCATCCTGATAAGTCGCCGCCACAAGCGTCGTGCCCATCCCCTGATAGTTGCTGTCGCTGGCCGCCACCTGCCGGATCTTTGTATTGGCATGCTGTATCGCCTCTGTAAGCGCCCTGATCACCGCAGGTCCCTGATATGCGTTAATATCCTCTATGAGAGTCTCTACCGTACATTTGGAAGCGTACTCTCCCGCTTTGTGACCTCCCATGCCGTCCGCCACAATAAAGAGATTCGACAAAGGTCCCATGGGAACTTCCGAAGTAAACACATAATCCTGATTCTGTTGTCGTTGTTTTCCAATATCCGTAATAGAATATGAATGTACCTGCATGATCCTGCCTGCTGCCTTCTATTAAATCTTAGAGTATTCTACCATATTAAAAAGAAAAGGACAAGACACATATCTTTTGTGCATATCCTTATTCATTCTGTTTCCATCTTCTTTCTTCTAAGCTGCCCGCACGCGCCGTCAATATCACGGCCCATTTCCCTTCTTACGGTGACATTGATCTTTCTTTTTTCAAGCCTGTTTTTAAAGTTCTCCACAGATGCACGCCCGGAAGAACGATATTTCCGCTCTTTGACAGGATTTATGGGAATCAGATTCACATGGGCGTGAAGAGGCGCAGCCAGCCCCACAAGGGCATCCGCTTCTTCTTCACTGTCATTGATACCGCCGATCAGCGAATATTCAAAGGTAATCCTTCTTCCTGTCTGCTCAAAATAATAGTCGCATGCGTCCATCAGCTCTGCTATGCTGTAGCTGTTTGCCACCGGCATGATCTCCCGGCGCTTCTCATCAGTAATCGCATGAAGCGATAATGCCAGCGTAATCTGCAGTTTTTCATCCGCCAGCCTGCGCATCCCCGGAACAAGACCGCAGGTAGAGACCGTCAGATTTCTCTGGCTGATATTCAGACCATTCTCATCACTGATCATCCTAAGAAACTTTAACAGATTATCATAGTTATCCAGTGGTTCACCCATTCCCATCACAACCACATTGGATATCCTTTCTCCGATATGGCGGGTGACCTCATAGATCTGTTCCAGCATCTCAGATGCCGTCAGGGAACGTTCCAGTCCGTCCAGCGTTGACGCGCAAAACCGGCAGCCCATCCTGCATCCCACCTGAGAAGAGATACAGACCGAATTGCCATGATGGTATTTCATCAGCACCGTCTCAATCAGATTACCGTCCGCAAGCTGAAACAGATATTTTCTTGTGCCGTCCTGTTTGGAGATCTGTTCTCTCACCATATGAAGCGAGGCATAAGAATATTCCTGCCTCAGCCTTTCCCGGAATGCTTTAGGCAGATTGGTCATCTCCTCATAGGAAACAGCTAACTTCTGATGCATCCATTCATAAAGCTGCGCAGCGCGAAATTCCTTCTCGCCCAATGCCCTGATTTCTTCCTTTAACTCATCTAAAGCAAAAGATTTGATATCCTTCAACATCCGTCCTGCTTCCTTCTGAATTTTGCTATAAAAAATCCATCGCTTTGATGGATGCCCGGAAGCAGCTGAAGCTGACTGCTGCCCTCCGGCATGCCTGTTTTCAACAGCATCTCCGTCTCCAGCGATACAGCCTCCATAGGCAGATGTTCCAGTATCCACGCCGCATTTTTTTCATTTTCTTCTTCGCTGATCGTACAGGTACTATACAGCAGGATGCCGCCCGGCTTCAGATAACGGCAGACCGTCCCCAGGATATTTCTTTGCAGCGCAGCCAGCTCTCTGATCTGTTCTTCTGTCACACGGTAGCGGATATCCGCCTTATGTCCGATCACGCCAAGCCCCGAACAGGGCAGATCGGCAATGACAACATCCGCCTTTCCGATCATTGACTCATCCAAGACCGCAGCGTCCCATACCTGTATTTTTATCCTGTTCTTTTCCAACATGTCAGGATGCAGACGCATCGCATTTTCCCTGATCAGTCCCAATTTATATTCTGAAATATCTCTGGCGGCTACCACGCCATTGATGCCTGTTTTTTCCGCCGCATGCATCGCCTTGCCGCCCGGCGCGGCGCAGACATCCATAACCAGATCTCCTTCACGGATACCGGCAAGCTCCACTGCCAGCATGGAACTGATATCCTGTATAGCGAACATCCCTTCTTCATACCCGTAGATCCTTGCAACGCCATCTATATGTTCCAGCCGGTAAGCATAAGGCAGATATGGATGCTCACTGACACGGCATCCCTGCAGGGCTGCCTTTTCTTTCCACTGCTCCTGCTGCTCCTTTGGCAGCGTCTCCTTCAACCGGATGGTAAGCGCCGAGGATCTTTGAAACTCTGCCAGCATCTTTTCCACGGTTTCCCCATCATACCGCCCAGACCACATATGTACCAGCCAGACCGGCATGGAATATCTGACGGAGAGATATTGCCCCCTGTTCTCTTTGGAAGGCCAGACGATCTGTTCCTTCTCACGGCTGATCGTCCTGAGAACTCCATTAACAAATCCTTTTAACCCTTGGAAGCCCTTACCCACCGCAAGGTTGACTGCCTCATTACAGACCGCGGCATCCGGCACAGCATCCATATAAAGGATCTGATATACTCCCATCCGCAGGATATTTAATATGACGGGCTTCATCTTTTCAACGCCTGTCCGGGAATACTGACCGATTACATAATCCAGCGTAATCTTTCGTTCCACGCATCCCTCCGCCAGACGTTTGATAAACGATTTATCCCGGGCATCCATATAATCATATTTATCCAGTACATCCCTGATCAGCAGATTATCCTTGACGGGCGCAGCCGTTTCCTTTTCAGGTAGAAGCTCCATTAATATCTCCAAAACGATCGCCCGGGTCTTTGTAGCTTTTTTTCCGCCCATCCGCGCCCTTCCCTTCGTCATAAAATGTTATCTTCGTCTTCTCCCGTAAAGCGACATCAGACGGAGCAGCTGCAAAACTGCGATCGCTGCAGCCGCCACATACGTCATGGCTGCCGCCCGCAATACCTTTTTACAGTCGCCCGCTTCCGCAGAAGACAGAATCCCATAAGATTCCGTCAACTGTATGGCTCGCCTGGAAGCGTCAAATTCCACCGGAAGCGTTATCACCTGAAATAATACGGCAAAGGAAAACACAAGAATCCCCACGTTGATCAGGAACTGGTTATAGCTGAATATCGTCCCGGCAAGGATCAGCCAGTACCACACCCTTGAACCGATATTTGCCACCGGCAGGATCAGTGAACGCAGCGTCAACGGCAGATACTGTTCCTGATGCTGGATCGCGTGACCGCACTCATGAGCCGCCACTCCCACTGCCGCGACAGAGCTCACGCCATAAACCGCTTCCGAAAGACACAGTCTTTTATTGACCGGGTCATAATGGTCCGTCAGCTTCCCGGCAACCTGACACACCACAACATCCGTGATCCCAGCTGCCTGCAGCATCCTTCTTGCGGTATCTTCCCCTGTCATCCCTGACATACTTCGGGTCTTGCTATATTTATTAAATACCGAATTGACACGGGCTGACGCCGCCAAGGATACCACGCCCATGATAAGAACCAAAACATACAATAAATCTGATAAATACATATTAGTCACCCTTTCTTTTTATATAAGCATATTGCAGATTTAACCTCTTTTTGCCAAAGATACGGCTTTAATATCCTAATCGACACCTGTATTGACAACCTTCCAATCTCCGCCGGCATTTCGAACAAGAATAAAGTTCCAATCATAATAAGTTGAATTGTTGTTAAACCCATCATAAAATGATGAAGAACCTGTATCAAAGGTTGATAATATGATAATTGCTTCATCATAATTACGCCGTTCAGCTATTTCATTAAATTCATCGGCACGGTCATCTCCGGAATAATAAAGCTCCGTCAGTGTGCAATCTTCATAAGAGCTAAAGTAATCTTTTGCCGTTTGAAATGCTGCCTTAATATCATCGTCTGAATAAATTGCAGACTCCCATTTAGGAATCTGGACATTATCCACATTTCCCCCTTTTCTCCCACATCCGGCAAAAATTAATATCACTGCCAAGGCTATCATAACACACGTTTTCTTCATCATTTATTACACATCCCACACAATTTTGATATACCTGATTATAAAGTATATACCTGTCTTTTACAACATCACATGCAACAGGCACACAGCCTTTATTCCAGCCTGCTTCCTTCTTCCATATGATACCCCAGAAGGAAATCCTTCACAGGCATCCGTTTCTTTCCTTCCAGCTGAAGTTCCAGAATCCTGATTACTCCTTCTCCACAGGCAACTGAGACGCTTTCTTTCTCCACGGCGAGGATCGTCCCCGGTGCATGCGCGTGAACCGACTGGTTCCACTGCGCCTTCCAGATCTTCAATATCTTTCCGTTCCACATAGTATAAGCGCTTGGCCAGGAATTCATTCCGCGGATCTGCTGTTCTATCTGCTTCGATGTCCTGCTCCAGTCGATCCGCCCGTCCTCCTTTTTCAGCATCCTTGCATAGGTGCTTAATGAGGCATCCTGCTTCCTTTTTACCACATCGTCCCGGCGGATCATTTCCAGAGTTTCCACAAGAAGCCCGGCTCCAAGAACGGAAAGTTTTTCAAACAGGCTTTCTCCCGTCTCCTCCTGCGCAATCAAAACCTCCCTCTGCGTAAGGATATCTCCCGTATCCAGTCCCTCATCCATCTGCATGATCGTAACGCCCGTCTTATCCTCTCCATTGATGACCGCCCACTGGATAGGCGCCGCTCCCCGGTACTTCGGCAGCAGCGAGGCGTGGATATTCACGCATCCATACCGCGGCATCTCCAAAATCTCCTTGGAAAGGATCTGTCCAAAAGCTGCCGCCACAAAGATATCCGCCTGATAGGTCCGTAACTGCTCCACAGCCTCCGGCGCTTTGATCTTTACCGGCTGAAATACCGGAATATCATATTTTAACGCACATTCCTTAACCGGAGAATACATGACTTCCTTTCCCCTGCCGCGCTGCCTGTCCGGCTGCGTCACAACTGCCGTAATTTTATGTCCGGCTTCAATCAGCTTTTCCAATGCCGGAACCGCAAAATCCGGCGTCCCCATATATACAATATCCATTGCTGACCTCCCTGATAATCATTCCTCCGTGTCAAAGCAGTTTTACTGCAATAACATCCCATGAGGAATCCACATTCCGATCCTATGATTCATTTTCTTCATCGGTCGGAGTATCCTCCAGTCCTTCCTCTACCCGTTCCACATAAAGATGCCCGTCCAGATGCTCCAGTTCATGACAGATCGCTCTTGCCAGAAGCTCCCTGCCCTCTATTTCGATCTCCTGCATGTCCTCATTCATCGCCGCCACTTTGACATAATCCGGTCTGGTGACGAGCCCTCTTTTACCGGGAACGCTCAGACAGCCTTCATAATCCCGCTGCTCACCGCTGCTTTCTACGATCCTTGGATTGACCAGCACGATCGGATCCTCACCTGTCACATCGATCACTGCGATCCGTTTCAGGACGCCGACCTGCGGCGCCGCCAGTCCAACGCCGTTGGCATCATACATGGTCTCCAGCATATCCATGATCAGCTCTTTGGTATGCGCATTTACTTCCTTAACTTCCCGACACACTTTATTAAGTACGTCGTCCCCCATTACCCTGATGTTCCTGATAGCCATAATGTAACTTCCTTTCCTCTCATTAGCAATATTATATTAATTGATTACAAAACAATTGCTTATTATTTTTCGTTCCAAAATTCTGTCTATGAGGTTTACATAACTCAAAGCTTGAAAATAGTTGTTCCAAAAATGATTTCATTATATGATTTTTTTGGAACAACTATTTTCAAACAAAGAGTTATGTAAGCCGGACTTAACTCTATCGCAATTGCCCATCAATTTTATATGGGTCATTCAACATTTAAAACAGATTGACCGGATCAAAATCAAACTGCAGCATCTGACCCTGCTCGTCATCCTTTATCATTTCCTTCATCATTTCTTCGATCCTGTCCTTGCATGCGATCAAAAACTGCTTGCTCTCATGCTTGATATACAAGACCGTCCGGTAGATATCATTGATCTTGGCAACCGCTGCCGGTGCCGGTCCGATGAGCTGCATCCGGTTCTTTCCATTACACTCCGGCAACAGTCCCGTTGTCTTCTCCGCAATCTTCCCGGACATCCTCTCCGGCATCTCTTCCGATATCTTCCCCGCGATCTTTTCTGCCAGCGCCATTCCATCTGCCTCTGCTTTCGCAAAGATCTGTACCGCCAGCATATGCTGTACCGGCGGATAGCCTGCCAGCCGTCGGTATAGGAGTTCCTCCTGATAAAAGCTGAGATAATCCTGCTTTGCGGCGTTTACGATGCCATAGTTGTCAGGCTGATATGTCTGGATGACCACCTCACCCTTTTTCTCCCCTCTGCCCGCCCTGCCTGCCGCCTGAGCCAGCAGCTGGAACGTCCTTTCCGCCGCCCTGTAATCTCCCACGCTTAATGACAGATCCGCCGCGATCGCCCCAACCAGCGTTGTATTCGGGAAATCATGTCCCTTGACGATCATCTGCGTACCGATCAGAATATCTGCTTCATGGGACGCAAAAGAAGACAGGATCTTTTCATAATCCTCCTTCTTCCGGGTCGTATCCGCATCCATACGCAATACCCTGACCGAAGGATACCATTTTTTTAATTCTTCTTCAATACGCTGTGTTCCGGCGCGAAAACCCGCGATATAAGGCGAGCCGCATTCCGGACATTTCGTAAGCATATCCGTCTGATATCCGCAGTAATGACATATCAGCCTCTGCTCCTTCTTCTGATACATGCCGCCTGCATGATGCTGCGACAGGGAGACATCGCAATGAGGACATTTTACCACAAAACCGCACTCCCTGCACGATACAAATCCGGCATAGCCGCGGCGGTTGATAAACAGCATGATCTGCTCTCCCCGAAGCAGCCGCTCCAGCATCAGCTCCTTTAATTTCCGGGAAAAGAAGCTTTTATTGCCTTCCTTCAGTTCCTTCCTCATATCCGCGATATATACCTGCGGAAGAACCGCGCCCTGCGGACGATGCTTAAGCTCATACAAATGATATTCCCCATTTACCGCCTTATAGTAGGATTCCATGGACGGCGTTGCCGACCCCAGCACCAGCGCGGCATGCTCCCTTTTCGCGATATATTCCGCCACTTCCCTGGCATGGTATTTGGGCATCTTTTCACTTTTATAGCTGTTCTCATGTTCTTCATCGATCACGATCAGCCCCAGCTGCATAAATGGAGTAAATAAAGCGGATCTCGGACCGATCATAACATCCAGCTGTCCTGTTCTGGCACGTTCATACTGATCATAACGCTCACCATCGGAAAGTCTGGAGTGAAGCACCGAAACCCGGTCGCCAAATCTCGCATAAAAACGCATCAGCGTCTGAAACGTCAGTGCAATCTCCGGGATCAGCACGATCGCCTGCTTTCCCATGGATATATTTTTTTCGATCAGCTCCATATACACTTCCGTCTTGCCGCTTCCCGTGATCCCATGCAGCAGCGATACGCCCGGTTCCGTCTCCTGCATACTCTTCCGGATGCCGTCCACCGCCTGCTGCTGTTCTGTCGAAAGAAGCGGCTTTTCCGCTCTGCGGTCGCTCCTCAGAATGGGATTACGATATTCTCTTGTCGTTATGACCTGCAGGACACCCTGCTTTTCTAAGGATTGGATCGTCGAAGGTGCCACATTCATCTTGCCGGTCACCAACTGATACGGCAGCTCCTTAACGGATAAAAACTCCCGCAAAAGCCTCTGTCTTGCAGCCTGACGGACAGGATGACATTTTAATGCCAGCTCCGTCAGTATCTCATCCTCTGCAATACACCGTAACCGTCTATACTGCTGCTCCCTAATCTTCTTTTTCACCGGCAGGACGGTCTTCATCGCCGTTATCATGGTAGAACCGTAATTGTTCTTCATCCAGTATGCCAGCTGCAGCGTCCTTGCCTCCGCGCTGACTGCCTTTTCATTGATCGAGATGATCTCCTTGATACGGCTCTCCTCCCATTGGGCTTCCTCCGTCAGCTCCATAATATACGCTTTTCTTTTTGTATCGCCCTTACCAAACGGTACGAGCACCTCATCTCCCACCTTCGCTGTCTGCCTCAGGCGTTCCGGAAGCCGGTATTGAAACAGCCGGTCAACCTTTTCATGAGAGATATCAACAATTACATTAGCATATTGATTCATCTTCATCCTTTTATCCACGCCAAAGATCCTACACACCTTCCTCCAGGATCTCCCGGATCAGCTCCCTTTCATCCATCGGATATTTTACACCCTTAATTTCCTGATAATCCTCATGCCCTTTACCGGCAAGGATAATGATATCCTCCGGAAGGCCGCTGCGGATCACATAGGCGATCGCTTCTTTCCTGTCCGGAATGGTAACATATTCACCATTTGTTTTTTCGATTCCCGTCACAATATCCGCAATGATATCCAGCGGCTCCTCCATCCGTGGATTATCGGACGTAATCACCGTCAGATCCGCCAGACGTCCACTAACCTCTCCCATCTCAAACCGGCGGAGTCTGGAACGGTTTCCGCCGCATCCGAACATACAGACCAGCCGTTTCGGTTCATATTCCCGCAGCGTCTCCAACAGACTCTTCAACGCCATGGCATTATGCGCATAATCAATCATCAGGATAAACTGATCCGAGACCGGAAGCATCTCGATCCTTCCCTTTACCTTCGCCTGCAGAAGCGCCGCGCGGATCCCCTCTTCGGAGACGTTAAAATGCCTGCAGATCGCCAGTGCCGTCAGGGCGTTATATACACTGAAGGTTCCCGGGAAATATGCCTTAACATCCATCTCCAGAATCCCCTCCGCCCGAAAAGACACGCCCAGCCGTCCGTCTTCTTTCAAAAGCTTCAGATCCACGGCACGCAGATCAGCAGCGCGCCCCAGGTGATTGCGTTCTCTCAATCCAAAAGTCTCTACCTGACAGGTGTGCCCTTCCAGAATCTGTTCACAATGCTCATCATCTCCATTTAATATACCGATACGGCACTGCTGAAACAGCAGGCTTTTACAATACAGATAATCTTCAAAATCCTTATGTTCATTCGGACCGATATGATCCGGTTCGATATTAGTGAATATCCCGTAATCAAAGATAAATCCCGCGCTCCTGTGCATCATCAGCCCCTGCGAGGACACCTCCATCACCACAACCTCGCAGCCCGCCTCCACCATCTCCGCAAAATACTTCTGCAGATAGTAGGACTCCGGCGTCGTATTCTCGGAAGGTATCGTACGTTTTCCGGTGATCGTCTCGATGGTGCCCACAAGTCCCACACGATATCCGGCATGCTCTAAGATTGATTTCACCAGATACGTGGTCGTCGTTTTTCCCTTTGTCCCCGTGATTCCGATGGTTTTTAATTTCTCTGCCGGATGTCCGAAATATGCTGCTGAGATACATGCCATGGCATATCTGGTATCCGCTACTGTAACCACCGTCACCTGCGCATCCGTTACGGTAACCGGCTTTTGCGCCACGAT
Source organism: uncultured Lachnospiraceae bacterium (assembly GCA_964421915.1). Lineage (GTDB taxonomy): Bacteria > Bacillota > Clostridia > Lachnospirales > Lachnospiraceae > NK4A136. The sequence continues at coordinate 50,830 of CAYQZB010000017.1, forward strand.
CGCTGCCGCCCCTGCTTTCGCCACCTCATCTGCCACGCTGTGTCCGTCAAACTTTGCTCCCTCGATACAGATAAAAAGACATCCCCTTACAACCTTCCGGGAGTCATATACAACCTCTGTAATCTGCTTCTCTATATTGCCCTGCACGTGCTGATACGCAAGACCGTTCAGCAATGTTTCCAATGCCGGCATATCCAATCCTCCAATGCATATTAATCTATATTATATATTATACCTATTTTCCGCAAATGACAAGGGAATCGCTTCTGCGGACAGAAAAACGCATTATTTTTCAAAATAACGATTATTTTGACAAAAAAAGTTTCACAATTTAAACACACAAAAAACACATCTTCCGTATATCTTATTTATCAGATAGTGATTTTTTACTATCTCCCCCTCATAACAATGAAAACCACCGTTTAACTGCGGTGGTTTTCACTCCTTCTTTCATCCATTGATTTGTTTTTCGGCCTTTTCCCAAACATAAAACTAAGATATCCATGAAACAGCCATATCAGAAAAATCTCTGACACAATCAATACGGTAAGCATTGTGACATTTCGCAGGAAATCATGATCAAAGACTGCAAATACACGATCCCCTGCCAGTTCGGCAAGCGCCGCCACCTTAAAATCAAGACAGGTAGCCAGCACGATCAGAGACGACCTTCCAAGAGCTTCCAACGGACTGCATTCATTGATCCATCTGCAAAGAAACAGCAGACCGCCACAGAGACATATAGCTACCAGAAAATAAAATATCATCTCCCCTGTAAGCAGATATTGGAAAGATATCGTGGCATCGGTCCTCTCCTGATTCTTCAGGGCAAGAAATGTTCCCAATCCGGTCAGGGCAGATCCGGACAGGATCATCACCAGTTTTTTGTTCTCCAGATATGCAAGCAGCATGGCAGTTCCTTCTCCTACAGCGCAGAAAAACATACCCACACAGCCGCGCCATAAAGCATAGACGGCCTGTAACAAGAACACCTCCACCGACATCTCCTTTCCGTAAAGATATACCGGAATCCCATTAATGCCGCAGATGACAGCCGCAAGGATCGCGGTAAGGATCAGCGCAATGAAATAAGGCAGCTTCCTGCGTATCACCCAATAGCCTGTCACGCCGATGAAAAACACAGGCAGAAACCATAAGATGTCACCGCCATATAACGACAGCATACCCCAGATCATATCGATCGTATCTTCCCTTGTAAACCATACAGGAGATATCAGCATAACGGCGCAATGACCGGCCACCACTAAAAAGCTCATCCAGCCGTACGGAAGCATGATCTCCTTCACAGTCCTTTTGGAGAACTCCGACACACTTTGCTCCGATATGCCGTATTCCCTGCCATAAAGTCCCGCCGCGGCAAAAAAGAGCAGCAGCGCAAAGGCATCCGCCCATGTCATAAACGCCTGCGGCATGATCCCCGAATACCGCAAAACCAGTATGCATATACCAACTCCGGCATAAACGCTGATATACCTGTTTCCGCTCTCCTGCATAAACTTCCCCTTCCTTGTTTTATATGTACACTCAGCAAAAATCTTCCATGATAAATTGAATATTTTTCTGTCCCTGCCATTCATTCCACTGCGGATAATACGCTGCGGAAAATTTCAAGCCTTCTCCTCTGCCGCTGAAAACCTCCCGCACCTTCTCCTCCCCATATCGGTCTGTCAGAAACTTTCTAAATTCTTTATTTTTTTCAAAAAATAAAGTCAGCTCAGCCATCCCGCCGTCGATATCCCGGATCTGATACTTGCCGACTTTTCCTTCCGTCCCCAGCACCCTTGCGCTGCACAGTAGCAGATCCCTCTTCGCAAAAAGCGGTTTCGGATTACCATTGCCAAACGGCTCCAATAATGCAAATTGGTCTAACAACTGCGGGGAAACATAAGAAAACGGCACTTCAGCATCAATCCTGAGCTTCTCTCTGAAATCCGCCTCCGTCAGTCTGCTGTTTTCATTCAGCCTTCTCCTCAATTCCGGCAGTTTATCTTTCGGCAGGGAAAATCCCGCCGCCTGCGCATGACCGCCAAACTTCGTAAAGATATCCCTGACCGCGGACAACTCCTGATACATATCATAGCTTTCTATCGATCTGCCCGAACCCTTAAGTCCATCCTCTGCATCTGTGATGACCAGCGTCGGATGATGATACCGCTCCCTGATCCTTCCGGCGATGATCCCCGCAATGCTTTCATGACATTCCGGCAGATAGATGACATATACGGAAGCACCGTCATGCTCTCCCTTTTCGATCTGTTCCACCGCCTTTGACGTACCCTGCTCGGTAATCAATTTACGGCTGTCATTCATCTCTTTCAATTCCATGGCAAGACGCATCGCCTCAGATTCCTGCTCCGTCATCAACAGCTCCAGTGCCCTGGATGCTGTATCGATACGCCCGGTTGCATTGATACAGGGTCCCAGAATATATCCCAGATGATATGCCGTCACCGGCGTTCCCCATCTGCTCATCACACTAAGCAGCGCTTTCAGTCCAATATATGACGTATTGCCCATCAGCTGCAATCCTGTTTTTACCAAGACGCGGTTCTCATCCTTCAATTCCATAACATCGCCAACCGTTGCAAACGCAGCCAGCTGCAGCAATTCTTTATCCAGCCGATTCCAAGCCGTCTCCCAGCCGCTTCCCTCAAGAAGTCTCCCTGCGTATCCTCCTTCCGTCATGGCACACAGCAGCTTATATGCGACAAATGCCCCGCAGATACCCGGAAACGGATAATCACAATCCTCCCGTTTGGGATCTACGACCGCCTCCGCCGGCGGCAAAAGCCACATCTTCTTTCCGTCCGTCTCCTCATAAGGCACCTCATGATGATCGGTAACGATCACAGTCATACCAAGCTCATAGGCATAGGCAGCCTCATCCCTCGCCGCAATACCGTTATCACAGGTAATAATCGTATCCACTCCGTAATGCGCCGCGTCTTTGATCAATTCCCTGTTCAATCCGTATCCGTCCCTGATTCTGTGTGGAATAACGGCATCCACATCACCGCCCAGAAATTTAAGTCCCTTTAAGAGGATCGCCGTAGCGCATACGCCGTCAATGTCATAATCCCCGATCACGCGAAGCCGCTTCCCCTGCCGGAGCTTCTCCTCCAGCTTCCCGCATGCAGCGTCCATATCTTTTAACAGCATGGGATCGTAAAAGCTCTTACTGTCACCGTAAAGATACTGCCCGATCTCCTGCTCCGTAACAACTTCCCGGTTTCTGATAAGTCTGGCAACCAGCGGATCAATATGATATTTTGACCCAATCGTCTGAAAATCCGCTCCTTTTGTCAGCAGAAGCCACTGATTCATCCTTAGCCTCCATATTTTCCTGCTTTTTTCGGTTCACTCTGCTTTGCTTTATTTATTATACATCAAACCTCTTATTTCCGCTATATATTGTGTTGATTTTCTATTTATTATTATATAATGTTTCTTTTAGTTGTTTTATTTCTATCAAATGTGTGCTATACTTATTCCGGTCAATTTTATATCTCAACATTTTAAGATGGAGGCTTACCATGAGTAATAATGAAATCAGTAAAGCAAAGCAGAAACGTCTGGACATAGAAAATGCCCGAAAAGAACAGCAGCGGAAAAAGGCTCTGGCCAATCTGATCGCCATCCTGATCCCTGTAACGATCATATTAGTGATCTGCCTTGTCTATTTTTTGTACCAGAGCAAGCAGTTAAACTATGGAAAATATCTGACCGGAGAAGGCCTGATCAGCGATATCGATCCTGCTGATTACGTCCAGTTTGACTATAAAAGCCTTTCCTACAGCCGGGCGGAGCTTCTTCCCGATGATGCATTGGTGGATGCCGATATCGCATCTACCTGTGAATCGCTTGCCACGCTTTCCGATGATACAGCGCTGGTCACAGCCTCAGAAAATAAGATCAGTCTGACCTATAACTCATCCATTGGCGGCGTTTCTTACAATGCCGTCTCGCAACAGGATTATACCATCGGCAGCGCTGCAGTCTCCGATCTGTTTGACGAAGCGCTGATCGGCCACAAGCCCGGCGACAGCTTCCAGACGGAGATTGCCTATCCTGCCGATTATCCCAATACGGAAGTTGCCGGTGTAACCCTCACCTATGATATCACCATCCATGGCATATATGTTGTTCCCGCATTTACGGACGAGCTGGTAGCTGTCAATTTCAGCAGCATCGCCACCACGGCGGAAGGCTATCGTGAATATCTTGTCCAGCAGTATTTTAAGGAAAATCTGCGCAATGCGATCACCGACTCACTGAGGAATAGCGGCACCGTCTTGAACTATCCCACAGGTTATCTGGAGAATGTAAAGAAGATCTATCTCACGCAGAACCAGCAGCGGTTTGATCAGACTAACCAGATGTTCTATCAGAACTTTGGATATTATGCATACAATTCTGTATATGAAATGTACGGTTATGCCACCGAAGCCGAATACCTTGCGGCATTAAATTCCATAGCTGCCGATGATGTAGCATATTATCTTGACGTTATGACCGTTTTTAAAAACGAGGGAATGACAAACACCCGGGAGGAAGTGACAAACTACTATCTTGAACAGGGTTATGATACGGCTTCCTTCCAGGAGCTGGAAACACAGTACCATTTCAATTATCTGGCGCAGATGGCGCTTGCCGATAAAGTAACGAACTATCTGATGGATACAGTGACGATCGTGGAATAATAATTTCGGATCGTTCATATAATTGATGATTATGGATCAAGATTTGATGGTAAGACGATAAAAAGGAAGTCCGGCGGACTTCCTTTTCACTTGAAAACTCTCTTATTCTTCTGACAGACCATAGATCCGATAATCCTCCAGCTCCTTTTCATTTCCCCGGAAAGCGTCCAGATCAATATACCGTTCTTCTCCCGAATATCCTTCCAGCTCCCCTTTGTCGCTATACTGCCAGAAGACCCATTTCCCACCGCCGAAAAGCGGCTGATAATAAATATTTCTGATCCACAGCGGATATTGTGTAAACTCTCCCCGGATCAATGTCCTGTATGCCGTCATGGTCGTATAGATGACCGGTTTACATCCATAGTATGCTTCCAGTTCGTCCAGCAAAAGCTGCAGCTCGTTTCTGATTGCGTCCGCGTCGATGCTGCCCTCATAGCTGCTGTAATACTCAACATCCACGGCAGGCACAAGCATGCCGTCCCAGCTTCCCACCACCTCGATATAATGCTCCGCCTGCGTTTTTCCGCTGCTCTCAAAGCTGAAGAAATGATATGCCCCGACTGCAAGACCGGTCTCCAGCGCGCCCGCCAGATTCTCCTCAAACCGGATATCCTGATGGCTGCTTCCCTCCGTAGCTTTCATATATACAAACGAAAGAGCGTCCGCCAGTACCGGCCAGTCAACATCCCCTTGATAATAGGAGATATCCACACCCTTTACGCTATATCTATCCGCCATCTTCAGGGCAAGCTTTATCTTTCCCTGATATACCCCCGCAGCAAATGCGGCAAGCACGGCGGTCAGTACAGCCAGAAGCACCAGAAGCAGTCCGGCTCTATACTTTTTTAATTCCTTATTTTTAATGTCTTTACTCATTCTCTTACACAATTACAGAAATCATCAACCGGAATACAAAAAATCAGTCATCATCTTCCTCCGTCTGCGGGAATTTATCCCGAAGCAGTCCCCACAACGGAGCTGCCAGAAAGATAGAAGAATATGTTCCACACAGGATACCGACCATCAGAGGAAGCGCAAATTCTTTGATGGAGGATACTCCAAGAATATAAAGCACCGTGATCATAATAAATGTTGTCAGGGACGTAAAGATACTCCTTGAGAGCGTCTGTGCCACGCTTTTATTGATGACGTCATCCAGCGTCTCCCTGCGTCCCATACTGCGCTTATTCTCACGCACCCTGTCAAAGATAACGATCGTTGCATTGATAGAATATCCGACGATCGTCAGCATACAGGCGATAAACGTAGAACCGACGCTCAATCTTATGACTGCATAGAATGTCAGCACAACCATAACGTCATGCAGAAGCGCCGCCACTGCGCTTGCACCGAACCTGATATCGCTGAACCTGAACCAGATATAGATCATCATGCAGAGTGTCGCTACCAGCACGGATATGATAGCCTCCCGTTTCATTTCACCGGAAACCGTCGCGCTGATGGTCTCCATCTCGATCTTATCCTGTGTTATGCCGAAATTCGTATACAAAAGCTGTTCCAATGCTTCACGCTCTTCCGCTTCCAGCGCCCTTGTCTTAAAGATGATCTCATTGGTATCATTCACGGTCTGCCATGATACATTGGCATCCTTCGTAATGTCCTCCAGTCCGGTGACAATCACCCCGTCAACTACCTCCCTGTCAGGCACCGTTTCAAAAGTAACACTTGTCGCCGTACCGCCGACAAAGTCCAGACTGTAATTTAATACGGAACCGATCGTCGCCCTATTGACAAACAGCATAATGATCCCCACCAATATAATTGCGCCGGATATCCCAAAGAAAGTCTTTCTTTTTTTCACATATTCAAACGCCTTGCCATCCTTCCCTGAGCCATACCACTTGACATCTTTAAGTCCCATTGCATACATGCTGTTGAGCAGCAGCTTTGTGATGACCAGTGCCGTAAACATAGATACGACAATACCCATTGCCAACGTATAAGCAAATCCTTTCAGGCTTCCGCTTCCCATGGCAATCAGCACGATTGCGGAGATAAGCGTCGTGATATTACCGTCGATGATCGCGGAAAATGCCTTTGAAAATCCGCTTTTGATCGCAGACTGTACAGTCAATCCCTCCTTGATCTCCTCCTTAATCCTTGCAAATACGATAACATTGGCATCCACCGCCATACCGATGGACAGGATGATGCCTGCAATACCGGGCAATGTCAGCGTCACTTCAAAAATATTGATGCCAAGAAGTATCAGTATGACATATAAGAGCAATGCCAGAGAACTTGCCAGTCCCGGAATCCGATACACAGCAATCATTAACAAAATCACCAGCGCCAGTCCGATCACGCCTGCCGTCAGGCTGGTTTTGATGGCATCCGTACCAAGCTGCGCCCCCACCACATTGGAACGCAGTTCCTGAAGCTCGACCTTCAATCCACCGATACGGATACTCTGCGCCAGACGATCTGCCTCCTCAAAATTGCGCATATTCGTAATCTGCGCCCTGCCGCCATCGATCCTGGAATTGACATTCGGCACGCTTAACATTTCTCCATCATAGTAGATCGCAATCGTACCATATAGTCCCGGCTTTCCTACTGCCGCGCCGGTTGCGTCCCCAAATTTGGCTGCCGCCTCATCACTGAAGACAAGTTCCACGATATATTGTGTTCTGTTATATTCATCCGTATAACCGCCGCCCTTTGCGGATACCACATCCGTACCGCTTAAAATAGCGCTGCCGTCCGCCACGATCTCATCAATGCTTCTGACCAGTTCGTACTGCATTTTTGCTGCCGCCTGATCCCCAATCTCATAAATGACCGGACTGCCTGCTTCATCCAGCATGATCTCATCCGTATCCTTATCATATAAATAAGCTGTATTCCCCATATAACAGAATAAGACATCACCTTCTGAATATACCTGCAGACCGCTTCCGGTCGTCATATTCTGATAATTCAAATTGCCGTTGGAATCCGTCGCCCGGATAAAATATAACGATCCCGGAGACCCCAGCTCCTGCAGTACCTTATTGGCATCTGTCACACCGGGGATCTCAATATTGATACGTCTGTCACCCTCCTGATACACCTGAGCTTCGGTAGAAAATTTATCAATACGCCTTCTCAGCTTATATATCGTATCGCTGATATCCTCTGCGGTAGGCGTTTCTTCACCGACCGCCTCGTAGGTGATGCTGACGCCTCCCGCCAGATCAAGTCCCAGCTTTATCCGTTCCATAGAACCGGCTTTTTCCGCTCCGACGCCGACCAGCGCAATATACCCAAGCGCCGCCGTAATGACGATAAATGCCAGAAAAACCAGATAACCTGTCCCTTTTTTCATGTTCTTAACCTTTCCTTTCCCATCTGTACTCATGGATTCTTTATGTTACACTTCCGTATTTGCGTCCTCCATATCCGCTTCTGCTGCCTTCATCATGATCGCACATTCAACTCTCTTTTTCTGCAAAGTACAGCCGATCTCATATGCGGCATGAATATCACCATGAAAGTTATATGCATTTGCCGCGCATCCGCCGCTGCAATAAAACTTCGCAAAGCAATTTTGGCACGCTTCCTTAGAATAGACATTGCACGCATGGAACATGCTGCGGATCTTTTCATTTGTAATGCCGTCGTAGACATTACCCATTAGGAAATCTTTCTGTCCGACGAATTGATGACAGGGATAAAAATCCCCGCCCGGCGTCACCGCCAGATATTCACAACCGGAACCGCAGCCGGACAAGCGTTTTGCCACACAGGGGCCTCCCTCCAGATCAATCATAAAATGAAAGAAGTTAAAGGATCTGCCCTCTTTTTTACGTTTCAGCATTTCGGCGGCAAGCTCGTCATACTGCAGAAGCAAAACAGGAACATCCTCCTCCCTGAGGGCATAATCAGCCTCAGGCGGCGCAACCACCGGCTCTACCGAAATCTGTTTAAAGCCAAGGTCGGCAAGATGCAGCACATCCTTGGAAAAATCCGTATTATAATGCGTATAAGTTCCGCGCACATAATAATTCGTCTGATTTCTCGACTCCGCTGCCTTGATATATTTCGGAAGTATCCTCTCATAACTCCCCTGTCCTCCACGGTCGGGACGCATACGGTCGTTGACTTCTTTGCGCCCGTCAATACTTAGGACAAGATTGCCCATCTCCTGGTTGACAAACTCCATGATTTCATCTGTAAGAAGCGTACCGTTTGTCGTCAGCGTAAAGCGGAATTTTTTATTGTTCGGCTTCTCCAGACTGCGTCCATAGGCAACCAGCTGTTTTACGACCTCCCAGTTCAGCAGCGGCTCCCCGCCGAAAAAATCCACTTCCAGATTGACCCTGTTGCCGGAATGTTCCACCAGATAATCCAATGCTTTTTTACCGACCTCCAGGCTCATCAGTTCCCTGCTTCCATGATACTCTCCCTCTCCCGCAAAGCAATACCGGCAGGCAAGGTTACAGTCATGGGCAACATGAAGGCACATTGCCTTGACAACAGTCTCCCGTTTCATAAACTGCTCAATATAGCCCTCATAAATATCGTCTGTAAAGAGCATATTCTCTTTTACCAGTTCCAGAATCTCATCCAGCGGCTCCGCCAATGCAGTACCCGCATATCTCTCCCTGAGCGCTTCCGCATCTGTCCCTGAGGTAAGCTCCTTTTCTATCTCCGGAATGAGGCCATATACCGCATCATCCACTACATGGACACTTCCGCTATTGACATCTAATACAATATTATAACCATTACTCTGATATTGATGAATCATAATATATTTTCCTATCTATATACGTATCTTCAGCATATAACCGGGCTGTGACTTATCAAGCCATAAACATATCATGATATATGCCGGTATTCTATCAAAGAAGCAGCGACTTATCACCGCTGCTCCCCAACACATTCATATTCATATGAATTATTTCTGATTCTCACAACTCTGATTTCCAACGGTACAGGATGTCTTGCATGCTGACTGGCAGGAAGTCTGGCATTCTCCACAGCCGCCCTTCTTCATGCTTTTCTTAAAATCTCTCGTATTTAATGTTTTAATATGCTTCATACCCATCTTCCTCCACTCTGTCCATAAATATTTATGATATTTTTGTCCGTCTCATAGAACATAAAGCATTATACCACATATTTCCATAAATAGAAAGCATTTTTTTATGTTTATCTGGAAATCATGCCACCCAGCATCCCGCCGCCACTGCACAGGCACAATACCGTCACAAATTCCCTGTTTATTTCAAATGCGGAACCGTCAACGATCATGGAGATCAGCGTCAGCAATAGAAAGTATGCCAAGCCCATCAGAAGACCGAATAAAAAACGATGATGACCGGCACGGCTTCCGGCAAGCATCCCGGAGACCAGGCAGGATACGACATATACCACAATAATCCCTACAGACACCACTCCGGGCGCCAGATCAAACCAGTATAACAAAAACGACATGACGATCAGCATCATCGCCGTGATCGCATACGAGATTAATAAATATTTTAATAAATGCAGATTCAGATCCTTATTTTCCAAAATTTACGTATCCTCCGCTTTGTCAGAAATCTGTCTTTTTAATATATATTCATAACTTTATTAAAACTTGACTTTTTACATATATCTTTTATAATTTATTATTAAATAAAATCTACTTAGGCAATTGCGAAAGAGTTAAGTCCGGATTACATAACTCTTTGTCTGAAAATATATGTTCCAAAAACATCATGTTATGAAATCATTTTTGGAACATATATTTTCAAACTTTGAGTTATGTAAACCTCATAGACGAAATTTTGAAATGACAGGATATAAAATAATTGTTTTGCAATCACCTATAAAATCTACTGTTTATAAAGGAGTGAACCAGACTTTGGACCAAACCGCATGGATACAGCTTATTATCATTATTTTCCTATTGTTTTTATCCGGTTTTTTTTCCTCGGCGGAAACCGCGTTTTCCACGGTCAATCAGATCCGGCTGCAGAACCTTGCCGACGAAGGCAATAAAAAAGCCGCGCTTGTTTTAAAGATCCTGTCTGCCTACAGCAAGATGCTCAGTACGATCCTGATCGGCAATAATATCGTCAATATCGCTTCTTCTTCCATCGCCACAATCTTTGCAACAAGGATTTTCGGCAGCTGGGCGATCGGTATCGCCACAGGCGCTTTGACTATATTTGTACTTTTATTCGGCGAGATCATCCCAAAAACATGGGCAAAACTGAATAATGAAAAGCTTACCCTTGCCTATGCGCCTGTCATTCACAGTCTGTGCATCATCCTGACACCGGTCATTTTTGTGATCGATAAACTCTCCAATGCCATCCTGCGCATCCTCGGCATCGATCCCAACCGAAAAGTCATCAGCATTACAGAAAGCGAGCTCCTCTCCTATGTGGATGCGAGCCATGAAGAAGGCGTCATTGAATCCGAAGAAAAGGAAATGATTTATAATTTATTTGACTTTTCCGATTCCGTAGCAAAGGATATCATGATTCCAAGGATCGATATCGTAGAAATCGATGTCCATGCTTCCTATGAGGAACTGCTGGAGGCGTTCCGCAAAAGCATGTACACGCGGATTCCTGTCTATGAAAACACACCTGACAACATTATCGGCGTTGTCAACATTAAAGATCTGATTCTGATCGACGACATGGATAAATTTAAAATCAGGAAAGTCATGCGCGATGTATATTATACATATGAATACAAAAAAACGTCCGACCTGCTGGGCGAGATGCGGGAAAAGACCGCCGGAATCTCCATTGTGCTTAATGAATACGGCGCGGCGGAAGGCATGATCACTATGGAAGATCTTCTGGAGGAGATTGTCGGTGAGATACGTGATGAATATGATGAAGACGAAAAAGAACTTTTGCAGTGTGTCGGAGAGCGCGAGTATCTGATCGAGGGCAGCATGAAGCTTGATGATATCAATGATCAGCTTCAGACGGAATTAAGCAGCGATGACTATGACTCCATCGGCGGTATCGTCATAGAGCATCTGGACGACTGCCTGCCTACTGCCGGTGAGGAAGTCCTCCTGGATGACGGCACAAAGCTGCGTGTCGAAAGCTTTGAAAATAATCGCATACAGTCCGTGAGAATGTTCCTTCCCGCACCTCAGGAAGCGGAAAAAGCAGCGGATATTGATGAATCATAAATGTATTAAGACAGAAAAAAGCCGGCAGCAACGGTACATGACCGCATAAGAAAGGACTTGGCTTTTATAAAGAGACCGTTTCAAGTTTTGTGTAAACTCAAAATCTGATATAAGATATGTGAATGG